>NZ_JAIUIS010000015.1:0-156967 GCF_020165765.1 Mesorhizobium sp. B264B1B
ACAAGGACGGCACCATGATGCTGCTCGGCGACGCCAAGAAGATGACCGAGGAAATCGTCAAGGCCATGGATCACTGAGATTGATACGCCCGGCAAGGCGATGAAGCGGGAAGGGCTCCAGCCACTCCAAGCCTGCTCATTTCAACGCGGCGCAGTCTGCCTTTGCGGCCAAGATATCCTTCCTCGGCCGAAGCGGCCCTCGGCTACGATCATCACGGTCGCATGGGTCATGACGATTTCCCACCAGCTGCTGGCGGGCGTGACGCTTGCCTTGGTCGAGTGGGGTTCCGCAATATTGGCGGCGATATGTGGGTGTAGCGAAAGATTCTCAATCGCTACCTCGTGTGGCACCCGGTCCACCGTCTGGTGGGAGTAGACGGGCACGGGCTCTTGACACCTATACCGCACAGCCTTCTGGTCTGGCGCAGCTTTCCGGGAACCGCCGGATCCGGAATCGTACGTCAGGCAGACCGCTCTGCGGACTAAGCCGACAGCTGGATTCGGCATGCGCAAGCCGGCGTCCATTGTGCTCAAGGGTCAAGTGCGACAGGTACGTTCAATGAACCCAAGGCTTACAGACTTACACTCGCTCTTGTCGTCCATGGCCGATGCCGGACTGGCGAGCCGAGAGGCTACGCGGGGCCTTTTCGGTGAGAGCACGGCCTCGCGAGCCTCCGACCTGCACCGCCTGATCGAAGCGCAGATCGTCGACGCCGATGCCCTCGCAGGCTTCCTATCGTCCTATTATGGCGTGCGGCTTCTCGACCGGCACCAACTCGCCGACTACAGGCCCGTCGCGCAGAATCTCTCAAACCGATTTCTTGTGGAGAACTGGATCGCGCCGCTCACGGCGCCTGACGGGAGCGCCGTCATAGGGGTTCTCCACCCCGGAGACGCAGACCCGATAGAGGCGCTGCGATCCGTTCTCGACGGTGACGTCGAGGTCTGCGTGGTTCCCGCACCCGACCTGGAATCCTGCCTGGAACGCCTTTCCGGCACCCAGGATGTTGCCCAGGCCACCGGCGAAGGAGCAACCTCCGAAGCGGCTATCGCAAGCCTGCGGGATCTCGCGAGCGGCGCGCCGGTTGTGGTTGTCGTCGACGACATCTTCCGGCGCGCGCTCGACCTGAGGGCAACCGACATCCACCTCGAACCGATGCGCGGACGGCTCGTGATGCGTTTCCGTATCGACGGCGTCTTGCGGATCATGCCTCCGCCGCCGCACGAAATGGGCGATGCGATCGTGTCGCGAATCAAGGTTCTCGCCGGCCTCGACATCACCGAGCGCCGCAAGCCTCAGGATGGTGCGATGCGCCTTCCCATCGGCGACCGCGAAGTCGAACTGCGCGTTGCCACCCTCTCCTCCATCCATGGCGAGACCGTCGTCATGCGCATCCTGCACCGCGACAGCGTCCTGCTCGATTTCGCGGGCGTGGGCCTGGATGACCAAGAACGGCAGACGCTGGACCGGCTCCTTGAGCACACCCATGGAATGATCGCCGTCGCCGGCCCGACCGGCAGCGGCAAGACGACGACGCTCGCCGCCGCGCTCTCGAAGCTAAACGATCCGGGCCGCAAGATCGTGACCATCGAGGATCCCGTCGAGTACCAGATCCCCGGCATCGTGCAGTCGCAGATCAACTCGGCGATCGGCATCACCTTCTCATCCGCGATCCGGACGTTTGTGCGACAGGACCCCGACGTGATCCTGGTCGGCGAGATACGCGACGGCGAGACGGCACGGGCCGCCGTCCAGGCAGCGCTCACCGGACACCTCGTTCTCACCACCGTCCACGCGAACACCGCGGCGGCGGCCTTCACGCGTATGCGCGACCTGGGTGTCGAGACCTATCTGCTGGTCGGCGCCGTCCGCGGCATCATCTCCCAGCGCCTGTTGCGGCGGCTCTGCGATCACTGCAAGCAGGAAGGAATTCTTTCGGCCGAGACTTTCTCCTCCGACTCGCGCTACCAGGCCGTCGGGTTCTCCCAAGGCCAGAAAGTGTTCAACGCAGTGGGCTGCGGCCGTTGCAACGGCACGGGGTATCGAGGCCGCATCGCCGTGTTCGAGATCCTGGTCCTAGAGGAAGCTATCATCGAGCTCGCTTCACAAGGAGCAGACCACTCCAGGATCGAAGCGCTCGCGCTGGAGCGGGGCATGAGCACGATGGCGCATGACGGTGCCAGGAAGGCAGGGCAAGGTCTCACCTCGCCGGCGGAGGTGCTCAGGGTCACCGGGTTTCGCTGAGCGCATCCATCCACGGACGCGCCTGCCTCCGACCAGCGGACTGGCGGTTGGCATTGCCTCCGCGGGACTATTGCCCGCCACCCTCGCCTTGATAGGGCTCGATGCTGTCGCCCTCCAGGACGTAGCCCGAAGCAACTTCGCTTGAACCGTCCACAAAGGAGAGGTCTTTCCTTTCGGACTGCACGCGCATCGTACCGGTTATCATCACGCCCTCGAACAGGGCCGCAGGTGCGTACGGAGCGGTGGATTTCAAGTAGATCACCTGGTTCGGCGGCGGTGGCGGCTCATGGATGCACGCACCAAAATAGGGGACAAGTAGGAACTCCGTCGTACCGTTCGGATCAAAATCCAGGGGCAGCAGATAGCCGGCGATGGCTACCTGCGCGCCGTCCAACTTCTTCTCGGTGAGGGTTCCACGCCTCTCGATCTCTGTAGCCCAGGCGACGTATCGTTCGTAAAGCGCATCAAGATCGACGCCTTGCTTTGCAAGTTTCTCCCTGTCGGCGTCGACCCTTTTTTTGGCTTCGTCGCGCTGAAGGGCAAACTCTTCGCTCAACTCGCCCGACGGGTGACCTTTCCAGTATAGGACATTTCTCAGGGCCTCCTGCTGCTCAAAAGGAAGTGCGTCCGGGAAATTTGCCAGCGGTTCTGTCGGCGGGATCAGCATCTCCCATTTCAGCTGGGTTGCGGCCTCGCTGAATGCCGCGCCGCAGCCCGCGCCCAAAACGGCCAGGATGAGAGCGATGCAGCGCAACATCGACCTCGCGTTGCCGAGGAATCCGGAAGTCTTCATGTTCTCACCATCATGCCATCTGCGAGTGACATCCTGTAGGCGCGACAGGCCGGCAGGAACCCGGCGGCCATCCCGCCGATCAATATTGCCAACAACAACAGGGCATCGGTCGTGGACGGAGGCTGAATGCCGATGTCGACGCCGAACTGTCTGTCAACAAGCGGGCGGGCCACCACCAGGACCGCATAAAGTGCCGCCGTACCGATTGCGATTCCCGCCACCGTCAGCAAGGTAGCCTCTCCGACAAGAAGGCCTGCAACCGTGCCGGGTCTTGCCCCCAGCGAGCGCAATATCGCGATCTCACGCCGTCGTTCGTTGAGCGTCGACAGGATCATTGCCGACAAGCCGAGCATCGAGGTCACCACGACCATCGCGGAGACGCCAAGCAATGCGGTCTCGGCGGTGGCGACCAGTCCCCACATCTCCTGCAAGGCGACCCCCGGCAGCACAGCCGAAAGAGGCTCGGCCCTGTACTCGTTCACGCCGCGCTGGAACCCGATGACTTGCAGGCGCGACTTCAAGCCGATGATCGCGGCGGTTACCGCCTTCGGAGCAATGGTCATCTGCCGCAGACGGTCGGCCGGTGTAACTTGTCCCGGGATCCGTGAACCGGACCGCCAGTCGACATGAATGGCCTCGATAGCCTTAAGACTGACATGGAGGGATTTGTCCACCGGCGTGCCGGTACGTGACAGTATGCCGGACACGCGAAACGGGAGGTCGTCATGCTGCGGCCCAAGGGAGCCCGCACCGTGCGCGACAGTGATCTTGTCGCCGATGGAATAGCCAAGCCGGCTCGCAACATCCGAGCCGAGGACGACATCGAACAGGTCGTCAAAGGGTGCGCCTGCAGCAAACGTCAAGGCCTGGCCGCCGCGATATTGGAAGTGCTCGAAGTAATCCGGAGTCGTCCCGATGACGCGAAAGCCGCGATGGCTGTCGCCAAGTGAAAGCGGAATTGCCCAGGCTACCTGCGGGCGCGAAACGATGTCTTCGTAGCTGCGCCAGGTGACATTGTTGGTCGCGTTGCCAATGCGGAACACCGAGTAGAGAAGGAGCTGCATGGCACCCGATCGGGCGCCAATGACCAGATCCGCACCAGACACGGTCCCGGCAAAGCTGTCTCGCGCGCCACTGCGGACTTTCTCGACACCGAGCAGAAGCATGACGCTGACGGAGATCGAAAGGATCGTCAGCAACACCGTGATCCAGCGGTTGCGCAGCGATTGCAGAGCGAGACGTGCGACAATCATGCCCGGGCTCGGCTTTTCGACGTTGTAAGGATGTCGTTGAGATGGATCGCCCGCGTGAAATGCTGCGCCAAGCGGCGGTCGTGACTGACCATGATCAGAGTTGCCTTTGTGGCCTCGATCTGGCCGAACAGCAGGTCGAGAAAATCCTGCTGCCGATCGTCGTCGAGAGCCGATGTAGGCTCGTCGGCGACAACAATATCGGGGGAGCCGATGAGCGCCCGCGCCGTCGCGACGCGTTGCTGCTGACCGACGCTCAGGGTGGCCGCCGTCTGCTGCCCGATATCCGCCGGAAGTCCCAGGGCCGACAAGAGGCGCCGGGCTTCGCTCTCCGCGCCTCCCGCGGCATTTGCGCGGGCGCGACGTTCCGGTGCGAAGCTGAGCGGTAACAGCACATTGTCGATGACGGCGCCGTAGGGAAGAAGATTGAACATCTGAAAGATGATGCCAAAATGTTCCGCCCGAAACCGATCGCGCCCGCTGCCGCTCAATTCGTCAAGCCGTTGCCCGAGGACTTCCAAGCGCCCAGCTTGCGCCAACGCGATGCCTGTCAGCAAGCTGAGGAGCGTCGATTTTCCGCTACCGGATGCGCCAAGCAGCAGAAGACGCTCACCGCGGGAAACTTCGAACTCGCCGATTGAGAGGCAAAACGGGTCTCGCGCGTTCCACCTGTATTCGACGCCGTGCAAGCGCACGGCGTCCGTCGCGGCGTCCGCGTTCATCTCATCTCTCCAGATAGCGCGCCTCGCGGGACACCTCGAAAGCGGTCTGTCCATTGGCATCGACGACCGTCACGCCGAGTTTCCCGGATCCGGCGAAGCGATCGAAGAAGGGGAAGTCGAGCCACGCGGCCTGGGCAGTATCCGCGCAGGCGAGAGCATAAGTTGCTCGGAACTCGGTGTGATGGGCCCCGTGCTCTTCAGAACCCGCGGCCTCACCAGCCTCCGCGGTAGCAGGGTGGTCCTCATGTTCTTCCGCGACGACTTTGACGTCGGCGGAGGTGACGGTGCACCCTGCGGAGTCGGGCATCGCGAAGAGCTTCAAGGGTTCCTTAAGGTCGGCGAGCCCGGTCTCGACGGTGCTCTTCTGCTCCGCGGTTTCAGCTTCGTGCTCAAACCCGACAATATCCATGCCAGGGGCAGCGAGCTCCATCTGAACATTGTTGGCCTCGAAAGCGATCGCCAATGTCCCGTGTCCATGAACATGTGGTCCAAGCTCTCGACGATCTTCTTCTGCGTGCGCCGTCGAAATAACAATAAACATGCCAGCGGCAAACAACGTCCCGGTGTGGTGATGCAATCCCATCTCTGTCTCTCCAGATCGATATGGTCATTAGCCGCCATCACAAGTTTCGGCGCGTGGCGCGACCGCGAGAAGCGGCAGTTCAGCCATCCATTCAAGCTCGCGGAGGGCCGCGGATATCGTAGTGTGAAGAGAGTTCTATGGTGTCCGGGCGCGCCGCAGTCGCGACCCAGTCGATCGTGTAGAAGGTGAGCTCGGAAGGGACATGAACTGCCGCAGGCGCCGGCAGTGCGGCTCCCATGGAGCCGATGATGCATATGTCACAACGGCCCTGGGACTTGTCGTCGTGGTGCCCCGACGCGGGCCCTTCTCCGGATCCTGCGAGCGACCGCTCGAAGCTGGATAAGAGCAAGCCGTTTCTATGCGTCGGGCCATCGATGTGTCCGAAAGCAAATGCGATATGGAAGAG
This sequence comes from Mesorhizobium sp. B264B1B, assembly GCF_020165765.1. Taxonomy (NCBI): domain Bacteria; kingdom Pseudomonadati; phylum Pseudomonadota; class Alphaproteobacteria; order Hyphomicrobiales; family Phyllobacteriaceae; genus Mesorhizobium; species Mesorhizobium sp. B264B1B. The sequence goes on from NZ_JAIUIS010000015.1 coordinate 5,999, forward strand.
CATGCCAAGCAATGTCACCCAGGCTATCGCCTGAGATCGTCGCAGCCATTCCGGCACAGTGAGTTCGCTTGGTGTCATCCTGGAGGATGTCCTGGTTCAAGACATGTGAGGAGGCCTGCGGGGCGCGCCGCTGAAGGTCTTGAGATACTCGGCTCAGTTGATTCGTCGAGAGCGTCGTGTGGCCTGTGACGGTTGTAGCGGTGGGCGAAGGCATCGACGAAGGGCTGCCGCTTGTCGATCTGGTACGGCAAGTCTCGCGGCAGGATCGAAGCGACGACTTCGAGGTGTGCGTCTGGCTTTTCCTCTCGCTTCTTGCCAATGGCTGCTGGCACGTTGGCCTCCCACTCCGCGAGCATGTCCTCGAGGCATGCTTCAACGAGCTTGTTGTGGGCCCGTTCGGGCCTGCCTGCCGGGTTTCCGGACTGACCTGGCTTGAACGGACCCCAAGGCTGTTTCGGTGCTGTTGGATCAGCCATCTTCCTCAGCGTCGAATGATAGCGATGCCGTTAAAGCGGCACGTCGATGGTGGCGATGGACGCGGTGGCGCGCCCGGCGCTACACCATCCTGGACAATTCGCCACTGATCTGTTTCGCCGTTTGACGCACCAGCCTTGCGCAGAGCTCGTGGCGCCGAGCGTCGTGCCGGTACACCGGCATGCTGATGCTGACCGCTCCGATCGGTTCCCCCGAACGATTGAAGATCGGGCTGCCGAGACAGCGGATATCCGGTTCGTTCTCCTCGTCATCGAACGCGAACCCTTGCTCGCGCGTCCGCTTCAACTCATCGAACAGCGCTTCGGGTGTCGTGAACGTCTTGGCGGTATGGCGTCTCAGATCCAGGCTCTTGATGACTTCCAACAGCCGCTGGTCTGGCAGACCAGACAGCCACGCCTTACCCACGGATGTCGAGTGAAGTTCAACCTGGCCGCCAATGCTGGTTTTCATCTGAACCCTGCTGGAGCCCACCAACTTGTCTATGTAGACCATCCGGTTGTTGCTGGGCACCGCAAGGTGAACCGCCTCATCGGTTGCGTCGCGGAGCGAAACCAGAAAATCCCTGGCGATCGTCCGCAAGTCGGAGTCCTCCCAGGTCTTGGCAGCAAGCTGGAGGAGGCGCGGCCCCAAGCGGAACGTTCCACCCTCTCCCGACTGTGTGATGAGTCCCTCCGCCGTGAGCGCCGAAACGAGACGGTAGACCGTCCCCCGGGGAAATGGCGCGCACTTTGTCAGTTGGGCAATGTCCAAGGTTCCAGGGGCATCCGCGATGATCTGCAGCACCGTGATGAACTTCGAGAACGAGGCCGCTCCCTGCACGTGAGTAGAAGCTCTCTCATCGGCTTCGTCCTGGAGCTCACTTAGGCCCATGGCGCATCTCCTTGCAAGCTTGACAACGAAACATGGTGGTACTACACGCTTTTGGACAAGCTGTCCATATTGTAGTCAGCGTCGTAGTTTCGGTTCTAGCCGTGTGATCGAGGAGGATCAACGGCAAACGCACTTGTGGCGAATTTGAATGCATCGGGACGTCCGTATCTTCCGCGAGAGGGTATGGGAATTTCTGTGGGAGAGGAAGCAGATGACCAAAAAAGGATACTGGGTTGCAATGGTCGATATCGCGGACCATGAGGGCTATAAAGAATACATTGCCTTGAACAAGGCAGCATTCGACAAATACGGGGCGTCCTTCGTCGTTCGCGCGGGAACGAGCCAGGTCATGGAGGGCCCTCACGCGAACCGCCTGGCGGTCATCGAGTTCAGGGACTACGAGACCGCTCTCGCCTGCTACAACTCTCCAGAGTATCAGACGGCGATCAAGGCCCGCGAGAAGCATGCCAAGGCACATCTGGCCGTGGTGGAAGGTGTCTGACACCGGAAGCTCGCCCGGGACCTCCTACTGGTTGGAGGGATCGTTGGCTTTACCCCTGCGCTGTTCGACCGGATGAGCAGGACAGGCCTTCATCACGCGATTGGGTGTTTCTACCCCATCAGCATGCTGGAGGCTCCCTGCTCACGGTCTGCGGATTCTCGTCAGAGTGCCGCAAGGATCGATGCATGCGCGCACAACCTTTTGGGAGCAGTTATGACCACGCCGTTACAGTGGCTTTTCAAGGCTTTTGACGTCTTCGTCGTCGTCGGCATGGCCGTCATCAGCATCCTAATCTTTACAAATGTCGTGCTACGCTACGGCTTCAGCTCAGGCATTCCGTTTGCCGTTGAAGTCTCCCGTGTGGTCCTCGTCTGGATCATCTTTATGGGATCCGTGGTGGCCCTAGCCAAGGGCGCGCATCTCGGCGTCGACTCATTGGTGGTCCGGTTGCCTCGCAGGGCGCGCTTCGTCTGCTTTCTTGTTTCGTATGGCTTGATGCTTTGGTGCTGCTGGCTCCTGGCACAAGGCAGCTGGTCACTCACCGTGATCGAATGGGGCAACGTCCAAGCACTGTCGGGAATTCCCGTCGGGGCCATCTACGCCGCGGGTATTACCGCTGCCATCATGATGGCTCTGATCCTCCTTCTTGATCTGTGGCGCTCGCTGCGCGGCATCCTGCCCGCCCCGTGGTCGGGAGCAGAGATCGATGTGCCGCCACCGGCCGTGTCCCCCGCGCTAGTTTCGGAGAAAACACCGTGAGCGGCTTGGTCTTCATAGGTTCACTCCTCGGTGCAATGGGCATCGGGATTCCAATCGCCTTCGCCCTGATGCTGTCGGGCGTCGCGATGATGATGCTGATGGGAAATCTGGATGCACAGATTCTGGCGCAGAGGCTGGTCAATGGCGCTGACAGCTATCCGCTGATGGCGATCCCGTTCTTTCTCATTGCCGGCGAGCTCATGAACGCCGGCGGCCTCTCCCGCCGCATCGTGAACGTGGCCCTGGCGCTCTTCGGTCACATACGTGGCGGCCTCGGTTACGTGGTCATCGGCACGGGCTTGCTGATGGCCAGCCTCTCCGGATCGGCAATCGCGGATACGGCGACGCTTGCCGTCATGCTGATCCCTCTTATGCGCGATGCGGGCTACAGCATGAGTCGCGCCTCGGGCTTGATGGCGGCGACGGGCATCATTGCCCCCGTGATCCCGCCCTCTGTCGGATTCATCATCCTGGGCGTCACCGCAAACATTTCCATCGTCGGCTTATTCCTCGCCGGAATCGTGCCAGGGATCCTGATGGGGCTGAGCCTAGTGGTGACTTGGTGGATCGTCTCCAGAAAGGAAACGTCGGCGGTCCAGCCCAAACTCCCGCGCAGGGACATCCCGAAAGCCATTCTGACCGCCGGTTGGGCGTTGATGCTGCCGGTGATTATCCTGGTCGGACTGCGGTTCGGCATCTTCACCCCCACGGAGGCCGGCGTCGTTGCAGCCTTCTATGCACTGTTCGTGGGGCTGGTTGTTTATCGGGAGCTGACGCCGCGGCTGCTCTTTGACGCGCTGCTCGACGCCGGTCGAATGACGGCAGTAATCATGCTGCTGGTGGCAGCCTCCGTGGTCACCGGCTTCATGATGACGATCGCCAGTCTGCCCGCCCAGCTCGTTACTCTCCTCAGTCCTTTCATCGATATGCCGATCCTGCTGATGGCCATGATCGTTCTGGCGATCTTTGTCATCGGCATGGTGCTCGATTTCGCACCTTCGATCACCATACTGGTACCCATCCTCATGCCGCTCGTAACGGCGGCCGGGATCGACCCGATCTATTTTGGGGTCATGTTCATCATGACCGCCGCGGTCGGCATGATTACGCCCCCTGTCGGAACTGTCCTCAACACGGTGTGCGGAATCAGCAAAGTTTCAATGGGGTCGGCCCTGAGAGGTGTGTGGCCTTTCCTTCTGGCCGAGATGGTCCTCATCGTGCTGCTGGTTCTGTTCCCGGCATTGGTGACCGTGCCAGCGGGCTGGTTCCATTGAGAATCCCAACCGTGGAGGAGTTAGGCTGAACATTCGACGATGGCTTTGCCGCCCATGCGAGCAGGGCCTCAACGACGACGTCGGCGGGGCCCTGACGCGGGAGGAGTTGCAGCCGCTGGCGCAGGTCCATGTCGAATCGCGGCATAAGTTCGAGTTCTTCACCTACCTCGGGCTGACCGAGGTCGACGAGGTGTACGGTGTCCAAGCGGGAAGCAGAAAGCGTGCCTTGTGGTTTTCAAGCGTCATAGAACGGTACTTTCCCGAGGCGCCGGGCGTAGGCTTGGGTTGGGTGTGTAGGTGAGCGTAGGTCGGCAAGGCAGTGCCCCAAATGCCTGTTCCGTGTGGGTTCGCAGAGGCGCGGCGGCCTGCCTCTTGGCGGTAGTGGCCGCGTGTACCTCCACTGGTGATTATCTTGGAGACGTTGCCGCGCGGCCGGATGCCCTGGACAAGGTCGCGAACGCAGATTTGAGTGCGCGCAAACCTTCCGGCGGCGGTTTTCTGTCGAGGCTCGGCTTCGGCCGCACGCAGAACAACCGGCAGGGTGAAGTATACTACGGATACCAACAGCAGCTGACTGCCGGCGAGCGCAAGTCGCTCGAGCGGCTGAGCGGCGAAAAGTTCGAGGTCAACCTCGAGGAGGCCGAGATCAAAGTCGCGGCCCGCACGGTGCTGGGCGAGGTGCTGGGGATCAGCTACTCGCTCGACCCCAGAATCGCGGGCAAGGTATCGATCACGACGTCGAAGCCTACGCCGGCCGCGGAAATCCTCACCATGTTCGAGTCCGCGCTGCACAGCAGCGGCGTGGCCATGATGCGCGAAAGCGACCGTCTGCGGCTGATACCTGCGAACGAAGCGTTCGGAGCCGCCCAACTCGATCCGGGCACCACCATCCAGCCTGGCTACGCCGTCACGGTGTTTCCCCTGAAAAACGTTTCCGCCAGCACGATCCTGCCGCTGCTCGAAAACTTCGTCGCCCGTCCCGGCATGGTGCGCGAGGATCCCAGCCGCAACGCGCTGATCTTCCAGGGGACGGCGGCGGAGCGGACTGCGGCGATCGAAGCAGCGCGCTCTTTCGACCAGGACTGGCTGGCCGACCAGTCAGTCGGCATTTTCCCTGTCAACAATTCCAGCGCGGCCACCATGATGCCCGAGCTGACCCGCGTGCTCGACATCGGGGAGGGCGGTCGCGGACGCAACACGATCAGGGTCGAGCCGATCGAGCGCAGCAATGCGATTCTGGTGGTGGCGAAGACGCGCAACCAGTTGCAGCGCGCGGCGAGCTGGATCGAGCGGCTCGACCGGATCGACGCGTCTGCCTCCAATTTGCGGGTGTACAAGGTCCAGCACCTGGAGCCACGGCGCCTTGCATCGATGGTCAACGAAATATTCAACGGCGCCCCGGCATCGTCGGCTTCAGAAGACCCGGCCTCGCAGTTTCCGCCCGGCTCGCAGGCTGACGGCCAGAATCAGGGCGCAAACGGTTCGCAGGCGGCCACTGCGACGCCGGATCAGCGCATGGCGGATAGCCTGCCGGCCCCCGCTGGCGAAACCGACCAGCCTATCCCGGGCGGTGGTGGGTCGCAAAGCGGCGTGCGCATCGCCGCGAACCCCGAAAACAACACCATTCTCATCTACGGGCGGCCCGACCAGCAACGGCTGATCGAACAGGCGATCACCGCACTCGACCGGCCGCAAGAGCAGGTCGCTATCGAAGCGACGATAGCCGAGGTCACCCTGACCAACGAGCTGCGCTATGGCGTGCAGTTCTTCCTGAAATCCAATGATATCGGCGTGGGCGGCAACCACGGATCGGTCGGTCTGTTCCAGGAAGCCAGCAAGGCCGTGCTGTCGCGAACGCTTCCGGGCTTCAACCTGCTGCTTGGCCCCGACACCGAGCCGCGCGTTGTCATCGATGCGCTGCGCGGCGTTACCGAGGTCAAGGTGCTTTCCTCGCCCTCGGTAGTGGTGCTCGACAACAAACCCGCCTTGCTGCAGGTCGGTGATGAAATACCGATCGTCACCCGCACCGCGCAGTCCGTCACCGATCCCGAAGCGCCGGTCGTCAACAACGTCGAGTTCCGCGATACCGGCGTGATCCTGAAGGTTCTGCCCCGGATCACCGGGAACGGCACGATCAGCCTCGTCATCGAACAGGAGATCAGCTCGGTCCAGCGCAGCCAGGCCCAGTCCCTGACGCCGACCATATCGCAACGAAAGGTCAGCTCGACCGTATCGGTCACCAGCGGCCAGACCGTGATGCTCGGCGGACTGATCAGCGAACGCCAGCAGCGCGGCCGCGACGGTGTGCCGGTGCTTGGCGATCTGCCCGTCATCGGCGACGCCTTCCGGAGCAACCAGAACTCCGCGACGCGGACGGAGCTGATCATCCTGATCCGGCCTCAGGTCATGAAGGACGGCATGGATGCGCAACATGTGGCGGAGGAGATGCGGTCGCAATTGCGGCTGATGAACGAGCCATCCAGAAACGTGCCGCTTCGGCGGCCGGCCAAGACGATGATCGAATGAAGATTCTGAGGGCGCGGCGTCGGTCTACCGCCGCCGTCGCAGTCGCGCTCGCCGCCGCTACCGTGCCGGCTGTCATCGGAAGCCCCGCATTCGTCGTCGCTTCGGCGCTTGCGCTATGCCTTCTGGCCGCGGCAATCGCGGTCCATGATCTTGCGTCTTTGCTCATTCCTGACCGCTACACGGCCGGCATCTTGGTCGTCGCGCTCGCCGACTGGTGGTTCGAGGCGAGCGATTTCGCCGCGCTGGCCTGGCGCATCGGGCCGGGGGGCGTCCTGATGCTCCTGCTGTGTCTGTTCGACGTCGCGTATGGGAGGCTGCGCGGCCGCGACGGCATAGGCTTCGGCGACATCAAGCTGATCGGTGTATCCACCGTCTTGGCCGGGCTGGCCGGCGTCGGCGCCCAGATCCTGCTTGCTTCGGTCGCGGCTTTCATCTTCAGCATCATCCGCGCGGTTCGCTTGCGCCGCCCGCTCCGTGCCGCGGCGCGCGTTCCGTTCGGAACGTTCCTCGCGCCGGCACTGGTCATCATCTGGGCGTGGCTGCCCGCCGCATGGTGATCACATTGCTTGAGCCGGGGAGCGAAGTCTTGATTTCGACGCGATCGTGGCGTCACCTTTCGTGGCGAAGCATGGGGCCGAAATGGGTCTTGCGGCAGTGGGCATGAACTCGGCAACGACCCGGCGAGGTGCAATCCTCGTCAGCGTCCTGTGGATCATGATTTTTCTGGGATTCCTTGCCGTCATACTTCGCGTGCAGATGACCGGGGTCGTGGCCAGTGTGCGCGTCACGGAAGACAAGGCGTCGGCGCGCATTCTGGCGGAAGCCGGGCTGTCGCAGGCCGCGGCCGAGATCCGCGCCGGCCCGCCCGACAGTGTGGGCAAGCTGAGCGATCAGATTTCGTCCACGATCACCCTGCCGGCCGGGGTCGCTTCCATCTCTGCGAGAAATGAAGCATTGCGGATCGATCTCAACACCGCCGAGCGGCCGCTGATCGTTGGCGCGTTGCGAGCCGCCGGCGCCGCTCCCGGAACCGCGGAGGATCTGGCGACAAAGATCATCGGCCACCGCGCCCGGCCGACTCCGGCGAACGGACAGCCGGCCGGTTCCGCTCCGCAGCAGGCTGGAAACGACACAAAGCTGTTTCAGACGGTCTCCGAATTGGCCGCCTTCCCGGGAATAACGCCCGACATGGCCATCGCCATCGAACCCTATGTCACCGTCTCCTCCGGATTGGCCGGCGTTCGCCTGGAAGCGCTCGATGATGGACTGCTGGGCGATATTCCTGGCCTGCCGCCGTCGGTGCGAAAGGCGATCAAGGATTTCCACGCCGGCCGTCTGTCGCGCGAGCAACTCGATCAGTCGCTGGCGGGGGTGACCTTCAACACACTGAAGCCGGCACCGAGCTGGCGCGTCGATCTCAGGACGACCCTGCGGTCCGGCTACAGCGAATCTTTCGAGGCATTGATACTTGTATCGAACGCGGACGAGGCACCTTACAGAGTGCTTGACTGGCGTCGCGCGGCAATTGAGCTGGAATGAATGCCCGTGGATGGGGCGCGACCGGTCTCAGCAGGAGTGCCAGGCCAGCCTGGCACTCCCAGCGGAATATCCCGACCGCGGAGCATCAGAGCCCCCCGGACACCGTGATCAGGGTGCCTGTCATGAACCCCGCGCCAGGAGACGCAAGCATCAGGGCCGCGCGCGCGATGTCTTCAGGCTCCGCGATGCGCCCCATGGGGGTTGCCGCCGCAATCCTGGCTGGTCGCTCGGGGTTTCCGCCTTGTGTGTGTATCCGCGTGTTGGTGGTCCCGACACGTATGGCATTCACACGGATGCCCTCCGGCGCCAGTTCTTTCCCCGCGCCGATGGAGATGGATTCCACTGCACCCTTGCTTGCGGCATAATGCACATATTCGTTCGGGCTGCCGAGGAAGGCGGCGAGCGAAGACATGTTGATAATCGTCCCGCCTCTGCCGCCCTTGCGGTTGGACATGCGTTTCGCGGCTTCCTGTATACAGTACATGACGGCGAAGACGTTGGTCCTGAAGGTGTTTTCCAGCACCGCGGGCTGCAACTCATCGATTCTGCAGGCTTTCCCAATGATCCCGGCATTATTGACCAGGCAGGTCACTCGCCCCAGTGCATCGTCGCAGGCACTGAACAGGGCCTCGATGTCCTCCCTCTTGCCCACGTCTCCCTGTACCGCGATGGCGCGGGCGCCTGCGGCCTTGCAGTGCTCAACGACTTCGGATGCAGCGGCAGCGTCCGAAAGATAGTTTATGCAAACATCGTAGCCTTCAACGGCGAACAGCCGCGCCGTTGCGGCACCGATGCCGTGGCTTGCGCCCGTTACGATCACGATCGGTCTCACGGAATTACCTCCTCGCTCCTCCTTTGAGGGCATTCGCAGCCTAGAAAACGGTCTCAAGGATCGCGGCGTAGTCTTCCTTGGTCAGCGAACGTGGATTTGTGGGATGGCTGTGGTCTGCAATGGCTCGCTCACACACCCAATCGATGACGTGCCGGGGAACCCCCAGTTCGGACAATCTGGGCGTAATGCCAAGACTACGGTTCAACCCGTCCAGTGCATCTGCGAGCGTTGTATGTTCAAGTCCCGCCAGGCGCTCGAGGTAGTCGACCTTCTGAGCCACGGCTTGAACTTCCACGTTCCACCGAAGGACGGTCGGCATCAGGATGGCGTTGAGCGTCCCATGATGGAGCTTAGCCTCCTTGAGACCGCCCAATGCATGGCTAAGCGCATGGACGGCGCCAAGCCCCTTCTGAAACGTCATGCCCCCTTCGAGGGCACCCATCATGAGTTCGGTCCGCGCCTCCGCGTTCGCGCCGTCTGCGTAGGCGACAGGCAAAGCCTTCCATATCCGTTGGAAGCCGTCGGTGGCAATTGCCTCGGCAGGCGGATTATAGCGGGGGGAAAGATATGTCTCGATACAATGCGACAGTGCGTCGAGCCCTGTCGAGGCCGTCAGAGCCGGGGGGAGCCCCATCGTCAACCCCGGGTCACAGATCGCCCTGCGCGGGATGAGGTACGGGCTGATAAATCCGAGCTTCCGGCCGTCATCCAGTGTAATCAGTGCCGCGCGTCCAACTTCGGACCCCGTACCCGCCGTTGTCGGGATGGCCACAAGCGGCGCTACCGCGCCAGTGATGCGTGCCACCCCGCCCAGGATCGCTGCATAACGCTCAAGTTCACCATCGTGCGTGGCAAGCAGCGCCACGCCCTTGGCCAGGTCGATCGGAGAGCCTCCGCCAATCGCCACTACCCCATCGCAGCCGCCTTGCCTGTATAGCGCGAGACCGGCAGCAACTGCGCTCTCAGTCGGGTTGGAGGGAACGTCCAGGAAGATCGGCGCTGTTCTCAGGAACTCGAATACCGGACGCTCAAGCAAACCAGCGGATTTGATGCCGTGATCGCTGATCACCAAAGGGCGGGACACGCCGAGTTCGCCCAAAATTTCTGCCAGTGACTCGGCCGCTCCAAGCCCGAAATTGATATTTGTAAGGTAGTTTATGTTGTTCACGCTGCCACTCTCCTTGACATTCCGCACATGCATCGCTGCAGCCACCGCCTGGCATTCGGCACATTCGTGCAGCCGGTGAATGCGAACGCGCGACCTTTTTGGAATCGCTTCGTCCATAATATGGACAATATGCCCAAGCATTGGGTGGAACTGCACACTTGTCAAGCTCCCCCTTTTGGTTGCGGCGTTCCCGCCGCCTTGACAAAGAGGTCGCGGGCCCCTATCAAAGTTTTGGGCAGGTTGACCACATTATGGTCACATCGATGGCGACCTTGGAGGACGTGGTACAGGAACCGCTGACATGCCGATTGCGCTGGAGAAACTGGCCAGCCGCCGCGAACTCGAAGCCAAAATCAAGTCCGCGGCTCACTATCGGCGCATTGCGCAATCCAAAGGCCTCCCGTGCGAAAACCCTGATTCACCTGCGGCCATTCGTGCCGGCAGTGACACCCCGAACCGGAAGGAAAGCCTTTGTCGAAACCCGCCGCCACCGTGTTGATACCAGGCTGGATGCACGAGCATGCCCGCTGCATGCTCGGAACGCATTTCAGCCTGGTCGAAACCCCTGACTGTGACATTCACGCCCGTTTGTCCCCGGAGGTGCGGGCGTCAATTCGTGGCGTGGCCTGTCGCGCCAGAATCGATCGGCAGTTCATAGACGCCCTTCCCAACCTTGAGATCATCGCCAGCTACGGCGTTGGCTACGACGCGGTGGATGCTGCCTACGCACGAAGCAAGAATATCGTCGTCACGAACACCCCTGATGTCCTGAACGAGGAGGTCGCCGATCTCACGTTGGGGCTCCTTATCAGCGTCGTGCGTGAGATACCCAGGGCGGCAGCCTTCGTTCGCGGGGGCCACTGGAAAGCATCGGACTACCCGCTTAGCCGTCTGACACTGCGGAACCGCAGGGTCGGCATCTACGGAATGGGGCGGATCGGTCGCTGCATCGCCCGACGAGTTGAAGCGTTTGGGCTTCCTGTTGCCTATCACAGCCGGCGCCCGGCGGAGGGGGTCGCGTATGATTACTTTCCTTCACTGCTGGAACTTGCCAGTGCCGTCGATGTGCTCATCTCCATCGTGCCGGGCGACCCGTCGACCGCAAACAGCGTGAATGCCGAGGTGCTGTCCGCCCTCGGGCCCGAGGGCGTGTTCATCAATGTAGGCCGCGGAACCGTCGTGGACGAGGATGCACTGATCGGCGCCCTGCGCACAGGAGCCATTGCGGCGGCCGGCCTCGACGTGCTCGCGGATGAACCCAATGTCTCCGAAGACCTGCTGGCGCTCGATAACCTGACGATCCTGCCGCATATCGGGTCCGCGTCGGTCAGTACGCGCACCGCAATGGCGGACCTCGTGGCCCAGAACGTGATCGCCTGGTTCCAGAGTGGAGCGGCGATCACACCCGTACCCTAGACAGCCTCCGATCAGCCGCCGAGGCCTCCTGCACTGTCAGCGGACGTTATGATCCATGCACGTTAACCCAACAGGCAAGCATCCGATCGACAGGCCCTGAAGCGCCGCGGTGAGGCGTTGACAACCCATTAATAGTCTGCCCAATATGCATTGTTGGACATCGCGTCCACATTGTGGATTTTTCTGATCGGTCGATGCTTGGGGTTTCGGTCAGATTCGCGGTGTCACCATCGGTCAAGCAGAAAACGGAGGAGTGACTCTCATGAACCTATGGAAAGGCGGATTGGCCGTGGTGGCCGCGCTGGCGATCGGGGCGGTATCGTCCACCGCGGCGCTCGCACAGACGGTGTTCACCTGGACGCCAAAGCCGGTGGCGCTGGCACCATACAAGGCCCCGAACAAGCCACACACGACGATAGCCGACGTGCGCGCCAAGATTTCTCCCGCCAATCAGTCCAAGACTTGGCACCAGGAGATCGTCAGCGACGCGCACCTGCGGGCTTCATGGGTTCAGTTGGCGGTCGGTGATCAGTCGCCGGCCATGTTCATATCGGATACCCGCGCGGCCTTCATTGTCTGGGAAGGTTCGGTCGAGTTCACGATCGGGAGCGAGGCGCCGTTTACGGCCACCAAAGGCTTTATGGTCCAGGTTCCCGCGCGTACGCAGTTCCAGATGAAGAACGTCGGCGCGGTGCCGTCCTTGCACTTCGAGGTCTTCACCGCGGACGCCAAGATCACTTACCCGCAGGCGGCGGCAACCTTGCCTAAGCCGCAGCCGGGGATGACCTGGGCGTTGACGCGACAGGATCCGGGTGCAGAAGCCCTTGGGACGGGCAATTCTACTTTCAGGGATTTCCTTGCTTCGCCCTCGGGCGGCGCGTTCGTAACCGCCCCTGGCTTGTTCGTTAACGCCATCCGCGGCCAGGCGTTCAACTGCAATATGCAGTCCCCCACGGCGCTCGGACACAGGCACATCAACTATGGTGAATTCTGGTTCATCATGGAAGGTCAGATCCAATACAACCTCGAAGGCCTGCCGGGCTTCGTCTCGGAGGCCGGCGACATTGTCTATGTCCCGGCCGGCCGGTGGCACTCGGCGGCGAACTATTGTCCGGGGAGTGACACGCGGATTGCCATCAATCCCTTCCCGACCGGTACGCATAACTGGCCGCCGACTGCCAGCCAGCCCAACCCACCGATGCCCCCGATCTCGGGCAAGGGATGGCTTGATTGATGTTGCCGGTGGCCCGTCCTCATCGTGAGGGCGGGCCGTTGGTCTGACCTGACTTTGGCGCGGGGGAGCATCGGCCGGGTGTATTCGCGGGGGCGCGTTCATCGTGGCCGTAGAATTGATCACACCGCCCGTCGGAGGCTCGTCGGCGCCGTAGCAGAAGCGGCGTACCGTCCGCTTCAGCAGCCAGGGACGCCATATCGTTAGTCTTGGCCGAATAGGCCATTCTCGTACCGCCGGTCCTGTTCCTTAGTGGTTGCAGTTCCTGCATTCTGGTTCCTTTGAACCAATTCTTGGGAGGTTGAACTATGAAGAAAGTATTGTTTCTGACTGCGGCGCTGCTGGGAGGGCTCTTGGCCGCCGCTCCGGCCATGGCTCAGAACCCGCGCCTGGGCTACGTGCCTACGGAAGACCATCCGGTCGGACAGGCTTCGCGCTATTTTGCGAAGCTGGTGGAAGAGAAGACGGGCGGGCGCATCAAGATCGACACGTTCGGAAATGGCGTGCTCGGCAGCGAGCCCGAGATGCAGGCGTCGGTTCAGGCCGGCTTCATCGATATCATGGTTGGCCCCACGCCCAACCTGGTCGGCGTCGTTCCGCAATTCATGATCTACGATCTTCCGTTTTTCTACAAGGACTTCGCCGCGGTCGATGCCGTCATGGACGGCGCGGTCGGCGAGCAGCTGTTTGCACAGCTGAAGGAAAAGACCGGCATCGTCGGTCTGGCGTGGTGGGACAACGGCTTCCGCCACATGACCAACAAGGTTCGTCCCGTCAAAACGGTGGACGATATGGCAGGGATCAACATCCGCGTCATACCCAACCCGTTGTTCATTGCGACCTGGACGGCTTTGGGAACCAATCCGACGCCGCTTCCTTGGCCTGAGCTGTACAGCGCGCTCGAAAATGGCGCCGTCGATGCCCAGGAGACGCCGTACGCTCTTATCTACACCGCAAGGTTCTATGAGGTGCAGAAGTATCTGACCAAGACGGGCCATGTCTATACGCCGTTTGTTCTTCTCGCGAGCCAGAAATGGTTTGGAAGCCTCTCCGAGGAGGACAAGGCAGCCGTCATGGAAGCTGCGAAGGAATCGGCAGCCTTCCAACGGGATCTTTCTCGCAAGGAGGCAGGGAAATTGGAGGCGGAGCTCGCGGCGAAGGGCTTCGAGATTTCCCAACCCACGCCTGAAGCGCTCGCAGCCATGACCGAACGCGTTGCGCCTGTCGTGAAAGAGTACAGCGAAAAGATCGGCGTCGATCTGGTCGAGCAGGCGCGCGCCGCTATGGCGGCAGTTGCCAAGCCATAGAGGTCTTATGGCGCCGGAGCCAGGTTCGCCTGCTCCGGCGTCCATTTGCAGAAGCATCGTGCGTCCGAGTCAGTTTGAAGCCGCAAGCAGTGTGCGCGGCTTACGACACGTCGCAGACGCCAAGGTTCAACAAATTGACGATGCCCCCGCGCTCCAATCCGGCTTCCGGCATCCGGGCGCGACCGGCATCGACATCTCTCACTCTAGTTGGGGATAATCAAAATGAAGAAGACGGCACTACTCTCATCCAAACGTTTCGCTTCGACACTTCTGGCCGCGACGGCGATGGCGCTGGTGTCTGCGCCGGCCTGGGCCGACGACAACTTCGCTAACGTCTCGCAGACGGGCAGCGGCAACACTGGCATGGTGGTCCAGGGTCCCGGCGACGAGAACGAAGTCGGCACCGCGACGGACGCGGCCAGCCAGAACGGCTCGGGTAACAACCTCGATGTCGGGCAGGCCGGCAACCGCAACCAGGTGGGTACCCGCGGCACCGGCCTCGACCAGACAGGCGACGGCAATGTGCTGGTCATCGACCAGCTTTCCGACGGCAACCGCGTCAACCAGATCAACCAGAGCAGCGCAAGCGGCTCGGGGAGGCTCAACAGCGCGACCGTCACCCAGCAGACCGCTTCGGGCGAGCCTGTGGATGGGCTCTCCACCGTCACCGGCATCGCACAGACGCATGTCTCGGGTGCTGCCAACACTGTGGCGATCACCCAGACCAGCGAAGGCGCCGGCGGCAACATCATCGGCACCGGCAACGCTGACTCCGTCAGCGGCGGGGTGACGCAGACCGGCGGCGGCAACGACGCCAACCTGAGCCAGACCGGGGCAGGCAACCGCATCGGCGCCTCGCTCCAGAACGGCCAGGGCAATGCGACGGCCATGAGCCAGGACGGCGACGGCAACGCGATCGACGGGTCGCAGGTCGGCGATGGCAACACCGCGGAAGCGTCGCAGGTCGGCAACTCGAACGGCACGACCGGCTTCGGCACCTTTGTCAGCACCTCGTCCTCGGTGACGCAAGGCTTGATCAAGCAGGAAGGCAACGGCAACAGCCTGCTGCTCGACATCCTCGGTGACGGCAACCAGTTCGGCATCGACCAGTCCGGCTCGGGGAACGACGCGGTGGCTCGGGCGACCGGCAACGCCAACGAGTTCGCGGTGGGCCAGACGGGCGACGCGAATATCGGTCGGATCGCGATCGGAGACCGGGATGGCGCCAGCAACGAGAACCTGGTGGTTCTGAACCAGGACACCGGCTCCTCGTTCGGCAATGAAGCCGAGATCCTGGTCGACGGAAACGGCAATACGGTGTCGGTCGATCAGCTCGGCGCGATCGGCTACAATGAGGCGGCCGTCGACGTCCAGGGCGACGACAACGACCTGGCTGTCGACCAGAACGGCAGCAATCAGAGCGACGTGTACGTCGTCGGAAACGCCAACGACGCAACGCTGGACCAGGACGGCGCCGTCAACAGCGCGCTGCTCGAGATCATCGGGGACGACAACGAGTTCGACGTTGACCAGTCCGGCGATTACAACGAGGCGACGGCGCGGGCGACCGGCAACGCCAACGACGTCACGATGAGCCAGACGGGAGGCACCAATATCGGCCAGATCCTGGTCGGCGACCGGAACGGCGGCAGCGACGACAATGTCGTGGCTCTGAACCAGGACAGCGGCGCCTCGTTCGGCAATCAAGCCGAGATTCTCGTCGATGGAAACACCAACACGATTTCCGTCGACCAGCTCGGCGTGACCAGTCTCGATTACGGCAACAACGTGCTCGCCGACGTCTTCGGCGACACGAACCACGTCGCGGTCGACCAGGTCGGCAGGAACGAGGGCTTGGTGTCGGTGGTCGGAAACCTCAACACCGCATCGCTCGACCAGACCGGCGACTCCAACAACGGGCAGATCGAGATCCTCGGAGACAGCAACGAGCTGGCGGTGGTCCAGTCCGGCACGTTGAACGATGCGCTGGGCCTGGCGACCGGCAATGGCAACGAAGCGCTGATCAGCCAGGTTGGCAGCTTCAACACGGCCCTCATCACCTTCCAGGGTGACACGAACGGCGCGAACGGCTTGACTGGCGCTGCGGGAGCTCTGGCCGGCAGCTCTGGCGGCCTCCTCATGGCGGGCAGGGCTCTTCAGGACTCGTCCTCGGCCCTGACGGGGAACAGCCTGACCTATGAGGTCATCGGCAATCTGAACCAGTTCGCCTTTGCTCAGATCGGTGGCGGCAACTCCATCACCGGCCTCGTCGGCAACGCCGGCGCATCCGATGGAAACCAGGTTGCCGTGTTGCAGAACGGGTCGAACAACGTGACGTCGTTCACCCAGAACGGTGGCGGCTCGAACAGCCTCTCAGTCTCGCAGTAAGCACTATCGGCCGGGCGGGAAGCCGCCCGGCCCACGTCTTCGAGCAACATTCAACCGCGTGACAGGGGTTACACGATGACATTCAAGCTGACACTTGCGACCACCACGGCGGTCGGACTTCTCATGGGGGCGGCACTCGCAGGCGAGAACGAGGCCTATATCGACCAGATCGGCGACGGTAACTCGGCCTCCATCGTCCAGGGCCAGTCGAACGGTTCAGCCGTCGGCAACAGAGCCGGACATACGACGCAGCGAATCCGGCAGGACGGCACCGACAACGAGCTGATCATCGACCAGACGCATGACTCGAACGTGAACAGCCCGCCGCGCAACCAGATCAACCGGGCAGGAGCGCCGGGCGACCAGGCGGGTCTTGGCATCGACCAGATCGGAAACTCCAACTATCTGCGAATCGATCAGACGGGTGCCAACCAGGCCGTCTTCGAGGTGCAGCAGAATGGCGGCACGTCTGCGACGACCTCTTCCAACAACGCAACGATCACCCAGAACGGCGGCTGGTCGGCACGCGTCTCCAACTTGCGGCAGACCTTCACCGGCGGCGCCGCGGACGGTTCCAACGACGTCACCATCACCCAGACCGGCCAGTCTTCGCGCGTGGGCAACACCAGCAGCGGCCCGCGCAATGACGGCAGTGGCGCGCACCAGACCGGCTTCGGCAACCAGCTGACCGTCAACCAGACTGGCAATTCCCAGCTCGTCTACACGGCGACGCAGATCAACAGCGCCTCGAGCGGCGGCACGAACGTCGCGTCGGTGACCCAGGGCGGCGGCAATGGCAACCAGATTCGCGAGCTGAGCCAGACCAACACCGGCACCCTGGACAACACCGCGAGGCTGACCTTCTCGGGTGCCGGCAACGGGGTGACGTCCGGCGTCTTCACCGGGGTGGCGCTGGGCGTGGGGATCTCCCAGTCGCGCATTCGCCAGACCGGGGAAGGCAACGACCTGAGCTATGTCGCGACCGGCGACGGCAACCTGTTCGGCTTCGTCCAGGACGGGCTGGGTAACCGGATCGTCGGCACTGTGGACGGAAATGCCAATCAGGTCGCGGTATCGCAGGAAGGCGACGTCAACAGCGCCGAACTCGAGATCCGCGGAGACAGCAACCAGTTCGGCATTGCCCAGATTGGCGAGGCAAACGAGGCGCTGGCGTTTGCGAACGGCAACTCCAACGAACTTACACTGAGCCAGATCGGAATCGCCAATCTCGGCGAGGTCCTGATCGGATCCCGGACCGCCGGCAGCAGCGACGACAATGCGGTGGTCCTGAACCAGGACAGCCTCGCTTCGTTCGGCAATGTCGGCGAGATCGACGTCGACGGGAACGCCAACACGATTTCGCTCGACCAGCTGGGCGTGATCGGCAGCAACTACGGGACCGTCGACATTCTCGGCGACGAGAACGCCGTGGCGGTGGACCAGGACGGCAGCAATACGGGCGAGGTGTTCGTCACCGGAAACCTCAACGTCGTTTCGCTCGACCAGGAAGCCATCTCCTCCTTCGGTAATGAAGCCGGGATCCGCGTCGATGGAAACAGCAACAACCTTGTCGTCGATCAACTCGGCGCGGCCGGCTCCAACGAAGCGACAGTCGACATCCAGGGCGACCAGAACGACGTGGCGGTCGACCAGGAGGGCAGCAATACGGGCGGGATGGTCGTCACCGGAAACCTCAACGGCGCAACGCTCGCCCAGGACGGCGCCATCAACAGCGCGCTCATCGAGATCTACGGGGACGGCAACCAGTTCGACGTCGATCAGGACGGCACCTTCAACGACGCGGTGGCGCTGGCGAACGGCAATGCCAACGAGGTCACGCTGAGTCAGACAGGAGACGTGAATACCGGCTCTGTCGACATCTTCGGCGACCAGAACGATGTAGCGATCGACCAGAACGGCAGCTTCAATACGGTCAGCATGACCTTCCAGGGGGACTCGAACGGCAGTGGCAGCCTGACCGGCGCCGCGGGATTGCTGGTCAGCACGTCTGGCGGTCAACTCGTGGCGGGCAGGGCGCTTCAGGACTCGTCCTCGGCGCTGTCGGGCAACAGCCTGACCTATGACGTCGTCGGCAATCTGAACGAGTTCGCCTTCGCCCAGATCGGCGGCGGCAACACGATCGACGGGTCGGTCATGGGAACCGGCAACGAGGTCGCGATCGTCCAGGCGGGGAACAGCAACTATGCATCGTTCAGCCAGATCGGCAGCTCAAACAGCATCGGCGTCTCGCAGTAGGGTTGCCAGGCCGCCCCGCCAGCACGTCCCGTAAAAGCGCAGTGAGGCCGGGCGCAGGCGCAATAGCGATCCTGTCATGTACGTTGGGGAAAAGCGGCAGGGTGGCGGAAACGGTGCCTGGAAGTGTTTGCAAGAAACGCCGTTATGGCGGTTTTCATTCGCAAGGTGTTGGGGGAGATGAGATGATGAAGACTGCTTGTGCGGCGCTTCTGACCGCTGGCGTTGTTCTGGCTGCCGCGGGCGGTTCGGTCGCTCAGGATATGGTTTACACTCCGGTCAACCCCTCCTTCGGCGGCAGCCCGCTGAATTCGTCTCACCTGCTCGGCCTCGCCAACGCCCAGCGTACGGCCACGGCCCGTACGCCAGGCCCGGGCACGGATTCGACGGATCCGAGCGATCCGGGCTCCACCGACGCGGACCTCTTCATCCGCCAGCTCCAGAGCCGCCTGCTTTCGGGGCTCGCGAGTCAGGTTACCGAGGCGATCTTCGGTGACAATCCCCAGGACTCGGGTACGGTCCGTTTCGGTGAGACGACCGTCACCTTCGAGCGGACCGTCGATTCGATCCGGCTGATCATCACTGACCCGACCGGCGTCACCGAGATCGTGGTGCCCCTGCTGGTCGCGACAAACAACACCGTGAATTCCCTCATGCAGGGCGCTGGTGGCCTGGAGTCGGGCAACGCTCTGTCCGGCGGATTGAACACCGGCGCCCTGAGCGGCGACCTGACGTCGAGCACGTCGCTCAGCCCGGGGCTCAATTGATTTCGATGCGGGATGGATCAGTGCGAGTGCGGGCAGCGGCCTCACGGGAGGGCGACATGCCGAAAAGCCGGCGCTTTGGGACAAAGATCGCAAGGGTCGCCGTCGTAGGCGCACTCGTGTCAGTGCTTGGCGGATGCCAGGCGGTGCCGACCGAAGGCGTTCTGCAGCCTGTTTATACGCCTGTGACGAAGCAGAGCCACAGCCTGCGCACCATCCCGGCCCCCTCGAAGCGAATTACCGTCGCCGTCTACGATTTCCCCGATCTCACCGGCCAGTACAAGGAACGCGAGAACGTCCAGACCCTGTCGCGGGCTGTCACCCAGGGCGGTGCGCCCATGCTGATCAAGGCCTTGCAGGATGCTGGCGAGAAGCGCTGGTTCACCGTGCTCGACCGTGCCCGCCTTGACGACCTGCTCAAGGAACGGCAGATCGTCACCGAGATGCGGCGGCTCTACCGCAACGAGCAGCGTATCGACGCGCGGGTCCTGCCGCCGCTCGATCACGCGGGCATCATCCTCCAGGGCGGAATCACCGGTTACGACACCAACACCATGACGGGCGGCATCGGCGCGCGCTACCTGGGCATCGGCGGCGATGTGAAGTGGCAGCAGGACACTGTGACCGTCACATTGCGGGCCGTTTCGACGAACACGGGAGAGGTGCTGTCCAGCGTGGCGGTTCACAAGATGATCGCCTCCTACGCGCTGCAGGGCGGTGCATTCCGCTATGTCGCCCTGGACAAGATCCTCGAGGCTGAGGCGGGCGTCACCCAGAACGAGCCCAAGCAGATCGCCGTGCAGCAGGCCATCGAGAAGGCGGTGATGGGTATGATCATCGAGGGCGCCGAACTCGGTGTCTGGTCGTTCGAGGACCGGGATGCAGGACGCGAGCTGATAGCCGACTACCGCAACGAGAAGTATGGCACCAAGCTGACCGCGGCCGCTGAAATCGTGCCGCCGCCCAAGACACGCAACGCCGCGGACGTCGTCGAGACGACAGCCGCATGGCCGCGCGCGGCGGCTGCGCCGCGACGCACGACTCCGGCCCTGGCGGCTCCGCCGCCGGGCGC
Source organism: Mesorhizobium sp. B264B1B (assembly GCF_020165765.1). Taxonomy (NCBI): domain Bacteria; kingdom Pseudomonadati; phylum Pseudomonadota; class Alphaproteobacteria; order Hyphomicrobiales; family Phyllobacteriaceae; genus Mesorhizobium; species Mesorhizobium sp. B264B1B. The sequence goes on from NZ_JAIUIS010000015.1 coordinate 26,395, forward strand.
GCCCGTCCCCGTGGCTCCGCCTCCCGCAGCGCCGGACGAAACCGTCGGCTCGCTTGAGCCGGGCGTGGCCGTTCCCGAGGCTTCGCCTGCGGTCGCCGGCGCGGCGACGGCGCCAAACCCTGCCGCGACTCCGAAGGCGGCCCGGCAACGTGACTATGTGGCCTCGATAGCGCCGGTGCGTTGACGATGCTCATGGACCCTCTCAATCCGTTCTCCAACGCAAAGGGCGGCGCGGCGCTTACCCTCCTGGCGTCGGTGCACGGCGACAGCAACCAGTTCGGTGGCGTGGCGCCTCAGGCTGGTTCTGGCAGAGCGCCGTCGTGCTCCAGCAATGACCTTGTCTTCGGTCGGACCGGAGAAAGCGACGTTGCTTCAACTTTGATCGATCCCGAGGCCCGAATATTAGGCAGCACTTGCGATGATCTCCCCACATTACGAGGGGACTGTAACAATGAATCTGCATTCTGTCTTTGTTGCGGGCGTCGTCTTGGCGTCGGCGCCTGCCCAGGCCGGCAACGAACTGGTTATCCTGGCCCAGCACGGGTTGTCCAATTCGCTCATGCTCGGCGTGAGCGGCAGCCTCAATGCGGTGTCCGTTCTTCAGGCCCACCACGGTCTCGGCGCGGCGAACGTGATCGACGTCAACATCGAGAGCGATTTCAACGGCGGCCCGCTTGGCCCGTCCTTCATCGGAGCGATCCTCTCGGCTGGCCTCACGCCCGGTTCGATCACACAGAGCGGATTCGACGACCACATCATCGCCAGCGTAACCGGCAGCTACAATCTCTTCGCTTTCGCGCAGGAGGGCAGCGGCGACCGGCTTACAGCCTCGATCTCGAGCATGGCAAATCAGGCAGCCGTCACCCAATCCGGAAGAAATAACGTCGTGGGATTTTCACAGTCCGGAAACGGCAATACGGTCAGCGTCTCGCAGACATCCTGGTGACGCAACACAGGGAGCTTGTTCGCATCATGCGCAAATCTACGGCTGTTCTGGCGAGCGCTCTCGTCTTATGTTCCTCTCCGGCCTTTGCTGGCGACAATAACGTCCTGAAGATCATCCAGACCAGCCCTCCTGGCGCGCTCGAGGGAAACGTCCTGTCGTCAGACCAGTCGCGCGCCACCGGTTCGCTTGTCGCCGGCCCGACGCAGCAGATGATCGATAACGCGCTCGGCGGCACGCTTGCTGTCGGCGACCTGTACCGGATGGACCAGGCGACTGCGCCGTCCGCGCTTCAGACAGGCCAGGGCAACACCGCAACGCTGACCATCGAAGGCGATGGTGGTCAGTTGTTTCTTCTCCAGGACAATTCGGCTGGCGGGACGTTGGGCAATTCGGCTCAGTTGAGCGCATTTGGGGCCGATTCCCTTGGCGCCGTCCTGCAGCTCGGCGATGGCAACGATGCATCGCTGACCGTAGGCGGTGGCGCAACCGGTCTGATCGTGCAGAACGGCAGCGGCAATGCCAACTCACTCACCGTGGGTTCTGGTGGCAGCGGCGAGATAGTTCAGAACGGCAACGGCAACACCTTCTCCACGTCCGTGGCGGCCAACACCGCCGTGACCATCACGCAGAACGGCAACAATCTTAGCCCGGTAGGCGTGACAGGCATGCAGGTGTTCTCGACGGCGCCGGGAACAGTTTCGATCACCCAGACCGGTTTCTAGCGATGCGCGGCGCGGCTGCACTCGTCGTGGGTCTTGCCGCCGCCTGCGGTGCAGGCGGCGCGGTGGCGCAGCACGGAGGCGCCGTCGCGGTCCCCTCCATCGCCATCGTGCCCACGGGCGCCGGGGTCCAGATCACTGCATCGGCCGTCGGCCTTGGCGTTGTGGAGATCGAGGGCTCGGTTGAGATCGACCGGACGGGCGGCTCGGGCACGATGACCACGCGCCAGAACCGCACACTGAGGCTCTCCGCCGGCCAATCCCAGGACATAGCCAGGACTGCGCTGTCTCTCGCCAAGGGCGACCACATCTCCATCAGGGTTGTTCTCCGGCAGGACGGCAGGGTCGTCGGCCAGGCCGAGGTTTCGGCGGGCGAGCCCTGAGGAAGTCGCTAGCTCCCTAATTTTCGACTTTCGCGTAGCGGAGAGGGCATCATGAAGGTTGCGAGATTTTTGACCGTCGTTCTGGCCGTGGCGGGCATGTCGTTCCCGGCCACGGTGGTACGGGCGCAGTCCGTGGACCAGTTCGTTCAGGCATTCAGCGGCACTTGGCAGCTCGTTGATGCGCGCTATTCCAACCTTCCCTCAACTTGCCACATGGCGCTGGGGTCGACAGCCGATGCGAACGGCCGCTTCGCCATTAAGGGGCTGGGCTGCCGCGGCGATGCCGCTCTGGTCAGTTCCTGGGGCGTGAGCGAGGGTCAGATGGCCCTGTTCGATGCGGCCGGAGCGGTGATCGCCCGTCTTGGCGGCAACCAGCGGCGGATCAGCGGCACCAGCGTATCGGGCGCTCCCCTGATCTTCGAGAAGGTCGGTGTTGCCGGAACGGCGGCCATGCTCAAGACTGCCAAGCGGGCCGGGGGCTGCTTCTATTCGGGCTTCACCAGCAAGTGCGCGGATGCGGCACAGGCCGCGCCTCCCGCGCCGGAAGGCGCCAGCGTCCAGGTCCTGGTTAACCTGAACGTCCGCGCCGAGGCGCGCGACGACGCTGAGGTGGTCGGCGTGGTTCCGTCGCAAACCTGCGTCACGACCGAACTGTGCATGACGGCGACCGACGGCGCCTGGTGCCGCGCCAAGTTCGGGGAGAGGACCGGATGGATGCGCAAGTTGGCCTTGCGCCAGAACCGCTGGGCCATCGTCACCTTCGACAACTCTTGCCCCAAGCAGGGCGGCTAATCTTGCGCATGTCGTCCATTCCTCGACTGTATCACAGCGTGTATGACAGTCGAGGTGGGTCAAACCCTTGGAAAATAACGCTTCAGGAAAATCAGCGGCTTAGGGGGAAATGGTGCCCAGAGGCGGAATCCAAGCAGAGAAAATAGCACTTGGTTTCTCAATTGCATAGTTATGAAGCAGCAGCAGCGCTGACCAACAAAAATACCAACAAAATATTTCTGTGGATTGGTTCGGTTCCCGAACATTGCCTTTCGGTCCGACGCCGCCGCACCCTAGATGCAGTCGAGCATCGCAGCGACTTATCACCTATCCATCGACAATCAAGTCACATGTATTTGCCATGCGATGTTTGCAACTTGGACAGAGTGTCCCCTGCGGACAAAATTCCTGAACGACTGCTTCGCCCTCATCGCAGCCATTAAAGTGAGTTTTGGTCACCTGGACGCGGACACTTAGACCAAATTCGGCAATGGAGGGCTCTTACCTGGGATGTCGAAGTGCCTAACGCCTCACTCGAGCCGTACTTTCCCTGACGGTCAACCTGATCGCCAACTCGCATTGCGATGGTGATGTGATCGGCAGCAATTCGGCCCATGTCGCGTGCCGCACTGGACTCTGTTGCTGGGCCACAGACCCGATCGACACTCGGAGTATGACCGTTTTCTGTTCGACTACCATCAAATCACGGGCGAACTGCCAACCGCATGCTCGAACTGTTTGAACGCCACGGTCGCGTGACCAATCGTTTCTCGGTGCTAAGCACGGACGATCATAATCAGATACACGCGGCGTTTTCGCCCGAGGACCTGATGGGGTCGAATTCATCCTGCGGGGCAAGGACGGGCCGATCGCAAAGGCTTTCACCGGGCGCGCACGCGCGCGGAGGAGGGCGTCCGGCAAAGATGCCGCAATCGCCGTGCCGGAGGGCTGTCCCACGACTATCGCCTGTGTTTCTGGCTCTCTGGCAAATATGCGGCAGGGACGTTTACAACTGGTGACGCCGGTAACGAACGCTGGCCTCTCGGGTACCGAATAATGTCTCAACGTGTCTTCAGCACGCCCGACGAGTTCCGGGAGGGTCTCGATGGCATCGTCGACGAATATGCTCGAAAACCCGCCTCCCAACCGGCCAATTCGCTTCCGCGGAGACCTGCAACACGAGGCGGGGGACCACTGCTTCCATCTCCGCTCACGGAACATTCAGCATCGAGTGCTCGACGGGGTGGTTCCGATTTCCATTGTCATCTAATCGCGAGCGGGAACTGTACAGCCTCGGAGCTGATTATGGGGGTCACGGATGCAGCGAGCGTCCTTGCCATCGCCGACCTGCTCGATCAGCTATACGCGGCTGGGGTGATCGAAGAGGATCTCGACGACATTTCGCTTGGCAGAACGGGATGACGGGCGCGGGCCGCAGGCCGCGAGCTTTTTTGTCGCAACGCCACTGCCCTGCGTTCCACTCCGATAAAGCGGGCTATCGCGGCCGGTCCTCGACGAAATCGTGGTGCTCGCCGACGGCTTCGCCAATGACAATGGCGCCAAGCTTACCGGACCCCTCTATGCCGTGGGTTGGCATTGAAGTCATTGGCAAGCCAAGCCGGCGTGGCGTTTCCCCTCGCAGATCATCTGGTCGCACCGTCCGTTGCGCTGTCACGTCATGGTTATCGTGCGCGATGCCGTCCGGCGACAGGGGCAGACTATCTGCCAGGCCTTGCCGCGGGCTTCCAATTGTAGATCGTCGCTTCGGAGATCCCATGCTTGCGAGCCGGTCCAGCATGTCCGATCTATCCACATTACGAATGTAACCCGTTTCGACGTTGACCCTTCAGAACTTTGGATCTTCATTGCAGGACACGCTCCAATCGGCGCATTCGATGTTGAACGAAGGTCCATTTGCCGCTGGCAAAACTTACATCATCTAACTCGGGCTCAGTCAAAGTGGAAACAGCGTTCGGCTAAGCCGGAAACCGTCACATTTGATTCAACAATTCTTCGGTCAAAGGAGCAGCCATGGCTACCGTGAAAGTCGATATCGATAACTTCCAGTCGGAAGTTCTGGAATCCGCAGCACCCGTCGTCGTCGATTTCTGGGCCGAATGGTGCGATCCCTGCAAGATGATTGCTCCGAGCCTCGAGGAAATCTCCGTCGAGATGGAAGGCAAGATCAAGATCGCCAAGCTTAACATCGATGAAAACCCGGAACTCGCCGCCCAATTGGGCGTGCGCTCCATTCCGACGCTTGCGATCTTCAAAGGCGGCGAAGTGGCCGATTTCTCGGTCGGCGCCAAACCGAAGACAGCTCTTTTGAACTGGATTTCGAACGCTGCCTGATCGAGGTCGCTCAAATGAAGAAACCGTAGATCCGCCCCGTGGGTTCATAGTGATTTATTGGCATTTGTACAGGGCTCAGCCCTTTGTGCTTCCGCTTTATGCCGGAACGAACGAGTGGCGAGGAAGCTTTTCACTGGGGCGTTGTCGAGGCAGTTGCCGTTGCGTGAATGCCGCAGCTTTCACGCATGCCGTTGCAGGTTCGCGTGACCGCACTCAACCAATGACGCCCTGTTGTTGACAGGCTTAGGCGATGCGTCTTGCTGGATCGGAGAGGGAATATGGGCAGTACCGGAGAGTTGGTCGGACAAGCAGGGCGTCCTGATAGCGAAGAAGGCCCGCACCGCGTCTCCGACGCAATGTCGGACCAGCAGAAGACGCGCGAAGAGACGCTTGCCAGCGCCGGCGCGGTGGTTGCCCGCGACGGCAATCTCGACGGATTTTCGGATTCAGAGTTGGCCAATTTGGTGAACGGCTTCAGCAGATGGCCGGACCAGCAGGAGACGCGCGAAGCGACGCTTGCCATCGCAGGCGCGGTGGTTGCCCGCGACGGCAATCTCGACGGATTCTCTGATCCAGAGTTGGCCAATCTGGTGAACGGCTTCAGCAGATGGCCGGACCAGCAGGAGACGCGCGAAGCGACGCTTGCCATCGCCGGCGCGGTGGTTGCCCGCGACGGCAATCTCGACGGATTCTCTGATTCAGAATTGGCCAATCTGGTGAACGGTTTCGGCAAGTGGCCGGAAGAAGAAAAAGCACGCAAGGCGATCGTTGCCATCGCCAGCGAGCTCGGTTCCAAGGGCCGTCGCTTCAGTGCTTTCGGCACGCCCGCACTAGTCAGGATCGCCAATGGCCTGTCGCGGGGTATCGAGGCGGGAGAGACCGCCGGCGAGGTCGCCGAACCGGCCTTGCTGAAGGACCGGCTGCATCAGCTGGCGCACTACCTGCAATATGCCGAGGATCGGCTCCAGCAGGCCGATGTCCATGCCGTCGCGGGTATATTCAAGGCGTTGGGCAAGGCGCAGTTGTTGGATGATCTGGGTATGCTGGCACAGCCGGGGCTGGACAGGCTCGAGGTGTTACGTGCCGCTCCCGGGTTTAAGCTCGACAACAACCTCGAGACGATGGGCAATCTTTGCAGCTCCCTGCTGCCACTAGCTCGCAGCCCGAAGCCGGCGTTGCGCTGGCACCGCAAGTCGACGCTGAACCTGCTCAACGCCATCCAGCCGGTGGTGGAACACAAGATAGATGCCTATCTCGCAGCAGGCCAGGCCGAGCGTACCAGCGGCGCCAATGCAAGCCGCCGCCCGGCGCTTTCGATCCATCAGGTGCTCAAGACCCGGGCGGTGCTGGAGACGCTCTACCGGCGGCCCTATGTCGACGGCGACGAGCTCGCCTTGCGGGCCAGGCAGGAAGAGCTGCATGGCAAGACTAGGCAGATACTGAAGAGCGCCCGCACCCTCATCGACGCCGACCTTTCCTACAAGAGCTGGAACGTGATCGCCTCTATCGAGGCGAAGGAACCGCTCGAAGCGCTCGACACCTTCATGGCGCAGAACGCATCGATGATCCAGGCCCAGCATGCAGCCGCCAGCTTCGATGTTCATCGGGTGCTTCAGGCCATGGACCAAGAGCCGAGACCGCCGCAAGGCGATGCCGGACTAATGCGGCTGCCGGTGGTCGACATGCAAGGCCAGCCGCTGGCCAGCGAAGCCGAGTTGCGCTATTCCATTTTCCATCGCTTGACCTCGGGCGCGGTGAACGTGGTGGCGGTGCAGCTAAAGGGAACTCCGACTGGCGCCATGTTGACACGCACGGTGGCCGTGGAGGGCGTGCCCTACCGCATGGACCTGTTCGGCGGCAGCAAACTGAAGCCGCCGCAAAGGAGCCTTAACCAGCTTGCCTCTGACCTGCCCTTCACGGCCGCAGAGGCCCCAAGCGGCAAGCTTTTGGCGATCCCCTATGCCGAGACGGCTCCGGGTACGGCCTTTGAGCAGCTGTCGCGGGCCTGGGCGCCGTTCAAGGAAGCCTATTACTATACCCAGCGCCGCGGATTTGCCGCGCCGCCGGGCATCCCCGACGTTGGCCCGCATGATTATGCGCTGGAAGGGTGCTTCAAGCTGTCCCTTCTGCCCGACCGCCCCGCAGGCGCGGTGCATCCCTTCCGGTTCGAGGGGCGAGACGGCGAGATCGCCTTGCGGCCGCATGACGGCTGCGGCTTCATCAGGGCGTCGCTGGCCGAGCGCATGCCGTCCGTTGCCCGGGCTCGCCACGACGCTCCCGAGCGGATGCCTGCCTTTGCCGATAAAAGGCAATCGGCGGTACCGCCCACGGCGCTGCAACATTATCCGCGCAGCGTCGAGGTGGCACAGGAGACCCGCGAGAAGGCTCTGGCGTGGCTCGAAACCCATCAAAGCCTCACCACCGAGGAGCTGTTTCGGACGGTCACGGGCGGGCATATCGAGGGTTCGAACGCTATCGCCGTGCCGTCCAGTGACGAATGCCTGTATGTGCCGACGGGCAAGAGCAAGACCTTGACCCGTGACGCTGGCGTACTTGTCGGACGCTCCCCCTATGACAAGCCCAACCTGCGCCCGTTCGCCGCCGACCGGGTCAGGTCGGCGCGCGATGGCGACCGCACCGCGGCGTTCCTGGATCGGTGCGTGGCCTTCCAATACAGCTTCAACGTCGCGCACAGATCGGGGGCTAGGCTTGCCGCCGACGATCCGACCTTCTTTGCCAAAGGCGTCTTGATCGTTGTGCCCGACGAAATGTGGCCGGCGGACTTCGCCGACCGCGGGATGGTGATGTCTGCCGAGGACGTAAAGTGCCATTCGCGCTGGCTGGAGGAAAAGGACCGGGTTAAGACCGACACCGCGCTCGAGTGCGTCGGCATCCTGCAGGCGACGGAGGTGTTCGCGCCCGGCTCTTTGGTTGCGGTTCCGACCGTCCAACAAAAAATGCTCGACGGCGATTTTGATGGCGATGCCGTCATCATCATCGGCGACCAGCCTCGCCTTTACGAGCATGTGCGCCAGTTCGACGCGCAGCTGCAGGCGCGCGGCATCGCCTCGATGAAGCCGCCGAAGTCGCACACGCCGGCCATTGAGAAAGGCGGCTACCAGTTCAGCCGGTCCAAGCAGATCCTGTCGGCCACCGGGCTGGTGCTGGAGACCTACAGCTGCCTGCAGCGCAACGTGCTGGCGCAGCCGCTGGAGGCGCAACGCTGGTTTGCTGAGCGTGCCATCTTCGGCACCTACGAGGGCATTCATCAAGAGCTCAAGGCCGACATCCGTGCATTGTTGCAGGAAGATCGGCCGAATGGCCAGACCCTCCATGAGCTGATCGCCAGGGCGGGGGAAGACAGCAAGACCGCCCGGCATCCGGTGGCCTGCGAACTGGCCGCGTTGCTAGTGGCCGAGCTCCAGGACTGGAACCTGCAGCTCAATAGCGAGCCGGCTCATGAGCAGTCGGACGTCAAGCAGAAGTTTGCGCGATCCGTGGCCTCAACCGGCGCGAAGCCTGCCGTCAGCGCCGAGGCCGCCGCGCTCTTCCCGAAACTCAGCGAATCCTATCCGGCAACCGCTGATGCCAGGAAACGCGTCGACTTCCTGCTCAACCGCTATCAGGCGCGCATTGATCCGCGGCCCGACGGCTACAACCCGGTCGATCTGCATGAAAGCGCGATCAATCTGTTGAGCGTCGGCATCAAGGTCGGCACGGACGCCTACAAGTCCGAAACCGGTGCGCGAGTGTTCATGCAAAAAACCACCGAATTGCAGCGGCTCATAGAGCAGAGGCCGGGCTTCAAGTCGGCGCCCTATGTCAAGTCGCAGGCGGCAAAGCTCCAACAGGGCCGGTTCGACGTCGATGGCAGCCTGGCGGATCTGAAGGACAACCCCACGCTGGCGGCGTCGGTCATGGAGGCCTCGATCAGACTCGCCGTCGAAAACCGAATACTGCCCAGCGCCTTAGCAATTCCGGCCTACGACGACCCCGCCAGCAGGATAGCGCCGAACAGCGAACAGGCCCTGGAGCGCGCCAGGCTCGAAGCCGCCCTCGCCCAAGCGCAAGAAAGCGCGATTACCGAAACTGTGCATGCGGTTGCCGAGCTTTTGCGGCAGGACGGCATCGAGGTGCAGGTGCCGCATCTTGATCAACGGTCGCGTGGGCAGATCGGGACAGCCAACGAGTTGACCGGCCAGGGCGTGAGCGCGGCGCCGGATGCCCAACTGGTCACCAGTGCAGTGCGCCATGTCTTTGAGATCCCGGACGAGGCTTTTACGCGCGCCTTCAGGAAGGCGGCACTGGCCTTCGAGGAGCGTGACTGCAGCGAGGTCGAGACCACCAACTGGTTCATCAGGATGGACACGCAGGGGTTACGCGGCGTTCACACGGCGTTCAGAACCGCACAGAACTATCGCTTCGAGGTCGAGTTCCATACGCCGGCCAGTTACCGGGCCGAGCTCGCGCAGCGCGCGCAGAGCGAATGCGAGCTGGTCCCCATTCCCCGTGGTGCCTGGGACATATTACACTGGGGCTCGTCAGGAGAAAGCAGGTCGAGGGCGGCAGGGACCTCCAGGTCGCCCACCGTCGCAAGACAACAGAGTGCGGTCATTCTCTCGCCGCATGCCGGCAAGATCGTCGCGGCCCTCGGTACGAGGCCGGTCGTGCTCGTCGGCATGCCGGCGAGCGGCAAGTCGAGCATCGGCCCCCGCCTTGCCAGGGAGCTGGGGGTGGAGTTTGTCGACATCGATAAACTTATCATCAAAGGGCACGGCGATATTAAGGATATATTCGAGCGCCGTGGCGAGCCCTACTTCAGGGAGCTGGAGACTAGAGAGCTCGCCGAGCAGTTGAAGAAAGGCCCCATGGTCATCGCAACCGGCGGCGGCGGCTTTGTCAAGCAGCCCAATCGAGACCTGATCCGCGAGAAGGCGGTGTCAATCTGGCTCAACACCGACCTGGATGAGATCGGCAGGCGCCTCCACCTGCAGCAGCGCTCCACGGGCGACACCGGCCGGCCGCTGCTGCAAGGCCCCGACATCAAGCAGCAGCTCGAAAACATGTTAGAAAAGCGCGGGCCAGACTACCAACAGGCCGATATCAAGGTGGTCCCGACCTTTAGAAAAGACAAGAAGAACGCCGGCATTTGCGTGGAGGCGCTCCACGATTTTCTGTGCAGCAGGGAGAGAGAAGCCGCCCTGACGCCCGCTGCCGAGATGTCACATGTCTCCGGTGCTTCCGGCACAGTCGTGGAAACCATCCAGGCGCCGGCGGCACCAATGAGTCAAGGTGAACTGCCGCCTCTCGACACCCTCACCGCCGACCCGCAGCCTTTGCTGGCCGGCAATAACGCACGAGCGGATTTAGCATCTTCCATGAGAAGCAGAGAACGCTCAAGTCGATGACAACAAGCTTTAGGCGACAACGATCAGGTCCTTTCGCAGGTTTGGTGCAGGGGGCGGGTTCGCGCCGAATGCTAACAAAAGTGGGAATCGCATGCATAAAGTCGTCAGAAGCCTCTGGCCGAGTCGATCTGGTCCTAGATGACACAGGAGATTCGTTGACCGCCCAATGGCCCGCCCTTCACAGCAGTGATGCGGCAGCAGGGCTTCGTTCGCGGTCTGGCAAGGTCTCGAGATGACAGGCTGCTTGTGCTTGGGATCGAGGTCATGGCCGAGGGCGTGGAGACAGAGGCAGACCGACAAATTCTGCACAGCTTGGCTGCAGAACCGCTCAGGGCTTCCTGTCCCTATGCCCCAATCACTTGAATTTGCAGTAAAAGAGTACGCGAAAGAGTTGTGACCGGTACCAGCTGTTGCTGACTGCATCAAGAAGAGCGTCAAAGGACGAGATGGGTGCTGGAAATGGACATGAGGTAATAGGCGGTATCAAGCGGCCAGTACGACGATGTAGCTGTGGTTCCGCGAAGTTGTGCAAAAAAAGGGCGGCATCGCTGCCGCCCTTTCCGTATTGCGCAGGTAGCGTGGATTAGAAATCCATGCCGCCCATGCCGCCCATGCCGCCCATGCCGCCGCCGCCCATGCCGCCAGGCATGCCGCCGCCAGCCGACTCCTTCTTGGGAGCCTCCGCGATCATGGCTTCGGTGGTGACCAGCAGGCCGGCGACCGAGGCCGCGTCCTGAAGAGCCGTACGGACAACCTTGACCGGATCGACGATACCCATGGCGATCATGTCGCCATATTCGCCCGTCTGGGCGTTGTAGCCGAAGGTCGCGCCCTTGTTCTCAAGGATCTTGCCGGCAACGATCGAGGCTTCCGCACCGGCGTTGGCCGCGATCTGGCGGGCCGGAGCCTGCAGCGCGCGACGAACGATGTTGATGCCGGCGGCCTGGTCGGAGTTGACGCCGACAGCGTTGATGCTCAGCGAAGCGCGCAGCAGCGCGACGCCACCACCAGCAACGATGCCTTCTTCGACGGCCGCGCGGGTCGCGTTGAGGGCGTCATCGACGCGGTCCTTCTTTTCCTTGACTTCGACTTCCGTCGCACCGCCGACGCGGATCACCGCAACGCCGCCGGCGAGCTTCGCCAGACGTTCCTGCAGCTTCTCCTTGTCGTAGTCCGAAGTGGTCTCTTCGATCTGCTGCTTGATCTGGGCAACGCGGCCCTGGATCTCGGCCTTCTTGCCGGCGCCGTCGACGATGGTGGTGTTCTCCTTGGAGATCGACACCTTCTTGGCGCGGCCGAGCATGTTGAGGCCGACGTTCTCGAGCTTGATGCCGAGGTCTTCCGAGATGACCTGGCCACCGGTGAGGATGGCGATGTCTTCCAGCATGGCCTTGCGGCGATCACCAAAGCCCGGCGCCTTGACGGCAGCGATCTTCAGGCCGCCACGCAGCTTGTTGACGACCAGCGTGGCCAGGGCCTCGCCTTCGACGTCTTCCGAGATGATGAGCAGCGGCTTGGAGGTCTGCACGACGGCTTCGAGAACCGGCAGCATGGCCTGCAGGTTGGAGAGCTTCTTCTCGTGGAGCAGGATGTAGACGTCCTCGAGCTCGGCAACCATCTTGTCGGCGTTGGTGACGAAGTAGGGCGAGAGATAGCCGCGGTCGAACTGCATGCCTTCGACGACTTCGAGTTCGGTCTCGGCGGTCTTGGCTTCTTCAACCGTGATGACGCCTTCGTTGCCGACCTTCTGCATCGCTTCCGCGATCATCTTGCCGACCGACTCGTCGCCATTACCGGCGATCGTGCCGACCTGAGCAACTTCCTCGGAGGTCTTGATCTTCTTGGCGTTCTTGATCAGCGTCGCGACGACTTCGGTCACAGCCAGATCGATGCCGCGCTTCAGGTCCATCGGGTTCATGCCGGCGGCAACGGCCTTGTGGCCTTCCTGGACGATCGACTGCGCCAGAACCGTCGCGGTCGTGGTGCCGTCGCCGGCGATGTCGTTGGTCTTCGAAGCGACTTCGCGGACCATCTGCGCGCCCATGTTCTCGAACTTGTCTTCAAGCTCGATTTCCTTGGCGACGGTGACGCCGTCCTTGGTGATGCGCGGGGCGCCGAACGACTTGTCGATGACGACGTTGCGGCCCTTCGGGCCGAGCGTGACCTTCACCGCGTCGGCGAGGATGTTGACGCCGCGCAGCATGCGTTCGCGGGCATCACGGGAGAATTTGACGAGCTTCACAGCCATTTTTTTGCTCCTGGGCAATTCGGCCTAAATTCAGATTGGATGTGATGAAAGGCGACGGCGGTCAGCCGATGATGCCCATCACGTCGGATTCCTTCATGATCAGAAGGTCTTCGCCATTGAGCTTGACTTCGGTGCCCGACCACTTGCCGAACAGGATGCGGTCGCCAGCCTTGACGTCCAGCGGGACCAGCTTGCCGGTTTCGTCACGAGCACCGGAGCCGACAGCGATGATCTCGCCTTCCTGCGGCTTTTCCTTTGCCGTATCCGGGATGATGATCCCGCCCGCGGTCTTGGATTCGGATTCGACCCGCCGAACGACCACGCGGTCATGAAGCGGGCGGAACTTCGACTTTGCCATTTTTTCTTCCTCGGTGAGAGCGGTGAGAAACACCGTCCGGCCACGCCGGACAAACTGCAAAGCCCGGCTTTGCCGGACCGTTGTTAGCACTCACCGCGAGCGAGTGCTAACAACGGGAGGATTAAGGGGTAAGCCGGAGATAGTCAAGACGAAAGGGCAGGCGCATGAGCAAAATCTTGATCCAAAGCTCTCAGGCAAGGCGACCACTTTGAACACTCCTGCTGACTTCGTCATTTGGCATTCTCGGCAGCGCGTTTCGACAATTTATGTTCGCCTACCATTCCCAGCGGCTTTGGAGTGCTAAGAGCCTGTGAATTTCTTTGAAGATCCGTTGCAACGCCTGCGCGCTGCGGGGAGTGCTGATCAGGCAGCGAGACTTGCGAACTTCTTGTGCCAGGAGGCATTCGGATTGAAGGCCGTATCTCGCTTGTGGTTTGCTCAAACCCAGGACGCAGGGGTTGCTGCCGCTTACTTACATTTTGTCGGCCAGCCCGCTACGGCTGTCGCCGCATCACCGCACCTGCACACGGGTGCGCCTCGCGAGGAAGTTCATTCGGGAACAAACCCACTCGGAGTGCTGGTAGTCGGCAAGTGGTTTTGTTGCTGCCAAGCTCATCAGGTGCGCTCAATCCGCCGCGGCACCCCCCGTCTCACAATGGACTATGGCGCGTTTGATCCACACCAGAGCCGCCCCGGTAGGATCGGCTCCGTCGGTCAGACCAGACGGTGGCTGACTTTTCTAAACTCCAACCAATCAGGGGCGCCTCTAAACTCCAACCAATCAGGGGCGCCAGGAACAGGTCTGGGAGTGGGTCGCGAGTGACATCCGTACGCGAGGCAGCGCGCCTCCTCCAAGGGTGAAGATGCTCGCAGCCGAACTTGATCTGCCACATGCCGGCTTTGAAGTTCGTCGAAGCGAGAATAACCGTTGCTGGCGAAGTGACCCTGCATTACACCTGTGTAGCTTGGCATAGGTTGGGGACAGATTGTCTAAATAGTCCTGCGGGGCCGAGGGCCGACTTCCTCGAACCCGTCCGAGTAGAAATCGACGTGCGTTTCCATTTTGGTTGCGCGGGTGCTCCAACCTCAAGTCGCTTCCAACCACGAGCGCGGCTTTCCCGCACAGCGACCTCGAGCAGACAAGGGGCAATCATTGGAGCGCATCTCGGGTCGAACATACAGCTCCGAAATCTGGCCGGACTTGCCTCCTGCATAGATCGCCGTGCACTCATTCAGTACGACTATGCCGGCCGGCTCGCCACATTCATTTCGTTGGCAAGCACTGTCGCCGCGCTTTGTTTGACGAAGTCGGGCGTGGGCGCTTTCCCGCCAGAGAGTTCATCGAGTAGCGCGTGAATGAAACGGGCGCCCGTTTCTGCGTCCAATAAGTTGGCCCGTCCAGTAGATACGGAAGGCATGGTTTCTCCCCCTCCTAGGGGGCGGCGTCCCGATTCGTGCTGCCAATCGCAAGGTGCGCTGGCAAAAAATGGAACTGCGAATCCGGCTATGATGGAGGGCTGCTCTCCTGTATGCAAGCCATTCTTGGGATTTGCAAAAACCGTCGCCCGCTCGTCCAAGCCAGGGATCTCTACACCATCTGACCGCGCGCGAAGCAAGATTCTGCTTAGCTGCTAGCGAGGACCGAGCTTGCGGACCCCACAGACCCCATGGTCAGCGTCGGGCGATTTCCCCAATCAGCCGAACATATTCGCCTTCTGGTTGCCCATAGATACCAGCTGCTTGGGCAACGAGGCCTTGGCGGTCTCGAATGACGATTTCACCTCGTCGCGAACGGATGAGGCCACGGCCCTCGAGCACTTGGAGCCCAACGGTGACCCCCGGCCGCCTTACGCCGAGCATAACAGACAAAAACTCGTGAGTGATCGTAATGCGTTTGTCGTGCATCCGGTCGTCACACATCAACAGCCATCGCGCCAGACGCTCTTCAAGGCTCGCTCGTGCGTTCATTAGGGCCGTATACGTAGCCTGAATGTGGAGATAGTGGACATAGCGCAAAAGGAAGGGATGCAACGTAGGGCTGTCCACTAGAGCCGCCTTGAATGGCTGAACTCCGATTCGCACTGCATTGCCTGCCAATTGCACGTAACAATCGTGCGCGGCATAGTCGGCACCCATCACCAGCGCGGGACCAGTCATTCCCTCTAAGCCAATGAGGCCAACTTCGGCATCCTTGCCGTCCGGAGTCATCGCGACAACAGAGCCGATGCCTTCCTCAAGGAAGTAAACGGCCTCTATCCTTGAACCGGCAGTCTCCAACGGCATTCTCAGATCAAGGGCACGTCGCTCAAAATGCGGCTCCAAACGCGCGAGGTCATCCGCGCTAAGCCGTCGCAGCAATTCATTTTTGTAGGAAGCATTCACTGGATTGGTCATGGCTCAATCCCACTTGGGGCAAGAGCATTCCAATCTCCTTGCCGTCCGCGCCCGTAAAAACGTGCAGACGATCTCGTGACAATACGCCCCTTGGTACGACAATGACAGCGGAATGCGAATCGATGCACGGCGAGCCCCCGCCGCGTGATTACAAAAGACGCGAAAAGTATGTCAGAGTGGGAAACGTACCAAACTCAGCTTTGTACGAAACCGACATTCTGAGGTCCCAGCTCTTTCCCGTTACCTGTCGTCCTAGCGCGCCGATTCCCTTGAGCTTCGTGAGAATCGCACGAACTCCTGATTTAGAGCCGGCGCGCTTTCAAATCGTAACTGTTCACTGAGAACGACACCTCGCGCTCGGGGATGCCGCTAGATGTAACCGCTCCCCAATGCCGCAGCGCGTCCGGTCGGCCGCGGTGGGGGGCGGAGGATTTTTGTTGTCCTTCGCCGATCGCTCGGATCTACGATTGCTCGGAAAGTTGCGTCGGCGGGACGTCAGCAACACTCAGCGTGTCCGATCGAAATGCCCTAGTGGCGGCTGTCGGATTTATTCTGTACGGGGACACGTTTGAGGATCGACTGATGTCAGCCCGGGGCCGTCTGGTCCAATGTCGCGCGGATAGCGCCGATTCCCAACTCGTCGATGATCATGTTGTGGTGACTGGCCGTCACCACATCCTGCAGGATGGGCGGCCGTTCGGACTTGCCTTTGTTCGAGCTCAGGTTCCGCTGATGACGGAGCATGAGGTACTTTGGCGAATTCTCCCGGCCAATCTACATTCGCGCTGCCGCGAGACTGTTGTGCAGGCTCGGCCTCAATGTGCCGCACCGCACTTCCGTGGTTATCGGGCGTCCGCGACGCATGGGCACGGTCCGAGATCACGAGTGCTGTAGGCACTGGCTAGCATGCCGCGCCCGGCTGTGAACGAGGCGACATGACATTGCCGTGTATACGCAGGTGCGCGCGCCGGGGTCGCTTGCTTTTAGCGAACTTGCATGGCTGTATGGTTTATGAAAATGGCCGGGGGGCTATATGACCATATACCTGTTTCTCAATAGTGTCGCTGCATTCGGCTTGGTTATCCCACTCTATTTTATTCAGCGCGAACCGACCATTCTCGAGACTTTACGGCCAGGCAGGGGGTCGCCTGGGACCGAAAATTAGCTGCGGTGATTCAGGCGGATTTCGGTTGAGGAAAACAGTGCGGCCTGTCGTCGCCGGGTGGAGGGGAGCGTGGCGATGGGCTTAAGCAGATTTGAGAGACCAGTCGTCGTTCAGGTCAACCGTAACAGCTCTGAACGCATCGTGCTTGAGGTGAATGACGCGGCAACTATTTTGATGCGGGATCTTCGTTCTCAGACCAAGAAGCGGAATGCAGCGATGGATGCCTGTCTGCACGTGTTGCGTGGTGAGGCTCATCCGCCAACTGCAAGGCGGGCATTCGTTGCGGCCGCGCTCGAGGCGAAGATTCTACGCGGCGATTAGACCAGCGCGAAGGTCGGCCGGATATCCATTCAGGTTCAATCCTCCTCCCGATCGAAGCATAGAATGGGAAGTCCCTCTGCGTGATCATGGCGCGACCAAGCAGGGTGGCGCGGAGCATGCCTCCGGTGATCTAGGTTTAACAGCTTCCAACGCCCGCAGACTTGGCTCAGCTATTGAACAGAAATGCCGCCTGGAACTCCCGAAGGGCGCCTCGAGCGGTGCAGAGGGTTCATTTGAGGATCACCTGGACGCATGGTGGACACCCTCGCGCCCGACACCGCCTGCTTCATACCACCAACGGAGTTGCTTTGAAGCATTCGCTCGGTGTTGATCCCAACTTCCCTTGTTCCAAAGCTTCCGCCACAGGACAGATACGGTTCTTGGGCGGCAACCCCGTAAATCGTGCAATTTGGCGTGACGCACGACCTGCTCCCCATCCTCGAAGCGAATGACGGGAGCTGAGCGGCCTTGAATTTCTCTTCCTGAGCCACTGTCATGTCACTGGCTATCTGTGGAAGAAAGTACCGTCCCTGCTTAAGCGGCGAACGATAGACGGGCAAGGCGGGTCGCGAACTGATCCAGGGCAGGGTGATCCACCGCCACCCCAGATAAGTAGACGGCCAGACTGCTGCTAGGAAGTCGAACGCTGGACACGCGTGGCCACCGACGGAGCGTCACGCGCCTTCGTGCGCCTTCTTCGGATGGATCCTGATGTCAGCCTGCTGGCGCGGGCCCCGGACGGTCTGATCGCCGTCTTCAACCTCGAAAACGGAGAGCAGTCGTGGCAATCCCTCCTTACACAGCCCCTTCGCGCAATGCCTATGATATCGTGATCATTGGTGGCGCGGTAGTCGGCTCGCCGATGGCGTATTGGCTGAGCCAGGATTTTTCTGAGTACAGTCACAACCAAAGAGGCTCGTGACGGTACTTTTTTGCCCTTTAAGGCACTGGAAAAAGGGATTTCCTGCTGCCGAGCCTTGAAATTGTACTGACGGTACTTTTTCAGGAGACCATTGGGCTGCTGACGGACGCCGCCCTTAAAGCGCTGAAAGCAAAAGAAAAGGGCGCACGTCGTCGGTAGCGGCTGACGCCGGCAGCGCGGCGACGAAGAGTTTCATCTGCGAGACCGCGTTGATCGGATCGGCGTCGGAGAATTGCGTCCCGTCGGTCGAAAAGCTGATGTCCTTGAAGTGCCAGTAGCGATGCATGTTCTTGTCGGCATAGCCGATGTTCTGCCCCGTTGGCGTGTCGTCGTCCTTGGTGTAGCCGTGGGCAGGGTCTTTGATGTCATCAGCCCAAACCGCCGCATGAACGAAAGCATACTGCGCCTTCTTGTCGTCCGGCACGCCGGCGACCCAGCTCTGATAGTCGGGGTTCAGTTTGATCGGGGCACCGGCCTTGGCCTTCGCCTGTGCGCTCAGCTTTGATTAGGCCACGGCGGCGATCTGCATGGGGCCGCCGTCCCACCAGGCCAAGGCGGGAGCCGATGATAGGATCAATGAAAGAACGGAACCAAAGACGAGCGCGCCACGCATGTATTCCTCCCCAGAGCCAACATCGCTGAGACGACACGGCAATGACGACAATGGTGCCTTCACGGAAGGCCGAAACCTCTTCTGGATTCGACAGCAAGAGACAAATAGCGCATGATCCTTCTTGGGTTGGGGAATTCATTCATGCATGTGCACGAATTTTCGTGCGTGTTGTCCGTGGTACTTATCTCGGGCTGCGCAGCCGACTATTTGAACAATTACGATTTCGGTGACGCTCGCCGCTGGCGATGCGTACCACGCCAACATGCTTTTGCAGACGGTCGATCCATTCAATCCCAACAGCAACAACACCCATATCGAGGGCGACGGCGTACGCGCCGCAGCAATCGTCAACAGGTATCGAGGCGTGGCCGCAACTGCCGCAGCTGTGCCATCTGGCGGTGCTGATTTGGACTGCGCAGGCGGCAAGGGAAACAATCCGGTCGCACCCCATGGGGTGAAAATCACCAACGGTGATCCTAACGGACTAGATCGCGATCGCGACGGCATCGGGTGCGAGTGAAAGCGGCCAGGACGGTGGAACGATCTCGCTACGACAATCGGTCCGACAAGTGGCTGAAACGCACCGGAGCCAAGCAATATCGCCCGCGCCGGTGGGCTGGCATGCCTTTGCGAGTGATCTACGTGACGGTAGCCGCGGCTTCGGCTTTGGTGGCGCAGTTCTTCATGCAACACAGCGGCTCATTGCCCGAGGTCACCTACTGAATCTGACCAAGCCGGCTCCAGCGCCGATTGCCGGTGTCGCCTCCATCATCGATGGCGACACGATCGAGATCCATGGGCAGCGTGTCCGCTTCAATGGCATCGACGCGCCCGAGAGCCGGCAATACTGCGACGACGCCAAGGGATTCGAATATCCATGCGGGCGCCGTTCCGCCGAAGCGCTGGACGGCTTCCTAGCAGCCTCGAGGCCGGTCAAGTGTACGTTCGGGACTTGGTCGCTACGGCCGGTTTGTTGGTGACTGCAGGCGCGCCGACGGTCGAGCGTCGCCGCCTGGATGCTCGAGCACGGCCAAGCGCTCGATTGGCCAAAATACAGCGATGGCGCCTATGCAAAACAACAGACCAAAGCGAAGGCGTCGAAGACCGGTCTTTGGGTCGGAACGCTTCTGCCGCCATGGGACTGGCGGGCGCAGCATGGCGACGATGCGCAAGCGCCGCCGGCACCGCTTTTGCGATTGGCAACGGCAACTCCGGCTGCAATATCAAAGGCAACATATCAGCAAACGGCGGCGCATCTATCACGTGCCTGGACAGAAGTACTACAACGTCACCAAAATCACCGAAGCCAAAGGCGAAAGATGGTTCTGTTCAGAAGCGGAGGCCATGACAGCGGGCTGGCGGCGATCGAAGCGCTGATCGGTTTGCGGAAGCATATTCCGTTCGTTTGACTGATTTGGTTGGCGTCTCGACGGAACGGCGGAAACGTCTATGTTGCAGACCTATTTGTGGACTGCACTCGCTGACGCATATGATTGCCGCTTGTTTGATGGGCGGCACCGCTGTCTATGCAAGTTCGCCCTCGCGACCGAATACACTCAATCCGTAAAGCCTTGGTGCATCACCTGTTGATAATTGCTCCAAAAACGAGTCGCTGGAGTGCCTACCGCAAAAAAATGTTACGATGGGACAAATCACGAACAAGGAGATGAAAATGTCTGAATTTGCAGCGGGTGATGTTGTTCAACTGAAATCCGGGGGTCCTCAAATGACTGTTGAGCAAGTAGGCAAGACGAGCATGACGGACGAGGACGGCGTGTGGTGCGTGTGGTTTGAAAAAATCGGAAACAAGCAAGTCGTTCAAAGAGAAACTTTTCCGCCCGTGGCGCTGAAAAAATACGAACGCCCCGCCACCGGATCGATTGCGGTGCACAGAGCCTAACCATGATCCGCGCAGCGTTTATCGGAATCAACAAACATCTTGATCCGCTTGCGCGGGAACTGAGCGGCGCTGTGGGTGATGCTTCGACTATGTGCGCGGTGCTGTCGGATTCTATTGACCGGTTTCAGCCAACGCTTATCACTGACCACGACGCGACTTATGCGAGGGTTTCGGCCATCTTTGACGATGTGCTCGACGGTGCATCAGAAGATGACGTCGTCATCCTGTTTTTTGCCGGCCACGGCACGCAAGACCACCGATTAGTTTTAACGGATACGCGCTCTGACGACGTTCCGGGAACGACAATAGACATGACGGAGATTGCCGCGAAGTTTCGGACTTCGCGAGCGCGCGCTGTCCTGCTTTTGCTAGATTGCTGCTTTAGCGGTGGCGCGCCGGCACGCGTTCTGGATGTCGGATACATTCCGCGCGCAGCGGGGATGCCGCTCGCCGAAGTTGGTGGACAGGGCCGTATTCTTTTCGCTGCATGCAATCCAAACGAGGAGGCCCTCGAAGACCCCCAAACACGCCACGGTCTTTTTACGAAGGCGATTTTGGATTGCATACTGGAGAGTGATGGGCCGGTGAGCGTGGTTGCGATGGTGGACCGCGTTGTGCAAATGGTCCGCGCCAACGCAGCCCGATTCGGTTACGAACAGACTCCGGTGATGTTCGGTCATGTCGAAGGAGAGCTAACCCTGCCGAAAGGTATGCGCGGTAAATGCTACCGCGCGCTCTATCCCGAAAGGGGCACGGTCACTGTTTCAGGTCCAATTGGGGAGCTTTCGGCCTACGGAATTCCTCAGAATGCGCTGAACGCTTGGAGCGATCGTTTCCCCGCCGGTCTGAATTCATTGCAGATCGCCACTGTGAATAGCCATGGCGTGCTCGATGGAAAATCTCTTCTCGTCGTAGCGCCGACAAGTGCCGGCAAAACGTTTGTCGGCGAGATGGCAGCACTGAAAGCAATCGGCGAGGGAAAGAAGGCGGTTTTCCTCCTCCCTTACAAAGCGCTGGTCAATGAAAAATTCGAAGATTTCTCTGCGCTCTATGGCGACCTTTTGAATCTGCGCATCGCCCGATGCAGCGGCGATTGGCAAGATCAGGTTGGCGACGTTCTAAGGGGCAAGTACGACATAGCCTTCTTCACTTATGAGAAGTTTTTGGCTCTGTCAGTTTCCTCTCCGCACATCCTTCACCAAATCGGTCTGGTGGTGATTGACGAAGGACAGTTTATCACAGAGCCGGGTCGTGGGATGGTTGTGGAGCTAATCCTCACCAATCTTTTGAGCGCACGCGAGCGGGGGATTGCACCTCAGTTGGTGACCCTGAGTGCGGTAATCGGCGACACAAACAACTTTGAGCGCTGGCTTGATTGTGAACTTCTCCTTACGACCGAGCGTCCGGTTCCCTTGACAGAAGGTGTCATTGATCGGAGCGGCGTGTGGAAGTTGCAGCGTCCTAATGGTGAGGTGGAGGTCGCGCAGTTGTTCGCACGCTGCGAGATACGGCAGCGCCGGGATAAGCCATCTTCCCAAGACGTTCTCGTACCGCTGGTTCGGCATCTCGCCGGTCAGGGCGAAAAGGTCATCGTCTTTCGTAACGCGAGAGGACCATCCGCCGGTTGCGCGGAATATCTCGCGGCCGAGTTGGGTTTGCCGCCAGCACAAACAATCGCGGACATGCTGCCGGGAATGGATCGTTCGGATATGTCCGAACGCCTTCGCCGCGCGCTCAACGGCGGCGTTGCCTTTCACAACGGTGATCTTAATCGCGAAGAACGCATGATCGTGGAGAGAGGCTTTCGCGACCCAAACGGTGGGATTCAGGTTTTGGTGGCGACAAGCACCGTAGCTGCCGGCGTAAACACGCCGGCTTCGACCGTCATCGTGGCGGAAACGGAATTTCGCGGAGTGGAGCCGCAGCCTTACACTGTCGCTCAGTATAAGAACATGGCGGGCCGTGCAGGTCGCCTGGGCTACGAGACAGAAGGCAAAGCCATAGTTCTCGCCGACACCGGCATGGAGCGAGAGAATCTCTTCCGGCGCTACGTTCAGGGACGTCCCGAACGCATCCAGTCTTCCTTCGACGAAAGAAGCCCGGGCACGTGGGTCGTTAGACTTCTGGCGCAGGTAAAGGATATTCCAAGCAATGCAGTTGTCGATCTGGTGGCAAACACCTATGGAGGATTTCTTGCCTCGCTGAGAGATCCCGCCTGGCGCGGCAGCATGTCAACCCGGCTCCTCAATTTGATGACGAGGATGCAGCACGATGGGTTGATTGATGAGCGCGATGGAAGGCTGAGGCTAACGCCTCTAGGGCGCGCCTGCGGCGAGTCACCCCTCAGCTTGGAATCCAGTATGCAGGCTGTTGAGCTGCTACGCCAATTGCCGCCGGATTCGATAGGACTAGAGACGGTTCTCGTTTTATTGGAAGCGCTGCCCGAACGCGATGAAGACTACACGCCTCAAACAAGACGCGGTGAGCCGCAACGGCAGCAACAAGTTTCGCAACGCTTTGGCCAACATGTGGCGCGTGCCCTATGGCATCGTGCGGAAAGCGATGTGAAATATTACGGTCGCTGCAAACGTGCGCTCATCGTTTCGGACTGGATCGAAGGCGTTACAATCACGGATATTGAGACTGGCTACACCACCAATCCGTTTTCGCCCATTCGTCATGGCGACATAAGGGGTTTTGCTGACGGTACCCGCTTCCTGTTGGACTCGGTGCTCCGAATAGCTGCGATCGTTCTTGGTCGAGCTGATGATCCCGATGAGGTGAGTACTTTGCTTAAACGCCTTGACCTTGGAATACCCGGCGCAGCCTTCTCCTTGACTGAATTACCTATCGTCTTAGCGCGCGGCGAAATCCTCGAGTTGTGGAAAAACGGATATGGAAGTCGAGAGCAAGTCGAACATGCAACCGAAGCCGAACTCGTATCCTTGTTGAACGCGAGAGGGAATATGTTGTACGCCGCATTGCACGAGGAACTTGCTATCACTGGGTCCTGAACAGCCTTCGTATGGCTGCGGTCGATAGGAAGGCAGGGGTTGCGATGGCTTTTTCACGCCCGCTCCAACCTCATTTGGCCAACAGATCGCGATGCGGCAACATGGCATGTAATGATCATCACAAGACCGATGACCGTGCCCAGATTTTGCCCTGAGGAAGAGAACGCGACCACTCCCCTCAGATAGAAATGACCAAGCCCTGCTCGCCTTGGGCAGGAAACACGCAGTGGTAATTGAAGCGGCGCATTGTCTCGGGGTCGTTCCAGATCGTGGTGTTCTCTTGCGCATAATTGAAATAGAGAACCTTTTGACGCACCGGGTCATTCACAAGGATTCTTGCGATAGTTTCGGGATCGGGGTGGTTGTGGCGCGAGCCATCCGTCGAAAAGGCGAATGCCGTGCAATCGAGAATCCTAAGAATCTCTGGCGAGGTATTGGCCTTGCTGCCGTGATGGGAGACTTTGAAGCAAGCGAGGGGATAGGGTTCGGCCTCGCTCGCTCCGAGCTCCCGCAAAGCGCGCTCCATGATGCCCGGATGGGCATCGGCGCCCAAAAGGACGCGGCGACCGCCGAACTCGGCAATGAAGGCGATGCTGCTGCGATTAGGCGCGGCGGTGTCTTCCTTGAAGCGTTTGGAGGCGAGTTGCTCGACGTCCAGCCCGGACAAGGGCTCGCGGCCTGAGCCAGGTTCGCCCATTCCGTGGTCAGGGTCGAATGGGCGGAGTCCATTGGCTTCAAGTTCGTCCATCCAACGCGGGATCAGCGCGGCAAGATCTGCATCGTTGGGCGAGAGTAGGCGAATCGCGAGCCCGGCGAAGCTAATTTCGCCACTTGCCTCCGGGCTCCCACGTGAGGCTATGCGGCTGGCGAAGCGGGAGTTCCATTTCCAATTGAACTTATCGATGCCGGACGAAAGCTTTTCGCCCTGCTCGGCGTTGAGTGGCTCGGTTTCGAGACCCGCTGTAATGCGGTCACGCGCTTCGACAAGCTGATGGTAGGCATTGAACCACACCTCTTTGGGATTGAACGGCGCCGCCGCCTCGCGCACCAAAGGCATGGCTCCTTCGATGTGATCGGCATCGATGTGGCTGATTACGAAGAGTTCGCAGTTGCTCATCTCCTTTAGCGCAGGCCGGGCAGTGCCGTAGTCCTTTGTGCGGCCGAGATCGACCAGGGCGTGATACGAATGGTCCTCATCGCCCCAGGCGAGGACAAGCGCATCGCCCTCAGACGCCGGATTCATGGTGAGTGTGAACATTGAGCTACCTCATGGAGTAAGCTTGACCACTGTGAAGGCCTGTTGCGGATCGACGCGAGCCGCGACCCGCCGGACCAGCCCTCGCTCCTCTGAAGACTCCTCCTGCGACCCAGGAACCGATTCAAGACCGCGGGCCAGCCAGTCGCAGGTGAGCGAGAAAAATGGCACGCCGCGGCTGAACCCTTGTTCGAGCAATTCGGAGATACGATCGAAGTCGGGCGACCTCTCGGTCATCAGGCGACGCGCCAGGATAATAGGCCCGTCGGGGATTTGCGGAAACCGGTTGGTGATGTTCTCGAGCCATTGCCGTGGCACAAGCTCCGATGCTCCGGCTCCCACTGCGATTAGAGCACCCGCCACGGCCGCAAGCGGGTTGGTCATCTTGCTGCGGACGGCCTCGCGGACCTCTCCTTGCATGACCTTGAGAACCTCGGAGCCACGCTCGAAGTCGCGCGAAGCGAGGAACGCCAGCAGGCCGGACCATCGGTATGACTCGACGATGCCCGACGTCGCGGCTCGCCCTTCTGCTGGAGCGGCGGCGACGATTAGGTGAGCGGACCATTCGTTTGGGTCGCTCGGCCGGCCCAACTGCGGCAGAAAGGCCGCTTCGATGCGGGTACCGAATCCAAGGACGGCCCAGAGCGGCCCGCTGCGCTGCGTGTAGGCGTCCTCGAAGACCAGAGGATTGTGCTCGGGCACATCAAAGCGAAGAAAGTCCCGATCGCCCGCTGCCTCCCGCAAGGCGGGTGTTCGCGGGCCTGCCGCACCTAGGCGGGCTGCGTCGCGCGGCTTGGCCATTACCCCGACGAGTTCGGAGAACGAGGGGGCCGGCATTGAACGGGCGACACTGGTGACCGTCGGTCCCCTAGGGTTGAGAGGCTGCTGTGGAAATCGAGGTGCGCTGACCGCGTCTGGCCCCTGGGATATTGAGGTGCTGGCAAGAAGCGCGCCGGCTAAGGTCGCATACCCCAGCCATTCATGCAGGGAAGGGCCGCTGACAATCAGGCTATGGACACTCGCGCCTTGCTCGGCTTGGAGTTCCCTGCTGACGCTCGTCCCGTCGGGAAGCGTAATGACGGCGCTGTAGGCACCCGGCTCGACGTCAAGGCGCAGCTTTTCGCGAGTGCCGCCGACTACTGGTTTCAGTGGACCGGGGTTGTTGCCGTCGCGCCGCGACAATGCGACGACGAAGCCGGCCCCTACCTCCGCTGCGGCAGTAAACTCAAAAACCAATTCGGCGCCGGGGCCGCGACGCGGGACTGGCGAGGCGGTTTCGACGGTCGGTACCGCTCCGATTTCGACGAATGCCACGGGAGCGCGAGGGGTAAGTATCTCTGACCCAAGAGCCTTGCCGTCCCGATCAATTGAAATCGTCACTGTCTTCAGTTCTTCGAGGTCAAACTCCGCGAAGAAGGGCGCGGCCTCGCCCGCAGTTTTCGTAGACACGACCTCCCGATGGTCTGAGATGACGGTGCGACAGCGTGGCCATCGGGCTCGATCGGAAAGACTGACATAGGTTTTCACCCGATCAAGGCCGCCAGGATAGGTGATCGCAAAGCTTCCAGCGGCTCGGCCCGCCGGCGTCTGCAACGACCCGTCTGGTCGAGCAAAGAGCCTTAGAAACTGAGTGAGCCGGTCAACGAGAATGCCGGGTCGAACCGGCCAGCGTGCCCCCGACACGTCGGCCGCGGCACCGTTGAGCGCTCGGAGCAAACTGTCGGTGAAGACAGTTGTCTTATCGCGCCGACCGTCGGCCTCCTCATAGAGGCTAGTTGAGCAGAGCGCCCATTGGTGGCGCGTTCCACCGTGGTCGTCCCGCGCTCGTGAAAGCGAGATCAGCTTGGTGCCGAACTCCTCTTCGGCAGGCAGCCCCAACGAGGTCTTCAAACGGCAGCAATCGAACAATAACAGCTGCGACGTCGGCACAGCGTTCTCGAGCGCTGTAATGAACTGCTCGATCTCGGTCATTCCGGCGGTCTGCTCAAGCGGGTCTGTGTCGTAGTCTTCAAGTAAGAAGGCTGTCCTCCGACCGAAGCTCTCGCCGTGGCTTGAAAGGAACAGCACCATCACGTTGTCCTTGTGCGTATTGGCCCGCTTGACCCAGTCCTTCACTGCAGCCTTCACCTCGGCAAACGTCGCTCGTGGCACGGTTACGCTTGCATATTGGGCGCCAGCCTGCCCAGGGGGCGTTTCAGAGAGGGCCAGTGCAAGGCTCCCGAGCGGCCGCTCCGGGTTGGTGAATCCGGCCTTCTGATCGAGAAACCAGTCGGCGATAGCGCGTGCCGAGATCGGCGGTGAAGTAACCGGCTTCAGCTTCTTGCTCTGAAACGCGCCGACGCCAATGATCATCACATGGGTCGCGGGCCGTCGGTCGAAAGCGGTATCCACAAAGACGAGACCCTTGTCGCGTTCAGCGTTGTCGTCGCTACTCATCAGTCCCCCAGTTCCATTTTGGTCCGGACGCGCCGGCACGAACTATCAGTCTCAGGCGGCTGGCGTTTGCCCCTTCACCAACACAACCTGATCAAGGTCTATCCCCGATCGTGACAACGACTCGAGCAAGGAGGCGTCGTCCAGCAGCAAGGCGTCCTTGAGGCCAAGTCTGGCCTGCTGCAAAGCCATCCCCGCCGGCTGTCCCTCAGCGATCGCTGCATAAAAACGCACTGCGAATACCCTGGCGCCAATATCCCCGACTTCACCACGCATTCCGATAATAACAGGGACCGTTTCGAGCAGCGCTTCGGCGCCGACGAGACTGTCGCACGCATTGAGGACAACGAGAATCGGTGGCGTTGTCGTTGCCGCCAGCAGATCGGCAATCCACTGCAGCGGTATCGGTCGTGCTTGAGTACTGTGGACAAGCCCGTCGTCAAATAGCAAGGCGCCCTCGGCGGCATGACCCGAAAAATGGATAACATGCGGACGTCGTTCGTTTGTCCCATCGATCAGATCGGCGAACGTCGCTGCCGGAAGATGCTCGAGATCGATGAGATCGCGATGCAGCGCACTCTTGAGTGCCTTGAGAACGTCCCGCACCTCACGGTCGGTCTGGAGCCAGCGGCCCTCCTCGACGACTGACCCGTCGTCGCGCTGGTAGATGCGTTCGGTCGCTTCGGGATTGGCTGTGACGTAGAGGACTCGGAGCCGTTCGGGTTTGGGCTCGGGGATACGCGCGAGATGCGGGGCCGACTGCAGGAGCCCGTGAACCTGACGCGCGTGAGTGAGTTCCTCACGTCGGCGCTTCTTGTCGGCGCGCTCGCGTTCCTTGCGCAGGTCTTCTTCCGCGCTAGCGATCGCTGCCTGCTTCCTCGCTTGGTCCTTGGCGTTGCGACCGATTTTCTCGGCGACCGCGGCAGCCTTCTTACCGGTTTCGGTGGCCTTGTGGTCGAGTGACACAGCCGAGCGGAGATAGGAATTGATCGACGACGCATTGCGGGACCGCGCCGCCGACTGACGCTTCGAACCGGCATCTTTCCGCGCCAAAGCAACTGTTGCCTCGTGCCCGGCGAGTTCCTTCCGAAGCCGCCCTTCCGATTGCTTAAGCCGAGCGAGTTCGCTGCGCAGGCTATCGATGCGCGACATTGTCTACTCCGAAATCAGAATGGGTGCGGTCGAGCCAAGAGCAAGGGCTGGCCGGGGGCAATCAAACCGTGGCGCCTGAAACATCGGACCTAGGCCTCCTCGCTTCCCTGGCTCGCGTTTCTGAGGACAAAGTTCAAGTAATTCCGCTCAGAAGGCGGCAGAGTTGGCTGGTTCATGCAATTCTCCATCACTGCTCTTGAACTGGAAGCTAAACCGTATGAACTTGCCTACCAATTGTCGACCCACGAGGCGACGTATGGTCGATCAAGGCGACGGGGTATTCTGCTGAAAGTTCGTGGCGACCGAACAGCGTTCGAGCGGGCCGCGGCATTGGCGCTAGGAAGCGCAGCTCCGCCGAGAAGATCCCAGCGATCCCATCGGCAGGTGGTGGCGGCAGCGGATCGCAAGAGACGTCGGCTCGAATCGGTTCAGGCGAACACAGCTCGCTTTAAGGTTAAGCTCGCGCCTCACGACGGGTACATTGCTCGGCATGCGCTGCATTGGGGATTAGCGTGGCTAAGACGGAAATCGACGCGAACGGAAGTGGGCTAAAAAGCCTTATTGGCTCGCTCAAGGCCAGGGCGAAGCGTACCGCTGGACACTACCGTAAGGAAGACACGGGTATCACGCCCGAAGAATGGCCCAGGGACGCGGAGGTCGAGCTGATTGAAAGCCTTGTGCGGGAGAAGGCCAGACGGGTGACCGGAGGGGATTCCAGCCAGCAGTGGAAGGGGTGCCGTGAGTTCGCGCAGGCGATCAGAGATTCGCGCAACCCAACTGTCTCGCGTGAACATTTCGGGACGGAGGAAGCGCAGCGTCGCTACGAACGCGCAGAAGCCGATTTCTTCGATGGTATCGCGCTCTGGGCCGACAGTACAATGGACTATGTGACCTATCTGAGCGCACTAGCTGTCGAGACGGCTACGAAGCTCCGGATACTCTTTCTAGCGGCCAATCCCTCGGACAGAACTCGGTTGCGGCTCGACAGGGAATTGCGGGACATTCGAGAAGAGCTGGCAACGGCAGGATACCGCGAGCGGTTTGACCTCCAAGCACGCGGAGCAGTCCGTGCCAAGGACATGGTGCGGGCACTGCTTGAGCTCGAACCGGCCTATGTGCACTTCTCCGGCCACGGTACTGCTGATGGTGCAATCTGTGTGGAAGCATCCGATGGCACGAGCCACGAAATCGACCCCGACGCGTTGGCCGCGCTGTTCGCGGCGGCGGGCGAGAAAGTCCGGTGTGTCCTGCTCAACGCTTGCTTTTCTGAAAACCAGGCTCTTGCGATTGCCCGGCATGTCCCCTTCGTCATCGGCATGCGCACGACAATCAGTGACGAGGCGGCGATCGCGTTCGCCACCGGTTTCTACCGAGCACTTGGTGCCGGAAAGGGCGTCCCGGTCGCATTCGAATTGGGGATTGTCGAATTGAAACTGTTTGGCATCGCGGAGCACGAAACGCCTGTTATCGTGCAGTGTCCTTAGCCGGGTGTTCGCTTCTACAAGCCGCTTGAGCTCCCACTTGCGCAACACGATTTGAATGACCTCCGACCGCCCACTTTCATCTCTGCAGCAATGCTGATGAGCGCATCCTCAGTTGCGAGGCGCTTTCTAGCTCTTCAGCAAAGGATTTGCGCGTCACTGTCGGGTTTGGAGCCGTTCTCTGCGCAGTTTTGCTCTCTCCAACTCAGCGGCGATGAAGGGTGTAGCGTGTCTATCGCGCGCCTAGTGTTCTCACGCATCTCGAGGACGGTCGCGGCGCAGCGACAGTCAATGGCGGCTTTCAGTCAACCGCAGCGGCGGGCTTTTGGCCCAACCGAACTGTTGCCAGCGCAAAGCAATACGCGAAAGTCGCATCCTGTCAGGATTGCGGAAACCAAGAGGAAGCGCAAGCTTCGGGATATCGAACCTCGTTCATCCG
Source organism: Mesorhizobium sp. B264B1B (assembly GCF_020165765.1). Lineage (NCBI taxonomy): Bacteria > Pseudomonadati > Pseudomonadota > Alphaproteobacteria > Hyphomicrobiales > Phyllobacteriaceae > Mesorhizobium > Mesorhizobium sp. B264B1B. The sequence continues at coordinate 56,669 of NZ_JAIUIS010000015.1, forward strand.
TCCAACGTTGCTAAAGTGGCTTACGTCGGCCTTCGGCGCATCGGGAGGCGTCGGATGCTCACCCCTGAGGTATGGCGGGCAACGAACCTGACCGGTCAGTTCTTCCATTGAACGTTATTGATGCATCCGCGGCGGGTTTCAGACACTGGACCTGTCGCCATTTTCCTACGAGCGATTTCGTGCAACGAACCGTTCCTCGATGAGGCTGTGATCTAGACCATTCAGGCCGCCGGATACTCTTGCGATGACGCCAACTACGACGTTGAAATGATCGGTCGCATGTCACCCCGGCGGCTCAGGAAGGAGACGGCACGCTAGCCTGTGTGCCCACGTGACCTTATGTGGTGATCGACGCCAGCCAAGGAACAGCTCCATGGATGTGCGACCCGATGATTGTCGCAGCCGCGCTCAACGCCGGCGATGCAGGAACCTTGGCTGCGGCTCGGTCAGCCCTCGAATTGACTTGTCTTGGTCAAAAGCAACCCATCGCACCAAACGTGGTCTACGCAGCCCCACTCACAGGCGGCAGCAGCATCCGGAAAAAAACCACGTCCATTGAGATTTGCACTCGTGTTGCAGAGCAGCGAAATGCCCGTGAGTTTCTCGTACTCTATGAGAAGTTCTGCAAATTGGGTGTTCGGAAGCTCTTGAAACCGTCTGAAGTCGCGCAGTTCCGTCGAGATGGACGACCGCCGGGATTATTTCTTTCCACTCTGAACGGGTTCGGTGGTCGAACAGCATGTAAGGATCCGGCGTGCCGGGGTCAAACATGTCAGGTGCACGATCCTCCAAGCATATTGGCGCTACCGGCCGGAAGTGCTCTCGCACTTTGATCTTGTTGAGATGGTCCTTCATTTCCGGCGAAGTCGCAGCCGCCAGAATGCTTCTGCCTCCCAAGGCACGCGGACCAAGCTCTGCGCGGCCTGCAAGGAACACCACAGGCTTGTTGTCGGCGAGCAAACGGGCAAGATCTTTCAGACTGAAAGCAGCAGATTGCCAACCGGGGGGAATCTTGCCACGGCCCACATTCGGCCCGCTGTAGACTGACCAGTCTGACATCGAGAATTACGGCTTGGGGGGTACTGCCGCGCGATGTCGGCAATGCCCCCCCCCGTGTCCGCCGTTAGCACACGAAACCCGTAACCCGTCAGATATTCCGCGAGCATGGCGGACAGCCGCCTGTCTTCATCGACGATGAGGACCTGGTCCGCCATGCTCGTTTGTCCGCTCCGTTCGAACCTGTGCTCGTACAGAGCTTATCCGCGATCTTCGAGATCCCCGAAATCGTCGAGCAACTGCTCAAGCTGCTCGGCCGTCAACACCTCGGTGGCATCCAGCAGATCGGTCGTCAGCGCGCGCAAAGCCTCGCCGGCCCACTCGACAATCTCGGCGCGCACCTCCTCCACTGCGTCGGGATCGAGGGTTGACGCGCTGAGCAGCTCGGCGAGATCATTGTGCGCCTGGATTAAGCCCTGCTTGATGAGGCGAATATGGTTATGGACCTGGTCGGTGATCGCCGCCAACTCTTCTTCCTGCTCGGGCGTGATGTCAAGATCAACGAGCTTGGACCCTAAGTCATGCGCGCAGTAGCCCGTCCCATGGCGGAGGCCGGTCTGCATGTGCATGTCGGGTCCGCCGTGGCCGCCGCCGACGTCGAAGCGCTGCACGCCTCCGTAACCCTGGCTGAGCGCGCCAGAGACGCCGACGCTGGCAAGCGTGACGACCGCAATGCCGCCGATTGCGATGCGCTTGCCCCAGTTCTTCGACTTCGGAGTGCGGGAGAAATGTTGACGAAGTTTCTGCCACGCAGAGGGTTCAGTTTGGGGCATGAACATATTCCTTTGAATGTTGGTCGAGTGGAATGCCTGGATCAGTAGAACCGGCATTTGCAGCAGATAGGTTTGTGCCAGTTAGAAGGCAAGAGAATATAAGTATATTTCTAAATATATCCGACTATTTTTGCGCGAAACGATGCAATCGGGCATGTCGCCTACAGTTGAAGAGGCATAAGAGCCTATTGATAAGATAGTCTGACTTATTGTTCAACTTCTGGATTGATGTGATAGCGTCAGGAGCCGCGGCGACTCCACGTACCCCTTATGACTGCTGGGCCTGAGGGTGGCCCGTCATCCGATAAGCAACGGCCGAGGGTTAAGCCAGCTGGCCGGCGCAGTGCCTCATGCACAAGAGGCGGGCCATATGTGGATATTCACAAGGAGCGGATTTCGATCGCGGTGGCAGCGAGCTGACGCGGCGGATCGCTGGAATATTTCGGCGAGATTCCCAATGACACTGATGCCATCAAAAAGCTCTGCAACCGTCTGGGCATTCCGGCAAGCCGCTAGCGTTTGGCTAGGAGACCGGCGCGTGCGGTTATGGCCGTTATCGCCAACTCACAAGCCTGAGTCATCGCTGCGACGTGGTGGCGTCATCGCTGATTCCGAGGCGGCCGGCGATCGGGTGAAGATAAACCGTCGGGATGCCACCATGCTCGCCCGCCGCAATCGGGCCGGAGAGTTGACCCCCGTCTGGGTGCCCATAACGATCACGAAGCCATTCGCGACCTGATCGCCTGTGTAGCCCCGTCGTGCGACAGATATTGACGCGAGCGCATGAACGTCTTCGCGATTTCTGCTGCGTCACGGGCATAAGCAAGAGCGTGGGGCGGCCTGGCGAATGGCTTGCTGCCGATTGCTTTTGACATTGGCCTTCGAACATCCCGCTCAGCAGGTCGGATTCAGGACTACGTCGATGCCGTCATGATGCGGAACGGCGCCTGCAGCAGGTCCAGTAACAGATACTCAGCCGATCCCGGAATGAACCGGCGCTCGGTGGGTGATGCCTGCAGGCAATACGCGGTATCGCGTCAGCCAATGCCGTGGTGCTGGTTGCGGAAGTCGGCGACTTCACCCGCTTCTTCAATCCACGCCGGCTCATGGCCTACTTCGGCCTGGTCCCGGCGAGCAATCGAGTGGCGAGACCGTCTGGCGCGGGCCGCATCGCAACGGCCGGCAACACCCATGCCCGGCGCGCGCTGGTCGAGGGCGCCTGAGCTTACAGGATCAGACCGCATCGGCCGGCGCAAGGTCGACCCGATCGAAGCGCTGCCACACGTCGTTCGCGATCGGGTCGTTCCAGACGCGCCGGCGCGTCCAGGCAAAAATGCGGCCCGTCAGGGCGTCAAGTCCGCCTCTTGCACCTGATATCCGCAGTCCAAGTGCCTCGATCGCCGATCGAGTGGCGGGCCAATTTCTACGCCAAAGGCCGTTGTCAGCAATCATGACGGTGGAAGGAATCTAGCGCTTGGTGCCCGCGTCTGGTGTCGACGATGATTTTGATCGCGCACTCGATCTTCTTTAGGACTAATTTGCGCATGTACATGAAGCCAGTTCCCGCTGCGGCGAAGGTCGTGGCGCATGCTGCGCGAATGCCTCGCCGGCATGGCATCGTTCGTCCCGGCCGAAGACGAGCCCACGTCGACCCCGGAGCGGATCGCCGAGGAAATCGTGCGGCGCGTGTTTGCGGAAATGTCAGCGCTGCCCAGAATTGCCTTGGCTATCGGACGTGCAATAATGACGAGTGGAGCGTAGAGGATTACCCGCAATCGCGCGCCCCATGAACACCTCGGCTGGCCACTTGGATCAGATTCTCCACAATGGAAGGGCGGAAGGTGACGGGGGCAGGCACTGCAGGCAGCGAACGACGTGATGCTAAGTACGCGGACATTTGTTCACTAATATACCATGGGAAGTGAATAGAGGCGGCGCTCTGGCAAAGTGAGGCTGCGACACGCACTGACTTCATAGGAGACGCAGCGGCTTTGCTTTCGCACTGGAGCGCTGCGGTGAGCGAGCCTGTCGAGAATGGCGGCGGCCCCTGATATTTAGCTCGGCGATGATGCCATCTGGCAACAGGCGGTGATCAGGGTGGTTTGCGTCGATAGCGTTTCTCGACGATTTCGAACAGATGGAAGTGCTGCTCCTCAATGAGGGAGTGCGTTCCGAAGTCGTCGAGGATGAGGAGCCGCACGCGCGTGAGCTTGTAGATGAGGCGGCGGCAGCGGCCATCAATGCGGGCGAACGCAAATCCCTCGGAGAGCCGTAAAACGCGCAGGTAGAGCACGGAATGATCGAGCCGTGCCGCCTGACGGTCGAAGGCGCAGGCCAGCCATGACTTTCGATCCCGGTCTGGCCGGCGACGACCAGGTTCTGGTGCGCCTTAAGCGAAACTTAACGAAACAAGAACGATACCGATGGCATGGCGAAGCTCGCTGAGGCCAGCTTCAAAGCGGCCGCTTTGGCTCACCGTTTGATGTGGCGGCGAGGTTCAAATGTCCCCGTGGGGCAAAAATGTCACTTGCGCGCACGAGGATCAGCCCCATCTAACCGGCTCCCCCGGGTTGTAAGGGCAGATCGGGCGGGCGAGGGACACCAGGAGTGGGGCTGCAGCCCAAGCTTCTTTGAATAGCAGAAACCATTCTCCCAGGAGAAGGCATGTATAGGCAGCACGAAGATACACCAGGATGGGATCGGTCCAAGGCCAATCGACTCTATAAAGCATTGAAGAAACTTATCGTCGATTTTAAGGTGCCCCCCGATACGCGACTCGACCCACGTCTAATCAGCGTTACCCTGAAAACGAGCGTTACCCCGTTACGCGAGGCATTGATTCAGATCGAAACCGAAAAGTACATCGTCGGATCTCCTCGCAATGGCTACTACACAAGAAAGCTGGATACAAAGCAATTATCAGATGAGTATGGTGTTGCCAACGCAATACTTCAGGGTGTTTTCAGGGAAGGCCCAGATGAGCATTCCAAGCCGTGGTCGACGCTTCCTACGATCCCCAGCTCTAACGACTGTATTTTGTTTGGGGAGTTCCTCGAGGTATTTTATGAGAAGATCGCAGAGGGTGGAAACAATGGAAAAATGCTGGATCTCGTTCATGAGTTCAACATCCGAACGAGATATGTACGTCTTTTGGATTTGCAACGGCCGGAGCGTCTATCATGTATTATAACTGATATGAGACAGCTTGTAGAGCTTCTTGACAAGCAAGACAAAAATGGGGCGATCGCAAATATTGGTCGGCAATTCAGTGCGACAATTGAAACCGTCCCCGAGCTTGTGCTGGAGGGTAATCTTCGTGCCGGGGATACGAAAGAGAGCTGGTTGAAGACATTGCAGTCGAATTTCGACGAGAGCTGACCGGCGGTTTCCACTGAGATGTGGCTCTGGCTCACTTTTGCTGCTGTTGCTGCCGGCGCTTTTGCGGATTCCCCGGAGGATTAACTAATGCAACATCGACTTGCCCGCGCGAGCCTCGCGCCTGACGGATTGGCGCGGTGATTGATGTGAAGGTTATAGCGAACACCGCTCAAAAGCTTCGATCGCGCCAATTTTCGGGAATTTTTCCAGACGGGGGCCAGCCGGAGCGTTCAAAGTAGATATGTGCGTCGGCCCGCTGGCCCGCTCCTCGTCGTACGGACGAGCACACGCTGGTGCTGCTGCGGGGGCTTGCACCGCATACCCGACGCCGTCATCGCCGGCATTCTCAACAAACAAGGCCGCCGAACGGCGTACGGCACCGCTTCGGCGCGCCACGCCGAGGCTCGCCGGCGCACGCCCCCTCGTCTGGCGACAGACGTCACGGTCTCGCCCGAAAGGAAACTCTCCTCAGCGCTTCGGACAGGACCTTGGCCCAATCGACCGCGTGGTCCCCGGCCATGGGGTTCGCTACCTGCCCGGCATCGTGGATGCGCGCCCCAGGCCTTCATGGCTATTACCCATCCGGTTATGCCTGGGGAGCAGGGAGGATTTGCTCCACAGGTCAATAGCTAGGGCGATCGTCTCAGAAGCGACGCACATCCGGAAATGGTAGCACCTCCGCCTGTTGGCGGGGCTGTTTGAATTCTTCGAAGGCGACCGCCTCAATTATAGCGTCCAAGGCTTCACGCCCCGTCTGGCTCATCGGGTCATCACCACCAAGATAGTGGTACGCCCGATCTAAATGCACCCGGGCCGCGGAAAAATCGCTCTTCATTTAACCTCTCAGTAGCCGCCGCGTCAGCCCTCTACGAGGTCAGTGTCGCGCAACGGTGAACATACATAGGACAATTTGATTTAAACTTGACACAATCAGGAGGAGTAGCATGCTCGGACGATGACATTTTGCCAGAACTGTGCCGCAGTGAGAGCTGGCCTCGCAAGCCGCTGAGCAAGGATGTGGTCCCGAGGGACGGGAGGTGCTGCGCTCCCTCGGCACACACGGTGAGCTCGCTGGGTAGGGGTCGAGAGCTGTAATCCGTCGGTGGTCAGCACACCACTCGAAAGCGGGGCTTACGATTGGGGCACCTGATCCTAAACGGGCCGGGACTTCGGCGACCTGGTACTTCGCGGCAGCGGAAACCGGCTTGATTGGCCGTGGGGGCTGGGCGGAACAGATTTCGAGGAGCTCTGCGATAGCGTAGACAATGCGAAGGCTCGAGAACGTTTTAAAAAGCTCCCACACCGGGCCAGCGTAGCGTCTAACCCGTGTACTTCTGTGTGGTCGCCGTGCCGAGCCGCTCTGACGATCCCCAGGCAGGGCTCCGGCAAGATGCCACCGAGGACGCTGTACCATGCATCGGCGCCCGCGATCAGGGCCGCCGTGACGTTCCAGTCGCCGCTGTAGCCGATTGAGAATTCTTTCGGCAATATTTCTTTCTGGTACGCAAGTTGGCCTTCGATAGCATCGCCCCGGTCCGCTGAGTTTTTCATAGCGAGGATCTCAGGCAGCTGTCCCAGACGCGGATGAGTGCTGGCGTGAAGCGAAAATGCGTGTTTGCAGGATCGTCGTAGATCACGATCGGAAGGCCACTTTCGCGCGCCACTGTCGTAAAAATGCTCGAAAACCTCGTCCTCAGTGAGCGGACTGTAGGACAAAGCGGCGAAAATCCCGCGGCTGCGCCGAGGGCCTTCGCATCACTTGCATATTTTACCGCTTCATCGGTGCGCAAAGCGCCCACGTTCGCCTGCTTGAGATCGGTGATCAAATCGGCGCCCTGTGCAGCAAAGGTGGATTCCATCGGCCTGCTCGGCAGCACCGGCACTTACATGTATCTGTCACGCGAGGAACGCCGTCGGGCTTTTCCGAGGCGCTGGACGAAACGGGTGGACGAGTCCCGCTCGCGGTTTACGCCAAGCGATAGTGACGGCAGCGACGGCGTCTTCAAGTCCTACCCACAGGCGCATGAGGTCGTCGCCGACTGCTTCAGGCAAATGCGCGTCCTTGCAGATTAACTTGCGCGAGCGGGTCAGGCTTGCCGGATGATAAATGAGACGGTCAGCATCGCCAAGGCTGACTGCCCTGGTGATCAACGTGAGACCGTCCATCATACGGCGCGCGCCCTCGAACCCCGTTTGGAGAGCCAACATGCCTGAGCCGTTCGACATCTGTCTGCGCGCGATCTCATGGTCGGGATGAGAGCGGAGAAACGGATAGCTAACCCAAGCCACAGCCCGGTGCGTCGAGCGCCTGGGCGACCGCGAGCCCAGAGGCACTGTGACGCTCCATACGCAGCGTGAGTGTCTTCAGCCCGCGCAAGATCAGGAACGCGGACATGGGCGAGAGCGCTGCCCGGGTCGGATAGCGCAGGCCAGTTTCGCGCAACAGGTGCAATGTCTTCGCATCGCCGAGTATGACACCGCCCCGCGCATCGCCATGTCCGTTGATGTACTTGGTCAGCGAATGGATCACGATGTCAGCTCCGAGTTCCAGCGGACGCTGGAGGGCGGGCGAGGCGAAGGTGCTGTCGACCGCGACCTTCACGCCGCGAGAGTGGGCGTGTTTGGCAATGGCAGCGATGTCGAGGATACGGCTCAACGGGTTGATCGGCGTCTCGAAGAAAACGAGCCGAGTCCTTTTCGGTGATGGCCCCCTTGAGATTACTGGGATTTGACAGGTCGAGGGCAACGACCTTAGTCAAAATGCGGCAGGCCCTGTTCGACCATGGCGAGTGCATTGGCATAAACGGTGTTGTGGACGATGAGTTCGTCACCTTGCGAAAGCAGCGAAAGGATCAGCGTGCCGAAGGCCGCCATCCCCGAGGCGAGTACCAGCCCAGCATCGGCTCCTTCGAGATTGGCGAGCCGCTTTTCGAGGACCCCAGTCGTCGGGTTGTATTCGCGTGCGTAGAAGTCTTCCGCCAAGGGCTGCGGCGGCTTCGTTTGCTGCCACGCCTTCAAATCTAGGTCGATGTAAGAAACACAGGCGTCTGAACGGAATTGGAAAAGCCGGCCGGATCGTAGCCGTGATGGATGACCCGGGTGGCAAATGCGAGGTCGACCTCGTTCCGGAATGGCATTGATATTGCCTCGTTTTCAAGCGGATCTTCGGCGCTGGCCATCGGCTTTAGCCCTCTTGATTTCGGGGACAATGCCGTCACACTAACTCAGATGGAACGTTCAGTTGGCGATGAAAGAAATGGTCCAGCCTTCTCCTGCCGCTTCGACAGCTCGCCCTCAAGGTCTGGGCGCGCGCCAGATCTGCGAAGCTCTTCGCGAGCAGATCCTGGGCGGCATCTATGAAACGGGCAGCCAACTGCCGTCGTCCCGGGGCCTCGCAAATGAACTCGGTGTGTCGCGAACCACGGTGACGGTGGCATATGACCAGCTGGTCGCCGAGGGTTTCATTGAGGTCATCCAAGGCGCAAGACCTCGCGTTGCAGCTTCGCTAGTCGGGAGTAAAGCGACCAGCGCGGTGCCGAAACGGACTGGCCCGATTCACCTTTCCAGTTACGGCGAGCGACTGCGCGCCAGTCCGCCACGGTCCGACTACCTCCCCAACCGTCTCAAGGTCGATTTCCGCTACGGCGACCTCGCACCATCTGATTTCCCTGCACTGACGTGGAAGCGCGCGATGAACGCGGCGATGTCACAAAGTACCGGAAGGCTGGCCTATCACGATCCACGCGGCTCGCATCGCTTGCGCCAGGCGTTGCAGGGATATTTGTGGCGCGCCCGAACGCTTAGCTGCCGGGTCGAGCAGATCCTCGTCGTGAGTGGATCACAACAGTGCCTGGACCTTTGCGCGCGTCTGCTGCTGGATCCTGCTGACAGCTTCGTGATCGAGGATCCCTGCTATAGAATGGCGCGCCTGGTCTTTGCCAGCACAGGAGCCACTCCAGTGGCCGTCGCCGTCGATAGCGAGGGCATGAAGACGGAGCTGCTGCAGGAAATTCCGGCGCGGCTGGCCTATGTCACCCCGTCGCACCAGTTCCCGCTCGGCGGCGTCTTGTCGATTTCGCGGCGCTATCAGCTTCTCGAATGGGCTCGGCGCAACGACGCCTATATCATCGAGGACGATTACGATGGCGAGTACCGGTACGACATTCGTCCGGTGCCCCCGTTGCACAAGCTGGAAGACCGCAGTTCCGTGATCTATGTTGGGACGATCTCCAAGACACTGTCGCCGATGCTGCGCATCGGCTACCTGGTGGTTCCGGCCGAGTTGCAAGATGTCTTTGCGACGGCCAAGCAGCTTCTCGACAGGCATTCTCCGGTTGCCGAACAGGAGGCCCTGGCCTCACTTATCGAGAGCGGTGGTTATGAAAGCCATGTGCGACGCGTCCGCCGTCTCAACGGCGAGCGTCGAGAGGCGCTGCTTGCCGTCCTTCAACGCGCGTTCGCAGACAGTATTGTCATCGAGGGTGCTGATGCAGGGCTGCATGTCGTCGTCTGGTTCAAGGATCTTTCTCGCTCGCTGGAGGACATCCTGGTTGAAGAGGCGCGGCGGGTCGGGGTGGGCATCCATCCGATTTCATCACTATACATTCGAGATGAAGGCCGTGCTGACCGGATTGGACTGGTGATGGGCTATTCCGCCCTGACCATTCGGCAGATCGAGAATGGCGTTCGGCTCCTTACTGGCGCTGTTCAACGGGTAAAAAGCCTTGCGAGCACTCGGCAACATCCTCAATAACCGGCCTGACGGTGCACAGGCCTGGCTCGTGACCCCAGAGTCACGCCGGCAGCGATCGCAGACTGGATCAGCAAGACTTGCCATGACTGGCCCTGTCGCCCAGTCAGGGTCCAGGGCAGTACTCTGACCCTGCGACCTGGCGAAGAGAGTTCTCGACGAGACTCCTACATCCAGTGGAAGCAAGGCGCCGTGCGGCCGGCTTAAAGGAGAAAGCGTTGATGGATTTTCCGCTGATCGACGAGGAAATGGCAGAGATCGCACCTGACTTTCGCGCTATCAGCATTCTTGTTGATGCACAGGACAGTGCGCGAGGCGTCATGGCTCGAGACGTGTTGGGAGAGGCTTGCGATTTCGTCCGAGCGGGAGGACCCGCCTGGGGAGAAGCGCACTTAGCCAATTGGGCGGAGGCATACGTCCGATTCGGAGCAAAACCAAACCGGACGCCGTGCTCGGCGCACGCATTGAAAAAACGGGTGGAGAGGGACGGCCGCATCCCATCGATAAATCCTGTCGTTGACCTCTACAATGCAGTGAGCCTGCGTTTCGCAATACCCGTCGGCGGCGAAAATTTCGATGCATACGTCGGTAAACCACGGCTGACAATTGCGGAAGGAACGGAGTGCTTCCACACTGTTTTGAATGGCGAAGCGGTCGTCGAACAGCCTTCCAAGGGGGAGGTCATCTGGCGCGACGATCTGGCAGTTACATGTCGCCGCTGGAACTGGCGGCAGGGCACGCGCACCCGGTTGGAGACGGTGGGCGGCCGCATGTGGTTTATTTTGGAAAGCTTAGCAGCGATGCCGGAGGGAGCGCTCGAGGACGCAGCTAAGATGCTCGTGAGCGGTCTGAGAGAGCTTGCACCAGGGTGTAAGGTTTACGAACAGGAAATCACCACCGCAAAAGCCTCGGTCGCCAGTTCCGCCAGGCGGGTCGGTTGAGGAACGTGCCATCCCTGTCATCGCGGCTGAGCTGGCCTGCATGCGCGGCCTGATAGGCAGGCCGGCAGCACGGAAGCCTATCAGAGATGTCGATCGAGAGGCGTATGCTCACCCGTCGGGGGAGCTCTCCGCCTCCTTCGAAGGCTAACTTCCCGAGCAGATCGGTACGCAGCCATATCTGCGGGTCGCGAGCTTGCCGCCGACACCGCCAGCGGCTCGGCGGCACATGCTGTGTCCTAATTAATTTTGCCAACCCGGGAGGACGGCGCCAGCTCGGCGTCACACAGGTCCTGCTGGGCTACGCAAGCTGGACACACGGCCCTCTACGACTGTTGGGCCACTAAGATAGTTGGCCCGATGATCTGGGCTCGCCAGGTCACTTCACCAACTGGACGACTTCATTTGTAATTAACTGGCTGTTTCCTGAGGGTCAGATTGCCGGTATCCCGACCTGCAGCGCACACACGGAGTTCCCCCGATGTACACCCCTCCCGCCTTCCGCGATGATGATATGGATTTCCTGCGGGCGAGCGTCCGCGCATCTCCTCTGGCGAACTTCGTCACCGCGACGGCCGAGGGACTCTTCGCCTCGCCGCTGCCCCTCTTGCTTGATGAAAGCGAGGGCGAGCACGGCGTGATCTACGGCCATCTCGCCAAGGCCAATCCACAGTGCCGTGTTCCCCCGCTGGGCGACGGTCTGGCCATCTTCATGGGGCCGGAAGCTTACGTGACCCCGGCGTGGTATGCGACCAAACAGGAAACCGGGAAGGTTGTGCCTACCTGGAATTACGTCACCGTCCACGCCTATGGCCCGGTCGAGTTCTTCGAGGACACCGGGAGGCTGCTGGAGGCCGTGAATCGCCTGACCGACCACCAAGAGGGTGAGCGCGTCTCGCCCTGGGCGGTGTCGGATGCGCCGTCGGATTTCGTGCAGGCCCAACTCCGCGGAATTGTGGGTCTGCGCATGTCGATCACGAGGATCGAGGGCAAGCGCAAGATGAGCCAGAATCGGAACGCGGCCGACCGTGCCGGAGTGGCTGCGGGCCTCGCAGCGAGCGAGCGGGCATCTGACCGTGAGGTCGCCTCCTTCATCCCTTAGCAACATAAACTTCGTTGGTATCGACCACCATGACAAATTTGACGCAACTCGCCCCACGCCTTGCCGCGGCTTTTGTGCTGGCGATAACGCCTGGTGCTCGGCGACTCTATGTTGTCGCCCGCAGTCTCGCCGGCGGTCGCCCCGATTGCGTTCAATACGCTCGCCGACGCGTTGGCCTTGTGCCCAGAGCCATTAAAGGCCGCACAGCAGCGCGTCCTGGATTGAATCAGAGCCTGAGGGAGAGGTCGGGGAGGCCCTATGATTGCACTGGCCGTCCACCTCGCTACGGCGGAGCAGCCGGCCACATCAGTTTGGCTCCGGAGCGGTTCAGCATCCTTGCGGCCTGGTACTCACTCTGCAGAAGCGGCTGGGTAGGCTGGATCCATCTTCGGTCATTTCGCTTAGCAGATGAATGTCTCAAGAGGCGCGGTGGTACCCGTTGCGTGAAAGTCGGCTCACAATGATAGACAATCCTATGAATAGAGAGCGGGTGACTTCGACCGGCTCGCCTCCCTATGCCGAACATTTCGGCCTTGAAAATCGAGAAACGGCCAGTGAGCCGCGAATGGCGGCCGCCTTGATGAAAGAACGCCACTCCGTGCGCCTGGCGCCGCTTCGGTTTGCGCTCGACCATATGGCGACACCTGGGCTTGACGTCATGACGTTCCTCGCACTCGCCCGCGATCTCGGTCTGACCGACGTGCAAGTCCGGACTAATCCTTGCAGCAAGGCTGTTGTGCGCGGCAAGCCGTCGGCGGATATCCGGGCTGCCGCTGCCGAAGCGGGAGTCACGATTATCTCAGTCAACGCCTTGCAGCGATTCGACGAGTGGACTCCCGCCCGCAAAGCCGAGGCCAGCAAGCTCGCCGATTATGCGGCCGCCTGCGGCGCCCAGGCGCTCATGCTGGTGCCGGTGAACGACGGTTCGCGGTCCGCCAATGCCGAGCGCCAAGGCAATCTCCGCGTCGCCTTAAAGGCGCTAAAGCCAATACTTCAGTCGCGGGGTCTCGTTGGGTATATCGAGCCGCTTGGGTTCCAGACCTCCTCACTTCGGTCGAAAAAAGAAGCGGCTAGCGCCATTGCCTCGGTTGATGGCCAGTCCGCCTTCCGGCTTGTCCACGATACATTCCACCACACGCTTGCCAGCGAGACGTCCTTCTTCTGCGACTTGACCGGTCTCGTGCACATTTCGAGCATAAACGATCCAACCTTCTGGATTCGCCCGGATCGCATCCTGGGCGGCTCGGACAATTGCAGCCAAATCCGGACGCTACTCGATGGCGGCTATTCGGGCCCCTTCTCCTTTGAGCTTGTGGAGGAGGTCCATGCGTTAAATGACTTTGCAGGCGCATTTGCCGCCAGCATCGATCTCATCCGACGCGGGCTTCTCAGGCGAGTTCCGGTTTGAGGCGCGGAGGCAATTGAGCGGAGAAGTCATTGGAGATCGCTCCTGTGCCCTGATCATGCAGGTGCTTTGCGGGTCGCCATTGTTTCAAGACTGGCCATGGACCGCCTTGGGCGGCCCTGCCAAGTAGATGGGTCGGCAAGGCGAAACCTTGGATCTGGTGCTGAGGGGGCGGGCTATCGAAACTTTTGTGTTAGACCATGTCTGATTGAGGGGCGAACATTAGCGTAGCCCGATCTAAGTCAAGCGAGCTTGCGCCCAGCCGATTTGGGGTTTCTTCAGCACTGCCTCGCAACGTCCGGGGTTCAGCTCAAAGACATCGATCGTGTGTCGTTCCACGCTGCCGAAGCGAATGTAACCCCCGCTCGATAAAGGCCTCGAGCCCGACGCTTCAATCCCTTTCACGCCAACCCCCCCCTACGCCGCTCGCTCACTGCCGCGCTGTTGAGCGCGCGCTCGCGAGCGGCTTCTCCCGTCGAGTTACACCGTCCCGGCACGTGACCCGCAGAACTGACAGACAGATTGGATCGGCTCTTGAGCAGTTCCTTTCAGTTCGTACCCCTGCCGTCGATGCACAATCAAAGACACGATAGATAGTTTTTGCATGCTGCGGACTCCGCCACCTGGTCGATATCGAGAGATGGCATAGTGCCTACTTGCTTCTAGGTACTCGCAGGAATCGTTATGGTCCGCGGTGTACGTCACCAACAGGTCTTGCTCGGGCGGTCGGATGCATATAGCTCGACTGCAGAAGAATCGGCCGGACCTTCACCCGTCGCCTGCCGCGACTTCCAGCGCAATTCGTTTTCAACAAGGAACTACCTATGAGGCGGCAGCCCCCGGCATTCACGGTCGAGATAAGACAGAAGCGCAGTTCTCAAAAGCGAAGTGGTTCCATCTGGAGCGGTGTCGATCTTACCGCAGCAACGGCCGAGACAAGAAGAGAACTCGAGGAGATGGATCTGCCAAATCATCGACTTGTTGACTCAAGCGTCGTAGCGCTTGATGCTGAACACAGGCACAAACCGCGAGCGGAGCATCTCATGGCAAATTCCCTGGACGCTGAACCAGTAACAACTACAACCCAACCGGCAGCCAAAGTGGAGATGCCTGAAAAGAAGAAGGCCAAACGGTCGCCGAAGGCGAAGGCTGAGCCTAGGCCAGCTGCTCGGAAGAATGCCAGCGCGGCGTCTAAGGCGGAGGAAGCACCAGCAGCGACGACCGGACGTAAGACCTACTCTGAAAAGGAGCGCGCCGAGATGCTCGCCCTCATACAAAAGTCTATCAGTGGCGGCGCCACCCACAAGAGCGCCGTAAAGCAGGCCGGCATCTCGGAACAGACCTACTATCAATGGAAGAAAGCTACGCCGCCGGCGCCGGTTGGTGACGATCTGAAGGACCTCGTCGCGCTTGAGGAAGAAAACAAGCGACTGAAGAGCCTGCTCGCGGAACGCCTGCGCAAGGAGAACGCGGAACTGAAGAGGAAGCTCGGGCTTTAGTAATCCTGAATCGCGGATCGGAGCGCCAGAATTCTTGTCCGACGCCCGCTATCCGAGAGGTCGTAGTTTACGCGTCTGCGCTTCCCAAGGACCTGAACGCAAGTCGAAGAGCATTTGCGTCAGGCACTGCCCACCGTATTGCGGGGCAAACAAGCAAAAGGCCGCCCGTTGTTCCGGGCGGCCTTTGCCATTCAAATCATGCAGCGTGCCTATTCGGCGGCTTTCGGGAAGGCGATCGCTGGTTCCGGACCGGCATCCGCTTTTTGCGCATCCGACGAGATCTCACCCTTGCCGCGCCGGTACAGCCGGCTGAACAAGCCGCGCCGTGCGCCCGGCTTGATCTTGGCGCGGGTGAACACCATCAGCATCGAGGGTGTCACCACCAGCGTCAGCACCGTCGCGAAGGACAGGCCGAAGACGATCGCCGAGGACAGCGAAATCCACCATTGCGTCGACGGCGCGTTGATCGTCGTCTCGTGGTGGAAGATTTCCAGCCCAAGGCCAAAGGCGATCGGCAGCACGCCGAGAATGGCCGATACCGCCGTCAGCACCACCGGGCGCGCGCGCTCGCGGCAGGTCTGCAGCACGGCCTCCATCTTGTCCCAGCCCTCTTCGCGCAGCCGGTCATAGGTGTCGATCAGCACGATGTTGTTGTTCACCACCACGCCGGCCAGAGCGATGACGCCGATGCCCGACATGACGATGCCGAACGTCTCGCCTGTTATCAGCAGTCCGAGGAACACGCCGATCGTCGCCATGACCACGCAGGACAGCACCAGCCAGACGCTGGTGAATTTGTTGAACTGCATCAGCAGCACCAGGAAGATCAGGAAGATCGCCGCCCCGAAGGCCTTGCCAAGGAAGGCGCTGGCCTCGGCGCTGTCTTCGTTCGAGCCGGCCAGCTTCCAACGTATGCCGCTGCCGAGATCCATCCCGGAGACGGCCTTGGTGACCTCCGCCTGCACGGCCGCGACCTGGGCGCCTGCGGCAACGTTTGCCTGGACGACCACCGTGCGCGCGCCGTCGATACGGTTGAGGATACCGACCGTCGGCTCCGGCTTGCGCACGACGAAATTCGAGATCGGCACCGAGCCTTGCGAGGTCTGCACCCTGAGCTCGTCGAGCGTCGACAGCGTGCGCCGGTCTTCCGGCAGACGCAGCCTGATGTCGACGGCGTCGTCGGCGCCGGCAGGCCGGTATTCCGAAAGCTTCAGCCCGTTGGTCACCAGTTGCACCACTGTGCCGACAGCGGTTGGGCTGATGCCATATTGCGCTGCCTTGGCACGGTCGACCTCGAGCGCCCAGTCGACGCCGGGCGGCGGGAGGCCGTCGGAAATGTCGATGACGCCAGGCACCTTGCCGATGCGTGCCGCAACCGCGCGCGCTTTGTCGTCGAGCCCCTTGGGGTCGACGGCCGAAAGCCTGATCTGGATCGGCTTGCCCGTCTGCGGGCCGGCTTCCGGAACGCGAACCTCGACGTCGACGCCTGGAATGCCGGCCATGACGCCACGCAAATCGTTCAGGATATCGTTGGCCGATTTGCGCTCGCGCCAGTCGATGAATTCATACTGGATGACGCCGACGACGTCCTCGGACACATCCTGGCCGCCGCCCTGCGTCTTGCCGACACGGGTATAGACAGACTTCACGCCCGGCCAGCCGAGCAGCCGGTTTTCCGCCGTCTTGGTGGCCGCGTCCATTTCGGCAAGCGAAAGATTGCCGCGGGCGTGGACATAGAGCAGGCCGTAGTCAGGCTCGACATTCGGGAAGAATTCGACGCCGGCGCCGAATTTCGAATAGGCGTAGCCCACGCCAAACAACAGCGCCACGGTGAGGACAAGCACGGTGATGGGATAATGCACCGCCTGCTTGACCACGGCCATGTACCAGCCGTCGCGATTGTCGTCGGGGTGATGGGCGGGCGCCTTGGCGAATATGGCGCCCAGCGTCGGTGCGAAGACCAGCGCATAGAGCATCGAGGCCGAGAGCGTCACGATCAGCGTGATCGGCATATATTTCATGAAGTCGCCGATGATGCCCGGCCAGAACAACAGCGGTGAGAAGGCGGCAATGCGCGTCATCGTCGCCGCGATGACCGGGCCAGCCATGCGCTTGGCGGCAAGCGCGAACGCTTGCTCCTTCGGCATGCCCTCGCTCATGCGTCGCTCGGCGAACTCGGTGACGATGATGGCATCGTCGACCAGCATGCCGACAGCCAGGATGAGGCTGAACAGCACGATCATGTTGATCGTGTAGCCCATCATCGCCAGCAACAGGATGCCGATCAGGAAGGATGAGGGGATGGCCAATCCGATCAGCAGCGAGGCACGACCCGACAGCGCGTAGAGGATGACGATGAACACCAGGATGACGGCGATCATGACGTGGTTCTGCAGATCGCCGAGCAACTGGTTGACGAAGACCGACTTGTCCTGCGTGTAGGTGACGTTCATGCCTTGCGGCATCGTCTTGACGTAGGCGTCGGACACCTCCCTGACCTTGGCGAGCGTGTCGATCAGATTGGCGCCGATGCGCTTCTTGACTTCGATGGCGATGGCCGGCTTGCCATTGAGGCGCGTGATCGTCGTGGCATCGGCGAAGGTCGAGCGGATCGTCGCGATGTCCTTGGCCTGCACCACGGCATTGGGGCCGGCGACCACGGGCAAGGCCGCCACGTCCTCGGGCGTCTCGATCAGTGACGGCACCTTGACGGCGTATTTGCCTTCCGAGCCTTCGATATTGCCGGCGGCGACCAGACTGTTGGAGGCACCGACAGCGCCGATCAGCTGATCGAGTTGCAACCCGTAGGACGACAGTTTCATCGGATCGATGACGACTTCGACAAGATCGTCGCGCGAACCCTGCAACGAGCCCTCCAGGACGCCTGGCACTTCCTCGATGCGGTCGCGCAACTCGCGCGCCGCGGCGGCTAGCACGCGTTCGGGCAATTCGCCCGACAGGGTGACGACGAGGACGGGGAATTCGGAGATGTTGACTTCGGTAACGACCGGCTCTTCGGCCGCCTGCGGCAGGTCGGCCTTGCCGTCCTGGACCTTGGAGCGCGTGTCCTGCAAGGCCGTCGCCAGATTTGTCTGCGGCTGGAACTCGACCAGCACATAGCCGCCGCCCTGGAAGGCGGCCGAGCGCATTTCCTTGAGGCCTTTCAGGCTCTTCAGCTTGCTTTCCATCGGCCGCAGCAGAAGGCGCTCCGAATCCTCCGGCGAAATGCCCTGATAGATCAGGCTGATATACATCATCGGAATCGGAACGTCGGGCTCGGCTTCCTTCGGCGTCGACTGATAGGCGACCCAGCCGGCGAGCAGAAGGAAGACGAGGACCGAAATGGTCAGGCGGGCATTGTTGATTGCGAGTCTGACGATATCCATGGCTAACGCCTGTTCTTGAATTTCACGAGCTGCGTCGCAGCCAAGTGTCCCCGCCCGGGGTCTGTCCGCCGTACCCCATGCTACTGCGTGCCGGCGGTCGCTTCGCCCAGCAGTTTCTGGATGGTTGCCTGGTCGGCTTCGACCGGCTTGACCTCATCGCCTTCCTTCACCAGTTCCTGGCCGGCAACGATGATGCGCGCATCGGCAGGGATGCCGCCAAGCACCAAGCCGGTCGGCGTGTCGTCGACGAGGTCGATGGGGAAGAACGCAACCTTGTTGTCCTTGCCGACGGCACGGATGCCGAGGTCGCCCTTGTCGCCGAGCGTCACCACCGAGCGCGGCAGCAGCACCGCATCGGTCGGCAGCGCGCTGAGTGCGATTTCCGCCGTCATGCCGGCCGGCACGGAGCCGTCGGCATTGGGGACGGCAACCTCGACGCGGAAGGTGCGGGTCGCCGAAGAGGCGTCGCGGCTGATGTAGCGCACGGTGCCTTCGACGGTCTGGCCGCTGACCAGCCGTATGGTGGCCTTGTCCCCGAGTTTCAGGTAGCCGAGATCGCGCTCGCTGACTTCGCCGCGGGCAATCACCGGATCGAGCTTGAGGATGGTTGCCACCTCGCCGCCCTGCATGATGGAACTGCCAAGTTCCACCGGCACCCGGTCGATAACGCCGTCGAAGGGCGCCTTCACCTCGTTGCGGTCAAGTTCGGCCTGTGCCGTTTCCAGTTGCGACTGCGCCGAGGTCAGGTTCGAGCGCGCGGTGTCGAGCTGCAGCTTCGGCAGATTGCCGGTCTTCATCAGCCGCAAGGCTGCGTCCAACTCGGCCTGGCGCTGCACCACCAACTGCTTTGCATTGTCGACCATCGAGATCTTTTCTTCCGCCGCAAGCATCAGCACCAGATCCCCCGTCTTGACGTGATCGCCTTGCTTGACAGGCAGCTTGTCGATGACACCGGCGACGCGCGTCGCCAGCACCGCCCGCTTGTCGGCTTCGGTCAGCCCGGAAATGCGGATGGCGCGTGCATAGGTCTTGCGTGGCGGCGTCACCACCGCAACGGTGCGCAGCGGTGCCTTCGGCTCGGCTTCAGCCGTCTTCGGCTTGGCCGCGTCCGGCGCCTTGGCCTGTTCGGCTTCGGCTGCCTTGGCTTTGTTGGCGGCTACGCTGCCGACCGACGAAAACTCGCCTGTCGCCATCCACGCCGCGAAACCAATGAGCACAACAATGGCTGCAAGCTTGTGAAACCTGATGTTGGGCATCGTCATTTTTCCACCGCGGGTTCACCTCTGTATGAGGCAAGCGGTCCTCGTTGATGCCGGAGAAGCCAACCCAGGGAAGCGACCACGATCAGATGGCACAGAAGCTAGGCTGCGACCGTGAACCGAGAACGGCGCCAGTCAGAGAGTCCCCGCTTCAAAGAACCGGGCGTAAGGTCCATCCGCGAAGTGGAGCTGCAACTCATCAAAATTCTGCACGGTCTGGTCTAGCGCTCGCGTTTCCTGGCGCTGAAGGTTGGCTGGATCAGATAGCTCGATGGTCGGCGCGCCCAGGAAATCCCAAACCTTTCCTAAGCAAGCAGCGGGCTCGTGAAGGAGGCTCTCGTATTCCACTACGAGCAGCTGGCTCGACGTGAAGGAGTGCTCAATGCGCGCGTGGAAATCGTCCGCGGCTTTGAAGTAAGCCTCACAGTCAGCGATTGACAATCGGACGCGCGGTGGCCGAGCGGCGTCCGAACTGAATTTCAGCCATTGCCCGCTTTGTCTTGCCTGTGCAAAGGACCGTAGCGATTCTAATATATTTCGAGTTACGAGAATGACTTTGAGGGCTGGCCAACGAGTCAGTTCGGCAAAAAAAGCTGGGCGTTCGCGAAATTGGGGTTCATTGATCTTGCAGCCGACATGCGTCACTTTCTTGTAGTCTGGCGTGGGATAGCGCAAGTAGGCTTGTTCGAGGAGCTCACGATCGGTGCGTAGCAGGCGATCCTTCCCGGGCCAATTGGCATCATACTCATTGAGCAGCTCACCGTTGCTTAGTACCGTCGGATGCTCGTTTAGCAATTCCTCGAGATAGTGTGTGCCAGTCCTTGGCATCGCAAGGATCACAAAAGGCTGAGGCGTAGGCGTGGGGTGAGTCATTGCTATGTGTTTCCAGCTAGTAGCGGTCGCGAGGGTTTAGGGCAGACCAGGGCACAACAAGCTCGGCTGCTATGTCTTGAACTGGACTCAATCCTCTCGTGCCGGTCGCAGCAGCATCAACGCATCAGACGTCGACGAAACAGCGCAGCAGAGAGGAAAAACGGCAATACGGCGTACATACAAAGTGCGCCGATATGCAGCCCGACGTTGTCTGCCAAATGGCCGAGCATTACCGGACGGATCAGGTCGATAGAGTTCGCCAGCGGGGAGAAGGCCGCGACGCGCTGAAAGGCGCCTGGCAGTTGGCCGACTGGAAAGACCGCACCAGACAGGAACAGCATGGGTGTGATGACGAGCGTCTGATAGAATATAAAATAGTGGTAGCTGGGCGCGAGCGCGATGACGACCATTGCGAGGCTGGCAAAGGCAAAGCCGGTGAGAGCGACCACCGGCAGCACATAGGGCACGGACGTCCACGCCGCATAGCCCAGCGTAGCAGCAACAATGGTAATTGCCGTGCCTGCGAGAAAGGCCTTGGTGGCTGCCCACGCCAATTCACCGAGAACGATGTCGCCCAGCGTGAGTTGTGTATGCAGGATTGCTTCCCAGGTGCCCAGGTCGCGCATGCGACTGAAAACCGCGTATATTGTTTCGAAGGTCGATGCGGTCATCGCGCCTGTCGCGACCATCCCGGCTGCCAAGAAGGCAATATACGAGGCGCCTTCAACCTGACCCACCATTAGGCCAAGACCAGTACCGAGCCCGAAAAGGTAAATTAAAGGATCGGCGAGAGTACCGAGAAGAGACGCAAATGCGACCTTCTTCCACGCCAGATAGTTGCGGCGCCACACCGCAATCCAGTTCCACGCGTTGGCGGGCAGTGCCGCCGCAAGATCTTCACGCATCATTCACTTCTCCATCTCGCGTCCGGTTAGCCGCAAGAAGACGTCCTCCAGACTTGGTGGGCGCTCCAGAATCCGCAGACCTGCGCGCCCGCGAAGCTGGCCACGCACCTGCTCTGGATCGGGCGCATAGCAAAAGAGTGTCTCGCCGCTTACCTCAATGCGCTGAACGTACGGCTTGATTAGCGAAGTCAGCTCCTGCGGATTGCCGCCAAAGATCTCGATCACATTGCATCCAATATGTTCGTCTATCAACGCATGAGGGCTGCCCTCGGCAATCTTGCGTCCCCGCTCCAGTACACACAGCCGATCGCATAGCCGCTCAGCCTCTTCCATGAAGTGGGTGGTCAAAATGATTGTCTTTCCGCTCGCCAGCAGAAAACGGAGCCGCTCCCAGATCAGGTGGCGGGCGTGCGGGTCGAGGCCGGTAGTTGGCTCGTCCATTATAAGAAGTTGTGGGTCGTTGATCAGCGCGCGTGCCAACGTTAGACGCCGCTTCATGCCGCCTGACAGCTGGCCGACACGTGAGTCCGCCTTGCTCTCAAGGCGGGCAAACTCGAGGAGAGATGGAACGACCTCTTGAATCTTCCGTGTGCTCATGCCGAAGTATCGCCCGAACACCACCAGGTTCTCGCGGACCGTGAATTCCAGGTCCAGGTTGTCGAACTGCGGAACGACACCTATGCCCTTGCGGGCCAAGCGACTTCGAGCCGGCACCGGCACCCCGAGCACCGTGATCTTACCGGAGTCAGGCCGGGTCATGCCGAGGAGCATGCGGGCAATGGTGCTCTTGCCTGCACCGTTCGGCCCCAGCAGGCCGAAGCACTCTCCCGTCCCCACAGTGAAGGACAACCCTTTCACAACGAGTTTGCTGCCAAATGACTTGGTTACCTGGTCAAGGTCGATTGCTACATTGGACATACGTCTATCTCAGGCTGAAAACAGGCCAATCGGCCGGCCGGCAGCTTACTTTCGAGGTTCTGGTCCAGAGCAGCTGGTACCTGTGCTGGTCCTTGAGGAATGAGAGAAAGCGATTGTAGCAGCCGCGCAAAAAAGGGTCGAAGGCTACAGTCGCTTTCGGCTGGTTCTCGGTCTGATCGTTGATGTATGCCTAAGCTCACGACGTATTCTCTACCCAAGTGCTCAGTCGGAGCTGTGAAGAACGCCAGGCTCAACCAGCTGTGCAGAATCGCGCGAACGATCAGTACGATTCGAGCCGGCAATTCCCGGACTGCCTGTACCATTTGCCCTGGTGATCGGGTTTGCGACGATGATCGGCTTCTTGCTCCCATGGGGCTGGATGGCATTTTTGCGCGACAGCCAATCACTGTTGCTCAAGGTGCACAACGCATAAGCTTTCAAGGGAAGTAGGAGAAAGATGTTGATGAACGTGTGCAGAGAAAAGCCGAAGAACCGGACTTGGCGTGCACGCAAAGCTATCACGGTGCATCGAATGATCGTCATGCCGGCAATGATGATTGCCGTTGGCCAAGGCACCGTATTTGCCAATGCGAGCTCTGCGAGCCCGGCGAGTACAGCGACCGCGAGCAACAATGGACCGAGATTCTGTCCAATCACGTCCAACGTGAGGTAGCGATCGAGGCCCGGCAACAGGCGCAGTGCCAGCAGCGTGTCGCGGAAAGTGCTTCGTGCCCAGCGTAGTTGTTGGCGCAGATAGGGTCCCATCTTGTCCGGAACGACTGTCGCCGCGATGGCGTCCGGAACGTACTCGGTCCGAAAGCCTGCTTTCAGCATCAGGATGGTAAGATGGCGGTCCTCGCCGAAGTCGCTAGGTTTGCCCCTAAACAGCTGAGTTTCGTATTGATCCAGCAGCGACATCAGACAAGAGCGGCGGTACATTGCACAGGGGCCGCAACAGCACATGACCGCACCAAAGCGGGCCTGCGCTGCCCGTTCCTCGTTGCAAGCGAGCCAGTACTCCATGTCAATTAACCGGGTCAACCAAGTGTCGCTCCGGTTGGATGCCGTCAGCTGGCCCATGGCGGCGCCGATCGCTGGATCCCGCATCCTTGCGGTAAGTTTCGCGATCACGTCGGGCTCGAGAGTCGTGTCAGAGTCGACGCTGAGCACGAAATCTCCAGACGAACCACGGATCGCGGCGATCTGTGCTTTACGTTTGCCGACGTTGTGGGGGAGCTGAATAAAGGTGAATCTGGGGTCGTCTACGTAGGCGTGATGCACCGGCATGAGGGCGTTGCGATTTCCAGAACCGTCATCAACCACATAGACGTGCAGCTTTCCGGCGTATTCCTGGTTTGCAACCGAAGCCAGACAGGCCGAAAGTGTGCGCGGCTCCTCGTTGTAGCAGGGGATAATGACATCCACGCTCGGCCAAAGGTCGAAGGCGAGCAAGTCGTCCGAGCTTGAGGCAACGTGTCCCGGCTGCGCATAAACCGCTTGCATGCCTTTATAAACGGTCGAGAGCAGCGCGTAACACGAAACGGCGACGGTACTGGCTGTGGTAAGCGGGTCCATAGGATCTCGTTTGTTCAATGATGTTGAGGAAGGGGTCGGACTGTGAATCCGCGGTCGTGCAGCGCTGGGATCAGGCGGGACAGCGCCATAACGGTCTGGTCGCGTGGATTCCTTCGAGAGCAGTCACACCCGTCGTGAAGGAGCACAATCGCGCCCGGGCGGACCCCGGCGAGAACTGCATCGACAATCAAGTCCGCGCCGGGGCGAGACCAGTCTCGCGGATCGACTGACCAATGCAGGGGTGCCAATCCAGTGCTCGCCGAGACTTTGAGAGCTTCTTCGGTCCAGCTCCCATAGGGCGCACGAAAGTACCGCAGCGCAGCTTGGGGGCACGCCATCCTGATGGCGCTGTTCGCCTCAACTATTTCACGTTCAACTTCGCCGGGTTCGCATCTGGACAGGTCGCGATGAGTCATCGTGTGATTGGCCACTTCATGCCCATCCGCAATAATTCGCCGGACAAGCTCCGGCCGGTCTACAGCCGCGTCACCGATCAGGAAGAATGTCGCCGGTGTCCGGTGTTGCGCCAGCACGTCGAGGACCTCCGGTGTCCAAACGGGATCGGGACCGTCGTCAAACGTGAGATAGACGCTGCGCTCTTGGGTGCCGTCTGCGCAGTGACTGGACATTTCACATATGCGGTCCAGATGTTTCATAGCTCCGGACCGTTCCGCTCGATGAAGGTGCCGGACGGCCACTCGTCAATCGACCGCCCAATCGGCGAGACAAAGAGGAGATCGTCCTCCAAGCGCGTGGGCGGCAGGTCGGGATGCATGTCTGCCAGGGTCGAGCGGATGCGAACGTCCGGCACAATCTTCCCAAGCCCCACCTTGCAGAGCCTCTGGATGTGATTTCGCATTTCGTGCCGAACCTGGCCGAAAGCGAATGGAACGCCCATCTGCTGCAGCGCCGGATACAGACTGCGCAGGGACAAGCTGATGCCGAGGCCCTCAAGATCCCTACGCACCCCGTACAATCCGAGTTCGGCCACCAGCACGTCGATTTCGCCAACTTTGATGAACCGGCGCAGTAGACCGAGATGTGCCGCTACACCGTGCGTGTCCCTACCAATTGCGCGGAACTCTGGCCTCGCGCCGAACCAACTGCGGCCGCCTTCGAATCGCATTGCGGAGAAGGTGCCAGTCCCTCCATAGGTTTTGTGCAAGAAGTCTGACAGCTCGACATGCTCATGCAGTTGCAACTCGTTTTCCCAACACAACCTCCACTGCACTTCAGAGCGCATGGAAAGACCTCTGTCCGTTCCTGTTTTCCTGAGGTAAGCGCCTAATGACGGGGAGCTTGTCGCGTCGAGCCGGCGCGATATGGCTTTCGCAGGTCACCGGTGAACTTTAGCCGCACTGGACATGCGATCCGGTCGACACCGGAAGGCGTACGCCAGAAATGCTGTCCGGCACCCACGCAAGCATCAAGTTCCTTTAGGGCTTGCTTACATCTCTTGTGAGGTCCCTATGCGACGTTCAGCAAAACTGGTAAAATCGTTTGTTTCGATGAAAGGTATCCACTCTATGGATAGCCGCACGCATGCGTTTCAAGGGGCTTGATCTCAACCTTCTCGTTGTGCTGGACGCATTGCTGGCCGAGCGCACTCTCTCGGCGGCGGCACGCCGCATAAACCTAAGCCAGCCGGCCATGAGTGCGGCTGTCGCCCGGCTGCGCGACTTTTTCGGTGATGAACTGTTCAGTATGAACGGTCGAGAGCGCATCCTGACCGCACGAGCGATTGCACTTGCCCCCGCAGTCCGCGACGCTCTCCTGCGTATCCAGTCCTCGATTATTTCTTCGGATCCGTTTGACCCGGCTCGATCCGATCGACGCTTTAGGATCATTATTTCCGATTTCGCCACGCTCGTTTTTTTTGAAAAAGTCGTGGAGCGTGTCGCTCGTGAAGCCCCCGCCGTCACGTTCGAATTGCTGCCACTCGATGACTACCCAGACGAGCTCCTCCGGCGCGGCGACATCGACTTTGTAATTCTTCCGAATATGTTCATGTCGGGCGCGTTTCCAAGCGTGGCGCTTTTCGATGAGAAGCTGGTATGCGTGGGCTGTGCCGCCAACAAGCAGCTGCCACGGCAGCTTACATTTGAGAGATACCTGTCGATGAGGCACGTCTGCGTCAGGTTCGGACGTTGGCGCAAGCCCTCTATCGAGGAACTGTTCTTGCTCGAGCACGGCCTAAAAAGACGTGTCGAAGTCGAGGTGCAGGGCTTCAGCATGGTGCCGCCAATGGTGTCCGGCACAGCTCGTATTTCGTCCGTGCCCTTCCGGCTGGTTAAGCACTTCGAAAGAACGTTCCCCCTTAAGGTCGTCGAACTTCCACTGCCGCTTCCCGTTTTCACCGAAGCCGTCCAATGGCTGGCCAACCACAACGGTGATCCAGCCAGCATCTGGATGCGGGAGATAATGGTGCAGGAAGCATCCCGACTTGCTACTCCTGCGAATCCACGCGAGGCCCCCAGCGCTCCTGGATTTGTGTCGGCCGTTACCGCCCACACTCATGTTGCCTGAGGCGACAGATCGTCAGCTGATCGGCAGGTGTTGCGCTTGCAGACTGTGAGACGCCCGGAGCGAGGAGCGGAGCTCGAAGTGCATGTCTCTGGTCGGTACCTCATCCGGTTCGCATCTTGGCTGGCCTTGGTCTGAGGCCCATCGTGGGTTATGCCAGGGTTGCGGTCGATGCTCGCTTCGAAGCTCTGGTTGGAGTTGTCCTGCCATACGCTTGGGTGCAGAAGAAGTTCTCGATCAGATGACGCTTCCAGATCGAGAGGCGGCGGCAAGGCGCGCCTCGGATCGTGCTGGATTGCGATCCTGGCGCCGCGCTCGTTCAGATCGGCAATGATGGTGTTGATGTTGAACCCCGTGTCGGCGATCGGATCGCCGAAGGCGACGCCCTCGATGCGCGGGCGAAACCCCGTATCGAAGCGGCCTCCTGACGGGGGACGAAGCACACAAGTGCCGAGCGGATCGGTGAGCGCAAGGATCTTGGTCGCCATGACGACCCTGGAAAGGCCTGCGCCTGGCTTTGAGACCCCTGTTGCGCTTCCGCGGCACGCGTATCAAACTCATCGCACGGCCATGGGTGCAGCCGTGGCCGGGCTGCGGGATGAACCGTTTACGACAAGCGCCGCGGACGTTTGATCCGCATGCAGCAGCACATGCCCTGCAAACCCCGGCGGTGAGACCTGTCGCGCGATGCCTACGACAAGGTAGGCTCCGGTTACCCGTGCTCAGATCATGGCCATGCCGCCATTGACGTGGACGGTCTGGCCGCTGACGTAGGCTGCTTCATCGGAGGCGAGGTAGGCAACCGCGGACGCGACTTCAGCGCTGGTGCCCATCCGCCGGGTCGGGATCGCCGCCATAATCGCCTCTTTCTGCTTGTCGTTGAGCTTGTCGGTCATGGCCGATTCGATGAAGCCCGGGGCGACGCAGTTGACGGTGATGTTGCGGGTGGCGATCTCCTGCGCCAGAGACTTGGAGAAACCGATCATGCCGGCCTTGGAAGCTGAGTAGTTGGTCTGGCCCGAATTACCGGTGATACCCGAAACTGAAGTGATGTTGATGATGCGGCCGTGGCGGCGGCGCATCATCGGGTGGGTCAGTTCCCGGGTCAGCCGGAAAACGGCGGTCAGGTTGACCTCGAGCACTGAGTCCCAATCGGCGTCCGACATGCGCACGAACAGGCCGTCCTTGGTGATGCCGGCATTGTTGACCAGGATGTCAACCCCTTCGAGATCGGCCTCCGTCTTCTGGCCAAGCGCCTTGACCTCGTCGCGGTTCGACAGGTTGGCCGGAAACAGCTTGACCCGGTCGCCCAGTTCGTTGGCCAGCGTCTCCAGCTTTTCGATGCGCGTACCATGCAGGCCGACAATGGCGCCCTGCGCATGCAGTATCCTGGCTATCGCCTCGCCGATGCCTCCCGATGCCCCGGTGACGAGCGCCTTGCGGCCCTTCAATTCGAACATATCTTGTCCTCTTCTCTTCAGGCCGGCGAATTCGGTTTCGCCTGCCGGAAGTCTCGGCTCGATGGATGGCTTCCTGGGCGCTCCCGATCCGCGGCGACGTAATATTTTATCCAGCCAAACGGCCTTGGTGAGTTCACGCACCAATTGGGTTGCGGCGGCATCGGCCGCACGACCAGACGCGGCTCGACCGATCTGACCACCTGGAGCTGACTGGTGGACACTGGGAGAGCGTTCAGACTGTCTAGCAAGGCTCGCGGAAGGACTTTGCGGCGACATGGACGCTCACTATACGTGCTTGAACGCTAGAACTGCGTTCGTGCCCCCCATGGCAAACGCGTTGCTCATGGCCACACGCACCTTACGCTCGCGCGGCACGTTGGGCGTGACATCGAGATCGCAATCGGGGTCTGGCTCGCGATAGTTGGCGGTCGGAGGTACCACGCCCTCCTGAATCGCCATCACACAGGCGATCATTTCAATCGCGCTGGCTGCACCTAGGCAGTGACCGTGGGTGGATTTGGTGGAAGAGACGGACATCGAATGAGCATGCTCACCGAAGACTCGCTTGATCGCCGCCGTTTCGATTTGATCGTTGGCCTTGGTGCCGGTGCCGTGCGCGTTCAGGTACTCGACGTCCTCTGGATTCAGTTTCGCATCGGCAAGGCAGGCGCGCATCGCGCCTTCCGGCCCGTGAACTGCCGGCGCGGCGATGTGGGAGGCATCGGCAGACAGACCGATGCCCGCGACCTCGGCAAGAATCTTTGCACCCCGGGCGGTAGCATGCTCATAGCTTTCCAGTACGGCCATGCCCGCACCTTCGCCCAGCACCACTCCCTTCCGGTCCGCGGAGAAGGGCCGGCAAGTGTCCGGAGCGAGCACGCGCATGGCTTCCCATGCCTTCATCATCATGTACACGAACGCCGCGTCGCTGCCTCCCGCAAGCATCACGTCGGCCCGGCCATACTTGATCTGGTCTACGGCCGAGGCAATCGCATGATTGCCCGATGCACAGGCGGTGGTGACGGCGAAGACCGGCCCGCGAAGGCCGAGGCTCATGCTGACCTGGCACGCAGCCGCGCTCGGCATCGCCTTTACTCCCGAGAACAGTTCAACGCGGGACGCTCCCCCCAAAAGGACGTCGCGGTAGCCTTTCTCGGTCGCATCGAAGCCGCCGAAGCCGGCACCCACTATTGCGCCAAAGCGATGGGCATTGCCTTCATCGCAGGAGAGTCCGGACTGTCGCATGGCTTCGCGTGCTGCAAGCACGGCAAGCAGGCTGAAACGTCCCATGGAGAGCAGCTGCCGAGGCTCAATGTCGTGCTCAGGCAGCGTCTTGATCTCGGCGCCGATCGCGCCCTCCAGTCCGTGAAGCTGTGCATTGACAATGGGACCGATGGCCGATCGGCCCTCGCGCATGCCTTTCCAGATGGACCCGACATCGGTGCCCAGCCCGCACAGCCCGCCCAGTCCAGTGATGACGACCCGGCGATCCATTCAAGCCGCCTTGTTGAGCAAGCCGCGGATGGCTTCCACCATGTCCCCGACAGTTTGGAGATCAGACCACGCATCGGCCGAGTTCATCTCGATCTTGATGCCGTACGCCTGCTCGAGATCCCAGAGCACGTCCGCCAACCCCAGTGAATCGATCCCGAGCGCAGTCACTTCGTTCGCAGTGGTTATTTCGCCGACGGATGCTGCAGTCGTTCCCTCGGCGTTCTCCGATTCGATGCGCTTCCTGATTATCTCAATGACTTCCGTTATAAGTTGATCAGACATTTGTCTCTTTCCATTTCAGCTTGTTTTTACGTGGCGCGACATAACTCCTTGAGCCGCGCGCATCGGGGAACCAGCCATCAAACTTCTGCAACTGAAGAAGCTTAACGCCCATGGAGCCGGATAAGTCCGGCTGGCCTGCGGCGCAGGCCGCGATGGCGAAGAATCTTGCTGGGAGGCCGTAGCCACTCGGGACGGATATGCAGCCCCGAAGCTTCACAGCTCCGGACCGTTGCGGTCGATCAGCGTGCCGGAGGGCCATTCGTCCATGGAGCGTCCAATTGGCGATACCAACACGAGTACGTCATCCAGGCGCGTGGACGGCAGGTCGTGATGCACATTTGCGCGGCTCGAACGGACCCGGACGCCTGGCACAATGGTGGCTATGCCCTCTCTGCAGTACCTCTCAACATGGTTACGCATGGCGTGCCGAACCGTGCCGAAAGCGAAGGGAACCCCCATCTGCTGCAGGACGGGATATACGGCGCGCATAGAAAAGCTGATTCCGAGCTTCTCAAGATCCTGACGAACGCCATACAGGCCCAACTCAGCCACAAGAACATCGACGTCGCCAACCTTGATGAAGCGGCGCAGTATTCCGATGTGTGCCGCTACGCCCTCAGGGTCGCTGGCAATAAGGCGGAGTTCGGGTCTTGCGCCGGCCCAACTGCGGCCACCTTCGAATGGCTTTGCGCCGAAGACCCCGTTTCGTCCATAGATCTTTCGGAAGAAATCGGAGAGCTCGACATGGTCGGCCACTTGCAAGCTATTTTCCCAGCATAACCTCCACTGCACGGCAGAGCGCATGGAAGAATTTCTCCTTTCGGGTTGTCCTTAAGACGCTCATCACGGCATAGAGGCAGCGGTGATCGGTGCGTCAGGTGTTTGTCCATGCGAGATTTCAGCACAATGATAAAATCCTTTGTTTCGATGGAAGGTATCCACTCTATGGATAGCCGCAGAAATGCGTTTCAGGGGGCTTGATCTCAATCTTCTCGTCGTGCTGGACGCATTGCTGGCCGAGCGCAATCTCTCGGCGGCGGCACGCCGGATCAATCTCAGTCAGCCGGCGATGAGTGCGGCCGTCGCCCGACTGCGCGATTTTTTCGGCGATGAACTGTTCAGCATGAACGGCCGCGAACGTATTCTGACGTCACGTGCGGCAGCACTTGGCCCCGCAGTTCGCGACGCTCTGCTGCACATCCAGCGTACGATTATTTCTTCCGATCCGTTTGACCCGGCTCGATCCGATCGTCGCTTCAGGATCACTATTTCCGATTTCGCCACGCTCGTTTTTTTTGAGAAAGTCGTGGAGCGTGTTGCCCGGGAAGCCCCCGCCGTCAGTTTCGAATTGCTGCCTGTCAACGATAGCCCCGATGAGCTCCTCGGGCGCGGCGACGTCGATTTTGTAGTTCTTCCAGATTTGTTCACGTCGAGCGCGCATTCGAGCGTGGCCTTGTTCGACGAGAGGCTCGTATGCGTCGGCTGTCCCACGAACAGGCAGCTGAGACGGCAACTTACATTCGAGAGATACCTGTCGATGAGGCACGTCTCGGTCAGGTTCGGACGTTCGCTGATGCCGTCCGTCGAGGAATGGTTCTTACTCGAGCATGGTCTTAAAAGACGTGTCGAGGTGGCCGTGCAGGGCTTCAGCATGATCCCACCCATGGTGTCCGGCACGGCTCGTATTGCGACCATGCCCTTCCGGCTGGTTAAGCACTTCGAAAAAACCTTCCCCCTTCAGATTGTGGAACTTCCGCTGCCGCTTCCTGCTTTCACCGAAGCGGTCCAATGGCCAGCACTCCATAATACCGATCCGGCAAGCGTCTGGATGCGCGAGGTAATGATGCAGGAGGCAGCTCGCATGGCTGTTCCGCTGTGACAACACGCGAGGCTTTACACGTCCATTTCGCTTTCTACCTCTTCGACCAACTGCTTTCGCGTCGACAGCACGCGCTGGATGAAATCAATACTGGCGGCAAGCGCGCCAGCGAGCTCGTCAATCGTGCACACTTCCTCTACCAGTTCGAACGAGAAGGGTCCCGCATAGCCATGGTCAAGCAGCGCCTGGATCTGACTGGCATTGTCAGAACCTCCAAGAAGGCGATCCGGGCAAATCCAGAACATCGGGTCGTTCACGCCTGAAATGTGCGCCAGTCCGGTAAGCTCGCCAAACAAGGAGGCCTCGCCGGCGAGCGTGTGGTGGAACGTATCGTGCATCAGGCGAAACACGGTCTGGCCGTCAACCGCGGCAATCGCCTCGACCGCTTCCTTCTTTGATCGGAGCGAGCAGGTTCGAAAGCCCAGCGGCTCAATCAGGCCGACAAGGCCGCGCGATTGGAGGACCGGCTTGAGCGCGTTTAGAGCGAGGCGGAGACAGTCATGGCGCTCGCCAGCGCTGGCGCGCGAGCCGTGGTTGACTGGCACCAGCACGACCGTCTTGGCCCCGCACGCCGCAGCGTAGTCGGCCAGCTTGCTCGCCTCCGCCCGGCGGATGGCAGTCCAGTCGTCGAAGCGCTGCAAAGCGTTCATCGAAATTATCGTGACGCCGGCTTCGGTAGCGGCCGAGCGGACCTCAGCAGCCGGAATGGCGCGTGCAACAGGATTGCTGAAACGATGGTCACGGATTTGAACATCGGTCAGGCCCTGATCACGCGCAATTGCGAAAATTGCACTGACGTCGACAGAAGGCGCCGCCATGTCTTCCAGCGCAAAGCGGGGAGATACCTGGCGCATGGGCTTGGCTTTTCCTTCAAAAAGTGCGGCGCCAGTCTTGTCTGGCTTCTCCGCGCGCCCCACCGCAGGCGGATGCACAAAGCTGATTGGAGCAGGCTAGTCAATCGAGCGATTCTTGCATTTATGATAGAAAATTGGCACGCACTGATAGAATCACATCATTCAGATATTCTCCGGCACATAGATATCGAACGGCAGAAATGTCTGGCCCGATGTCTCCGCCGTGCCGTTCTTGAGGGCGCGGTCCATCAGCAGCATCAGCTCCTGGCAAAGTCGGCGCAGTGGCGTGGCGAGCGCCATCGTGACGATGTCATCCGCGAGAGCCGCCCGTGACTCCGGCGTGATTTCATTCACGATCACGACGAGATCCTGACCGTTGCACTCGTCCCGGAGCGCGGAGATGGCACCCTCCATGCCACCGCCGGCCACGTAGAACCCGACGAGCTCAGGTTCCCGCTGCATAAGATGCAGTAGCGCCTCGTAAGTGATCTGTCGTTTCTCAAAGTTCAAGAGCGTATCGAGCACCTCGAATGCTGGCTCGTTCTCACGGAAATAGGAGCGGAAGCCGCTTTCCCGCAGCTCATGACTCTGGAAACGGTGGCTGCCGACAAACACCGCCACTTTGCCAGGCCGTTTAGCGGCTTTGGAGAACATCCAAGCTGCCGTGCGCCCGACCCTGTGGTTGTTGAGACCTACGTAGCCCTCGCGCGCGCCAGCGGCGAAGTCAGAAAGCAGCGAGAAAACCGGGATGCCTTTTGCCTTGAGCTCCTCGACTGCCGCCGTGATCTTAGGGTGGTCTGGCGCCACCATGCCGATCGCGTGACAGCGCCTACCAAGATTCCTGAGGCTAGCCGCCAGCTCCCCGGGCGAATGCGAAGGCGCGAATTCGATAACCGGAGTGCCATGGAAGGTCTCGGCCGAAGTAACCGCTGCTTCGACCTCGCGCGCGAAATCTTGGTAGAAATGCTGGGCCGGCTTTCTCAGGATGAAGCCTAGCCGGTACTGCGGCAGGTCCCGTTGCAAGCGCTGTTTGATGAGACCCGCCGCATGATAGCCGATCGCGTGGGCGGCTTCATTGACCAGCCGCGCGGTCCGCTCCCGCACCGGAAGACGATCGTTCAGGACGCGATCGACCGTTGCTACGCTCACTCCGGCTTCGCGGGCGAGATCGGCAATTGTGGGGCGCTTGGCCGTCGCGCCAATTCTGATCGGCTGTCCCTGTGTCATCGGCCCGGTCCCGGCGACGGTTCCGGGCGGCAACGTGAAGATTTCGACATGCTCCACGATCGGCAACCTATCCAATGAACAGCGCTCAAGGAGCAACCGAGCATTCGTCGCTCTCGGTTTCGTTTGCGTAAGGCATCCATGTTTCTTGATTCACCGCATTGGCGCTTCTGATCTTGTGTCTCGCGACGCGCTGTTTAGAGCCGCGAGCCGATTGTTTCGTGCTGATGACAGCGCGGCGACTTGATTGGTCGCGCTGCAGCAATCTTGCTGGGGCGGGGTGGCCGGTTTAGTCTCTCGGCAAGCTCCCGCAGAAGGCGGCTTTCATGCGCGCTTCGTCCAATTCGCCTTCCCAGCGGGCGACGACGAGCGCAGCCACCGCGTTACCCACTACATTCGTCAGCGCTCGGCATTCGGACATGAAGCGGTCCACACCAAGGATCAGAGCCATCCCAGCAACGGGAACAGTTGGTATTACGGAAAGCGTGGCGGCCAACGTGACGAAGCCAGCCCCCGTAATACCTGCGGCACCCTTCGAGGAAAGCATCGCGACGACCAACAGGAGAATCTGATCGGCAACCGACAAATGCGTGTTCGTTGCCTGGGCGATGAAGAGGGCGGCAAGCGTCATATAGATATTGGTACCGTCCAGATTGAAGGAATATCCCGTCGGGATGACGAGACCCACGACGGAACGCTTGGCGCCTGCCTTCTCCATTTTCTCCATGAGCGAGGGCAGCGCAGCCTCCGAGGAGGACGTTGCCAGGACCAGCAGCAGCTCTTCCTTGATGTATCGCACGAGAGAAAAGATTGAGAAACCGTTGTATCGGCACACCGCGCCAAGAATCCCGAACACGAAGACGAATGCGGTGAAATAGAACGTCGCGACCAGCATGGCGAGGTTGGCCACTGAACCGATGCCATATTTGCCGATTGTGAAGGCCATGGCGCCGAAAGCGCCGACGGGCGCGGCCTGCATCAGGATGCCGACCAGCTTGAACACCGGCGCGAGTAGCGCTTGAAGCAAGGAAAGCACAGGCTTGCCGGTGTCTCCGGCCATCGCCAGAGCGCTGCCGAACAGAATCGAGAAGAACAGGACCTGCAGGATGTTGCCTTCGGCGAAGGCACCAACGATAGTTGACGGGATGATGTTCATGAGGAAGCCGGTCACCGACTGATCGTGGACCTTGGCCACATAGCCCTGCACGGCCTGGCCATCGAGCGAGGCCGGATCGATATCGAGGCCAGAGCCGGGTTGAACGACATTGGCGACAATGAGACCGACGATCAATGCGAGGCTCGAGAAGGTGAGGAAATAGATCATCGCCTTGCCGGCGACCCGGCCGACCTTCTTGAGATCGTTCATGCCCGCAATGCCGGTCGTTACGGTTAGAAAGATCACAGGTGCGATAATCATCTTCACGAGCTTGATGAAAGCATCGCCCAGCGGCTTCAGAGCCTCTCCGGTGCCCGGATACAAATAGCCGACTGCGACACCGAGGGCGATGGCGGTAAGCACCTGCACGTACAGTTGGGCGTAGAAGGCCTTGCGGGCTGGGGGACCGGCGCTTCGAATCGGTGGAGCCAACAGCTTTTCTCTCCCTGACCGGATCGGGGTGGGCCTCCTCCCTTCCCGCGCTTCTCCATCGCGGCGCTCCGGTCGAGCGCTGCTGTCGTTTCGGCTGCAAGCGTCGTGCCAAGTGGAAATCCCGCGCCCAATCGTGCATGTTCAGACGCTCGGTCACCCGGTGTCCCCGAGGTTTGTGCGGGTTTCCGCACTGGCTGCCTGATCCTGGGCGAAATCCCGCACTTAGGCTCGGCATTGTGCCGCGTCGAAGCAATACGGTCCGGTAGAAGAAAGAGGATTGACAGGGCGCCGTGCAGTAATTGCTTTGCCTGGCAGAGCGGCCGCCGGTTGTGTCTCTGGCGCCCCGATGTCCCCGCTTCCTTGTCGTATTTGCGACCGACCGCCACCGGAGTGGAGGATCACCTACACGAGCGTGCTCTGGCCGCGCTCCCGCCGAAGCAGAGCGTCTCGAAGGGGCCGTCGACAGACCGATTGATCCCGCGGGTCCTGGCGCAACCGTGTGATTGAGGAGATGCTTTGCAGCACGAACACTGAAGCCCGCACGACGACAACTTCGCGCCATGGCACGCGCCAGCCTGCTCTCGTGGGAATGGCATCAAATAGCGAGGAATGAACGATTGTCGCGGTCACTCAGCGAGCCGGAACCAGGAGGACGTCGGCAGCGATTGCCGGCGATAGAAGCGCGCAAATGCGTCGGCTCGCTCAGCGCGCCAGGCACCCTCGAGACGCCGGGGCAAACATCTTTGCCGTTCCCATCGATCTCCTAGAATCTGAATGATGGATTCTATCATAGCCTCTCTCATCCTTTCAGAAATGCAAGGAAGTTCGGTTGATTGGCCACATCGTTCCGAGCAGCTGTTGACTGCCCATCTCGTTCCGAGCAGCAGTGGTGGCCACCGGAAGAGCCTGTAGAGCGCCCCGATTCACTAAGGATAGTCCAGCTATGCATCGAGCATCGCCTCCCGCATTTTTCGTGCCTGCCTTTCATCGGACCCTGACCGAAGCCAAAAACCGAGACCTACTTTTCGTCTTATGCCTCCTGCGGAACTCCGGCGTGCTGCCGCCAACCCCGCGTCACGATTGTTTCTATCGACGTCCCAAGCACTCGTGGCTCCGACGCGCGAGCAAGTGCGCCAATCTGCGGCGGCCTACGGGGCGAAGAAACTCATGCCGGTCCCGGCCAACGGTGGCTGGGGCGCCGATGCCATTTGACCAGGGCCTCTACGCCCGGCGACGTCGCAGGCCCACATGGCGCGGCGTTGCTGTCGCGGCCCGGAATGGAGGATGACATGCTAAATCATGACAACAATCGCCAATCTGAAGAAAGTGCTGAGCAGACGCCGTCATGCTGCCCATCGCTTCACGACGCCAAAATGGAATCCGCTACTCTGCCGTCACGTGAGAGCGAGCTTGCCGGCGTAGTGGAAATATTTACTACAGCACTTGCCGCCCCCTCCGCGCTCGATGTCACGTTGACAAAGGTCGTAGATATTCTGCGATCGTTTCTGCCGATGCGGCACGGCATCATCTCTCTCTTAAACAGTCATGGCGAACTGGAAATCTTCGGCGCCGGCTCGAGCGAGAGCCGCCGTGTGCCGCGGAACGCGATCGACCACATTATGAGGGCGGGCACGCCCCTGGTCACCGAGAACATCGCCTTTCATTCGGCTTTCACCGCCGCCGACACGGACGTGCTCGGGGTCTCCAACAACGCAGCAGTGTCCTTCATCGGCGTTCCCATTCGCGTCGATGCGGATGTCGTGGGCACACTGACCATCGACCACGTACTGGGCGAAGACCCAAGAGCTTGGCTCGATCACAACCTCTATCTGCTCAACCAAATCGCTAATTTGGTAGGTCAGACAGTCAAGTTTCGTCGCTCCCTAGGGGGCGGTCGCCAGCAACCCATGGCCCAGCACGACTTGCAGCCAAAGCAGAACCAACCGGCGCGGCAGCGTAACAAGATTCACATCGAGGGGATGATTGGCGACAGTTTGCCGTTTCGCGATCTGATTGAGAATATCCAGGTCGTAGCCAAGCTCAAGATTGCGGTTCTGTTGCGAGGCGAGTCGGGTACCGGGAAGGAGAAGGTCGCCAAGGCCCTCCATGATTTGTCGCCGCGCGCCAAACGCCCCTTCATCAAGGTCAATTGCGCTGCGCTATCCGAGACAGTCCTGGAATCCGAATTGTTCGGTCACGAGAAGGGCGCATTCACAAGCGCGTTCAACTCGCGCAAGGGGCGCTTTGAGCTCGCCGACAAAGGGACGCTGTTCCTGGACGAGATCGGCGAGATCTCGCCATCGTTCCAGGCAAAGCTCTTGCGTGTGCTGCAGGAGCAGGAGTTCGAGCGCGTCGGCGGCAACCAGACCGTCAAAGTCGATGTTCGGATCATCGCTGCCACGAACAAGAACCTGGAAGAGGCAGTTGCCAGAAATGAGTTCCGGGAGGACCTCTATTACCGCATCAATGTGTTTACGGTGCGGGTGCCGGCGCTGCGCGAAAGGCGCAGTGATATTCCGCTCCTCGCAGCCGAGTTTCTCAAAAATTTCAATGATGAGAACGGCGTTACGATGACCCTCGATCCCGGTGCGGTTGAAGTGCTGATGAACTGTGATTTTCCCGGCAACATTCGCGAGCTCCAGAACTGCGTGTATCGGACAGCCGTTCTGGCGATGGGGGCATCGATAGGGAGAGGCGACTTTGCATGCTGCCAAGGCCAATGCTTCGCAGCGGCGCTGCATAAGGTCAGATCCGTCAGCCTGGCGCTGCAATCGCGTCCGATGTTGCCGGCGCCAGGGGGTGCGGCCATAACGCCGGCTGCTGCCGGTACGTCTCCCTCCGTCGCAGTCCCGCCTGAGACTACAGGGGAGCCGCCACTCAGCAGGATA
The DNA here is from genome assembly GCF_020165765.1 of Mesorhizobium sp. B264B1B. Lineage (NCBI taxonomy): Bacteria > Pseudomonadati > Pseudomonadota > Alphaproteobacteria > Hyphomicrobiales > Phyllobacteriaceae > Mesorhizobium > Mesorhizobium sp. B264B1B. Next base: position 94,678 of record NZ_JAIUIS010000015.1, read on the forward strand.
GCTCACTTGAACGGTACGAGAACGACCGGTGCTGAAGCTGTCATCGCGGCCATGGAAAGATGTGGCTGGGTCCAGGCAAAGGCGGCACGCCTGCTTGGACTGACGCCGCGCCAGATTGGCTACACGCTGAGGAAATACGGCATTGAGATCAAACGTCTGTGAAGAATCAACCGAACCAGATGAAGCCTTGGTGCTTTGGCGCCTTGAGACGAGCGATGTGGGGTCCCCGCGTCGCCATTTCGATTCGATCGACCCAGGCAAGAACATGGGGCCATGACGCTTTGCTACCTAGCAATGAGATTGGCGGGCAGGAGGCCAATTTCAAGCTGTTTCGACCTGGTTGGCCCCAACGACAGGTGGCCGTTATGTAAAGCAAAATAGAACGAGGAACCGGTGACCGGTGCTACCACCCGATATGAGCTCTGTGCGCTCGCTATCCTTTTTGGTGTAGAACACGTCCATGCTAAAGACTCCTGTAAATTGCGGGCCCGCCTTTAAATTGCGGGCCCGCCTTTTCGCAGGAGCCCACGATGTCTTTTGAAAGGAAAATCTGGAAGGGCGTGCCGACCAAGATCGAAGAGAACCCTTGGCAGGCCGCACACCTTATTGACGAGGACTTGTACGATGGATCGGTGATCGCAGAGCAATGGATCGTTGCAGCGGCCGACTGGCGGTTTGGGCCTGAACAGGTTCGGTGCGTCGGAGCCGGGTCCCAGGCGCCCGGTAGCGGGAGCATCCCGGCGAAGTAGTTCATCTCGACATCAAGAGCTGGGCCGGCCTTGGCCTCGTCGGACATCGCATCACCGGCGGCAAACGGGCGTAGTCAATCGCCTCCTCGGCATCGGCGGGATTCGTCCATGTCTGGATCGACAATGCTCCGTGTGTGTCCGCTTTCGTCCAGGTCATGTCCGACAAGCGCAAGGTGTCCGCGGTCCTCAGAAGCCGCTGGTGTGGTTTGCCCGCTCTTGCTGATTCACGCCTGATGTTGGTCATTCATCTGACGACGTTGCTTGCGCCGGCAAGGGAAAGGTCTCGTCAATGCCAAACACAGGGTACGCACGAAGGGTGACCCTCACAGCTGCGATGTCCGACGAGTCACGCGAACTCCTGATCCAGGCGAAGACCCGACCACTGTCTACAGAGTGATTGAAGCAACGCCTCGGGGCCTTAACTGAAAGATTCCTCCAGCTGGCGGCGCAAGAACAATAGCGCCACGACTGAGACCGGTACGCCGGCGAACTGGATGGCCGACGTCGCCAGCAGCGCGATCGCTACTAGCGGCGCCGGCGCTGGGCCGCCGAACCCGTTGATGATCAAGCGGATCAGGGCTGCCTCGCGCGGCTTGTGCCGCGTTGGTTTGTACCCCATCAGACTCCCTTCATCCTATTGTCACGGCCGGCAGCTGCGACGATAACTAGCCCGAAATCTTGAACCTCCTGCCGACCCACGACAGCCACTTGGCCCGCCTGGGGTGGCGCGGGGAAGGGCAGGGCGCTCCGTGCATCAGGGACACGACCGGGAGCCCGGAGTGCGAATCGAACTTGCAGGCGATCTCTACAGCCTGCTGTGAGGTCCCGCCGGATTCGAGAATGGCCTCCGCGTAATGGGAGCCGCTGCCGACAACAAAATAGGGGCTTTCGAGCATGCCGGTCAGTGTCCAGGCGCCAGACGCCACTTGAGCGCGCCCGTCGGGATGAACGACCAGCAGACCGACGTTGGAGCCTTTTACACCCTCTGGCGTGTTGTGAACGTCAGCGCCAGCGGCGTACCAGTCCAGAATGGCCTCACCGGCGCCAACCTGGGGAGTCGTTGCGCCAATCAGGCGTCCATCCGGAAGACGGCGGATTTTGAGCTTGGAGCCGATTGACCCCAGGCCGGCGCCGTAGGCACGGCTGTCGGCGGCCATTACGCCGTGTTTGTAGGCGATCGTCGTCACAGCCACGTCCCCTCGTCAACCTTGCTCATGGCCGCGTCGGCCGAGCGTACGATCTCGACAGTGTCGACGCCGGCAGCGACCGTTTTCGCGGTTAGTTCCTGGGGCTGGAGCCCTCGATTCTTGACGACTGCCCTGGCCTCGGTCACGCATTGGTTGGCGATCTTGTGGATCTCCCGGTCCAATTGTGCGGTATCCATCTTTACTCCTGCTAACGGTTTCGAATTCCTTGCTATTTCGGTAACGGTCACGCAATCCTCGTGCCAAGGAGAGCGCCGACAACAGCAAAATGCCGGGCGTGCAGGTCACTTGTCGATTGCGCAGTCGTCGCCGGCTGGCGCGTGTGCAGGTTCACGTGGTTTTCGTCTCTGGGGTGCTATCTGAGTTGGCCCTTGCTGGCGGAGGCCAGAGCGCCGTGGCCACGTTGCGCGAGGGGATGTGCCGTGCCCCGAAGGTCTCGTATTCGTAGCGCTGAGGTATCATCGAGCTCACAGCGGTTTCCGGTGAGATAGGCGTCGGGATCGGCCAGAAAAGCGAGCGCCTGCTTGCGCGAGATCGTCAGCTCGCGCCCAGCATTTAGATGGAGACGCCGGCGAGACGGAGCGATCGCATCTGCGGCACTCGAGAGGAAAAAGGCGAGCGGATAGCGCAATTGGTGCTCCTGCCATGGTCGGGAACGCCCCGCCCTTAACGAAAGGCCGGTAGTCGGACCGCATTCGCCGATGCTGCACAACACGTGCCGTCTGCTGGATTGACGCGATCTTGCGAAGGAGTGCTCGAACTATGCCCGAAAATGAGTTCTCACGCTGACGCCCGCAGACTTGCCGGCCTCATCCCGGTGAGACGTAGCCTGCCGTCGCCGAACTTGGAAAAGGCGGGCTGGCCTCGATATTGGCTGACGGCTGTGTCGAGTGTCCAGCAGGCAGAACCTAGAAACTGGCGATGAACACGGCGAAGACGGCCAGCTTCGGCAATGATGGTTGAGCGACGCGGCTACTGGAACGCGACTGGGGCGAACGTAGACTGGTCGCGGGTTCGTCGATTACGCTCCCACAAACAGCGGGGAGGTGCCTTGCACCAGACGGCTGGGCGCCGGGTCCGCGGGATCAATGGCTGCCGAACCGACTCTAGGCCGAATGGCCTCCAGCGGTCTCGTGCTCAATCGCGTCCCACTCGCTGCCCCACTTTTCCGGTATCCGAGTACGATAGCGGTCTATGATCGCCATCCGACACGGAGTGTCGGATTGTCGGGTCCGCGACAAACCTCTTCGTTCAGGCACTTTCTTGTCTAGGGCTTAGGCTAACCGCTGGAAACGAATGTCGGGTCGATGGGTGAGTTGATACGATTTTTGCGAGCCTTGGTGTGGAGCAGGAAGAGGTGGGATCTTGGAAGCGTGGACCGTCGATGCCACACGCTCGGCGCGCGGCAGCCGGTTTGCCTCGACCAGAGCCACACGCTGTTGCGGGACAGTATGCTACCGAGGAAAAACCTGAAGTGACCGCAGATCAAACATCATCCGCTGGACAGTTGCCCACCCGTCGGGGCTTATGGCCCTGCGTCAGGTCTACAGCGTTTCTTCAACGCTTGGAGGCAGATGGTTGCCGCCGTTTTCTGGATCGGTCTCGTTCGCACGGCTTCTTGTCCAGGGCTTGCTGGAGGCGAGGCAGCGTTCGTCTGATTGGAAACGGATTAGGGTTATCCCGCTCATCATACGGCCGTCACGCGGTTGGCTTCCTTGAGTGCGAGTGGTTTTCTCTGCCCGCTTCATCCGCGGCGTTCGCCGACGCGCCTAAAGCGGATACTGCCGGCGATGCTTGCATCAGGTACGAGAGGCGGCTTTTACGGTCGCATCAGCTTCCTCTTTGGGAATGTCGTCGAAGGATGAGTAGTTCAGATCGTACAGTTTGGAATAGAGCCCGCCCATAGCCATCAGTTTGTCGTGGTTGCCGGTCTCGATAACCTGGCCGTTCTGAAGTACGATGATCCGATCGGCATAGCGGATTGTGGCGAGCCGGTGAGCGATGACGAGGCCAGTGCGGCCTTCCAGGAGTTTTCTCAGAGCCTTCTGGATCAACATTTCCGTGTAGCTGTCTATGTTGGCGGTGGCCTCGTCAAGAACCAGGATCTTGGCGTCGGCAACAAGAGCGCGGGCGAAACTGACAAGCTGACGCTGGCCGAGAGAAAGGTTGCCGCCGCGTTCGCCGAGCTGGGTTTCATACCCGTTGGGAAGGCTCGTGATGAAGTCGTGGGCTCCGACCACCTTAGCGGCCTCGATCACCCTGTCGCGCGTGGCCTCGGTCTTGTGATAGCGGATGTTCTCGAAGACTGTCCCGGTGAACAGGAACGGTTCCTGCAGTACCATGGCGATCTGGAGGCCGAGGGATTCCTGGGTGAGGTCGCGCACATCGCGTCCGCCGACCAGCACCTGGCCTTGCTGAACATCATAGAAGCGGTGGACGAGGGCCATTGCGCTCGATTTACCAGAGCCGGTCGGCCCGACCAAGGCGACGGTCTCGCCGGGATTGACCTCGAAAGATACGTTGCTCAGCACCGGATGGTTGGGATCGTAGCCGAACGTAACGTTCCTGAACTCAACCGAGCAGTCCATTTCCGCCGAAAGTACCCGCGCGTCGCGTTTGTCCTGCACCTCGATCTGGACGTCCAGCACCTCGGTCAGGCGCTTGCCGGAGGCCATCGCTCTCTGCATGACCGAATATTGCAGGGTAAGTGAACGAATTGGGTCAAAGAAGCGTTGGATATAGAATATGTAGGCAACCAACGCTCCTACTTCGATGGGACCATTCATGGAGCCGCCGACCACAATTACGACAGCCATGGCGAGGCCTGTGAGGCCATCCACGATCGGCACCATTATCTGTGTATACCTGGCAGCGATCAGGTGGGTTGTGAGGTCAGCATGTGCCTTGTCGTCATACAATGCGAAGTTTACCTGCTGGCGGTCCATGGACTGAACGGTGCGCACGCCGTGAATGGCTTCGGCCAACGCGCCGTTAACAACTGAATTGGTGTCTTGTGCAGCAGTGAAGGCGTCGCGAGCACGCGGCAGCCAGACGATGCGGATAACCAACAGGACCGGCAAGACAGAGAGCGTCAGAAGGCCGAGCCTGAAGTTGACGCACAGCATAACGACAATGATGCCGAAGAGAAGCGTTATGTCGCCTACAGAGTAGATTGAGCTTTCGAGGAATTCCTGGATAGAGTTGACGTCGCCTTGGAGGCGGGACATCAGGCGTCCGATCTCGGTCTTGTCCATGAAGGAGAGCGATACCATCTGCAGATGCGCAAACATGGCGCGGCGGATGTCGAAGAGGACGTTTCCGGCCATTTTCCCGATCACGGCTTCCTGTGCGTAAGCGGCGCCGAAATTAACCAGAATGGCGAGCGCAAACGCGCCGGCGGCCTCAAGCAGTGCGGAGCGATCAACGCCTGCCGGGGTTATGGCCTCGTTGATCGCGTAGCGGATGATCAGCGGGATGAGAAGCTGCGTGCCAGTGAAAATCAGTAATGCGGCGACGGAGACGGCTGCCGTGGCCTGGTAGGGACGAACGAAGGCCCAGATGCGCCGAACGATCTTTTGGTCAAAGGCCCGGCCGAACATCTCCTCCTCGGCGCGATGGGAACCGACGACCGCGCGCGGGGGACGTCTGCCGCCGTCATTGGGTTCGATTTCGATTTCGCTGGCGTGCTCCTGGGCCATCAGGGCGCGCCCCTATACTTCGTCACAATGTCATCTCCCGGGCGCAACTGCAGATCATGAAGGGCCTTGTAGCGTCCTTGCTTGGCCAAAAGCTCTTGATGGGTACCACGTTCCACGATCTTGCCGTTGTCGACAAACAGGATCCGGTCGGCGTGCTTGAGCGAACTTAGCCGGTGGGCGATGATGATCGTCACCCTATCCTTGGCGAAACGCCGTATCGCCACGCGAATGCGCTGTTCGGTGGCGGCGTCGATCGCGGCCGTTGAGTCGTCGAAAATGACGACTGATGGACGCAACATCATGGTGCGAGCTATGGTGAGGCGCTGCCGCTGACCCCCTGACAGAGAAGTGCCCCGTTCGCCGACGACCGTCTTGTAACCTGCGGGGAGGCCCAGGATGTAGTTGTGCAACTGGGCGGATTCGCTAGCGCGCTCGATCCGCTGTTCCTTTGCCCAAGGGTCGCCATAAGCGATGTTGTTCTCGATCGTGGTAGTGAACAGGAATGCATCCTGCTGTACGACAGCGACCGCCTTGCGAAGCGTGGCGAGGGTGACCCCACGGATGTCCTGCCCGTCAAGCATGATGGCGCCCCCAGTGACGTCGTAAAAGCGGGGGATCAGGTGAGCGATTGTCGATTTGCCCGAACCCGGCGGACCCACGATCGCGATCGTCTCGCCCCTACGGGCACAAAAAGTGACATTCTCAAGAACGGCCCGGTTTCCGGTGCCGGGATATGCAAACGAGACATTGTCGAAGCGCAGAGTGCCTTCACCGATCTCAAGTGGTCGGGCGGTGGGAACATCCCTGATCGTATTGTCCTGATCGAGCAGACCGAAGAGGCGCGAACCGCAAGTATAAGCGCGGGCGAAGCCGTTGACCATCAGGCCAATCTGCCGGACGGGCATTTGCAGGATCGTCATGAAGGCCAGGAACATGGTGAGCGTCCCAACGCTGATCTGGCCGACGATGACCTTGTTGCAACCGATCCAGAGGACCAACCCCATGGCGAGAAAGAAGGCCAGGGTCATCGCCGACGTATTTGGCACGTACACGTCAACCTGCTGGTGAGCGACTTCGAGCGCGTTTTTCGACGCGCGGTCGAACTTTGCCATCTCGTAGGCCTGTGCCGAAAAGGCCCGGACAACGCGGATACCCGCCAGATTTTCCTCCATCACACGGCCGAGGACGGAAAGCCGCTCCTGCAGGTTGAGCCAGATGGCGCGTAGCTTGACCTGCGTGATCGACGATCGCCAGGCTACGAAAGGCACGAAGCTCAGCGCGATGAAACCGAGCAGCGTGTCGGTTGAGATCATCCTGTAGCCGCCGATCCCGATCAGCATGGTGAGCAGAAGCAAGCGAACCAGGGCGGTGGAAAAATACATCCGCACACCATCGAGATCGAGGATGCCGAGGGTGATCAGGTCGCCTGAATGCACCCGGTCGTGAAAGGAAAAGCTGAGGCGCTGGACCTTGTCGTAAAAAGCCAGCCGCAGTTCGTACGCGACGTGATGTCCGACGGCCTCGGCAAAATAGTTTTGCGCCATCGTGAAAAGGCCGCGTAGCGTACTCGCGGCGAGCAGCAGGAGAGCCGGAACCCACAGCGCTTGTTCTGCAGCCGCCCCCGTGGCACCGCCCCCGAGGACTACCTTGGTCTGGTCGATAGCGTCGCCGAGAAGCTGGGGAATGAGCACCTGCAGGATTACGGCTGCGATAGTCGACCCGATCGCAAGCGCGGCTTGGCCCGGATGCCTCAGATTCATGCGCGTGATGCGCAGCAGCGTGCTCAAGCCCCGGCCCCACCCGGCCGCTTTCACATGCGCGGACGATTTGAGAGAGGTCGTGCCAACAGCATCACTGCTCACGGTGTGTCCCTAACTTAACTTAGCGCCTTCAAAAACAAGCCATCGACTCACACCAACGAAGTCCTCAAGTTGACCAGGGCATTGGCTCAAGTCGTTGACCCGGCGAGTTGCGCCACGGCATCGCTGTCTGGCATGTCAATCACCGTGATCCCGCTTGCCCCAAGGAAACGCGCTTCGTTTCTGGTCAGCGTTTTCCCGTCCATTATCGCGTAACGTGGGCCTTCTGAGCGCTTCATGATCTGCCTGGCGTAAGTGCGCAGCATCTGATCGTTGAAGCGGCAGCCGAGGAATAAAAAGCCCCGGTCGGTGCGCCGTTCCTTGACCACGTCAGGGATAGGGGTCTGGATGTCGATCTCGGTCAGGGCTTCGACATAGTCGGAATCGGCTATGAGGAAATTTGCGGCCGGCCTGATACTGCCATGAGGCGCGTAGAGAACCGTCCTTGTCGCTGCTCCGGGCTCGAGCTCCGTCCCGAACAAGTCGTAGGTTCTGGTCCAAATGTCGCGAGTTTCGTTCGCCCGGGTGACGCCTTGTATCTCGGCGACGTCGGTTCGGCCGGCCTCAGCCAGCGCCGCCCTCATGGCGCCTTCGTACCAGCTGTCGACGATGAGGGAGAGCGGGAGCTTTGCGAGCCAGTTGTGGAGGAGCGTCGGCGCCGTCGGCCCCGCGAATATATCTGCCATCCAGGCTTGAAGTGTGCGGCGATGCCGGCGCTGCTCGATGAATTGCGCGACCGACCACATGTTGGTGCGGATCTTCGAGGGAGCTGTGGCCCGGGTGTTGAGTGCGGCGGCGACGGCCTCCGGGGTGCACGGTACAGGCGGCTCCGCTGAGCTTAGCCGCAGCAGACCCGGACCGAGATACGGGATCACGTGATCGGAAATGAGCGCTTGTCTGGCCAGCTCAAGCAGCTTTCGGGCAAAACTGTCGCGGACGACGAAGAGGTGGCCCGAGGTCGGGATCGTGTTCATGCTCGTTTCCTCTCCACGCCTCCTGATTGAGGCGAAACGTCAGTCGTCGTCCGAAAGCTTTCTTGCCTCGACGGTGATCGGCAGACGCGTATTCGGGGGAAGATCGGGTAGGAGAAGGCGCCAGCCGTTCCTGAGCGTTACGACCCCACCCCACAAATCTTGGTTCTCGAACTTGATAATCGCCTCTTCGAGATCTTTTTTGGGGACGTACGCGGACAATCCGGCATCGGTCCTGCGGATCATAACTTTCATCAGGCCGTCCCTTGCTTCGCGTTTTCTTCGGCCCTACCGGCAAGGTCGGCCCTGTCGAGGCTCATCAATTCGCGCGCTCGCATGCCAACGACCGTGCCACGGTCGATCCATTCGACGGCATAGATGAAGAACTGCTGTAGAAAGGTGCCGATGTCGCGCACATAACCCTCTTCACCCTTGCGCACGAGATTTTCGCCGATCTCCCTGCCAGGATAGGTGCCGTCATTCTTTATGTGACGAGTGGCGCGGACCCGCTCTCCCGGCCTGAATTGGGGAGGCCTGCGGATTTCGACCTCCTGTTCGCGTGCGAGCCGCATGGCGGTTCCTTGTTTGTTTGAGGCCAGAGTTGTTGATGGGGCGCGCAGGCTTTCCCGGAAGCAGCCCTATGCCGGGTCAGGCGGGAACGCAGGTCTTCGGCACCGGGCATACCGAGGCACATTGTTGCGTGTCGAATTCTCCCTGGCATTCTGTGCACTTCTGCGGCTCGACCACGTAGCTCTCGCCTTTGAACTTGATCGCACCGGACGGGCATTCGAATTCGCAGGCGCCGCATTGCGTGCATTGGGATGCGATGATCTTGAAAGCCATTTTGACTCCTGTTCGAGTGGAATGAGACGGCTCAGGCGTTCGCCGCGAGTGCCGGGACGCCGGACTCGGCGGCGTAAATCGCGCCGATTGCCGTTTCGATATAGTCATGGCCATAAGCGTCGGTTGCTCGGATACCGGCGTCCGCCAACTTATCCTTGGGGCAGTTTCCAATCTTGGCGCAAAGCACGATGTCTACGCCTTCCAGCGCGGCGATGACGCACTCGAGAGTGTCGTTCTCGCCCCACCCGCCGAGGCAATACTGCTCAACCTTGCGGTGCCCGACAAAGTTGATACCTATCGGCGAGGCTTCATACACCTGGAATTCCTTGGCATGGCCGAAGTGTTCGTTGACGCGGCCGCCGCCCCTAGTCGCCACCGCGACGACCAGGGACTTGCCGGAGCCGGCTGCCTTGACCATTCCAATCGCTTCGCTCCTGGCCGCCAGGTGATCACGGCGCTCGTCCGCGACCAGCTCCCGATAGGCTTCGCGCTTGCCGGCATCATAGGTGAGCTCGCCAGGAATCTGGTCGATCGTGAATTCCTGGCCACGATCCTCGCCGAGCAGGCCGACGGCATCTGCCCGGCACTGCCGGCAGTGGCGCATCAGCTTGGCGCCGCCTTGAAGAAGATCCTGAAGAGCCGTCATCTCCATTGCATTTGGGCCGCGCTGCCCGGTCAGTCCGTAGTACGTGCCGTGAGCCGGGTCTGAAATCAGGGGCATGACGTTGTGCAGGAACGCGCCGCGCTGCTTGACCTGCTTGTTCACCTCAACCAGGTGCTGGTCGTTCACCCCGGGGATCATCACTGAATTGATTTTGGTGAGGATGCCGCGCGCGCTCAGCATCTCCAAGCTCAGCATCTGTCGCTCGTGCAGGATCCTGGCGGCTTCGATGCCGACGTAGCGGCGGTGGTCGTAAAAGATCCAGGGATAGATCTTTGCTCCGACTTCCGGATCGACCATGTTGATGGTGATCGTCACGTGATCGACATTCATGTCGGCAAGCTCGGCGACATGGTCCGGCAGCGCGAGCCCATTGGTAGAGATGCAAAGCTTGATGTCGGGGATTTCCCTGACGACGCGTTCGAACGTCGCCTTTGTCTTCTCCCAGTCGTAGCAGGCATCGCCCGGTCCGGCGATGCCCAGCACGGAAAGCTGCGGCACTTCGTTGGCGACCGCGATAACCTTGCGTACCGCCTGGTCGGGCGTCAGCTTTTCCGAGACAACCCCAGGCCGGCTTTCGTTGGAGCAGTCATATTTGCGATTGCAATAGTTGCATTGGACATTGCACGCAGGCGCGACAGCGACGTGCATGCGCGCGAAATAGTGATGCGCCTCTTCAGAAAAGCACGGATGATCCTTGATCTTGTCCCAGACAGCCGGATCCAGATCGTCCGGTCTTGTCGACGACCCGCAGGAGGTAGATACGCAGCCACCCGAATTCGCGCTCGCCAGCAACTGGTCGGAGAGCTTCGTCTCGGTCAGGCTCTCAACCGAAATTGCCGGTGCGGACATCGAACGGCTCCGTTGCGGGTTAACGTCGCAGTTCAAAGCGCAAGCGCAATGCCAACTCAAAAGGCGGCACTATGATCGGCAATTGGCTTTCGCGTCGGATATCATGAGGCTGCTCCGACATAAATTTGTCGGACCTCGGACAGCGGCAGCCGCATAAGGTGAGGAAGGCGACTACGGCCGGACATCATTGAGAGACAGAAATCGCGTGTCGATCCCTTCACCCGTGAGCGCCTCGGCACAACGTTCTCGACCGGTCTCCGGCGAAGATGTCGATCTCGGCGACTGTGAACTCATCGGCGGTGAAGGTGTCGCCGCATACTGTGTCGGCATGGTTCCAGCTGGGAGATGCGTGCCTCCCCTTTACTCTCGTCCAGACGCCCGCCTGGGCTCCTCATGATCGCGATCAAAAGCGTGATCATCGTCAGAGACCCGAGCAGCTTGGCCTTGGCACGGACAGTTCCCGCGCACCTGGCGCAGGGGTATGGTCTTGTTCTCGACATCGTGAGAACGCTGGAATTTCTTCATCTCGATGTCATGTCGGCGCAAAGCGTATCTGACCTGCCGCGTTCGTTAACCCGGTCCGGCGGTATGTGAGCCCTGGAAACACTCAGGAGTTGTGGTCCAATGCTCCTCCCAAGTAGCATTCATTCAATTCTGGAAGCACACTGTTCACCCGCCCCCTTTGCGAGGATGGCGCCAGAAGCGGTTGGCGCTTGTGGTAACTTCAGGAGTACACACGTGCCCTATGCAAACGCGGATCATCCGAACTTGAAGAGGACACCGAAGCCACCGCGCGGATAGTTCCATTCGATCTCGCCGCTGGCCTCGCACAAGATGCGGCAGGTGCCGCACTCCATGCAGCCATCAGCGGTGATTTCAACCTGACCTTTGTCGTTCGACTCATAGCATTTCGCTGGACAGACGTGGGTCAGCGCGACCAGATTCGCGCTTGGTTGCTCGTGCGGTCGCACCTTTATATGCGGACGGCCGGAGTCCACCAGATAGCGGTTCTGGTAAAGCTTGTCCTCTACACGCAAGTTCGTCACTGGGTTTGTCATGTGGTCAGTGCCTCACCGCCACGCCAATGCCAGGCGGATAGCGTCCCTGACCAGACCCAACCGCGATCGCGCCTTGATGAAGGCTGCGGTAGTAGCCCTTTCCTTCTCGATCTTTGGCGTGCCGTCGACCCGCATGAAGTTCTGCGCGGCTTTCGACATTAGCCGCGGGTAGGTCGTGAAGAAATTAGCGGCGTTATTATGGAGTAAGGCTGGCATGTCTTTGTATTTCCGCAGGTCCTTCACCACGAAGGATTCGTCCAGCATCGTCTTGTAAAGGGCGAGGTTCCGTTTGGTCATAGGATCGTTGCGTCTCTTGACTTGGATGATAGCTTCAGCCGCAATGCGACCGGAGGTCATGGCGAGGTTCGAACCCTCGCGGTGAATGGCGTTGTTCAATTGCGCAGCATCGCCAACAACGACCCAACCGTCGCCAAAGAGCTGCGGAATTGCCTTGTAGCCACCTTCAGGAATGAGATGCGCCGCGTATTCCTTCACCTCCGAGCCGGCGATCAGCGGCCGGATCGAAGGATGGTTTTTTAGCGCCTCCAGGAGGGCGTAAGGGCTCTCCATCTTCGCGGTGAAATCCGAGACGAGGCAGCCGATGCCCAGTGAGATCGATTCCTTGTTGGTGTAGAGGAACCCGAGCCCGGCCATGTCGTGGGATATCGTGCCGACTGCCTCGATCACGCAGCCTTCACTCCCTTTGACGCCGAACCGCTGCTCAATGACCTCTTCGGGCAAGAAATGCATTTCCTTGACGGCCAGCGCCACGGCTTCGGGCGTCAGCATCTTGCGCAGGCCGCCTCGCGTGCCAAGCAGCCCGCAGACACCTTCTGCAAGAACAACGACGTCCGCGTAGATCGCTCCGCCAGCCCGATCTGTCCGCACCCCGATCACCTTGCCCTTGTTGTCACGCACGAGTTCCGTCACGGTCGTCTCGCACAGAAGCGTCGCGCCGGCCTGGCGCACCCTGCGCGAAAACCACTTGTCGAACTGGGCACGGATGATGGTATAGCGATTGGGGCTCACCTCGTTGAAGTCCTCCGACCGATAGTGAATCCCGGTGTGGGAGGTCTCGTCCATGACCCATAGCCGCTGTTCGACCAGATGCCGCTCCAGAGGTGCATCATCGCGGAAATCCGGGATGATCTTCTCCAGCATGTTCGCGTACATGATGGCGCCCTGAACATTCTTGGAGCCCGGATATTCACCTCGCTCCAACTGGAGTACCTTCAAGCCGTCGCTTGCCATCGTGTAAGCAGCTGCGTTCCCGGACATGCCGGCTCCGATGACAATCGCGTCGAATTCTTCGTTGATCATCTCGATCTCCCTTAGCTCGCAAGCTTGTCGCGGCTGTGCGGTGACAGCCGCCGGGTGAAGGCCTCGGTGAGCGCGGGGAGGAAGCGGACCGCATCGGTGACGATCCCGAGGTGAGCGAAATCGAAAATCGGAGCGTTCGGGTCGGTGTTGATGGCCACGATGAGATCGGCTGCCTCAACCCCAACGCGGTGCTGGATCGCGCCAGAAATACCAGCCGCTATGTAAAGCTTCGGCCGGATTGTCTTGCCAGTCTGGCCGATCTGCCGATCCGCCGGCATCCAGCCCTTTTGGACCAGCGGCCGCGAACAGCCAAATTCGGCGCCAATCGCTCGCGCGAGACTCTTCACAAGCTGCAGGTTCTCCGCCCCGCCGAGGCCGAGCCCTCCCGCAACCACCACATCGGCATAGGCGAGATTGGCTGTGCCTGACTGGCTATCCGGCAGGAAGCCGAGGATTTTGGTGACGATCTCATCCTCGGCCAGTGAAAGCTTGTGCGCGATGACGCGCCCGATCGCTCTGTCCGCCCGCTGCGGCATGGGCATGACCCTCGGTCGCACCGTCGCCATCTGCGGCCTGTAGTTCAGCGTGTATATCGTGCATAGCAACGAACCCCCGAAAGTCGGACGGGTCGCGGCAAGCGAACCGTCGGCATCCACATCGAGTTCGGTGCAGTCGGCCGTGAGCCCTGTTAGCAAGGTCGTCGCGACGGACCCGGCGAGATCCCTGCCGAGCGTGGTCGCTCCGAGAAGCAGAATCTCGGGTTTGTAAGTATCAACCAGATCGGTCATCGCCTTGGTGAAAGGCTCATTCCGATAGTCGGCGAGCAGCGGCGACTCGACGAAGTAGACAAGGTCGGCGCCATAGGCGAAGGCTTCGGCGACCGCGTTCTGGGTGGCTTCTTCCGGCGGTCCGAGCACAACGCCACAGAGCTGGACGCCAAGTTTGTCTGCCAGCTTGCGGCCCTCACCAAGCAATTCGAAGGACACGGAGTGGACCTGGCCGCGTTCAAGCTCGATGAAAACCCAAACGTGCCGATAGGCCCTGAAACGCTCGGGCAGTTCCTTCGTCATCCCGGCACGGCCGGCGGGCGGGCGGGGAGTGTCTGGGTTCGCGCTCGACATATGGTCTGCTCCTTGCCGTCAGGCGCCGTCGAAGGCGAGTTCCGGTTCCAGTGCCGGCTGGCGGGTGAAAATTGCAACAATCAGTTCGTCGGCGAGGTCGCGCAGCGTCTTCTCGGCCGTGTCAATTTGCGCTGCCTTTTCCGACCGCGCCGTAGGGGCGAAAACGCGTCTGACGACCGTCGGCGAGCCACGCAAGCCGCACTTGGTGAGGTCCTCAATGCCCGCCTCGGCCGCACTCCATTTCACAACCTGCCTCCGCGCAGCGCTCAATGCGTCTTCGATCGAGCCCCGACGCATCTCGTTGGTGCCTTCCAGCATGGTGATGAGGCAAGGCAGCTTGCTCTTCAGCGTCTGCGTCCCGCCCTCGCAACGACGCTCCACCGTGATCTCGCGCGCAGCAAGATCGATGGTAGCGATTCTCGCGACATAGGTGAGTTGGCTGAGATCGAGACGCTTGGCGATGCCGGGCCCGACTTGCGCGGTGTCGCCGTCGATCGTCTGCTTGCCCGTGAAGACCACGTCCGGCGTGCCGAAGGTTTCGCCGATCTTCGCGATTGCCTGGGAGAGAGCAAGTGATGTCGCCAGTGTGTCGGAACCGGCAAAATAGCGGTCGGTCAAAAGCACCGCGCGATCGGCGCCGTAGCCAAGCGCTTTGCGCAGGGAGTCCTCTGCCATGGGCGGACCCATGGTGAGCACGGTGACCTCGCCGCCATAAGCGTCGCGTAGCCTGAGAGCTTCTTCGAGGGCGAATAGGTCATAGGGGTTGATGATGGTCGGCACACCCTGGCGCATGATGGTGTTCGTCACCGGATGGACCCGTATCTGTGCCGAGTCCGGCACCTGCTTAATGCTGACGACGATGTGCATTGGCGTTTCTCTACGCTGTTATCCGGCGGGCTGGCGGTGCGAGTTCTTGGCTGCATCATTCGTGCCAAGTGCTTTGCGGCCCTGTTCCCCTTCGGGCTGCTCACTACGGATGGCGCCGTTGCGATCCCGAACTTGTCGACTTCTTGACATTGTCGCGTCGCGTCTATGTCGCGATCATTCCCTGCCGAACGGCTTCAGGACGGGATCGAAAGGAACGAAGGCGCGGCGTGTCGTGCAAGCTTTATCCGGATCGTGATCTTTGAGCACCTTGAAGACCCGGTGCGTGAGCGGCGAGGAAACCGCGAAGTCCCCGTAAGCCCGTTCCAGCAGGGCGCGCACGCGCGCGGCGATCACCTGGTCGGGCAGACCGGAGAAATCTTCCTCAGCAAGATATTGTCCCACACGCTTCATGATATGGAGCCGTGAAACGTCGAGCACCTTCGGATCATAGGAGACGCCAAGGACAGAGAAGAACTCCTCCGCGGCCGACACTCCTTTCAGTCGCGTAACGATATCGGTGACATCGATGGGACGGCCGTCAGCGGAACAGGTCATTACATTCTCCCTTGTCGGAAAACTGTTGGGTCAAATACGAAAAACTCTGATCTACAGCCGCGAAAATCCGCAGTTTGATGCACGAGGTGGGCTGAGCCAGCGAGGCAATCGGTTGGTCGCAAGGCTGGGCACCCCGGTGCCCGGGCGTGGCGAACAGGCGCCATGCGCAGCGCCGAGCAGTGCGAGATGGGCTCGATTATTGCCGCATTGGCTCTCGATCTGCCCGGGCTCCGACCTGAATGGGACCGAGGTCTTGTTGCTGGCATCTATGAGGAGATCGGCCAGACGCGGCCGGATCATGCGCCTT
Organism: Mesorhizobium sp. B264B1B; assembly: GCF_020165765.1. Lineage (NCBI taxonomy): Bacteria > Pseudomonadati > Pseudomonadota > Alphaproteobacteria > Hyphomicrobiales > Phyllobacteriaceae > Mesorhizobium > Mesorhizobium sp. B264B1B. The sequence goes on from NZ_JAIUIS010000015.1 coordinate 110,744, forward strand.
GATCTCCGGAGGGTTTTGGAGGTCACAGCCCCGACGATCGGCTTGGTGGCGGCTGTCGGTCGGCGTGACGCCTGCGCGACCTTGGCTGCCAGGGCAGGCAATGCGGTCAGGTCGATGCCAGCATCTGCGTGCTGGAGGACAGCTAACGCGGCGGCCACCTCTTCCAGCGCGGCATTGCCCGCGCGCTCGCTGAGTCCAAGGACGGTGGCCGAGGCATGGCGCGCGCCGGCGCGGATCGCCGCCAGCTGGGCGACAAGCTCGAAGGTCGAAAAGGGGTCGAGAACGCCGGCTGTGCCAGCCAGCCTCACGCGCCTTGCGCCGGCGCGCGCCGCCATCATGATAACGCGCCCGAGATGATCCCGGTCGGCCCGTGAAGCATCCTCGCAGCCAACGGCGACGGAGGAGCCGCTGGCGGCTGCGCGCCCGACCATATGCTCGATAAGCTGGAGCGCTCCCGCCTGATCGAGGCCGAGCTTGGTGGCAAGTTGGATGTTCGATGCAGGAAACGACAGATTGACGGCCCGGACCGCGCCCTCGATCGCTGCTTCGAGATCCGGTGAGGTCATCCGGCACCAGGCCGTGAGCCGCACCGAGAGGCTCCGCGCGACCACGGCGCGAATTGCGTCGATCTCGTCGGCGCCCATTGCCGGCGTGCCGATCTTGATCTCAGCGACGCCGGCTGCTGCAAGCGACTCAGCGATCTCAAGTTTTTCCGCCACGGTGAAGGCAACGCCGGGTGCCTGCTCGCCCTCGCGCAGAGTCGTCTCCTTGAGAAAGACCTGACTTCTCATGAATGGTCGCCCGAGCTTCCGGCGCTGAGACAGGGACCGCATTGAAGGTCTTCGGCACTCCGCCCTTCCGGCGCAGAACTGAGGGACTCGCGCAGCTTCTCCACGATGGCAGGCAAGACCTCGAGCACCCGGTCCACGTCGTCTTGGTCGTTGTCACGCGAGAACGAGAAACGGACCGCCCCATGTGGGATGTTCATCGCCCTCAGCACATGGCTCGGCTGTGCACAGCCAGAGGTGCAGGCGGAGCCTGAGGAACAGGCGATACCCACGCGGTTGAGGAGATGCAGGATTCCATCACCTTCGATACGTTCGAAGGCGATGTTTGCGGTGTTCGGCAAGCGCTCGAAGGGATCGCCGTTGACGAAGGTGTTTGGTACACGCTGAAGAATCCCGTTCTCCAGCCGGTCGCGTAGCCACTTTATCCGTGTGGTCTCATCATCCATGAATTTCAGGGCGAGTTCGGCTGCCATGCCGAGCCCAACTATGCCGGGCGTGTTTTCGGTTCCCGCACGCCGGTCTCTCTCTTGGTGACCGCCTTTGATCAGCGAGTGGAAGCGCACACCGCGCTTGAGGAAAAGTGCGCCGACGCCTTTCGGTCCATGCAATTTATGGCTGGAGAGCGATAGCATGTCGATAGCGGTCGATTTCAGGTCCATGGGGAGCTTGCCGACCGCCTGCACGGCATCGGTGTGGAAAAGGGCGCCGACTTCCTTCGCCAATTCGGCGAGCTTTGCGACGGGGAAGATCGTACCAGTTTCGTTGTTGGCCCACATGATCGAGACGATTGCCACGTTTGAGCTGAGGGCTGCCCGGTAAGCGTCAATGTCGAGCCGGCCATGGTGATCCACCGGGATCCTGTGCACCTTGACCCGGCGCGTCTGCTCAAGATGTGCGCAGAGCGCCAGCACTGCGGGATGTTCAACGGCGGACGTCACGATCTCTGTCCGGTCAGGCATCACCTCGAGCGCCGAAAGAATGGCCGCGTTGTCGCTTTCCGTCCCACCCGAGGTGAAGGTGATCTCGTCATCAAACGCCGCGCCGATCAGCGCCTGCAGCTGCCGCCGCGCGTTTCTCAACGCGGCGCCGGCAAGGGTGCCAAGACCGTGCGCCGACGAAGGGTTGCCGAATTGATCCGTAAGGAAGGGCAACATCGCTTGAACGACCTCGGGATCGACCCGTGTCGTTGCGTTGTTGTCGAGATAGAGAACTGTCATGGGTGTGGTCTCCAATCGAGCGGAATGACGTTAAGCGCAAGGATTCATCGCGCTTGCACCCGCCGTTGATAGCCGAGACGATCCAGAGCCGGTGCAGCACCCACAAATTGATTTAGACAGGCGCCGCCGTCGCGATCGACGAGCTCACCTCCCGGGCCCTCTCTCCTGCTTCGACGATCAGCTGAAGGACTTGCCGCATGAGCACTTCGCTCGCGCGTTTGGGTTATCGAAGACAAAGCCGGAGGATTCGAGCCCCGTGACGAAGTCGACGGTCATGCCGGCGACATGCGGTTGGGAGCCGGCGTCTAAGAACACCTTGATCCCATCTGTCTCGAGGATCGCGTCGCCCTCGCGCGGGACGCTCTCCAAGCCGATTGAGTATTTGAAGCCGGAGCAGCCGCCGGGCTGAACCATGATGCGAAAGCCTTCCGCGGGGTCAGTAGCGGCGGAAAGAGCGGTCTTGACCGCGGCAACGGCCTTGTCGGTGAGCGTAATCATGGCTCGCTTATCCTCGTGCGTGACGATTTTGCGGATCACCATGCATGGTCCGTGCCAATGGGAAAAGCGGCGCTGGAACAGTGCGACATCGCTAACACTGCCGCGATTCCGGTTCGGAATTGCTGCGAAGGCGTCCGGCAATCGACACGTATTGTCGGATTTGTCGCGTCCGCCACAGGGGCTGGGCCCGAGTTCCCGCTGAGCTGGCACGTAAGCCAGTTTCCGAGATGCTTCGGCAAATTGGCACGAGTTTTGAGGCTCCCTTTTGGCGAGGACTAACGCTCCTGACCGACAGTATGGGCAAGCAGAGGTAAGACATGCACCAGCGCGAGAAACCTTCGCCAGAGAGAATCCGGCGGGCACGCGAAGACAGCCCCAAAATCCGCGACCGCGATCTCGCTGGCCAATTGGGCATCTCGGAAGCGGAGCTCTCCGCGGCACATTGCGGTTTTGGCACGGTGCGCATCGAGCCACGCGTCAATGTTGTTCTAACCGCTCTCAAGGCGGTCGGCGAGGTAATGGCGCTGACCAGCAATGATAGTGCCGTGCATGAGAAGATAGGCATCTACGACAAGGTGCTCACCGGCAGCCATCACGCCATGGTGCTCGGCAATGACATTGATCTGCGCATCTTCCCGAAGGTGTGGGCGCATGGCTTTGCCGTCGAGACACGCGAAGGCGGGGAGATCCGCCGCAGCCTGCAATTTTTCGACGCCGCAGGCGAGGCAGTGCACAAGGTGCATCTGAGGCCGTCCTCAAACCTCTATGCCTATCAAAGACTGACAGACGAACTCCAATCCTCGAACCAGGAGCCGATTGTATCGGTTAAGACGAGGTCAGCCGAAAACGAGGCAAACATTCCGGACCAAGCCGCTACCATCGACGACCTGCGGGAGCACTGGAGCCAGCTGACCGACGTACACCAGTTCTTCGGCATGCTGAAGACGCTGAACCTCAGGCGCCGCCGGGCGGTCCGCATGGTCGGCCAGGACTACGCCTGGCTGCTTGACAATGCTGCCATTGGCGGCATGTTCCATCGTGTCGCCGAGGACGAGATGCCGATCATGTGCTTTGTCGGCAATCCTGGCTGCATCCAGATCCATTCCGGCCCGATCAAGTTGGTCAGGCAGATCGGGCCTTGCATCAACGTTCTCGACGCCACTTTCCACCTGCATCTCAGGACCCAGCACATCCGCGAGGTTTGGGCCGTGCGCAAGCCGACCAGGGACGGCCACGTCACGTCACTCGAAGCCTATGGCGCCGACGGCAATATGATCATCCAGTTTTTCGGGACGCGCAGGGAAGGCGAACCCGAGCGCGACGACTGGCGGTTACTGACCGAGAACCTGCCGCGCTTTCCCAATTCAACCGCCGCTTGAGGTAGGACCGACGCATATTGATTTCCGTTTTCGCTCGGCGTCCGCGCCGCTACTCTGGATTCTGCTGACCACCTCTGCGCCTGCCGAGGCCAACGAGAGCACAGCTGTCTTTTGCGACCCGTCGCGGATCGCCTTGACCGTAGTCTCCAGCCCCAGGGCGCTACACCCGTGGCGAGCCAGCCATCGATGGTTCCGTTGCGATGTCCCAGAACCGGAAGCTGCCCCTGGTCTAATGCGTCAGCTGTACGTCGATCGAACGTCCAACATCCCGGCCCTGTACGGCGCCGGGTGGCATCAAGTGGTCGAGGTGAAATCGATCGGTCCCTTCGTCCAGTTTCCAGAGGGATGGGTCCACAAAGGCGTGCTCGAATGATCCATAAGGTCGGCAAGGCCCGTCGGCGTCCAATGCCAAGTCCGCAAGGGTAGCGTGCGAGATGGATGCAAAGCTGAACGCCGCCCGAAGCAGACCGTATCATCAAAGAACGCCAGCGCATCCTGTTCGTGCTATCGGAGCAGGGCGGTTAGATTCTCGGCCCGGGGCGGCGACGCAGCAGTCGAAGGCCTGGTTGCCGGTACGACGAGTGCGGTCGAGGATTTCTCCGGCGGGCAGCAGCTGTCCGACGAGGCGATCGTCACCGCCAGGCGAGGTGATCCTGACGCAGAAGAATGTCGGGGCGGAATCTTCAGAGCTAATTTGCGGCCTCGCGATAGCCTCGGCGGACGTAGGCCTTCTTTTCGCCGTTGGCGGCGTCGGCGGCCCCAAGCTCCAGCTCCGCCGCTCGGCGGCAAACCAGCAAGGGATCGGGGCCGGAGCCTTCTTCACGAGCGCGCAGGCTCATCATGGTCAGTGATCGTTCCTGCGAACCAATCGCTGTCAGCAAATCCACCTTGCCTGCGAACCGTCGATTACCACCGCAAAGCCGCTCGCTCCCTACAGCGCTTGTGGAGAGCGCGCTCGCGAGCGGCTTCGCTACCGCCGAGCGACACCCGGTCTGGGAGGGACCTCGTTCGATCCTTAGGCAGCTTCCACCAGGCTCCTCGTTAGCTTCTATGCGCACCGTTGTGATGTCTGGAACGGACAAGAATGTCGAAAGCCCTACCAGGCGTAGCCCCATACCGGGTCGCCACGACGATATATGAGCGGGTGCCAACGGTGCCCCTATTCGGCACGCGATTTGCTCAATGTCATCTGAGGCGATGTCGGCAGTGCGTCACGCAGTTCAGCGGCGTAAACGCCTGAACGCAGGAGGACCAAATGGTAGCCAACCCGGTTCCAGATCATGTCCCCCCGGAAATGGTGGGCGACTTCAGTCTTTTTACCTCGCCAGGCATGTCCCCGACGCCCAACGGCGATCCGCACGCAGCAGTCGCTTGCGTGCATGCCGGGCCGCCGATCTTTTATTCGCCTTGGAACACGCGGGCCGGACAGGGTACTTGGGTCATCACTCGGGCGGCAGATCAGCGCCGGGTGCTGCAGGAGACCGAAGTCTTTTCCAGTCATCGCAGCATCTTCGCATCTGCATTGGGCGAAGACTGGCCGATGATCCCGCTCGAACTCGATCCACCGTACCATGGAGTCTTTCGCTCACTGCTCAATCCGCTGCTTTCGCCACAGCGCGTAGCGGAATTTGAACCAACTATCCGCGAGCGAGCGATAACGCTCATCGACAGCATCGCCTCGCGGGGCACGAGCTGCGACGTGATGAAGGATTTCGCCTTTCCCTTCGCCGTCAACATCTTCCTTCGCTTTCTCGGACTGCCGGATCACCGTCTCGATACATTTGTCGGCTGGGCGAAAGATCTGCTCCACGGCGACGATGTGAGACGGCCGGCGGCTGCTCGGACTATTGTGGCGTTCATCGACGAACTAGCGGCGATGCGCCGCAAAGAGCCCGTCGACGATTTCATGAGCTTCATCGTGCATGCACAGGTCGAGGGTCGCGGGTTGACGGACCAGGAGGTCCGTGGCATTGGCGTGCTTACCTTCGTTGCGGGACTCGACACCGTCGCTGCAGCCATTGGCTTCGACTTGGCCTATCTCGCGCGCAACCTCGAAGATCAGGAATTGCTGCGGAACGAACCGGACCGGATTGTGCTCGCAGCCGAAGAGTTGCTGCGCGCCTATCCGAGCGTTCAGATGATCCGCGTGGCACGGAAAGATATCGATTTCAAAGGCGCGCCGATCCGCAAGGGAGACTTTGTTTCCTGCGCCACGATGATTGCAAATCGTGACCCTGCGGAATTCGAGGCCCCCAACACGGTCGATCTGACGCGAGAGGGCAACCGCCACGCCGCCTTTGGCTATGGTCCCCACCGTTGCCTTGGCTCTCATCTCGCCCGGCGGGAAATTGTCATTGGGCTGGAGGAGTGGATGGCGCGCATACCGCCCTTTCGGATCAAGGAGGCAACAGCACCCATCACCCATGGCGGCCATGTGTTCGGGATCGAAAATCTGATTCTGGATTGGGCTTGACCAAGGCCGCCCGGAACTGGGCACAGACGTGGGAAGTAGCCGTGCGCATTATCGTTCACAAAGCCAGGTGCCAGGGTCATGCGCAATGCTCGGCGCGAGCGCCGGCAGTCTTCAAGCTGGATGAGGCGGGCTACATCCTACCTGGTGACATTGATGTTGCGGATGGGGAGCAACTGCTTGCGGCAGATGGGGTGCGATCCTGCCCCGAACTAGCGCTGGAAATAGACGATCCGCCTGCTGCGCGCATAGTAGCCCAGGCCACGCGCAAACGGAACAATGCGCTCCCGGAACACCTCAGAACGACGGAATTTTCGACTATGGACCCCGCAAAAACTACCGAACTACTCGACCGTGAGGCGATCCGCGACTGCCTCTATCGGTACTGCCGCGGGATAGACCGCGCCGATGAGGCAGCGCTGCGTAGCGCCTACTGGCCTGATGCACATGACAATCATGGGGCCTATCGCGGCTCGGCCGAGGGCTTCATCCGGTTTGCGCTCGGTGTCTTCAAGACCGGACCGCGCAACATCCATCAGATCACGAACGTCCTTGTCGAATTCATCAAACCGGCTCAGGCCGCAGTCGAGAGCTATTTCACCGCGCTGCAACGCGGACCGGACAAAGACGGAGAAATGCGCCAGATGCTGCTAAGCGGGCGCTACTGCGATCTGTTTCAAAAGAGGGCAGGCGAGTGGCGGATTGCCGATCGGACCGTCGTCTACGATTGGCTCGAGGAGCAGGTCCCAGCTGCGGTGCTTGAGACAGAACGGTTCGGCCTGCGACAGCCGATTGGAGCACCGTATCCGAACGATCCGGTCTACGCGATCGGAAAGCATCGCGTTGCTTCTCGCGATAATGCGTCCCCAGCTCCGAACGGGAAAACCACATCGGTGGGACGATAATTTATGACAACTCTGCTACGCCACAGCAAGCTTAGCGATACCCTGCACGCTAAAGATGCGGCCGCCAGGGTAGCCTTTCTGCCCCGCGACAGCGTGACCGCGACAGCGCTCTGGTCTGAGGCCACGAGCGCGCCGAGGCCGGTCTACATCGATTTGCTGGACTTGGCAGAGCCGCTCATCGAGGCAAGCCCCTGTGCTTGAGGCGTCGGACACACATTCGACTATCCGACCGAGAGTTGGATCGCAGCCAATGCGGACGACGCCTGTCTGGGAACGCACGCGACCGGCGCCAGCACAGGGTGCTCTACGGGGGCGCACCATTCCGCCGCACCACGTCGAGGGCAGAGATTTCAGAGACTCCTGGAGAAAGTTCCCATGAAGCATGCAGGACGGGTCGTAATCATAACAGGCGCCGTGGGCGGAATCGGCCGTGCCCTGGTCGATGTTCTTGCGGCAGATCAAGACACTATTGTTGCGGTGGACCTTCCTGGGACCGGCGTGTTTGAACTGGCCCGCGATCTCGGCGAGCAGCACCTTGGCCTCGAGTGCGATGTCTCGCGAGAGGGAGATATCCTCGCGCTCTATGGCCGGGTCGAAGCACAGTTCGGGCAGATCGACGTCCTCATCAACAACGCCGCGGTGGGACCCAATGTGGCTGCCACTGTCGACACCGATGTCGACGCCTTCCGACGCCGCCTGGCAGTAAACCTGATTGGGCCGTTCGTCATGGCGCGCGAGGCGGCGAGGCGCATGAGGCCGGGAGGTGCCATCGTCAACGTCGCTTCGATGTCGGGCGTGGCCAGCAATCCCAGACGCCATGCCTACGCAGCCTCGAAAGCAGGCCTGATCTCGTTGACAAAGTCGCTTGCATGCGAATGGGCTTATCGCGGCATCCGCGTGACGGCGGTAGCGCCGGGCTGCGTGCGCACGCCTATGACTGCAGAGCTGGAACGAGCAGGCAAAATGGACCTCTCGGCGATGCGCCGTCGCGTGCCAATGGGGCGCATGGCTCGGCCCGACGAGATCGCCCGGGCTGTGCGTTTTCTGGCAAGCGCACAGGCGCACTACGTCACGGGATCCGTGCTGGCGGTCGACGGCGGCTGGATGTCATTCAACCAACCTGGGGATGCCTGCCCTGAGGTGGAAGGCGTTCCCCTAAGCGAACTCTCCTGTCCGGCCCAACGCGCCGACGCGCGAGTGGTGCTCGTCACGGGTGGTGCGAACGGTATAGGCGCCGCCGTTGCTCGCCGTTTTGCCGCGAATGGTGATACCGTAGTGATCGCCGATAAAGACCGCACCGCGGCAACTCTCCTGGCTGCATTGCTCGGCGGAAAGAACATCGCGAAATCGGTAGATGTGGCCGTCGAGGCCGAGGTGGTGGCGGTGTTTGAGGAACTGAGGGAGCGCTTCGGGGGCGTCGATATCCTCGTCAACGGTGCTTCTGTCGTCGACACTTTTGTGGCTGGGATCGAACAAATGCCTGCAGACATCGAACGTGTCCTGCATGTCAATCTCACTGGCGCCTTCGTTTGCGCGCGTGAAGCGATCAAAGCAATGCGCCCGGGCGGCGTGATCCTCAACCTCGGATCGATCAACAGTTTTCTGCCCTTCGCGCCGCGTCACGCCTACGGTGCCTCGAAGGCGGCGATGGACATGCTGACCCGATGCATGGCGGCCGAACTGGGGCCCGCCGGCATTCGCACAGCCACCGTCGCTCCTGGCTATATCCGCACTCCCGCCATTAGCGAGTTGGCGAAAACCGGCCACATCGACTTGGCAACGATCGGCCGACGGATCCCTTTGGGCAGGATGGGAAGGCCGGAAGACGTTGCAGATGCAGCGTTTTTCCTGGCTTCCTCCGACGCCTCATACATCAACGGCTCGATCCTCTATGTGGACGGCGGCTGGACCGCGTTCGGTGACGCAGGAAACGCCAGCGAACTCTACGACGAATGCTTTGCGGAGGCGGGTGTTTGAACGTCGACCATCGCTACGCTACCGGGCGCCGTCCATGAAAGCGGAGACCTGGCTTGGAACGCGCCCGCGGCGCGGCCCCGATCCAAGATGTCGGCGGGGCAACGTCCCTCGGCATGGGGACAAGCTCTCGCGCGTGCCGGCAACCATGGATCCGGACTGCTTATCGTACCACTATGCCCCTGCCAGGCGCCCGATCCGAGGCAATCGCGTGTCTCGGATGAGCGCAGTTCCAAATCCGCCAACCATCAGCAAACAAGGAAACATAGTGGAATTCGCCACCTTCATCCTGGCCGCCCAACGTGGGTATCATCAATCCCCCGAGATCGTTATCCGAAACTCGATCGAACAGGCCATCGCTTCGGAACAGGCCGGCTTCGGCACAGCCTGGTTCGCAGAACACCACTTCAACAACTACAGCCTGATCCCTTCGCCATTGATGATGGTGGCCCACTGCGCCGGAGTGACGAGCACCATTCGCCTCGGCACTGCCGTCTGCGTGCTGCCGCTCTACAAACCGCAGCGCCTGCTCTCCGAGATCGGCTTCGCCGATATCCTTGCGAACGGTCGCCTGGAACTCGGCGTCGGCTCTGGATACCAACAGTTCGAGTTCGAGCGCTTCGGCGTCAGTATCGATGAGGCGCCGGCGATCTTTTCGGAACATCTCGATATCCTTTTGAAGGGTCTCAACCAGAACATCTTCGAGCACGATGGCCACTATGAGAAAATACCCCCGACGGCGATTTCAGTATGCACCGTCCAAAGGCCGGCACCGCCCATCTGGATGGCCGGCGGGCCGGCCCGCATGAAACGGGCCTACCGAGAGGGTCACAATTTCTTTGTCACCGCATTCCACGACGGCCTGGCGAGCTTGAGCACGTTGCGCGGAGCAATCAAGGAGGCGGCGGCTTCCGAGGACAGGAATGTGACGGACGCCAGGATATCGCTGTTGCGTTGCTGCTACGCCAGCGATGACGAGGAGGAGATCAACAGCTATCTCGACAACGCCCGTTTCCAGCGCCGCCTGTCCGAGGCGCTGCATCAGCGCCGGCAGCAGAGCCACGACGGCTATCTGCTGCAGGAAACGCCCACCCAGCAGGATCTGTCCTTCGGGGCAATGCGCAACAACCTGCCGATCGGCAGTGTGAATCGCGTGATTGATCGCTTGCTGCAAGAGATCGACATTCTGAAGCCGGATCAGATCGCAATCCAGACCCAGTTGGGGGATTTCGACCAAAAGCTAATGCTGCGCCAGATCGAACTCTGGGGAGACAAGATCATTCCCGCAATCAACAAGGCGCTGGGTTATGCGCGCGTTTGAAATCATAAGGGGGCCAACTTCGTGGCCGCAGCTTCTTTTTCGTTCCACTCGGCATAAACGGATTCAAATGGCACGTTCATGAACGGAACTTGGCGTGGGTTTCGATGAGTGGCGCTGCCGTCACCTGGACGGCCCCAGATGGGGTTCCCCACTATCTCGCCTGCCGACGGGCGAGCCTTCACGGCTAACCGTCGCTTCAGGACCTGCTCGCGCCGTCAGCCAAATTCACGGCGTCGTGTCCTGGGTGAAATTCTCGCCTGCCCGACAGGCTGCAGGACGCGTTTCAAGGCGAGGCTCAATTGCATGATCAAGGCGGTCGATTTCCCCGACCGCTCATTGGGCACGAGCCTGCGCACACGTGTGCCCGAAAGACTGACTGACCCGCGTTGCGCTCGGCAGAGTGCTGCGTGAAGGCACAGACCAGGAGAACGGAACCATGTCCGGTCAAAACGATGCGCATATCGGCACCGGCCAATGGCCGACGATCCAGCCGGAGAAGGAGTTCGACGAACATGTGCTTGCCTGCGTCTTCTCCTGTGCGCTCAAGGAGGTCGAGGCTGGCACGACAGTGGCGGAGTCAACAGGCCTTTCGCTTGCCGAGCTGCGCGAGGTCTTGCCCCGCGGTTTCCCTGGTACCGCGATGGCAGCATTCGCCTCGGCAAACGTCAGCGATGCTGAGCCGGGTGTAGAGGAAGAACTTCTGCGCGGCCTGCTACTGGCACATGCCCGGGCGAGTCATCCGGCGAGCGCCCGCTTCGCTAAGATCCTCGCCCGGCGCGCCATGCATGATGGCCATCTGTGGCAGGACCTTGGGCTTCCCGACCGGACCGAGCTCAACCGCCTTCTGGCCACACACTTTCCGACGCTGGCGGCCGGCAACACCCAAAATATGAAATGGAAGAAGTACTTTTACCGCAAACTCTGCGAGGCCGAAGGGTTTTCGCTGTGCACTGCGCCCAATTGTCGGGAATGCAGTGATTTCGAAAATTGCTTCGGCCCCGAGAAAGGCGAATGTGAAGAACGCGTCACACCGGTTTAAACGCCGCTTTTCGTCACGAGGCCCTGAGGCCTTGATTACCGTTGTGCCACAAGCGTTTTTCCCGGCGCCGCTGTACGGAGGAGGGGACATTCATCGCCTCGCGATATTTTGCGACGGTGCGGCGAGCGAGATCGATACCGTCTTCCTTGAGCCGGTCAGCGATTTCATCGTCCGAAAGCACGTTCTCAAACGATTCTTCGGCGACCATTGCTTTGATCCTATGGCGGACAGCTTCGGCGGAGTGCGCGTCACCGCCTTCGCAAGAAGCGATCGCGACAGTGAAAAAGTACTTGAGCTCGAACACTCCACGTGGGGTGTGCATGTACTTGTTCGACGTTACCCGGCTTACAGTCGACTCGTGCATGTTGATCACGTCAGCGACCGCCTTGAGATTGAGGGGTCGTAGGTGGGCGACGCCATAGTCCAGAAAGGCATGCTGCTGGCGCACGATTTCGTTCGAAACTTTGACGATCGTCTTGACGCGCTGATCGAGACTGCTGATTAACCAGAGCGCATTCTGTAGGCATTCGTTGAGAAATGTCATCTCTTTCGATTTTTTGGCGACTCGGCGTGAAACTTCCTTGAGATAAGTGTGTTTGATCATCAACTTGGGCTGCGTGTTCGGATCAGGCTCGATCTGCCATCCACCTCCGGGCGAGGGAGTGGCCCAGACATCCGGCACGATGCATTCCGGCGCGCCCGAGTGGAATGCGTTTCCGGGCTTGGGGTCGAGCGCACGGATTTCCTGCAGCATGTCGAAAAGATCTTCGTCGTCGACGCCGCAACGCACCTTCAAAGTCCGATAATCGCACCGCGCAAGCACGTCAAGGTTGGCAATCAAAGCCGCCATGGCCGGGTCGAACCGGTCTCGCTGGCGCAACTGTATCTCAAGACATTCGCCGAGAGATCGTGCGAAAATCCCCGGCGGATCGAGGTGCTGCAAGATACCCAAAACTCGTTCCACATCGGCCAGCGGGATGTTTAGCTTCCCAGCCAGCTCCGAAGCACTTGCCCCAAGCAAACCAGTGTCATCCAGATGTCCCGCAAGCACATTAGCAATCAGCCGCTCGTGCGGCGTGAAGGCGGTGAAGGAAATCTGAGAAGCGACATGGTCGTGCAGCGTTTCTGGTAAGGCGACAAACTCCTCGAAGGCACGATGATCGCCAGGCGCGGTGCTCGATTTCCCTTGCCTGGGCAGATCCCGGGACATCTTCGCATACTCCAGAAGGGGATTTCTCTCGAGCTCCTGGGCCACGAACTGATTCAGTTCGGGAATGTTCATTTGAAGCAGGCGAATCGACTGGATGAGTTGAGGCGATAATCCCAGAGACTGTTTCTGAAGTAGGCTCAATGACGGTTGCATGGTCACTTATTCCTGTCTAGAAGCTCTTGACTGCGGCTGGTTTCGATCTCTCACAGGGTCGACGCCTCTCATGCGCGTCACCTTTGAATGACCTTCCCGGACGCGCCGCTTTAGAGCTTTGCCCTTGTGCAAGTGGCGTCCAAACGCAGCTGCACATCCTCGGCACCAGGTCATGCAGCGTCCTTCAATGTTTGAAGGACGTTCTGCGGGGATGAGACGCCATAAGGGTCGGTCCCGCAGTTGTCGGAGAAACCTTCCTCCTCAAACCACTGCTCCACCACGCCATTATTGACCAGAGCCGCGTAGCGCCAGGAGCGCATACCGAAGCCGAGATTGTCCTTGGCAACCAGCATGCCCATTTTGCGGGTGAACTCGCCTGAACCGTCGGGGATCAGCTCGACTTTCTGCAACCCCAAGGACTTCCCCCATGCATTCATGACAAAGGCATCGTTGACGGAGAGGCAGTAGATCGCGTCAACTCCTTCCTTCTTGAATTCCGCATAGAGATCTTCGAAATTCGGCAGTTGGTAAGTCGAACAGGTCGGTGTGAAAGCACCGGGCAGCGAAAACAGGATGACCCGTTTGCCGGCAAAGTAGTCGTCGGATGTTCTTTTTTCCCAGCGGTAGGGATTTGGCCCCTGGACTGAATCATCGCGGACACGCGTAAGAAACGTGACGAAGGGAACCTTCTTTTTACCGGTCATCAATTTTCTCCTTGAAGGGAGGTGGCACTGGATTCTTGCAGGGGCTGGCGCAATACCGAGCTGCGGGTCTCGTGCATGGCATGATGCCGACGGCGCTCCCGATGCTTTCTCCATTCGGGTGTATGGGAACGGCCCGGCTCCAGGTGTTCTTCACCCGAACCGCATCGACGTGGGCGATTGGGGGACGCGGCTCCGGATTCGTGGCAACGGCCCGGCTCCAGACCTTTCTCACCCGAAAGCCATCGATATGAGGGATGAGGGCACCTTCTAGCGCCGCGATTGGTCTGGCCGCGACTAGGGCGCCGGAGCCGGCATGGATCACCCACTCCTCATACCCGGGGTCAAAATGCTGGCAACCGGACATGACCAGGAGCGGGATGAGCATATGCGTCGCAAAAGTGATTCTCCGCGCCGCAGAGCGGCGTGGCTGAACTGGTTCAGCGTATTGGCTGGACTTGCCTGTTTCCGGCCGACGTGGGCTCGGCCGAAATTTTGAGAAGCCTCTTGGCCACTGACATGCTGATGCAAACCGATTTCCGGCAAATGCGCGAGCATCATCTGGCGTCTCGGCATCGGACCCCAGTTGCAAAGCCGCTTCGGAGGACGGATCTCCGAACCGGACGACGTCCCGATCTTCAGCGAAGACGGCCACCGTCGCCTTTGTCCATCGTTTGGAGCTTGGGGCGTCAGCCATGGTAGTCACCTTCTTCCTGGTTTGATGGGCTCTAAGCACAAGGCTGCAAGCGGCATGCCATTTCCAATGAAGCTGCTCCTGCACCAGCGCTATCGCTTCGGTACGACGTCTTCGCCAACCGGAGGTGCGCGCCAGAGCCGTCACGTCATCACACCGAACAAAAGTCCTGTGTAGAGAGGGTATTCACCCGTCCGGCGCCGGCTGGCAAAGGACGGGCCAGACAGGGCAAGCCCAGGCAATACCCCGCATCGGCCGGCACAGCGATTGCACAGTGTGTTTGCCCTGGCGTGTTTTTACGTGCGACTAACGTGAACGCAGGCCGGCAGCGCCACGATCCGGATTCGATAAGGATCGCTTTCGACTCGGCTACGATCTTTACACGCATGGTGTTCCTCTCGCCGAGCGTCCCTATCGAAATCCATTGTGTCGGAAACTGGACTAGAATTGTCGCAAAGCCGACCCAAAGGTCGCCAAGAAGCGTCCGCTGTTTGCGGGAACCGGCAGAACGCAACGGAGCGCCAACCGGGCACGCAAATAGCCAACAATCTTGTCAGTGGGACGTCTGCAAATTTCGAGGAGAGCCTCGGCTGCCCCTAGCGAGGCTTGATGCAGGAGCGCATTGATCTTCCGCTCCAACTCAACTGAAAGGATTTCTGTGATCCATTCGATCGCTATGCCTGGCAGGCACTAAATCGGCATTTCAAAACCGATGATTTGACGGGTCTCGCTAGCTCGCGCCGAAAAAGTTTGCTGCCCATTTGTGCCCGACGTTCAAACGGTTGAAGAGCAGATTGCGCCCTTATCTCCCAAGCTCGTCGGCGTCCACCAGCGGGACGAGGTCGTTGCCATGAAGTTGTCGGACATAGTCATTCGAGAGGTGAGACCGTCGTTGCGCTGACACCCTTGCAATATCAGGACATCGATGTCGGCGAAGATGGGCTGCGCAACCTGACCAAGTCCGCCCGGCCGAGCGCTGATCGCTCGCTGTAGTCTCGGTGCAGGCCGGCAAGGCACCGGCGCTGGTCCATGCCCGTTGAAGAGCCGACGTGGAAGAGGCAGTACCGCGATCCAGGCGGCCATCCTAGGCGAGACGAAGGCCTGGATCGAAAAAGTATCGTGCGCAGACCGCGTCGCGCGGCTGGTGCGAGTCCACCTCGACGGCGAGCTTCTCTCCCACCAGGCGGTTAGGTTGCGTGTTTCGGGTCGAATACGAACACTGTGAGTGCCGCGAGCAATGTGGCAATTGCGGTGTAGGCAAAGACACCCGTGACGTGGTCGGGATCCTTCAGCAGCAGTCCGCCGAAAATCGCGCCGGCTGCGATGGCTACCTGGAACGTTGAGGTCATCAGCACGGCGGCGCTTTCGGCCTGCTCGGGAACCGCACGCAGCAGTATCCAAGTCTGCAACCCCACCGGCACCGCGCCGAAGGCAAAGCCCCATACGGAAACCGCAATCGCCGAGGCAAAGGTCGATGCTCCAAACTTCAGCAACGAGACAGCGGCTATCGCCATAAGGAAGGATGGCAGGGCCGCGACTGCCTTGAGACTGTGTTTGGCCAGGAATGCTCCGGCAAAACTGCCGAAGAAGCCGCTTATGCCAGAAAGGAGCAACAATATCCAGATCCCGTTGGTACCGAGCTTGGGAGTCGTCTCGAGGAAGACCCGAATATAGCTGAAGCTGGTGAAGTGCCCAGAAGCGACCAGCAGTACGACCAAAAGTGCGACCTTTATGGTCGGATCTTTGGCCGCATCCAGCAGACTGCGGAATCCAGCCATTTCAACCGGAGGCAGCGTCGGCATCGTTAAAAGCAGCACCAGCAGCGTAACAGCATTAAGCACTGCGGTGAGCGTGAAGGCCACTCGCCATCCCAAGCTGCCGCCGACGACGGCGCCGAATGCAGGCACGCATACGAGAGCGACCGAAACGCCGGCGAGGATGATTGACATGGCGCGCGGCAGAAGATGATTTGGAACGAGCCGTATCGCCAGCGATGCCGAAATCGACCAGAAGCCTCCGAGCGCAATGCCGAGCATAACGCGTGCTGCCAGCAAAACCGGCAGCGACGACCCGACTGCCACCAGAAGGTTGGACAGGATCTGAAGCAGCATCATTGCCCACAGGACGGTCCTGCGGTCCAGGCGCTTTGCAATAATGGCCATCGTCGGCGCTGAGATCGCCGCAGCAATGCCCGTCGCTGTGATCGCATATCCAGCCGCATCCACTGAGATGCCGAGATCGCGCGCTATCAGCGTCAGCACGCTGGCTGGCAGACACTCTGCCGCCACCAGCCCGAAGGTGCCCAAAGCAAGCGAAATGACCGCACCCCATGCGGGAGGAGATAGTCGATCCGGCGTTTCTGGGCCGTGCAGAACAGTCTCGATAAGACCCGTCGCCGATTCGGTCATGAACATCCTCGCCCAACATGGGTTGGCTGCGATGACCCGAACTAAAGGCAGAAGCGCGCCATCGCTGCCCGACATCTTGTGACAGTAGGGCGTGCAATTTCGGTGCCGGTTCTCCGTGCCCGACGGGGGTGTCATCGTCGGCAGACGTCTCATCAGGCTGTTCTATGCCGACCTCGGCGTCCGTCTCGAACCAGCCATGCGCGCCAGCAGTTCCGAGCCCGGATGTCTGATGTTCCGTGACGGGACGACGCGAGCCGGTCGCTATGACCGCCGCCTTTAAGCAGCCAAAAACCGGCTCTGACTGAAAGGACCATTTCCGGTGGCTCGAACCTGACGTTTTGTGTCGGGCATTGTCGGGTCCGCTACACGGCTTGTTCCAACAATAATCTATCTGCCAGCGAGCACTTGTTAGCGCACAAGCTAACTAGCTAGAGCCAAAAGGAAAAATCCCGCTTTGGCTGTCCTTCGAAAAAGTTGGCACGAAACTTGAGACCTCGTTGTGAGGCGGCAAGAGCTGCCCATCGGCATTTGTGTCCCGGGCAGCCGCGACGGATGAAACCAAGGAAGGAAACCTATTAATGTCACGTCTGCGTCAGATCGCCTTTTACGGCAAGGGCGGCATCGGCAAGTCCACCACCTCCCAAAATACGCTCGCCGCTCTCGTCGACCTCGGGCAGCGAATCCTCATCGTCGGCTGCGACCCCAAAGCGGATTCCACCCGCCTGATCCTGAACTCGAAGGCTCAGGATACTGTCCTGCATCTCGCGGCACAGGAAGGTTCGGTGGAAGACCTCGAGCTTCAGGACGTGCTCAAGGTAGGCTACAGAGGCATCAAGTGCGTGGAGTCCGGCGGCCCGGAGCCGGGTGTAGGCTGCGCCGGCCGCGGCGTCATCACCTCAATCAATTTCCTTGAGGAGAACGGCGCCTACGACGATGTCGACTATGTCTCCTACGACGTGCTCGGGGACGTGGTTTGCGGCGGTTTCGCGATGCCGATCCGCGAGGGCAAGGCGCAGGAAATCTATATCGTCATGTCCGGGGAGATGATGGCGCTCTATGCCGCCAATAATATCGCCAAGGGCATCCTGAAATATGCACATTCGGGCGGTGTTCGGCTCGGCGGACTGATCTGTAACGAGCGTCAGACCGACCGTGAGCTTGACCTGGCCGAAGCACTGGCTTCCAGGCTCAACTCCAAGCTCATCCACTTCGTGCCGCGCGACAACATCGTCCAGCACGCCGAGCTCAGAAAGATGTCAGTGATCCAATATGCGCCCGACTCCAAGCAGGCCGGAGAATACCGCGCGCTTGCTGAGAAGATCCATGCGAATTCTGGCCAGGGTACCATCCCGACCCCGATTACCATGGAGGAGCTCGAGGACATGCTGCTCGATTTCGGCATCATGAAAACCGACGAGCAGATGCTTGCCGAGCTTCAGGCCAAGGAAGCGGCAAAGGCGGCAGCCCAGTAACCGATATTGGGCGCCCTCCTTGAGGTGGCACGCCTTGCAAAGAACGGCGCCTCGTCGGTGAGGCGTCACCAGACACCTTGAAAGGGGTCCCATGAGCCTGGAATACGAGAATGATGGTGCTCTCCATGCGAAGCTTATTGAGGAGGTGCTATCGCAATATCCGGACAAAGCGGCGAAGCGCCGCAAAAAGCATCTCAGCGTCGCAAAGAGCGGGGACCAGGCCGGCGGGGAAAACGAGATCCTTTCCGAATGCGACGTCAAATCGAACATCAAGTCCATTCCGGGAGTGATGACCATACGCGGCTGCGCCTATGCCGGCTCAAAGGGCGTGGTCTGGGGTCCGGTCAAGGATATGGTCCATATCTCGCACGGCCCCGTCGGTTGCGGCCAATATTCCTGGTCACAGCGCCGCAACTACTACGTCGGAACAACGGGCATCGACACGTTCGGGACAATGCAGTTCACATCCGATTTCCAGGAGAAAGACATTGTCTTCGGCGGTGACAAGAAACTGGAACAGATCATCGATGAGATCGAGCTACTGTTCCCGCTGAATAACGGCATCACGGTGCAATCCGAATGCCCGATCGGTCTCATTGGCGATGACACCGAGGCAGTTTCTCGCAAGAAGGCCAAGGAGTACGAAAAGACTATCGTGCCGGTGCGCTGCGAGGGCTTCCGCGGCGTCTCGCAATCACTCGGCCACCATATCGCCAATGACTCCATCCGCGACTGGGTCTTCGACAAGAAGGACGTCGATTTCGAGGCCGGTGCTTACGACGTCAACGTGATCGGCGACTACAATATTGGCGGCGACGCGTGGGCCTCGCGCATCCTGCTTGAGGAGATAGGATTGCGCGTGGTCGGCAACTGGTCCGGTGACGCGACACTCGCCGAGATCGAGCGCGCCCCGAAGGCCAAGCTCAATCTCATCCACTGCTACCGGTCTATGAACTACATCTGCCGGCATATGGAGGAAAAGTATGGCGTCGCCTGGATGGAGTACAATTTCTTCGGACCGTCCCAGATCGAGACCTCCCTGCGTAAAATAGCCAAGCATTTCGGCCCCGAAATCGAGGAGAAAGTCGAGAAGGTCATCGCCAAGTACAGACCGCTTGTCGACGCGGTCATCTCAAAGTACCGGCCACGCCTCGAAGGCAATACCGTCATGCTCTACGTCGGCGGCCTGCGCCCCCGCCACGTCATCACAGCTTACGAAGACCTCGGCATGATCATCGTTGGCACCGGCTACGAGTTCGCTCACAACGATGACTATCAACGCACGGGCCATTACGCAAAGAATGGCACGCTGATCTATGACGACGTTACCGGCTACGAGTTGGAGAAGTTCATCGAGGGAGTTCGCCCCAACCTGGTTGGCTCTGGCATCAAGGAAAAATACCCCGTGCAGAAGATGGGTATCCCGTTCCGTCAAATGCACTCCTGGGACTATTCGGGACCTTATCACGGCTATGACGGCTTCGCCATTTTCGCGCGCGACGTGGATCTTGCGATCAACAATCCGGTCTGGGGCCTCTACCAGGCACCTTGGAAACAAAGCCCGTCCCGTGGGCAGGCGATGGCTGCCGAATAGATGCCCTGTCCCAGGCCTAGTCTCCCCAGAGAGACGATGAACCCTCGCGGCTTGTGAGCCTCGGGAAACCGCAAACGTCTCCACGTACCTGAGCTGCCGTATGGCGCGGCCAGATGGAAAGAGGTAATACCAATGCCGCAGTCGGCCGAAAAGATTCTCGACCACGCTCCGCTGTTCCGCGAGCCGGAATACAGGCAGATGCTCGCCGGGAAGAAGCTGAATTTCGAATGTCCGCACCCGGATCAGATCGTTGCCGATCAGGGTGAATTCACCAAGACCTGGGCATACCGCGAAAAGAACCTCGCCCGACAAGCGCTTGTGATCAATCCCGCCAAGGCCTGCCAGCCGCTCGGCGCTGTGTTCGCGGCCGCGGGCTTCGAGCGGACCATGTCCTTCGTCCACGGTAGCCAGGGCTGCGTGGCCTACTACCGCTCTCATCTATCGCGCCATTTCAAGGAGCCTGCTTCGGCGGTTTCCTCCTCGATGACCGAGGATGCGGCAGTATTCGGGGGCCTGAAGAACCTGGTCGATGGGCTCGCCAACACCTACCAGCTTTACGACCCGAAGATGATCGCAGTCTCGACGACTTGTATGGCGGAGGTCATTGGCGACGACCTGCACAGCTTCATCGAGAACGCCAAAGACGAAAAGTCGGTGCCGCGCGACTTTGACGTGCCCTTCGCCCACACGCCGGCCTTCGTCGGTAGCCATGTCGACGGCTATGACGGCATGCTGAAGGGCATTCTAGAGCACTTCTGGAAAGGCCAGGAGCGCACGGAAACCAAGGGAACCATCAACCTCATTCCGGGCTTCGACGGCTTCTGCGTCGGCAACAACCGGGAACTCAAACGCCTGCTCGATATGATGGGTGTGTCCTACACCTTCATCCAGGACGCCTCTGACCAGTTCGACACGCCATCGGACGGGGAATACCGCATGTATGACGGCGGCACCAAGATCGAAGAGGTGAGGGGGGCACTTGACGCCGAGGCAACGCTTTCGCTCCAGCACTACAACACGCGAAAAACGCTGGATTATTGCGGGCAAGTTGGGCAGGCCACGGCTTCCTTCCATTATCCGCTGGGCGTCCAGGCGACCGACGAATTGCTGATGAAGGTGTCGGCGCTTTCCGGCAAGGAAATCCCCGAGGCAATCCGACTGGAGCGCGGCCGACTGGTTGATGCCATGGCCGACAGCCAATCCTGGCTGCACGGCAAGAAATACGCGATCTACGGCGACCCGGACTTCGTGTACGCCATGGCCCGCTTCGTCATGGAGACCGGCGGCGAGCCGACACATTGCCTGGCAACCAACGGCTCCTCGGCCTGGCAAGCCGAGTTGCAGGAACTGCTTGACGCCTCGCCCTTCGGCATGGACGCTCAGGTCTGGGCGGGTAAGGACCTTTGGGCGCTGCGATCGCTTCTCTTCACCGAGCCGGTGGACCTGCTGATCGGCAATTCCTATGGCAAGTATCTGGAGCGCGACACCGGCACGCCGCTGATCCGCCTGACGTTTCCAATCTTCGACCGGCACCATCACCATCGCTTTGCGCTCATGGGCTACCAGGGCGGGTTACGCGTGCTGACCACGATCCTCGACAAGATCTTCGACAAGCTCGATCGCGAGACGAGCCAGACGGGCGTGACGGACTATTCCTATGACCTCACCCGCTAAAGCACACGGCCAGCTTTTCGCCCAGGCTGTTCATTGCCCGAATGGACTTTGGAGACTGACGCAATGACCTCGCTCAGTGCCAAGATCCAGGACGTTTTCGACGAGCCTGCATGCGACAAGAACCGTGGCAAGGACGTCAGGGCGCGCAAGGAAGGCTGCGCACGGCCGCTGACGCCGGGAGCGGCAGCGGGCGGCTGCGCGTTTGACGGGGCCAAGATCGTCCTGCAGCCGATCACTGACGTTGCCCACCTGGTGCATGCGCCGCTCGCCTGCGAGGGAAATTCCTGGGACAACCGCGGTGCAGCTTCGTCCGGGCCAACCTTGTGGCGCACAAGCTTCACGACCGATCTTACCGAACTCGATGTGGTGATGGGGCGGGGCGAGCGGAAGCTCTTCAAGGCGATCCGCGAAATCAAGGAAGCCTATGCGCCCGCAGCAGTC
This sequence comes from Mesorhizobium sp. B264B1B, assembly GCF_020165765.1. Classification (NCBI taxonomy): domain Bacteria; kingdom Pseudomonadati; phylum Pseudomonadota; class Alphaproteobacteria; order Hyphomicrobiales; family Phyllobacteriaceae; genus Mesorhizobium; species Mesorhizobium sp. B264B1B. The sequence goes on from NZ_JAIUIS010000015.1 coordinate 132,682, forward strand.
TTTGTCTATTCGACCTGCGTGACGGCGCTCATCGGCGACGATATCGAGGCCGTCTGCAAACGCGCCGCCGAAAAGTTCGGCCTGGCCGTGGTTCCCGTCAACGCGCCGGGCCTGGCTGGCTCCAAGAACCTGGGCAACAAGCTTGCCGCGGAGGCGTTGCTCGACCATGTCATCGGCACGGTGGAACCCGACGACGCCGGCCCGTATGACATCAACGTCCTTGGTGAATTCAACCTTTCCGGCGAATTCTGGCTGGTCAAGCCGCTCCTGGATCGGCTCGGGATCCGGGTTCGCGCCTGCATTCCGGGCGACGCGCGCTATCGCGACGTAGCTTCCGCGCACAGCGCCCGGGCGGCCATGGTGGTGTGCTCGACGGCCCTCATCACTCTAGCCCGCAAGATGGACGAGCGCTGGGACATCCCGTTCTTCGAGGGCTCTTTCTATGGCATCTCGGATACGTCGGAAGCACTCCGCAACATTGCTGAGCTCCTGGTGAGGAAGGGGGCCGATCCGGAGATCCTGGACCGCACGGAGAGGCTGATCGCCCAGCAGGAGGCGATTGCATGGAAGAAGCTCGAAGCCTACCGGCCGCGGCTCCAAGGCAAGCGCGTGCTGCTCAACACCGGTGGTGTGAAGTCCTGGTCGCTCGTCCATGCGCTGGTGGAGATCGGCATGGAGATCGTGGGCACCTCGGTCAAGAAATCCACGCTCGAAGACAAGGTGCGCATCAAACAGATGCTCAAGGACGACAACGATACGTTCGAGCAGATGTCAGCGCGCGACCTTTACGCCATCCTCTCTGGAGGCAAGGCCGATATCATGCTCTCGGGTGGGCGCACGCAATTCGTCGCGCTGAAGGCCAAGATGCCCTGGCTCGACATCAACCAGGAGCGCCAGCACCCTTACGCCGGTTATGACGGCATGGTGGAACTCGTACGCCAGATCGACCTCGCCATTCACAACCCGATCTGGCGCCAGGTGCGCGAGCGACCCCCGTGGGATGGTCCGATCCATGGGTACGACGCACTGCCGGGCCCAAGCGACGACGCCGAGAACCTGCACGCTGTCCAGGAAACCGCCGGCAAGGCGCCGACGATTTGCGTGAGTGCTGAGGAGATCCGATGACGCGTATCCTTCCCCAGACAAAATCAGCCGCGATCAACCCGCTGAAATCGTCACAGCCGCTTGGTGCCGCCTTGGCGTTTCTCGGCATTGACGGCGCAGTGCCGCTGTTCCACGGCGCCCAGGGCTGCACCAGCTTTGCCCTCGTGCTGTTCGTGCGGCATTTCAAGGAAACGATTCCCCTACAGACGACCGCGATGGATGAAATAACAATCATCCTCGGCGGGTCGGACAATCTGGAAGAGGCGATCTTCAACCTCAAGACCCGCACGACGCCAAAGCTGATTGGGGTCTGCACCACGGCCCTGGTGGAAACCCGTGGCGAGGATTGCGCAGGCGACATTTCGGACATCAGGCTGAGACGGGCGGAAGAACTCGCGGGTACCGAGATCGTGCTGGCCAACACGCCGGATTTCGCCGGCGCCCTTGAAGAGGGCTGGGCCAAGGCTGTCACCGCCATGATCGAAGGCATTACAAAGCCTGGGGAGCGGGCGCGGCAGTCAAAGAAGATCGCGATCCTTCCTGGCTGGAACCTCACCGTGGCTGACCTCGAGCATTTGCGCGAGATGGTCGAAAGCTTTGGCCTGCAATCGGTGATCTTGCCAGACCTTTCAGGCTCGCTCGACGGTACCGTGCCAGACCACTGGGTCCCCACCACCTATGGCGGAACGAGCATCGAGGATATCCGCGAGCTCGGCACGGCCGAGCACTGCATCGCGATCGGCGAGCATATGCGCCGCCCGGCCGAGGTTCTCTACAAGGCGACCGGCGTGCCTTACGTGCTGTTTCAGTCGCTGACCGGATTGAAGGGCGCCGATCAGTTCGTTTCGCTGCTGTCGGCTATTTCTGGCCAGCCTGTGCCGGCAAGCGTCCGCCGTCGGCGGGCGCAACTGCAAGATGCGTTGCTCGACGGACATTTCCACTTCGGAGGCAAGAAAATTGCGATCGCTGCTGAACCAGACCAACTCTATCAATTCGGAGCGTTCTTCGTCGACATGGGCTGCGCAATCACGGCGGCCGTCACGACGACCGGTATGTCGAAAATTCTGGAAAAGGTACCGGCGGAGTCGATTCAGGTCGGCGATCTCGGCGATCTGGAATCACTTGCAAGCGGCGCTGATCTTCTGGTCACCCATTCACATGGACGCCAGGCCTCGAAACGCCTTGGCATTCCGCTTATGCGCATCGGCTTCCCCGTCTTCGACCGGCTTGGCAGCCAGCACAGGCTCTCGATCCTCTATCAAGGGACCCGTGACCTGGTCTTCGAGGTTGCCAACCTGTTCCAGGCCGGCCGGCGTGCGCCGACGCCTGATGAGCTCGATCCATTCCGCAAACGCCAAACGCCAGGTGAGCCCGATGCGTCGCTTCTCACTCGTCACTGACGAGGTTCACCGTCCGATGCGTGAACGACAAGCAGGCGCTTTGCGGGTGGCAATCGCTACCCAGGACGTCAAGCAACTCAACGCCCATTTCGGGTCGGCCAAGCGCTTTGTCATCTACGATATGACGCGCGAGGAGTGGGAGCTTGTGGAAGTCATCGAGTTCGACGACGTCTCCGACGAAAGTGGGAAACATCACTCCGAGAGGGATGACCGCATCACACCGAAGATAAAAGCGCTGAAGGGCTGCCACCTCCTGTTTTGCCTGGCGATCGGTGGACCTTCGGCAGCCAAGCTTGTTTCGGCAAAAATCCATCCGATCAAGGTGCGGCATACTCAGAGCATCCAAGAGGTGCTGGTTCGCACGCAGCTGATGCTCAGGACCTGCCCTCCACCTTGGCTGCGCAAGGTCCTGGCTGAGGCAGGCGTCGCGAAACAGAAGCCGTCCTTTGAAGACGAGGACTGAAATGAGGAGGCGAAATGTTCGACCCTGCCCTTAGCCTTGCTGTCGATGAGGACGAGGTGGCGCTTGCCAGCCCGTTTCTCAAATGCCTCGTGCGGCTAATACGTGCTCAGGACTCCTACGGCGCGTGGGAAGGCAAAGCGGACCGCGAACTGCTGGCCGCCTTCATCATCACCAAGCAACAGCGCCGTGCGATCCCGATCATAGGCGATCCCGACCCGGACGTCCTGTGGAGGCTAGATATGTTCTACACCGCCATTGGGCTTGCGATCGAGGAGCGCTGCGGCCTGATGGCATCGCCGATCATGGAGCTGAGCCGTGAAGGCTTTGGGCGCGTGCTTTTCACGACTGGGCGGCTGGTCGCTCTGTCGAAGACGCTGCGCGACGTCCACCGGTTCGGCTTCGAGACGTTGCGGAAGCTCGCCGGGGCCGGCACGAAGCTGGTCAGCGACGCAATCGCAGCCATCGAAACCTATCCCGAGGTGGCGCGTGCGTGATGAAGCAGGTTTCGAGCCCAGGGGCCATGACAATCTTCAGCAGCCGCGATGGCCAACCGTCGCAGCCGACGCCGTCCAGGCGGATCAAGCTCCTGAAGTAACACCGATGAAGCCACTCATCCTGATCTGTTCGCAAGATGCCGAGCTTTATCTGTTGCTCAGCCACATACTGGAGGTGGACGGCTTCGCCACTGAGCCGGTAAGGAGCGCCAAGGAAGTGCTTGCATTGGCCGACGAACGCGAATTCCAGGCCGTCGTGCTGGACTGCGGTCCGGCGAGCATAACCGGGGCCCCAATCTGCGCCCGGCTCAAGGGGGAGCCCCGGACCGCCGACCTTACCGTTATTGCCCTGATCGCGCCGGGTGCCGAGGACCAGCACCTCGATCTCCTCAAGGCTCGCATTGACGAGAGATTTGTGCGGCCGATCGTCCCGGCCAACCTGCTCGACTTTCTACGGGCGAGGCTGGCGCTGCCGAAGCGGGGCGCACATGGCGTTGAAAACGGCGGCTGGCTCACCTTTGGTGACCTCGAGATGAAGGTGGATGCCCGCCGGATTCGCGGCAATGGCCACGACATTCACCTCGGAGTCATCGAGTTCAACGTGCTGCTGCTTATGATGGAGGCTCCCGGCAAGGTCTTCAGCCGGAAGGAGCTTATCGGCACGGCTTGGGAGAAAAACATCCATGTCGAACCACGCACCGTCGATGTCCATGTCAGCCGGATCAGAACAGCCCTCAAGAAGGCTTGGCCCGGCGGCGGCATTCTCACTGTCAGGTCGGCCGGCTACTCGCTCCAGATGCCGGACGGCTGAATCAGTTGAGGTGTAGTGCCACTCCCTTTCCCTCGCGCTGTGAGTCGGTGTTGCGGCCTGCCGCTAGACTAAACGAGATACTCAGGAAGAAGCAGGCAAATGGGTTTTAAAAGCGTACTCTGTGTGACGGACGCAGACCATTCCGATCATGACGTCGAAACTGCTGCCGGCTTGTGTGCTGAAGTCGGTGCGCATCTTTCCGTACGGATAATACCGGCTCTGATGCTCGTTTTGTCATATCGGCCGATGAGAGATGGTGTCCCCGAGTGGCCCACGGGGCGTGGACAGGCAATGGCCACATTGAACAATCAGTTTCGGCAAGACAGATTTACACTGGACGTGCCCAGACTGGAAAGACGCTCCGAGAAGATCCAGGAACTGCTGAGGGCAATGTGCCTTTCCTATGATGTCGATACGGATTATTGCAATTTGACTGGCGTGGGGGAGGTGGTGCGACAGCGGGCACTCTGCGCCGACCTGACCATTGTCGGCCCCGCACTTCTCAACGACAGTGTTGTCGGACCTGTCGTCATCAACGGCAGCTTATTTGATACGGGAAAACCGGTGCTTATTGTGCCCAAGCGCGCTGAGGCGACCCTGTGGCCAAGGCGCGTCCTGGTCGGTTGGGATTCGCGACTCGAGGCATCCCGTGCCGTTCGGGAAGCGCTGGGTCTCCTATGCGCTGCTGAGGAAGTTCGTGTTGTCCTGGTGGGTCCGAAGGCGAACCACAAAGGGTACGGCGCGAAACCTGGAGCCGATATTGCTGCCTATCTCACGCGCCACGGTGCTCGGGTGTCGGTTGACCTGTTGCCAAGTGCTGGCAAATCGGCGGCCAAGGTGCTTGCGCAGCACGCAATCGATACATCTGCCGACATGATAGTCATGGGCGCTTATGGCAGCCGTCGCCTGCGTGAGCGGCTCTTCGGCGGCGCAACGAAATGGATTGTTGACAAGCCGACATTGCCGCTGTTTTTGGCGCGCTGACCGGCTCGGGAGTTGCACCGATGCCGCTCGAAGCTTTAGTTCACTTGGGCGAACTATTCAGATATCGGGAAAAAGATCGCGGCGGCGCGAAGCTCCTCGAGGCAGTGCACGAGGCCTGACCGAACAAAATGCTCCGGTCTTGAGTTGCTTGTCGAACTCTCGCCCGAGACGGCCCCAAAGGCCGTGCAGCGGCGCTGCTCGAGCTCATCGAAGCACGGCCGCGGCAGATTGGCCCAAGACGAGAAAGGTAGCTTGGCTTAATTCAGTTGAGAAAGACAGTCGTTAGCTTGGTAGACGAGTTAGGACCTATTGCTGCGGCCAGCACAGCCGTTCGCTCAAGGCAATGCTCTTTGCAGCGCCAGGCATAGGCTGCCATTGTTCCCGGCTGCCCCATGTCGAGGGCAATTGCAGCTTCATATAACTCAAGACGAGTGCCCTCAGGCAACTTAAGGTAGGGCTTTCGCCGCAGCTCGTGATGACCTTTAGCTGGCGCCGGACGGAAGCAGTGTGCGATCCTCACTGCCCCGGAAAGCCTGCCTTAGCCGAATTCATGGCTGACGAAGAGATGAGCTTGGCGAAAATAGGGGCAAGGATATGCCGGCTCGCCGGCGAAAGGTGGATCGCGTCAAGGTAGAAGACGTCTTCACCTGATCTCAGCGGGCAGTTTTGCTGCCCACACAGAGCTGGGACTATGGGAATGAACTGTACGGTTCGCGGCAGCAGATCCGCGAGCATTCGATTGTTCTGCCAGGACATCTCGGCCGGCATGGTAGAGCACGGCGCGTCGCCCTTCATGAAGTCGGCACGGACGAGGCAAGTCAGCACATCGATGGATGGTTCCGGCGTGGGTCCAACCACGGCGGTCTTGATGCCATGGGCCGCCAGTGAGGCAGCGGTCTGTTCTATCGCGGACGTGAAGTTGGCATTGGAAGTCTCCTGCGAAGGCCAGCTTCCGTCTGTCGAGAGGAAGCTGCCTCCACGCCCCGAGTAGGCGTTCCAGCGGCCTGCCAGGATCACGAGTGTGATGTTGGGATCGGCAAGCACCGATTGGAGCGCGGACGCATTGAAGGCCGGGCAATCCGCTCTCAAGGGACTGGCGGGAAGCATCGTCATGTCGGGAAAAGGAGCGCACCCCGCCTTTGTGATCTGTCTGACGCGCACGCCTGTCGTCCGGGCCGCCTCGTCTAAAGCAGAGGCAAGATGGGCAGCCTGAGAATCGCCCCACAAAACGACCCTCGGAGCGATATTGCCGAAGCCGAGGATGCATTCGCCCGTCTTGGGAATGAGCCCGCCACGCTGGAGGCAGGAAGAGGATTCGAACTTGGCTCTTTCCGCTCTGAGCGCTTGAACAGAAGGACCGTCGTCAGGACCCCGGCTTGGGAAGCCGGAGCTGTAGATGATAGCCAGGGATAGACAGCAGACGCCGGCCATTGTGCCGGCGGTCGGTACCATCCACTTCCAGCCTGTGGCCCTCCGGCGAAACGGGCGCTCGACAAAGCGCCAGGAGAGTGCTGACGCGAGCAGTGCGGCGAGTACGACCGCGACACGTTCAGAGACGAACAATTCGCGATTCCGATAGATGCCTGCAAAGACCAGCAACGGCCAGTGCCAGAGGTAAAGCGAGTAGGATGTGAGCCCGATGAAGGCGGCAGGCTTGATCGACAGCGCTTTCGAAACCATCGTGTCGCGGTGAAAGCCGGCCGCGATGATGAGCGCCGCTCCAATGCAAGGAGCAAGCGCGTATAGGCCGGGAAATGGCGTATCCTGATTGAGCAGGAAGAGTGAAGCGGTGATGAGCGCCAGACCTGAGGCAGCGAGGAGTTCCGCAATCGTTCGGGTTGGCCTCATTGCCTTAGCAGCAGGCAGCGCGATCAGCCCGCCCGTGAGCAGTTCCCAAGCGCGTGTCGGAAGCATGTAGAATACAAAGGGCGGATCGCTCTGAAGCCAGTGCTGAGCGGCGGTGATGGAGATGATGCCCAGCGCCGCGACGATGACTGCCGCCCACGGTCTCAGCCATCGCATCATGAGTATGACCACCAGAGGCCAAAGGAAATAAAACTGCTCCTCGACGGCCAGCGACCATGTGTGCAGGAGAGGGAGCGAGGTCGCGGCTTCAGTGAAATAGTTGGTGTTGACGTAAAAAAAGAAGTTGCTGGCGGAAATCGCAGCGGCAATGGCGCTGTTGCCGAAGCCGATGAACTCACCCGGCGGCAGCACAAACCACCCCATCGCAAAACATGCGGCCAGCATCGCGAACAGGGCAGGAAAAATCCGTCGGACCCGGCGGTGATAGAAGTCCAGCAGCGAGAATTCGCCCCTGTCGGTGCGCTCGATGATGTCAGACGTTATCAGGAAGCCGGAGATCACAAAGAAGACGTCGACCCCAACGAACCCGCCGCTGACCGCTGAAAAACCAGCGTGATACAGGACAACCGGAACAACGGCGACGGCCCGCAGACCGCTGATATCCGCTCGGTACTTCATGCAGCTGATCGTCCTCAGAAGGTTCCGAGCAGCGTTTTTCATGGTCGTTACGCATCGTAAAATCGATAGTTTCGATGAAGTGCATCTACCGTATGAATGCGGGCCATCGCGTGCGACTAAGAACCGAACCAGACCGGACACAAATCGCGCAACGCAGAATCCCGCTCGATCAAAGTGAAAGACGGTTTTTCACTAGAAGGCGAACCCGTCCGGTCACCGGCCACTCCGGCTTGTCAGCGTGCGCAGTGGTGCGCCGATGGTACGGGCGCCGAGGCAAAGACCGCCACTCCAGCGCGCTACATGAGCTTGAGATCGTCAGTCGGATCGATCAGCTGCTGCCTTGCGTCAGCTCGACTTGAATTGGTGTGGCTCTTGTTCATCTCTTCCGCGGTCCTTGTGCCCACCTAGCGCATGTGCGCAGTATCCACCTTCACCGCGCCCGTGATGTCGATCGGCGATTGCCGCGCGGCCGTTGAACAGACGAAACCTATAAGCGCGGCTGGACGGCCAGTCAGAAACAGCACGCTGCCGGATTGGCCACCTACCGCAGCTGCAAAGCAGGCCAGTCATCTCTCAATCGACTGGCTCGCCCGTGCCACGTGGGGCAGTTCCGATTGGGATGATCGGCATCGCCGATCGTACGGTTTCTCATAAGTAGATCGGGCGTCGAGTTTGCAGGCGAGTTGCGCAGGCATTCGTTATGGAGCTCTGGGGTTCGGTTGTTGATCGCATGCGAGGCGCACGCATTCACATCGTAGATGGGCTCCATCGAAACAATCTATTTTACGGAGAGTAACGGACATGAAAAAGCGTTGCTCGGGAGGCGACGCCCACCGGAAATCTCTCCAGGTCATGCGCAAGGCGGAAGGTGGAGCGGCGTCCTCCTTCTGATGCCTAGGGTTCATCACTCAATTTCGTCGCTCGCTTCCTGGATCCATCCCGCAGCGTCACGAGCCTGATCATTTGTGCTCGCGACCGGCGGACCCGTTCGGCGCGACCGGCAGACGATCTGCATTCCTCCAAATCCGATGCCGTGCGCGAGCTTCTCAACACTCCGGACGGATTTTCGGCGAAGGTGAGCTATCTCAAACGGTATGCCGCCACGCTTCGCTGCGGACTTAAGGGCGCAATGGATGTCGCCGAAGCCGGATCGTGGGTTGGACCCGAGGGTGCAAAGCGGTCTTGGCGTATGAGATGCATGAACGAACTGCAGCCGCTATCTCGATGACGATACCTTACTGAACCAATCGCGCGACGAGGATTGTCTGGCCAGGAACAACGTTCCGACCTGGTGGCCGCGCGCTCCTTGCCGCGATTTGGCGTGTGCTGGCGTCTTCAACGCAATCGCTGCTGATCGCCTCGAGCCGCTGTCGGCTTCCACCGTAATCGACGGCGGCTGCGCCGGCGGAGATGTAAGCTCGAGCGCAGCGGTCGGACGAATGGCCCACGTCATCGGCATTGACCTCGACGAAGGGAGCTTGTGCTGGCGCGCGAAGAAGCTGCCGCGCGCACCTTAGTCGAGTGCTAATGGGAGCGTCATGCGACGTAAGAATGCTATGCCTATCAGATCATCATGGGAGAGATCCACGTCGCATGACACATGAGACATTACCGGATTCCCCGGACGGCGCCCATCTGAAAAAAACGCTAGAGTTGGTCAAGCTGGTGCTGTTCCGAAGGGCGACAAAGTGCAAACCTTCAAGGCCTGCCGTTCAACGTCGGATACTCGACACGATCACAAACCCGCTGTCAGTTGGTTCCATCAAAGTTTCCTCCTGGCACGTCGATTGAGGGAACATTCCGAACACATCAGCGCACGTCCTGCCATGATCAGGCTAAGCGAACATTTATTCGGGATCGGAGCTACCCTGTTAGCTTACCGGTAAGAGCACCGGGACAAATCTGCCGCCGGTGCAAGGTTTCCCACCTCAACGTCGGATAGCCGACACGATCACAAACCTGCTGCCAGTTGTTTTGATCAATTTTCCTTCTGGCACGTTCGATGCAGGGAATCTTCTGAACACATCAGAAGGATGTCCTCCTATGGTCAGGGTCACTGAAGAATGCTGTTGCCGCACTGGGACCGCGCTTCGGCTGATCCACAACCGGTCAGAAGTGGGCGCATCACCTTGGAGGCGAGCGACTGCGCCCGCTTCACACGCCGAATAAGGTCGGTAAGCATCCGCTGAGCGAGACGCTATCATCGAAGCGGGTGGAAACGTCGATCCCGCGCACGGCCCCCACGTCCCGACATGAGTGTCGATCTCATCACTTGGCTGGATCCCTGGGCCTCACACAGCCGACCACACGAACGCGGGGACAAACGCTAGCGAATCCAGCCGCACCGGCGTCGAGAATGGCCGCGTAGTGCGGAAGCCGAATGACCATGGCCGATGTTCGCCGCGAGCATCGCGTGTTTGGGAAACATCTATAGGAGCAGGACAAGTGGACATCTCTTGCATTGGGGTGGGTGCTGGACCGCCTAATCTCAGCCTTGCGTGTCAGATACACGAGCAGATCGGTCGAGGGGCACTGTTCTTGGATCGGCAGGTCGACTTCCGGTGGCACCCCGGCAGCGCATTGGATTCGCCGGAACCCCAGGTCAACCACCTCAAGGATCTGGTCACGCTGGTGAACCCGCGATCAGCCTACACTTTCGCAAACTATCTATACGAGAACGGGCGTCTATTCCACTTCCTGAACGCACAGTTCGAGGCCGTGCTCAGAGCTGAGTTTGAGCAATACCTGAACTGGGCCTTCCACCGGAACCCGCTTGTCTGCGGCGGCGAGACTGTGCGCGAAATCCGCTTCGAGGGCGAATTTCGGGTGTGGACGGACGACGCAGTTCGTGGCGCCAGAGACCTCGTGATCGGCATCGGCAAGCAGCCGCGGATTCCGTCTCAGTTTCAGGGCTGGACCGGGCGCAACCTGTTCCACTTATCGGATTTACCGCGCATCCATCCTGAGGATTGGAAAAAGGACGTTTGCGTGGTTGGTGGAGGCCAGTTGGGAGCGGAGGTGCTATTACACCTCGTCGGCCTGCCAAAAGAGCGGCGGCCTCGATCGATCACTTGGGTCTCGGAGGGCGAAAACTATCAGCCCATCGACAACAGCCCGTTTACAAACGAGTTGTTCATAGCGTGCTCTTCGGATCGCTTGGCGGCAATGAGCGAGTCGCAGCGCAAACTGTACCTGAGGCGTTTCGTGCTTGCTTCCGACGGCATTTCGGAAGAGACGTTGAGCGCGATTTATCAAGCGCTATACCGGCACGCGTTTTTGGAGCCAAGCCACTGCGAAATCACACTGCGGCCGGGCTGCACCGTCTCGCACTGCGTCAACGCCGGCGCGGGTCACAGGCTGACCCTGCGCCGCGGCAGGAGTGAGCTCGAAGAAGTCACGGCCGACATCGTCATCCTGGCCACCGGTTACGAGAACGCGTTGCCAGACTTCTTGGAGCCGATGGCCTGCCGGCTGGAAAAGAGCGACAACGAATTGGCTATCCGCGAAGATTTTTCCGTGTGCTGGGACGGACCGCCTGAAAGGCGCATCTTCGTACAGAGCGCGACCCTCGGGCAGCGCGGGCTGGCTGATCCAAATCTAGGCCTGCTGGCCTGGCGAGCGCGTCGCATCCTCGACAGCCTTCTGGGACGCGTGCCGCAGGCGAACCGCGAGCATGCCGGCTTCATCAGACCTGCCCCCGTCGACAACTGGCCGCACCCCGTGGCGGAAGAAATGGGCAGCGGGATATGACCTACGGCTACTGATCACCAGCGGGAGGGGCCGAGGAATGCTGTCCGCCTTCGCTGCAGCGAAGAGCGGGGTGGATGCGGCATCCGTGTCCCCGCGAAGCAGCATTCGCGCTGTCCGTCGGCAGCTCGCACTCGACGCTGGGCCTCATCGACAACGGCTTTAGCAGAAAAGCTCAACCGTAACCGGGCGGCACTCAGTCGTTGCACGCGGGAGCCAGTCGCGGAGCTAGCCCCGCCCTTTCGAACGGCGCCGAAATGCTGCTGCTGGAGGAGCCGAGCCATTTGACCGCAGAAGAGAGCCAAGCTGTTCGGTTTCTTACGCAGGAGTGGTTGCGGTGTCCAAAAACTTACAGCCGGCAGAAACTTGTCGGGTCGAAGACAGCTGGCCAACTGGGCCTATGAGGTTTCAAAGGGGTAACCATGGAGTTAACGGGCACTAAGCGTGCTGGCACGGCCTTTGCGGCAATACTCGTGAGGGCTGACCGCATGAGAACACGCAAGCCGGATTGGTTGCCTGCCAACTCGTGTGTTCCGCTCTTGAGAGAGAGAACGACCAGCTAACCCATAAGCGCCAGGAAAGGTGTGGGAATTTGGAGAACGAAACGGTGTTGCGTATTGAGTCCCCCGCTCCGCCAATCAAAGTGGACACTTGGCTGCGTGGCGAACCCATCACGAACTTTCAGCCCGGCAAGGTCTGTCTGGTCGAATTTTGGGCGACTTGGTGCGGACCTTGTGTGGCGGCTATACCCAATCTGATGCAGCTGCAAGAGGAATATCAAGACAGTGGATTCGAGGTCGTCGGAATCGCAACTAGCGAACAGGCTCCAACCGCAGACGAGGCGCGGACCAAGTTGGATGCGTGGCTGACCGAGAGGTTCCTGAATCTGAATTACCGGATTGCGTTCGATTTTACCGGTGAAATGAACAGACTATGGATGCAGGCGAGTTCTTCTCCCGGAATCCCTGAGTCGTTCCTGGTTGATGGCAACGGCCGCATCGCTTTCATCGGACACCCGGCGGAACTCGATGAGGTTTTACCCAAAGTTCTGAACGGCAGCTGGCGCAGCAGCAATGAAGCGAGGGCCGCCGACATAAGGCGGTTCGCTACTAGCCAACGCACAGCGCGCGAACGGGCCCGGACCAAACCGATATACGCCAAACTTAAGCCCGCCACACAGGCCGAGGATTGGCCGGCCGCACTCTCGGCAGTTGAAGAAGGCCTGGCATTGATGCCGGACTATATCGGGTTTCGGCAAACTCAAGCGAATCTTCTGCTTCACAAGCTGCGGGACATGCAGAGCGGCTTGCCAGTCATGCGCCAGTTAGTCGAGGACGCGATCAACAAAAAAAACGAGGCCGTGTCTTGGATGGTCATGGCCCTGAATCAGCTCTTCGATCCCGCGATAGACAACTCCCATCTTCCCCGTGCTGAGCGCTTTGCGATAGGCAACACGCTCTCGGAACAAATCCTGACACTGAATCCCCCGGATGGCGACGGGCGCCTTAAATTCCGTTGCTACCTCCCGGTAGCTCAGTATTACCACGAGAGCGGCAACAACGCTCGCGCGATCGAGTTGATCGAAGCGGCACTGAAATCGCTGGATATTCCGGAGCCAATGCCTGATCACATCAAACAGACACACCATAGCCCCTTGCTTCAAGCCCTGGCCGACTACACGGGTGAGAACGTCTGTTGCGGGGACTTCTGTGTGGCACCGCAATCAAGGCTCCTGAACACTAAAGCGGAGTGGCCTCATGAGCAGAGATTGCAAAAGGCATGACAAGTGGAATCGAACCCTGGTCAATTCGCCCAATGCATGCAGCCCGCTCGCAGCAAGTATGCCCATGCAGCACCGAGGGGATCGTTGCTGTAGGTCAAGGCTGGGGCGTCAACGACCTCCAGAGACGGTTCGCCGCGGACGCGATGTTCGACGAGAATTTAAGCTATCGCGGAGGACGTCACAGTCCAGGACATGTTCAAGGTCGGCCCAAGCACAGCATTACCTGGAACCCGGCCCGGCCAAGCCGGGGGGCGGCCGCGTAAGCGGGCCCGAAGTTGGCGCAGCCGAACGCAGAGCTCGCCCTCTGAGACGACACTGAATTGAGGAAACGATATGTCTCACACCGCGCTTGATCCTGCCCGTCGACCATCGAACGGCTCCTGGCGCTGATCCGAGCTCAGGACAGGCGATGCCAGGGCAAATGACCGAGCTGCTGGTCGGCTTCATCATCACGAAAAACTGCGTCCTTCAGATCCCGATCATTGGCGATTCTGCTGTGTAGGCTCGACATATTTCACACAGCAGCGGGGATTGTGATCGAGGAGCGCTCTTGCGTGACCACATCGCCAACAATGATGAAATCGATCGGGGTTTCGGGGTTTTCACGGGCGGGCAGTTAATCGTTTGAGACGTCCACCGCGTCGTCTTCGAGACTTTCCGGAAACTTGCCCGCACCGGTACGAAACTGGGCGACGATGCGACTGCGGTCATTGCCTGTCCGACGTTGCGAGGATGAAACCGAATTTTCGAGGAAGGCTCATGTCAAATCTGGATGAGATGTTGAAGAAAGTCCGAAAGCTGCAACTGCGCGCGGCGATTGCCAAGACGAACTTGCGCGACCTTGCCGAGGGCCTCCCGAACAAATGGACTGAGATAGCGGAAGTCGCCGAGACAGCGCACGCTGTTTATGCCGAGTTGAATAGTGCCCGGAGAGAGCTCGCCAAAATGAGGACCTTACGATGACGAGCATCACCCGCGACGGCTCCAAATGGGTGCCGGAATATCTGGCCGCTATAGACGAGAAAATCTGTATCGGCTGCGGTCGCTGTTTCAAGGTCTGCTCGCGCGAGGTCATGCATCTTCACGGCGTGGATGACGCGGGTGAAATCCTCGGCATCTGCGACGGGGAAGACGACGACTTCGACGGTGAGCTCAATCGTATGGTCATGGTAGTGGACCATGCCGGCCGCTGCATTGGCTGCGGAGCCTGTGGCCGTGTCTGCCCAAAGAACTGCCAGACGCATGTCGCGGCCGACCAGATTGCAGCATGAGCAGCATCAATGACGGGATAGGAGAACGACTTTGGACCTCATCATCTTTAGTCGACTCGCGGCGGTGGTTGGAGCGGCAACGCTGTGTCCGTTCTCTTCGCTTAGCACGCGATCCGTCTAGCCGTCGTCGCTACGCTGGCCTGTTCGCTACTGCTCCAGAGGGATTATTTCGGCAGCGTGCTCTTTCTGCTCTGGCGGTCCAGTGTGCTTGTCGAGCAGAGGTAAGGGTAGGCCAACGCAGTTCGAACCAGCCGCCACAAGATGACGAGTTGAGGAATGAATGTTCAGATGTATCTCAGCTCGTTCTGACTGCGCTGTGTGTTGACGCTGTGTTGAGGCGTAGTGACAGAGCGGAACTCACGTTCACGCCCAACAAGAGACATCGAATTGATAGGACAAGAATACAGGTGGGCCGGAACTGGCCAGGGGTGGCAACATGCTCGGTGAAGCTGTTTGCGTTCGCCACGCACATAGGAGGCTCGCAGCACGCCGGCACCGGTCGATCGAACGGAGACGCCGGCGATGATGTGAGTCACTTCTACAACGTTCCAGAACATAGCTGGCTCAGCACGAACGCCCATGACCTAGGCTGGAGATAGTTCAGCTTGAATACCTCTGCTGGAGAAAACATGCTGAAAAAGTTCCCACGCTATCCGCTCACCTTTGGCCCAACGCCGATCGAGAAGCTCGACCGCCTCGGCAAACATCTGGGCGGCAAGGTAGAGATCTACGCCAAACGCGAGGACTGCAACTCAGGTCTCGCGTTCGGTGGAAGCAAGCTGCGCAAGCTCGAATACATCGTTCCCGATGCGATCGCGTCAGATGCTGATACGCTGGTCACCGTCGGGGGCGTGCAGTCCAACCACACCCGGATGGTCGCAGCGGTCGCGGCCAAGATCGGCATGAAATGTCTTCTGGTTCAGGAGAGCTGGGTTCCACATGACGATGTCGTCTACGACCGGGTCGGCAACATTCTTTTGAGCCGCATCTTGGGCGCAGAGGTGCGCCTGGTCGACGAGGGCTTTGACATAGGTATCCGCTACAGTTGGGAAGAAGCGCTCCATGATGTCAAGGCAAGGGGCGGCAGACCTTATGCGATACCGGCCGGGGCCTCTGTCCACAAATACGGTGGCCTTGGCTATGTGGGGTTCGCTTACGAGGTGCGCGACCAGGAGAAACAGCTTGGTTTTGCCTTCGACTACATTGTGGTCAGCACTGTCACAGGTTCAACGCATGCCGGCATGATCGTCGGGTTCGCGAAGGACGGTCGACAGCGCAACGTGATCGGTATCGATGCATCCGCCACTCCAGCAAAGAGCAAGGCGCAGGTGCTTAGCATTGCCAAACGTACAGCGATGCTCGTCGAGCTCGAAACGGAACTTGTCGAGGCTGACGTGGTGTTGCTCCAGGACTACGCGTACCCGCGCTATGGCGTTCCGTCCGAGGAAACGAAGGAGGCGATCCGTCTGTGCGCGCGGCTCGAGGGTATGATCACCGATCCGGTCTATGAGGGCAAATCGATGCAAGGGATGATCGACCTCGTCCAGAAAGGTTTCTTTCCAGAGGGGTCGAGGGTCCTTTACGCCCATCTGGGTGGCGCGCCCGCAATCAATGGTTACGGCTACACCTTCCGTAACGGCTGACGGGCGACAGCTCGCGTATGCCGCCCTGCCGTGCCGGACGTGTCCACGACAGTGCCGAACCGGAAAGGCCGGAGCCAATTCCGCGGACGGTCGATGATCTGGTAAATAATTCAGAGCGTTACGCGCAGAGGCTCGCGACCAAATTCCTCCCTGGGCGGTTGGCCGTCGAGAGACACGAGGCCGTTGAGTTCGTGCTCCGCTGCCATTCTGCGACCCAACGACTGTTCACTCCGCGACAAAGTGCGTTCGGTTCATCTCCTGGGTACCTTACCCAGCCCATTGCAATCTGAAGAAAAGCTTTGCGCCCAAGTTGGCACGACTCTTGAAGCTCTGTCGACAGGGGAGGAGCCAGGACTCAGATTCCACCACGCAATTGGGATGCTGGGCTGGAGCAGCTCGCACCAATGAGAACGCAACTGAAGGAGAGATCATGGAATTCTCGCGGATTGCGGCCGAGTTAAGCCTATTCCTCGACACGACTAATGATGTCGCTGAATCCGAACAGTTGTTCGAATTGTTGTCCGCGTTTGCGCTGAATTTCGATTGCCCGTGGATAGCCTATGGCCCCCTTGCACCAGAACAAAAGGTTTTGAAGCCGACCCGACCGGACTCTGCGATGATGTGGAATTACCCTGATGAATGGCAGGAGCGCTACTTAAAGATGGGTTATGCCAAAATAGACCCGCTCATCAAGAAAGGTCGAAAGGGGGTAGGGCCCTTCCGGTGGAGTGAGGTTTATACCCACGAAAGCACGACTGAAAATGAACGCCGCGTCCTGGACGAGGCGGGGACGTTCGGCTTGAAGTCAGGCGTTACCGTTCCATTACATGGTCCCGCTGGCAGCTTTAAGCTTATGTGTTTTGCTAAATCCTCGGACGGCGAATTGGAAAATAGAGCGATCACCTATCTGCAAATTGCCGCAGTACAGTTTCATCTGAGGGTTGCGAAGCTCGGAACGCAGAGGTCATCGGAGCACGCCTATAAGATCTCTGATAGGGAAAGAGAGTGCATTCATTGGATATCGAAAGGAAAAACGTCAGGGGAAATAGGGACGATATTAGGACGGTCCCAAAACACGGTTGATTTCCATGTGAAAAACGTGATGCGGAAGTTGGACACGACCCGCAGAACGGCACTTGCTGCGAAAGCTGTGGAACTTGGGATTATCGAACCATAGAAAGGAAGATTCGGCGAGCTCGGTGCGCGGCCTGTCGTGGAGCTCGAGCCTCGTCATACGCGGCGCCGATGGCTGCCGCAACCTCCAAATCCATCACTCGCTCGCCGAGAAGGCCTATCATGTCGCGCAAGAGACCGGCCAAGAGCGCACGCAGGTTCCTCATGCCATCGGTCGTCGATGATTCCTTTAAGACCCGCAACCGAGCTTTGCCGGGGAACATCGATGACCGGATGACCGCCGCAATGCCGCTCGCTGCGGCACTGTTGAGGGCGCTCGCGAGCGGCTTCGCGATCGCCGCGCTCCACAGCCTGTGGTGACGTGCTCCAGCGGTCGGACGACTCCTATGATTTGGTCGGCCGAATTCTCGCAGGGGCGATGGGGCTGATCCGTCAACTACCCGATGCCGTAGTATCGGTGCTTGTCCGGAAAATCTATATGTTGTCCACCGCATTCACCCTAGGTATCAGCTCTGGAGCAACGCAATAATGGGGTATTTTTAAGAGAGATAGCCACACCAATTAGAATTCCCGCGAAGTACCGGCCCAAAAAAGTCAATCCGACGATTCTGGTGTCAATGTGACATGAAGAACATTCACCACGAGCAGAAAGTTTTATCACTCTCCCCGTGAATGATCTCCGTGCAGAGGACCTAAAGATGAACATCAACGCGTTCACGGCTCATGAATCCAATGTTCGCCGATATTGCCGGGCCTTTCCCACAGTCTTTACGAAGGCACTGGGGGCGACGATCTGGGACGAGACCGGCAAGCCTCACATCGATTTCCTTGTGGGTTCCGGCGCGCTCAACTACGGACACAACAACCCGAATATTATGGCACCAGCAATCGAATATCTTATCGGTGAGAACATTGTGCTGTCGCTTGATATGCATACGGTGGCTAAGCGTGACTTCATTGAAGCCTTTGTGGATTCGATCCTGAAACCCAGGGGGCTTTCCTACAAGATACAGTTTCCTGGGCCGACGGGCACAAACGCCAACGAAGCGGCGCTGGCCCTTGCGCGAAAGTATACCGGCCGCTCGAGCGTCATGGCATTCACAAATGCGTTCCACGGTATGTCGCTCGGCTCGCTAGCGATCTCGGGGTCGGCGTCCACCAGAGAGCTGGGAGGCGTTGCGCGCCACGATGTGATCCGTATCCCATTTGACGGCTATCCGAGCCAAGCGTTCGATTCCGCCAATTACATTGATTGCGTTTTGAGCGACCCAGGGAGCGGCATAGAAAAGCCAGCCGCAATCATTCTGGAGACCATCCAGGCAGAAGGGGGCATGAACGCCGCATCCGCGGCTTGGCTCATAGAAATTCAGCGCATTTGCCGCAAGCATGGCATTGTTTTTATCGTCGACGATATCCAGGCGGGTGCGGGCCGAACAGGCGATTTCTTCTCCTTCGAGTTCGCCAAAATCGAACCCGACATCGTGTGCCTTTCCAAGTCACTGAGCGGTTCAGGGAGTCCGTTCTCCATTGTCCTTATTCGCCCCGACATGGACATATGGAAACCCGGAGAACATAGCGGGACCTTCAGAGGCAATAATTTCGCCTTCGTGACGGCAGGGGCCATGTCCAAAATGTGGTCGGACAGCCGGTTTACTGCAGGCGTGGAACAGACAGCGGCCAAACTGCAGGGGCACCTTGACCGCCTCGTCGCGAAATTTCCCAGATACATTGAACAAAAACGGGGCCGCGGTCTGATGGCTGGCCTCAAGTTCCGTTCACCGGCCCTGGTCGGCAGCGTGCACGATGTCGCGTTCGAGAATGGCCTGCTTATCGAATCCTCAGGGCCAAATCGCGACGTGATCAAAGTCCTCCCGCCGATAACCATCACCGATGTCGAACTTGATAACGGCGTCGCCATTCTTGACCACGCACTACAGGAGCAAGACAATGCGTAATCAGATTCCTCAACCGCCCGCCATCTCTCCTGTTTCGATCAGACACCGGACCGGCTCGATCAGCACTGCTGACATCATCTCGGTCCTGAAAGGCGAGACGACCGCTCTGCACATCAAGCAGGCTTTCAGCACTGAAGTAGCCGAGGAGATCAGCGCGAACTTCAGTGCCAGTACCGGTCTCAAGCAGCGAAAGGATGGAGTGCCAGGACAGTATGTTGGCGCATCCCACTACAGGAAGGATGCAGCCACCTATTTCGCAGAGGCCGAAAATGCGCGGCCGCACGTCGAGGCCCTGTTTAAGAATTTGGTTGACCCGGTCCGAGCAATATTCAGCGCATTGAAGCGCGAGCTTCACAACCAGGGCATCGAACTGCGACTGGCCCGTTCAGAACACGGTCAGGCCAATGTTTGTCGTGCCATCAACTGGTCTGGCAGCGGCGCATTTTCATTGGACCCCCACGACGACGTCGCTCAAGTCTTATGTGCTGGCAATGGTTATGAGCTTTCTTCCGTGGCGCACAACACTGTCGCAGCATTTAACTTCTATCCGAGCATGCCCGAGGAAGGCGGCAATCTGAGGCTCTGGAGCCATAAGCCGACAGTTGCCGACCGAAAGTCGCAGGGCGTGGAAACCACCGGCTATCCCTACTCGGCAGCCTATCTCGAGGCCGTTCCTTGCCGCGAGATCCAGCTCAAGGCCGGGGATATCGCTTTGATCGATGGCGGCTTCGTTCACGGGGTTACCGGTCAACCAGGCAACGGAAAGCGTCGCTTGTTGCTGAACAGCTTTTTCGGGTTTGCGCGGCCGGATCTTGTTCTCTGGTGGACCTGACTTTGGAGGACCGACCTTTAATGCGGATGGATTGCGCATCTATCAGCGTCGATGCGCAGTCGACTGCTGCTGACCTTCGACTTACGCCCGCCCGCCACCGGATCGCCCGCAACGGATGATTGCGCCGCACCCGCGCCTCAAGGTCAACATAGCTAAACAGTTCGCCAGCTCGATCGTCGCCGCCGCGCACGTCACTTCCGAATCCCTTCGGAACCAGTGAATTACCGCTGCGATCCGGTGGCGAGTGCCTTTTCAACAGCTTGCTAGAGAAATACCCAAACATCGGGGTTGCAGTCATGCTGGAAAACCGGTGCGGTTATGTCAGTCGCCCATGCCAACAACGCCGCCGATAGCGCTGCCGCAAAGGCGGGTACTGACTGTCAAGGTATCGCTATCCCAAGCGTTGCAACAGATTCGTCAAACAAGTTTACAGACTCTTTGCGAATGCAAGTCGCTGACCATGGTAAGTTCGCTTTAAGTCCGAGATTGGCCGTAGCTAATCGTCAACTCAATGGTTTGGAATGCGTGAACATAGAACCTGCAGCTTTGATCGCAAGACGCACCAGAGAGGCCCTTTAATTGATATCGACATTTTCGAAGCTCATGAGTCTAACGTTCGTCGCTATTGCCGGTCGTTTCCAACCGTCTTTACGAAGGCCCTCGGAGCGACAATCTGGGACGAGGCCGGTAAGCCATTTCTCGATTTCCTTGTAGGGTCCGGCGCACTCAACTAGGGACCCAACTATCCTTGCGCCAGCAATTGAATATCTCGTCGGTGAAAACATTCCTCTCTCGCTTGATATGTATACTGCGGCAAACGTATCCGGGCAAAGACAACGAGGACGCGCTACCGTGCAGCAAGAAGGGGTGGGTAACTACCGAACAGGCGCATATCCCTATTTCACATTCATCAAAATCGCGTTGCAAAAGGTATGCATGATTGCTGTAAGCTATAATGTTTACTCAGAATATGTGACGTATAATTGTGTAAGAGACTGTCGAGAGTTCGAGTTCAGGAAAATTCTATGTCATTTGATTTAGACAACTTTTTCTGGTTCGATGCGGGGACTTTGGCCGGAAAGGGTTCGGCCACGCTCGTTCGCCTCCGCTCGTGGAGCAGTGCTGCTATATCACGGAGGCGGTCTGCAAAGTAAATCATTCCACCCTTCATCGCTGAGATCCGGCAGGGAACTGTCGATCTGTTCGCTGGCAAACAATCACCAGGGAGAACTACAATGTTTCGCAATAATTTGAATTCGGACCTCGTCCAGTTGCAAAAGATCGACCCGCTGGCCTTCAAGGCGATCGAGCCCGGAATAGCTAGAGAGTCATCCGCCTGCCTTACAAATCTGGCGAATCTCTCGCGCAATGAGTTCACCTCGGAAGGGCGTGGGGCGGATTACCTCGATAGCATCCAACTGTCGCTGCTGGCACGATCGGAGGGTGTGATGGATCTTCTGGGCAAGATGCACCCCAATGGTTGCGACGGACTTTGTTCATCAATGATCATCTGCGATCTTCTCGCCGGTGACGGCTACGTGAGCAAGGTAGCCCATCAGATCTTGGGTGCGGCGCGCTGCCCGACGTTCATCAACTCTGACATCTCTCAGTTCATGGTGGACCGTTGCATCCGCGACGGCCTTTTCGCAATCTGGCAAAGCGCGACCGATCCGTTCTGGATTAAAGACGGGTCGGTGGACGGTGTGCTGATGGCTTACGGCACGCACCACATCCCGCACGCTCAACGCACCACCGCTGTCCAAGCGGCTGCGCGAATTCTTCGGCCCGGTGGCGTCTTCGTTCTTCATGACTTCGAAGAGGGTTCAGCCACCGCCCGCTGGTTCGCTGACGTAGTGTCAACTCATTCGGTGACGCCACACGACTATCCTCATTTCACCGCGGGCGAGGTTCTTGATCTGTTCGCTGCTGCGCAGTTCGATGAGGTGACTGTGCAGCGAATTACAGACCCATTCGTCTTCCAGGCAGAAGACGAGGAGAGCGTTCTCCAATCGCTGGCCAAATACGTCGTGAAGATGTACGGGCTAGAGAAGCTCCGCAACGATACGCAGCGTGTGCTCGCGCTTCTTGATGAGTATTTCGGGCTCGCCGTGACGGGAACCTCTCGCGGTGGCTTCGAAGCGCGCATAGCGCGCAACGCTTTGGTCGGCAGTGGGCGACGGGTGTGAAATTATCACTGGGTCGACCAAGGTCGATTTCTGCTTCACCCTGCCGTGTGTCATCTGCTTTGAATTCTCGAATTGCTACCGCTCAATTAGAGTTGTCTAGCCCAACAGTATGAAACGTATCAACATCGGACACAGCGAGATATCTGAACAGGCGATTGGCTTTCACTCAGTCCGATCGATAGACGAGGTTTCTGGCGAGGCGCCGGAACTTGCATGTCGTGCCATGGTATCTAAGAGAGGGCTCGTCAATCGCCTTGATCATAGCCGCGCATCTTGATCGCCTGCCGATCTTAGAGTCGATTGGTGCCCTCGCAACCGATCTGCCCTCGCAACTGAGAAGCCAATGCCACGGCACCTACTCCAAGCACCTATCGAACTAGAGGATGTACCCGGATACCGTTGGAAGGATGGGCTTCTTGGGCCGGATGAGCCTAACCCGGTTGGGCATGTTTGCCCGACAGGATCATCGCCGTTTCTTCTGCTCTGCGATCATGCTGGTCGGCTGATCCCTAAGTCGCTCGGGTCTCTTGGCGTCTCTCCAGCCGATCTCATACGTCATATTGCTTACGACATCGGTGCTCTCGGCGTCAGTAGACGGGTGTCCGAACGACTCGACGCCGAGTTGATCTACCAGCGCTACTCCCGGCTTATCGTTGACTGCAATCGTCCACCCCACAACCCGACAGCATTTGTCACGATGACCGACGGAACGACTATCGCGGGGAATCTGGATCTAACTGTACCGGCTGCTGCCATGCGCCTGTCTGAGATCTTTCATCCCTACCAAGCGAGGATCGAGCATGTGGTTCGGACCCGTCTTGCCGCGAAACGTCCAACGGTGATCTTGACCGTCCACAGTTTCACCCCTTGGCACACCGACTACCCGACGCCGCGCCCTTGGCACCTAGGCCTTCTTTTCAACGAAGATCGCCGCCTGGCAGACGCGCTGGCCGAAGAATTCAAGATGGCGGGCGATCTCGACATTGGCTTCAATCAGCCTTACGCGCTGGAAAATGAGTCGGATTATGCAGTCCCCGTCTACGCGGAACATCGAGGTCTGCTCGGAATCGAGTTGGAAATTAGGCAGGATATGATCACGGAACCGGCCGATCAGATCAAATGGGGTGATCGGTTAGCGGAAGCACTGAGAGCTGCGCTTAGACGCATCGCTCCTGAATTTGTCTGAAAGGAACGCACGGCCCGAGCCAGCACTCTCGGAATGAAAATCCCCGCGTGGTGATGATTGGCAATCAGGGCTTGTCGGTTGTAATAAAATGCGCGGACGCTCGTTTCCGGTGGAACGCGTAGCGGCCTATTCGGCAGATTTGCAACCTGAGCGGGCCCGTTACCTTAACCACTGTGCGGAATTCGGGCCGACTCCCGCTTCGCTGACGATAAGGCGCATCGAGCTTGAACACAGTAAGGGGTGGTGATCAACGGTGCCGGCGGTCGGCGTCACTGGTCGGTGGATGACAAGGCGCGGATCATCGCGGAGACGCTGGAGCCGAACGCAATCATTTCCTAGGCCGCCCGTCGGTATCGCCTTAGGCCGCAGCAGGTCTTCGCCTGGCGCCGCGAAGCGCGCAAAAAGGCCACTTCGGTGCAGCAAGATTCTCCTGCCTTTGTGCCGACGGTGTTGGCGGCGGCGGAACCTGTAGTCAGCCGTTCACCGAAGCAGCGGAAACGGCAAGCCACCCGAGATGCCGGTATGATCGAGCTTGAGATCGACGGCATCGTCATGCGCGTCGGCCGGGGCGCCGATATCAAGACGGTGGCCGCAGTAATCCGCGCGCTGAAGGCGGACCTCGTGATCGGGCCGACGGGGGCGGTCAAGGTGATGGTCGCGACGAAGCCAGTGGACTTCCGCAAGGGCGCCGAGGGTTTGGCCGCGCTGGTGCGCGAGACGATGGGCGCCGATCCGTTCTTATGCATCGGGTGAGATTTTGTGGCGGAGCCGTCCTGGCGCCAGCCGAGGTCTGCCAAATCTGGAATCCT
>NZ_JAIUIS010000016.1:0-150848 GCF_020165765.1 Mesorhizobium sp. B264B1B
CCCCCCCAACGCCGTCCCCCACCCCGCTCCGCTTCGCGGATCGACCCTCCCCACAAGGGGGAGGGTAAATCACTCCGCCGCCCGGTCCGCCGGATACGGCGTCCTGATCAGGATCGCCATGCCTATGGCCAGGAACAGGATGATAACCGCCATGCCGAGCCGCGCCGAATCGCTCACCGCCGTGATGGTCGCCACCAGGAACGGCGCCAGGAAACTGGTCGCGCGCCCGGCCAGCGCATAGATGCCGAAATAGCGGCCGGATTCCGACGCCGTGACGCTGCGCGCCATATAGGACCGCGATGACGCCTGCACCGGCCCGAAGGCGAGCCCGATCAGCAACCCATAGAGGATGTAGGCCTTTTCCGCGGCGGTGCCGAACAGGCCCCCGGAATCGGTGGTCGAGAGCTGGATAAGCCCGAGCAGCGTGAAGCCGGGGCCGGTCGAGACGACGCCGATGGTGGCGACCGAAAGCATGACCAGCGCGATCATCACCACCGCCTTGGAGCCGAGCGCGGTGTCGAGCCGCGCGGCGATCCAGCAGCCGAAGATGGCGACGACGTTGAGGATGATGCCGAACATGCCGATCTCGGTGATCGACCACTGGAACATGCCGGCCGCGAAGGTGCCGCCGAGCGCCAGCAGCGCATTGACGCCGTCCTGATAGATCATGCGGGCGACGAGGAAGCGGAAGATGCCGCCGCGCCTGCGCACCTCGACCAAGGTCGACTTCAGCTCCGACAGGCCTTCGCGCACCGCAGGCCTGATCGGGATGCCTTTGATGGCATCGGGAGTGAAGAGGAACATCGGCAGGATGAACAGGAAATACCAGCCGGCCGACAGCGGCCCGGTGGCGCGGGCATCCTCGCCGAGCTTCGGGTCCAGCCCGAACAGCGGGTCGAGGCCGATGATGGTCTTGCCGGTCTCCTGCGATCCGGCCAGGAACAGCACGACGAAGATCAGCGCGATCATACCGCCGAGATAGCCAAGCCCCCAGGCCATGTTGGAGATGCGGCCGATCTCGCTCTTCGGCACCAGGCGCGGCATCATGGAATCGTTGAAGACGGTGGAGAATTCAGCCGCCACCGAGGCCAGCGAGAACAATGCCACGATCAGGAACAGGTTCGAGCCGGGCGCGGCGAGCCACAGCAGCGCCAGGCTGGCGATCTTGATCGCCGCGAAGAAGGCGATCCACGGCTTGCGCGGCCCGGTCTGGTCGGCGATCGAACCGAGGATCGGCGACAGCATGGCGATGACCAGTCCGGCCGCGGCGATGCCGTAGCCCCAGACGGCCTGGCCGGTGGTCGGATCGCTGGCCATGCGCGAAACGAAATAGGGGCCGAAGATGAAGGTGGTGACGACCGTGAAGAAGGGCTGCGCCGCCCAGTCGAACAACATCCACCCCCAGATGCCGCGCCCGGACGCCCGCTGCACTGCTACTTCGGCCATGTCCCCTCCGGTCGCCTTCGTTTCGTTGGGCGGTTCACCCCATGTCTGCATGTTTTCCGCTGGTCATGCAAACGAACACGAGTCGCGCCGCCGTTCTTTGGCCTACCCGCCTTCATTCAGATTAACGGAGCAAGGGCGCCAACCCTATGCCCCTTGTGCGACGGTCGGACCGAAGGTCCGGGTGAGGGCCGGCGCCGCCTCCCCGCCTAGGCGAGGGTAAGTCAGGCGATGGCTCACATCCCCGTCAGATCGCTCATCAGGCCCGATGCCACCGACAGCCGCGACACGGTGATGTCGCCGCCCTCGGTCAGCGCCTGCAGCCGTTCGCGGGTGCGGCCGATCCTCTCCCCGCCGGCCTCCAGCCACGCCGCCACCGGGTCGGCTGCCCCGGCGTGGTTCACGAGTGCCGCCACCGCGATGCCGCGCCGCGCGGTCCCGATCGTGTCGGTGGCGCGCGACAGGGCGAGCTGGTCGTAATAGTCCGCCGGTGTGATGGAGCGGGCCGCCTCCTCGACGCGCGGAATACGGAAGGCGTCGCTGACCGCGAAGAAGGCCTTCGCCGCGGCGACGATGTCGGCGCCTGCCGTTCGCGCCGTCAGCGCGATGTCGGGGATCAGCTCCGCCACATCGGCCAGCGCCAGTTGCGCTGCCAGCCTGTCCGGCGCCCCGGCCTTGAACAGTCCATGCCGCTTCTCGTCGATCCGTTCGCGCGAATAATCGGGGAGCAGCGAAACGAGTTTCGGCTCCAGCGCCTTGCGAGCCTCCTGCAATTCGGCGATGCGCTGGGCAAGCGGCGCCGTGCCGGCGTCGTTCTTCAAGTACCAGCCGCTGGTCACGTAGATCAGCCGGCTGACCGCCTGGTAGAGATCGAGCTGCATCTGGCCGTCGATCTGATTGTCGAGTGCGTCGATCTCGCGGTAAAGCGCCGGCAAGGCAAAGCCGTCGCGCACCACGGCGAAGGTGCGCACCACGTCGGCGGCGGTGCGCCCCGTTGCTTCCCGCAACCGGTTGACGAAGGAGGGACCGCCGCGGTTGACCAGCTCATTGGCTACGACCCGGGCGATGATCTCGCGGCGCAGGCGGTGGCCGTGGATCTCGGCGGCATATTTCTTCGCCATCCGGTCGGGGAAATAGCCCATCAGGTCGCGGTCGAAATGCGGCTCGTCAGGCACGTCGCTTGCGACGATGTCGGAAAACAGCACGATCTTGGCATAGGCGAGCAGCACGCCGAGCTCGGCCCTGGTCAGCGGCTCGCCGCGCGCCTCGCGCTCGGCAAGGGCCGCCGGCGAAGGCAACGTCTCGACCGTGCGGTCGAGCAGGCCGCGCGCTTCCAGCGCCGACATGAAGCGGGCCTGGTGGGCGATGTCGGCGAGGCCGCGCTTGCGGGCGATGGAGAGCGCCAGCGTCTGCTGATAGTTGTTGGACAGGACCAGCTCGCCGACCTCGCCGGTCATCTCGGCGAGAAGCTTGTCGCGCGCCGGGCGGGTCAACGACCCTTTGCGCATGGCGGACGCCAGCGCGATCTTGATATTGACCTCGACGTCGGAACAGTTGACCCCGCCCGAATTGTCGATGGCGTCGGAATTGCAACGCCCGCCATTCATGCCGAATTCGATGCGCGCGCGCTGCGTCACCCCGAGGTTGGCGCCCTCGCCGATCACCTTGGCGCGCACGTCGAGCGCGGTGATGCGGACGGCGTCGTTGGCGCGATCACCGACCTCGGCGTTGGTCTCGGTCGAGGCCCGCAAATACGTGCCGATGCCGCCGAACCACAAGAGGTCGACGGGCGCCTTGAGGATGGCGCTCATGATCTCGACCGGCGTGGCGGTCGTCTTGTTGAGGCCGATAGCAGCAGCAGCGGCGGCCGGCAAGGTGATCGATTTCTGGCCGCGCGAGACGATGACGCCGCCCTCGGAGAGCTTGCTCTTGTCGTAGTCCTGCCAGCTCGAACGGGGAAGAGCGAACATGCGCTGGCGCTCGGCCATTGACGCCGCCATGTCGGGATCGGGATCGATGAAGATGTCGCGGTGGTCGAAGGCTGCGATCAGCCTTGTCTTCGGCGACAACAGCATGCCGTTGCCGAACACGTCGCCCGACATGTCGCCCACCCCGACGACGGAGAAGGACGTGGTCTGGATGTCGCGGTTCATCTCGCGGAAATGCCGCTTGACCGCCTCCCACGCGCCCTTGGCGGTGATGCCCATCTTCTTGTGGTCATAGCCGGCCGAACCGCCGCTGGCGAAGGCATCGTCAAGCCAGAAGCCATGGCTTTCGCTGATGGCGTTGGCGGTGTCGGAGAAAGTTGCCGTGCCCTTGTCGGCGGCAACGACGAAATAGGGGTCGTCCTGGTCGCGCCTGACAACGCCGGCCGGCGGGATGACGCCGTCGAGGCCGATATTGTCGGTGATCGACAAAAGGCTGGAAACGAAGTTCTTGTAGGCCGAGGTACCGGCTTCGAAGATGGCGTCGCGGCCGGCGCTCATCGGCAGCTTCTTCGGATAGAATCCGCCCTTGGCACCGACCGGCACGATGACCGCGTTCTTGACCTGCTGTGCCTTGACCAGGCCGAGCACCTCGGTGCGGTAATCCTGGGCGCGGTCCGACCAGCGCAGGCCGCCGCGCGCCACCGGACCGAAGCGCAGATGCACGCCCTCGACCTCAGAGCCGTAGACGAAGATTTCCCGCCACGGTCGCGGCTCGGGCAATCCGTCGACCGAACGCGAATCGAGTTTGATCGCCAGCGACTGGCCCTTGGCTTTCGTATCGGCAACGAAATGATTGGTGCGCAGCGAGGCTTCGATGAGATTGAGGTAGCGGCGGATGATGGCGTCGTCGTCGATGTTGGGAACGTCTTCCAGCGCGTCCCTGATCTTGGCCTTGAGATGCTTTGCCGCCACCACGCCTTCCGTCTCGGCTGTCGGGCCGAGCCGGGCGATGAACAGCGCGTGCAGGCCGCGTGCGATCTCGGGATAGCGGTTGAGGGCCGCGGCGATGAAATCCTGGCTCTGCGGAATTCCGGCCTGCTGCAAATACCGCCCATAGGCGCGCAGGATGGTGATTTCGCCCGACCACAGGCCGGCGGTCTGGGCAAGGCCGTTGTAGCCGTCATTGTCGACGTCGCCGCGCCACACCGACAGGAACGCGTCCTCGAACAGCGCGCCGCCATTGCTGAGGTCGATCGGCTTTCCGTAGCTGTTCTCCAGCTCCATGTCGTGGATGAAGACGGTGCCGGGCTGATCACTATTGATCATGCCGGGCTGATCCCTATTGCCGGCCTTGTCGTCGCCGACCTCGAAGGTGCGCTCGCTGATGACGCGGAAGCCGATATTTTCCAGCACCGGAACGCGCCGCGACAGCGCCACGGGGCTGCCATGGTGATAGATTTTCAGCGCCGCCTGGTGCGGCTTCTGCTCGGCATGGCGATAGTAATCGATGGCGATCGGATTGCTGGCGCTGATCTTGGCGATACGCCCGGCATCGACCAGCGCCACACCGGCGCTGAAGGAGTCCCGGTAGCTTTCCGGAAATCGTGCCGCGATCCTCTTCAGCGCCGGGTCGCTGCCGCTGGTTTCCGCCGCCTCAGAAAGGGCGTCCTCCCAGGTGCGCACGATGTCGCGGATCGCCGCCTCGATCGTTGCCTGTTCGACCTTCGGCGTCTTGCCGCCGGAGCGGCCGATGATGAAATGCACGCGCGCCAGCCCGCCTTCCGGGAAGGCCGGGTAGTAGGCCGACAGTCGGCCTTCGAACACCGTCTTGAGGTAGGTGCCGACCTTCTCGCGCACGACGCTGTCGTAACGGTCGCGCGGCACGAAGACGAGGATGGAGACGAAGCGGTCGAACTGGTCGGCGCGCACCAGTGCCCGCACGCGCGGCCTCTCGACGAGGCCCAGAATGGCCGCGGCATGCTTCCTCAGGATCGGCACCGGTACCTGGAACAGCTCGTCGCGCGGATAGCTCTCCAGCACGTTGATCAGCGCCTTGCCGGAGTGGTCGTGCCGGTCGAAACCGGATTTGGCGATGACGGTTTCGGCCTTCGACCTGAGATAGGGGATCTTCATCACCGAGCGCGTGTAGGCGGTCGACGTAAACAGGCCGACAATGCGCAGTTCGCCCGCCAGAGCGCCCTTGGCGGTGTAGGTCTTGATGCCGATATAATCGAGATAGATGCGCCGGTGCACGGAAGACTTGGCATTGGCCTTGGTGACGATCAGCGGCTCCGGCCCATGCAGGAAGGCTCGAATCTCCGGCGTTGTCGTCACCGCTTCGGTGCCGCGCCGCAGCACCAGCACGTCCAGGTCGGACAATATGCCCAGGCCAGGCTTGTCGGCACGCTCCAGCGTGCCGCTTTCCTCGCCGCCGACATATGTGAATTCGCGCATGCCGAGGAAAGTGAAATTGTCGTCGCGCAGCCACTCCAGGAAGGCGATCGCCTCGGCCACGCTCTTCTTGTCCAGGGGTACCGCCGAATAGCGGAATTCCGAGATCGCCTGGTCGAGGCGGGCCAGCATCGGCTTCCAGTCGCTGACGGCTGAATGGACTTGGCCGAGTATCTTGCGCAGCCGCTCGGCCAAGCCGTTCGCCTGCTCCGGGGTCAGCCGGGGAATATGGACGTGAATGACGCTCAGCCGGTCGTGGCTGCCGTCGTCCCTGGCGAAATTGCCGTCGCCGAGAATTTCCTCGACGCCGTCCTTGCCATGGCGGACGGTGATGACGGGGTGGGTGACCAGGGTCGGCTCGCCGGCACTCTCGGTGATCTCGCCGAGTATGGAATCGAACAGGAAAGGCATATTGTCGTTGACGACGGTGACGATCGTGACGGGTCGGCCCTCGCGAACGACGCCGGAATCGGTATCGACGGCGACGGCGCACGCGCCCTTCTTGTGACCGGCGACCGCGCGGCCGGCGAGATCCGCGGCGCGTTCGAGGTCGGCCACCTCATAGGCGGCAATGTCTTCCGCCGGCGCGCGGGCGAGCAGGTAGTCGGCAAGCCTGGCCGGCCTTTCCTGCGTCTTCGGCATCGCCGTGGCTTTCTTCTTCGACCTGCTCGCCGATTTCACGCTGGCCATGATGCTTCTTTCCTCCCGTCGTATGCTTTTGCGGACTATGTAGCAGATGACCGCTATTTGGCGACAAAGGTTTGACGGCGTGCCAAGAATTATCGCAATTCGGCGGCAGCCGGCGACAAACGAGGAGGAATGCCCATGACCGACAGGATCACCGCGCTCGATCTCGCCGCCGCTGAACTGAGCGATGCGACCAGGACCTATTTCGCCAAATGCGAGGAGAAGCTCGGCCTGGTCCCCAACGTGTTGCGCGCCTATGCCTTCGACGACAAGAAGCTGCGTGCCTTCACCGACATGTACAATGATCTGATGCTGGGTGATTCAGGCCTGTCGAAGCTGGAGCGCGAGATGATCGCGGTCGCTGTCTCCTCCATCAACCATTGCTACTACTGCTTGACGGCGCATGGCGCCGCCGTGCGGCAGCTGTCGGGCGACCCTTCGCTCGGCGAGATGATGGTAATGAATTTCCGCGCCGCCGATCTTTCATCGAAGCAGGTCGCGATGCTGGAATTCGCGGTCAAGCTGACAGAGGAGCCGGCCAAGATCGTCGAAGCCGACCGCGCGGCCCTGCGTATGGCCGGCTTCACCGATCGCGACATTTGGGACATCGCCTCCACGGCCGCCTTCTTCAACATGTCGAACCGGGTGGCGGCGGCAATCGATATGCGCCCGAACCCCGAGTACCACGCCATGGCAAGGTGACGATCAGGGCCTGACTCGGCAGTATATTAGCTATCGCTCATTCTCATTGCTTGTTTGCCGGTTTGGTCCGATGATCGCCGGGCGGCATGACCGCATGCCGGTTCGATGCCGCCGACAAGGGAGGAGAACATGGCGAAATTTCTCTATGTCTATCACGGCTCCGGCAAGATGCCGACCGAGGAGGCCGAACGCAAAGCCGCGATGGATGCCTGGAACGGCTGGTACGGCAAGCTCGGCTCGGCCGTGATCGATGGCGGCAATCCGGTCGGCATGTCGAAGACGGTGCTGCCCGACGGCAAGGTCGAGAACAATGGCGGCAGCAACCCGACCGCCGGCTACACGATCGTGGAAGCCAGGGACATCGACGATGCCGTCGCCAAGGCCAGGGATTGCCCGATCCTGATGAACCCGGCCTTCAGCGTCGAGATCGCGCCGATCGTCGAAACGATGTGACGGTCACGAGCGCGCCGCGATCGCCGCGGCTGCACCGGCCATGGTGGTGGCGCTGACGCGGTTGGCGATTCTCATGGCGCGCTTGCTCTTCAGGAGCTTGCGCGCCTGGGCGGCGGCAAGCACCCAGGCAAGGTCGATGATAACAAGCACCACCGCCATGGTCGCCGTCAGCTCGAGCCAGCCAACCACCGTCACCGAAGCAAGGTCGATGATGGTCGGCAGCAAGGCCAGGTAGAACATCATGATCTTGGGGTTGCCGAGCGTCACGGCCATGCCGGCGAAGAACAGTTTGCCGGGCGAGTCCTCGCGCGGCATCTCGCCTTCTTTCGCTTCGACAGGCGCGGTCCACATCTTCCAGGCGAGGTAAGCGAGATAGGCGACGCCGACCCATTTGACGATGACGAAAGCGAAATGGAAAGTCTGCGCCACCACCGCCAGCCCGAACACCGCCAGGGACAGCCAGATGCCCTCGCCGATCCACATGGCGAGCAGGAACGGGAACACGTCGCGAAATCCCTTGGCGATGACGCGGGCGACGAGTGCCGCGATCGAAGGACCCGGCGAACCGGCGGCCACGAAGAGCGCGGCGGCGAAGATCAGGAGCGAGGTGAGGTGCATGGCGAGGATCTCGGCTTGAAAACCTTCAATGCCAGACATTAGCAATGCCAGACATTAGCGCAAGCGATCGAGCTTCGGTAGCATCAACATGCTTGCCGGCCCGGCATCTCGCGGCTAGATAGATCGCCGCGAAACAATTTCGAGCTTCACTTTGCCTACGTAACCGCCGGTCTCGTCAACTCCCCTGACACAATGCATGGCGCCGCCACAACGGTGCCTTTTTCCATTTCATGTGTTCCTCTGGGCGGCGGTTCGAGACCGGTTTGGCACTGCTGAACCGCTGTCGCATGCGCCGCGACGCCTGATCCCAAGAACCGCAGCCTACCGCCACGCCGCGCCCGCCTGGGCATCTCGACATTGCCGACCTGATGAACTTCCCGACGGGAAGGGCATATCGGCATGTCTTCTATTCTGCGCATCCGCTGGACGGTCGCGCCTCAAACCGCACCACGTCCCCTGATCACCTGCAATCGCTGCGGCGGCGTCAAAGCCTATCGCAGCAGCGGAAAGTTCCGCGTCAACGCCAACGGGAAGCGCATTGACGCCTGGCTGATCTATCGTTGTATCAACTGCGACAATTCCTGGAATTTCGGCATTTTTGAGCGCCGCAACCGCCGCGACATCGAGCCGGCGCTGCTGCGGGCGCTGGAGAGCAACGATGCAGCACTTGCCCGGCGCCATGCATTCGATGTGACCGCACTGCGCGGCCAGGTGTGGCGTGTCGAGGAGTTTCCCGACGTCGACGTGCACAAGACGGCGCTTGGCGGGACAAGCGAAGCTGCAAGCGTGCTGGAGCTCCGGCTCGGGCTCGAAATCCCGATATCGCTGCGGCTCGATCGTTTGCTCGCCAACGAACTCGGCATCTCACGGTCGCGACTTCAAGCCCTGGAGGAGAAAGGCCTGTTGGTTGTCGATTGCGACGGGGCCAAGGCTTTGCGCAAGCCGGCACGCGACGGGACGACGGTCCGCGTCGATCTGGCCGGCGAACCCGACCGGCAGGCCATCATATCTGCCGCCAGGGGATGAACGGCAGAGGGCGAAGCACCTGGTGCTCCGCCCCTCCCGGATACGATCAGAAAGCAGAAATTACGCGGCGCCGACGGCCTTGGACGATTTCTCGAAGCGCTTGCGCTCGTTGGGATCCAGATAAAGCTTGCGCAGGCGGATGGTCTTCGGTGTCACCTCGACCAGCTCGTCGTCCTGGATCCAGGCCAGCGCGCGCTCCAACGTCATGCGGATCGGCGGTGTCAGCTTGACCGCCTCGTCCTTGCCGGCGGCGCGGATGTTGGTCAGCTTCTTGCCCTTCAGCACGTTCACTTCCAGGTCGTTGTCGCGGGAGTGGATGCCGATGATCATGCCCTGATAGACCTTGACGCCCGGATCGATGACCATCGGGCCACGATCCTCCAGGTTCCACATGGCGTAGGCGACGGACTCGCCCTGCTCGTTGGAGATCAGCACGCCGTTGGTGCGGCCGGGCAGTTCGCCCTTATAGGGCTCATAGGCATGGAACAGCCGGTTCATCACGGCGGTGCCGCGCGTATCGGTCAAGAGTTCCGACTGGTAGCCGATCAGGCCGCGCGTCGGCGCGTGGAAGACGAGGCGCTGGCGGTTGCCGCCGGAGGGGCGCAATTCGACCATCTCGGCCTTGCGCTCGGACATTTTCTGCACGACGACGCCGGCATGCTCCTCGTCGACGTCGATGACGACTTCCTCGACCGGCTCCAGCAATTCGCCGTTCTCGCCCTTCTGCATGACCACGCGCGGCCGCGACACGGCGATTTCAAAGCCCTCGCGGCGCATGGTCTCGATCAGCACGGCAAGCTGCAATTCGCCACGGCCCGACACGAAGAAGGAATCCTTGTCAGGCGATTCCTCGATCTTGAGCGCGACATTGCCCTCGGCTTCGCGCAGCAGGCGGTCGCGGATGACGCGGCTGGTCACCTTGTCGCCTTCCGTGCCGGCCAGCGGCGAATCGTTGACGAGGAAAGACATGGTCACGGTCGGCGGATCGATCGGCTGCGCGTGCAGCGGCTCGCTCACGCTCAGGTCGCAGAACGTGTCGGCGACGGTGCCTTTGGACAGGCCGGCAATGGCGACGATGTCGCCCGCCTGCGCTTCCTCGATCGGCTGGCGCTCGAGGCCGCGGAAGGCCAGTATCTTGGAAATGCGGCCGGTTTCGATCTGGGTACCGTCATGATGCAGCACCTTGACCGCCTGGTTGGCCTTCAGCGTTCCGCTCTCGATGCGGCCGGTGATGATACGGCCGAGGAACGGATTGGCTTCCAGGATAGTGCCGATCATGCGGAACGGGCCGGGATGCACGGTCGGCGCGGGCACATGCTTGAGGACGAGGTCGAACAGCGGCGACAGGCCCTGGTCCTTGGGACCTTCCGGATTTTCCGAGACCCAGCCGTCGCGCCCCGAACCATAAAGGATCGGGAAGTCGAGCTGCTCGTCGGTGGCGTCGAGCGCGGCAAACAGGTCGAACACCTCGTTGACCACCTCGACATGGCGGGCGTCCGGCCGGTCGATCTTGTTGATGACGACGATGGGCTTCAAGCCGACCTTGAGCGCCTTGCCGACGACGAACTTGGTCTGCGGCATCGGGCCTTCGGCGGCGTCGACCAGCACGATCGCCGAATCCACCATCGACAGGATGCGCTCGACCTCGCCGCCGAAATCGGCGTGGCCGGGGGTGTCGACGATGTTGACGCGGGTACCCTTCCAGTCGACCGAGGTCGCCTTGGCCAGGATGGTGATGCCGCGTTCCTTTTCGAGGTCGTTGGAATCCATGGCGCGTTCGGCGACGCGCTGATTGTCGCGGAAGGCGCCGGATTGTTTCAGAAGCTGGTCGACAAGGGTGGTCTTTCCATGGTCGACGTGCGCGATGATCGCGATATTGCGGAGGTTCATGATCTGGTCTCGGGAGCGTTGCAGGCAGCAGGCCAAAAGGCGCCGCCTCTTTCGTGTTGCGCGGCTCATACAGGGTTTTTCGCATTTGCGAAAGAGGAAGCGCGACACCAAATAATCATCAAATCTTAAGCATCGCCATGTGAAATGGTTTTGTTAACCAAGGCGGGAACCTTTTGCGGGCCCGGGCAGTTCGAACACCATGACCAACGCAGTCGTCAAATTTCGGCCGATTCTCGCAACTGCGGCTTTCGCCGTGCTGCTGGCTGCCGGCGCCGCTCAATCCGCGGCGACGCTCAAGGAAGCGCGGCCCGCTCTGCCGAGCGATATCCCGAGCGCCGAACAGGTCTTTGCGGATGCGCCCGATGGCGTCGATCCGGTGGTGACGGGGCCGGTCAGCGCGGCCTTCAAGCAAAGGCAGCAAAGCGCCAACTGCGATAGCGCGGTTTGGCCCAACGTTCCGATAGTCTGCTATCCCGACTGATCGGCTGCGCGCCGTTGGCGAAGCTGCCGATCTCCCCCTTATTGAAAGATCGCCAATCTGACCGACGGCCCCTCGTCCGAAGGCGCACTACGCCGCCTGCGGCTCCGGGTCGAACGCCGGCCGGCTGGTGTTGATCAGGAGCGAGATACAGGCGGCGGCAATCGCGGTCATGCCGGCGATCAGGAAGGCCAGTTCGTAATTGCCTTGCAGTTCGCGCATGGTGCCGCCGAAGAAGGCGGCGGTTGCCGCGCCCACCTGATGGCCCGCGACGATCCAGCCGAACACGATCGGGCCGCTGCGGTCGCCGAAGGCTTCATTGGCGAGCCGCAGCGTCGGCGGCACGGTGGCGATCCAGTCGAGACCGTAAAGCACGGCGAAGATGATCAGACTAGTCGCCGAAAAGCCGGAATAGGGCAGATAGATCAGCGAAAGGCCGCGGATTGCATAATAGACGCCGAGCAGCTTGCGCGGATCGAAACGGTCGGTGAGCCAGCCCGACAGCGTGGTGCCGATCAGGTCGAAAATGCCCATCATCGACAACAGGCCAGCCGCCTGCACCTCGTTGATGCCCATATCGCCGCAAAATGCGATGAGATGCGTGCCGACCAGCCCGTTGGTGGTGAAACCGCAGACGAAGAAGGTGGCGAACAGGTACCAGAAGACGCGCGTGCCGGCGGCGCGGCGCAGCGTGGTCAGCGTGTGGGTCAGGAAATTGCCTTGTGCCGCCGGCGGTACCGGCGGCACGTCATCGGCTTCCGCGCCATAGCGCACCATGCCGATCGATGCCGGGCGTTCCGGCACCAGCAGCAGCACCAGCGGCACGAGACAGGCCGTTGCGACGGAGATGGCGGTGACGACGGGCTTCCAGCCGCCCGACTGCGCCAGCGAGGCCAGCAGCGGCAGGAAGACCAGCAGACCGGTGGCGCTGGAGGCCGACATCAAGCCCATGACGAGGCCGCGGTTGGTCTTGAACCAGCGGTTGACGATGGTGGCGCCGAGCACGGTGGCGACCGCGCCGGAGCCGACGCCGGAAAACACGCCCCAGGTAATCAGCAGATGCCATGGCTTGGTCATCAGCAGGCTGAGCGCGGTGGAGGCCGACATCACGACAAGCGCGGCAAGCAGCGTGCGCCGCAGCCCGATCCGCTCCATCAGCGCGGCGGCAAACGGCCCGGTCAGGCCGTAGAGGAAGATGCCGACCGCGGCAGCCAGCGACACCACGTCGCGCCGCCAGCCGAAACTTTCCTCCAGCGGCAGCATCATGACGGCTGGCGCGGAGCGCAAGCCGGCCGCGATCAGCAGGCAGAGAAAGATGACGGCGACCACGACGAAAGCGTAGCGCTGGCCAAACGGACGGGATTGAGCTAGCATGTTACTGACCGGTACGTTGCAGGGTGGAAACATGTATACGTACCGATCGGTAACAGTGTCAACCGAGACCGCGAATGCCACCAGACAATAAAATTGAACCGTCCATCAGCAGCGCTCACGCGTCGGCTCCGCCAAAGGCGGCGGAAAAGATACTCGGCGTGGCGCGCGATCTGTTTTACCGGCAAGGCATCAGGGCAATTGGCGTCGATGAGATCGTCAGGCGCGCAGGGGTCACCAAGCCCAGCCTCTATCGCAGCTTTCCCTCCAAGGACGAATTGGCCGCCTCTTATCTGCGCCGATACGACCTCGAATTCTGGGAACGCTTCGACGAGGCGGTGAACGCCCATCCCGGCGATCCGCGCGCGCAAATCCGAGCCTTCCTGACCCGCGTCGGCAAGCGCACGCAGAAGCCTGACTATCGCGGCTGCGGCATGACCAATGCGGCCGTAGAATATCCCGAGCGCGGCCATCCGGCGCGCGTGGTGAGCGAGGACAACAAGCAGGAACTGCGCCGCCGCCTGCGCGCCATGGCCGCCGCGATGAATGCCGCCGACGCCGACACGCTGGGCGACGGTCTGCTGCTTCTGATCGAAGGCGCCTATATCAGCGGCCAGTTGTTCGGCGCCGGTGGCCCGGCGGCGTCGGTGGCGATCAACGCCGATCTGCTGATCGAGGCGAGCTTGAAGAAATAGTGTTTGGCGATAGGCTGCTGCGACCTTCAACGGAGATGTCCGCGATGCGCAGCCTGGTTCTTCCGCTCGTTCTCGCCAGCGTCTGCCGGGCAGCCCATGCCGGCGAGATATCGAGCGCCTACACCGATCTCGACTGGAAGAACGACTGCGTCACCTATGCGCAGGCCGGGGACGGTGATGGCGACTGGGCCGACCTCGCCTGTTCGGGCTATCGTGGCTATCCGGTGCTGATCGCCTATGACGATGCGCGCGAATCGCTGTTTTATGGTTTCCCGCCCGGCGGCGACATGACATCGGTCTGGGAAAGTTTCTCCGGCTTCAATTCCTCAGGCGCCAGGATCGAGTGGCGCATCGAGACCGACGGCGACAAGGCGGTGCCGTTCGCGGTCATTCACCGCCGCTCGATCAGCAATCCGGAAGACGAGAAGAAACCCACCGACGTGCTGCTCGTCTCCAAGGTCGCGCAAATGGATGCGCGCGACGGCTGCACGGTCGCACTGGTGCTGGCTACAGGAAATCCTGCCGCCAACGATCAGGCGCGCAAGCTTGCCGACGAGAAAGCACGGTCCTTCGCCTGCGGCAAGGACCGGCGCACCGTCATCGGCGAGGTGCCGGCTTTCGGGCGCGTCGACAATTGA
This sequence comes from Mesorhizobium sp. B264B1B, assembly GCF_020165765.1. Lineage (NCBI taxonomy): Bacteria > Pseudomonadati > Pseudomonadota > Alphaproteobacteria > Hyphomicrobiales > Phyllobacteriaceae > Mesorhizobium > Mesorhizobium sp. B264B1B. The sequence goes on from NZ_JAIUIS010000016.1 coordinate 14,381, forward strand.
AGGACAAGCGTTCGCCGCTCGCCGACGTGTCAAATGCTTCTGTTTTCACGCGCCCTCGTCATCACCGTTGAGGAACAGCAATGTCCCGGAGCGCGCGAATCTGCTTGTTGTGGGCTCAGCCGTAGATCTGCTTGTGGACCTGATAAAGCATTTCCGAGCGGTCGGCGCGCATGTCGGCCAGATCGCGGCTGGAGAAGCTGTCGATTTCAGCGACGAGGCGGTTGTAGTTCTTGCGCTTGGCGATGCTGCTGCGGGCGCGGGTCAAGAGGCTGTCGAGGATCATAGCGAGTTTCCTTCTGGGCCGCATTTGGCGGCCGGTTTCTTCCTCCCTTGATCGATACGGAGCATGACATAGGAATAGTGCATCGCAAAAAGAAGATGTTGCAATGCACCATTGCGCTATGTGCATAGCCGGTTAATGGCGCCTGAACGCCACCCCCGGCGCCGGCGCATTGCCCTTCCGTGATGGGAATGCCGGTTCCTGTCGTTTTGTCTTACAAATTGCGGAAATGTCATCGCCGCCGACCTTGCCATATCGATCTCCTGCTGGCTTGATCGCCGCCGGATTGCCAACGTTACCGGGAGGAAAGAATGGCCGCCGCCGACTACGAAATTCTCGATCCGCGTTTTGCGCGGCTGTTCAACGGCAATGCGCAAGTGGATAAGCTCTTCACCGGCTGCCGATGGGCGGAAGGGCCGGCCTGGTTCGCCGCCGGCCGCTATGTCGTCTGGTCCGACATCCCGAACAACCGCATGATGCGTTACGACGAGACCGACGGCAGCGTCAGCGTGTTTCGGCAGCCATGCGGCAATTCCAACGGCAACACCGTCGACCGGCAGGGCCGGCTGGTGACCTGCGAGCATTCGGGGCGCCGCGTGAGCCGCACCGAGTTCGACGGTTCGGTCACCACCATCGCCGCCAAATGGAAGGGCAAGCGGCTGAATTCGCCCAATGACGTGGTGGTCAAGTCGGACGGCTCGATCTGGTTCACCGATCCAACCTACGGCATCGACACCGATTACGAGGGCGACAGGGCCGAGAGCGAGATCGGCGCCTGCCATGTCTACCGGGTCGATCCCGGTACCGGCGATGTCGAGGCTGTCATCACCGACATGGTCAGGCCGAACGGGCTGGCTTTCTCGCTCGACGAGAGCAAGCTCTATGTCGTCGACACCGGCCGCACGCATGGCGCGCAGAACCCGGCGCATATGCGGGTATTCAATGTCGGCGAGGGCGGCAAGAAGGTCTCGGGTGAAAAAGTCTTCGCCGACTGCACCGCAGGCCTGTTCGACGGCTTCAGGCTCGATGATGCCGGGCGCATCTGGACCAGCGCCGCCGATGGCATCCATTGCTACGATCCGGACGGAACGCTGATCGGCAAGGTCAAGGTGCCCGAGGTGACGGCCAATTGCGTGTTCGGCGGCGCCAAGCTGAACTGTCTCTACATTGCCGGCACCACCTCGCTCTACATGGTCCGGCTGATGGTGAACGGCGCCAAGACCTACTGAGCTGAATTAAAGGGAGGATCGTCATGCCATTCGTCAACATCCGCATCGTCAAGGAAGTGATCGCCGCCGATCCGGCCGGCAAGAAAGCCGACATCGCCAAAAAAGTCACGGCGGCGATCATGGACGCCACCGGGCTCGGCAATGACGATGTCTGGGTGGTCTTCGAGGAGGTCAACGCCCGCGACTGGTACGTCGGCAAGACCGATGTCGAGACGCTGAGAAAAGGGTAGGCGCTAACGCGCGCGAATGAAATCCGCGAAAGCGGACAACGCATCGCGCGTTGCCAACGCGTTCGCCTGCTCCCCCAGGACGGCCTCCACCTCAGCTGGCTTCTTGCCGAGCAGCCCGATCTCCAGCCCGCCGTCATAAAGCGCGAAGGACATGGTGCGCATGATCTCCGCCAATGCGGCGCGGGCATAGAGCGAGCGCGGCGAGGCGTGCACCAGCATGGCCGGCTTGTCGACGGCGGCATCGCGCGACACCAGCCAGTCGAGCGCATTCTTCAGGCCGCCCGGCACGCCATGCGCATATTCCGGGCATGAGATGATGACGCCGTCGGCGGCGGTGACGGCATCGATCAGCCTGGACGCTTCGGACGGCGTCCGCTCACCCTCGTCGTCGGGGTTGAAGATCGGCAGCAGGCCGAGTCCTTCATGGATGGCGACGCGGCAGCCCTCTGGCGCGTTCCACGCCAGTGCCGCGACCAGGGCCGAATTGGTGGAGGCCGCCCGCAGGCTGCCGGAAATGGCAAGGAGGTTCAGCAAGGCGACGCTCTGACGAATCTTCCGCGCACGCTACCACATCGTCTGCTTGTATTCGTCGTCCAGCCAGCGGTCGGTCGCCTCGGCCGAATCGGCGAGCGCCAGTTGGTCGCGCAGGATCTGACCGAGCGTCGGCAGCGTGGCGCGATCGTGCCAGCTCTCCGGCTTCCAAAGCTCGGAGCGCATGAAGGCCTTGGCGCAATGCATGTAGGCGGCCTTGACGGCGACCACGACGACGCTCTGCGGCTCCTTGCCGTCGACGGCCAGCCGTTCGCGCAAAGCGGCGTCGACGGTGATGCGGGCGTCGCCATTGACGCGCAGCGTCTCGTTCATGCCGGGAATGAGGAACAGCAGCCCGACCGACGGATTGAGCAGGATGTTCTCCAGCGTATCCAGCCGGTTGTTGCCGGGCCGGTCGGGGATGGCGATGGTCCTGTCGTCAAGCACGGCGGCGAATCCTGGCTTGTCGCCTTTGGGCGTCACATCGGCATTGCCTTCGCCGTCGGAGGAGCCGATCAGCACGAAGGGGCTCTTGCCTATGAAGGAGCGGCAATGGCCGTCCAGCGCCTTCAATTCTTTGCGGATCGAACCATCCATCGGACGCGGCGTCTTGTAGATCGTCCGCAGCTCTTCGCGCGTGGTGACGAATTCCATGGCACTCCCCCAATTGCAGGCCTTATTTGCGGGCCTTCTCTTCGCCGCCGGTCTTGTCGTCCAGCGAATGGCGCAGGATCAGCGGCATCTGGCTGAAGGTGAACAGAAGCGTGATCGGCATGATGCCCCAGACCTTGAAGGTAACCCAGGCATCGGTCGAAAAATTCCGCCACACCACCTCGTTGACGAGGGCCAGGAACAGGAAGAACAGACCCCAGCGGAAGGTGAGTTTCCTCCAGCCCTCGGCATCAAGCCTGAAGGCGGAATCGAAGACGTAGCCAAGCAGCGATCTGCCGAAGAACAACCCTCCGAGCAGCACGCCGCCGAACAGCGTGTTGACGATGGTCGGCTTCATCTTGATGAAGATGTCGTCCTGCAGGTAGAGCGTCAACGCGCCGAAGATGAAGACGACGACGCCCGACACCATCGGCATGATCGGCAGGGTGCGGGTGAGTAGCCACGACGCGACCAGCGCGATCGCGGTGGCGGCCATGAACAGGCCGGTGGCGACGAAGATCGGGCCGCCGAATTCAGCCAGCGCCGGGAATTTCTGCGTCAGCCATTCGCCTCGCGCATTGGCGAAAAAGAACACCAGCAGCGGCCCTAGCTCGAGAACGAGCTTGAGCAGCGGGTTGACGCCTTCCTTCTTCTCTTTCTGCGGGTCGGACGGATCGCGTTCGAGAATGGGTGGGTTCATATCTTCCTTCTTACGCACGATCCGGTTGAAGCAATCTTCCCCGGGATCATGCCGTTACGCAACGCCAGCGATCGCCCTGGCGAATTCGCTTGCCGAGAACGGTTCGAGGTCGTCAACCTGTTCGCCGACGCCGATGAAATAGACCGGCAATCTGTGTTTTGCCGCGATCGCCACCAGAATACCGCCACGCGCCGTGCCGTCCAGCTTGGTCATCACCAGGCCGTTGACCCCGGCGACATTGCGGAAGATCTCGACCTGGTTGAGCGCGTTCTGGCCGGTGGTGGCGTCGACCGTCTGCAGCACGGTGTGCGGGGCTTCCGGATCAAGCTTGCCCAGCACGCGCACGATCTTTTCCAACTCGGCCATCAGCTCGGCCTTGTTTTGCAATCGGCCGGCGGTGTCGATGATCAGCACGTCGGAACCCGCTTCCTTCGCCTTCTCGAAGGCATCGTAGGCGAGGCCGGCGGCATCGGCGCCGAGCTTGGAGGCGATGACCGGCGATTTCGTCCGCTCGCCCCAGATCTTGAGCTGCTCGATGGCGGCGGCTCGGAAGGTGTCGCCGGCGGCCAGCATCACCGACAGGCCGCCATCGGTCAGTTTGGCCGCCAGCTTGCCGATGGTCGTGGTCTTGCCGGTGCCGTTGACGCCGACCACCAGGATGACATGCGGTTTGTGGCTGAGGTCGAGTTCCAGCGGCAGGGCGACGGGGGTCAGCACCTTCTCGACCTCCTGCGCCATCACGGTGCGGACCTCGGCGTCGGAGACATCCTTGCCGTAGCGGCTGGCGGCCAGCGAATCGGTGACGCGCAAGGCGGTCTCCAGCCCGAGATCGGCGCGGATCAGCACGTCCTCCAGGTCCTGCAGCGTGTCGTCGTCGAGCTTGCGCTTGGTGAAGACGCCAGCAATGTTGCCCGACAATTCGCGCGAGGAACGGGCAAGCCCGTCCCGCATGCGCTGGAACCAGGAGCGCCGCGGCGCCGGCTCCGGCGCCTTCTGCGGCTCGGCCTTCTGCTCCACTTTTTTGGCGACCGTCACCTTGACGGGAGCGGGCGTGGGCTTCGGCGGCGCGGGAACTGCCTCAGGTTCCGGCGCGATCTCGGCGCGCACAGGCTGCGGCTCGATCGGCGCAGGCTGGCGAATTGGCGGCGAGATTTCGGCGGCAGTTTCGGCACTGGGTGCCAGGTTCTCGACAGGCTGGCGCCCCTCACCCTTACCCTCTCCCCATGAAGGACGGAGAGAGGGAGGCGTTGGCGATGGAACTTCTTCCTTCTCCCCGTCACTATACGGGGAGAAGGCGCCGGCAGGCGGATGAGGGGGGGCGCCGGCCTGTGACGGCTGCGCCGAAGACGGTGTCGTAGGAATCTCGATTGGCGCCGGCGTCTCGACCGGAACTTCGGCGGGCGTCGGTACTTCGGCGGGTGCCGGTTCCGGCAGCTGCTCCGGGCGCGACGGGACAATTTCCGGCTCGGCGGGCGCTGGCGGCGGTACCTCCTGCGGCCGCGGTTCGGGCGCAGGCTCCGGAATGGCCGGAGGTGTCGGAACTTCCTCAGGTGCCGGCGGCTCCGGGCGCTCGGGCGTCGGTGCCGGTTCCTCCTCCGGCCGCGGCTCCGGCAGCGGTTCCGGCTCGGGCGGAACAGTCGGCTCCGGCACCGGCGGAATGGCCGGGGCAGGCTCGGGTGTCGGCTCCTCGGGCGGCGCGGGCTCGACGGGAGGCTGAGCCTGGGTCTCCTCCCGCTTCAGGAATTCCGGAACGGCCTGCTCGGCCGCCGGCTTCAGCGTGTCGAGCTGATCCCATTTGATCGGCGGCAGCGGGGCGGTCTCGTCGACGCGCTCCTCGACGACCTCCTTCTTGCCGAACGAAAATATCTTCTTGAAGAACCCGGCCATCTCTTGCGTTTCTCAGGCGGCGCGGGCGGCAAGCGGGGCCGCGATCAGCCGGGCGCCGTCATGACCGGTGACTGTTGCTTCGACGATCTCGCCCGGCGCGCCGGTGGCGAGCGCGGCGAGCGTAAACCCTTCGGTGCGGCCGAGCCCGTCGCGCTCGATCAGGATCGACTGGCGCGTTCCGGAGAGCGACGACAGATGGCGGCGATATGCGGTCTCGCCGGCGGCGCGCAGGCGGGCTGCCCGCTGCTTGACCACTTCGCGGCGGACCTGCGGCATGCGCGCGGCGGGCGTGCCTTCGCGCGGCGAAAACGGAAAGACGTGCAGGTGGGTCAGCCCGCATTCCTCGACGATCTTTGCCGAATTTTCGAACATCGCCTCCGTCTCGGTCGGGAAGCCGGCGATGATGTCGGCGCCGAAGACGAGGTCAGGGCGCAGCTTGCGCACGTCTTCGCAGAAGCGGATCGACTGATCGCGCAGATGCCGACGCTTCATGCGCTTCAAAATCATGTCATCGCCGGATTGCAGCGACAGATGCAGATGCGGCATCAGCCGCGGCTCGGTGGCGATGGCGTCGAGCAAATCGTCGTCGGCCTCGATGGAATCGATGGAGGAGAGGCGTAGGCGCTTCACGTCCGGCACCTGGCGCAGGATGGTCTTCACCAGCCTGCCGAGTTTCGGTGCGCCCGGCAGGTCGGCGCCGAAACTCGTCATGTCGACGCCGGTCAGCACGATCTCGGCATAGCCATTGCCGGTGAGCCGCTTGACCTGTTCGACCACGGCGCCCATCGGCACCGAGCGTGAATTGCCGCGGCCATAGGGGATGATGCAGAAGGTGCAGCGGTGGTCACAGCCATTCTGCACCTGCACGAAGGCGCGTGCCCTGCCCTCGATGGCATCGACCATATGGCCGGCGGTCTCGCGTACGGAGAAGATGTCGTTGACGCGCGCCTTCTCGCTGTCGTTGACACCGAAATCCGGCAGCGCGCGATAGGAATTGGCCTTCAGCTTCTCCTCATTGCCGAGAACGAGATCGACCTCGTCCATGGCAGCGAAATTCTGCGGCTCGGTCTGCGCCGCGCAGCCGGTGACGATGATGCGAGCCTCGGGGTTGTCGCGGCGCGCCTTGCGAATCGCCTGTTTGGCCTGGCGCACCGCCTCACCTGTGACGGCGCAGGTGTTGAAGATGACGGCGCCGCCAGCCAGCCCACCGAGGCCCGCAGTTTCGGCCTCGCGCCGCATCACCTCGGATTCATAGGTGTTCAGCCGGCAGCCGAAGGTCACCAGTTCGATGCGATTGGGGCCCTTCCCCACATCGCCATCCTTGAAAGGAGCGGGCATCAGGCCGCGCTTTCGGTGTCGCGCGCCCAGGCGCCGCTCGAGGGATCGAAGCTGCCGGAAAACTCCCATTCGGCCGCACCGGTCAGGATGACATGGTCGTTTTCAAGCCATTCGACGTGCAGCGAGCCGCCGCCGGGGGTCAGTAGATTGACGCTGCGCCCGGTGCGCCGGGTGCGGGCCGCAGCCACGACGGCGGCGCAGGATGCCGTGCCGCAAGCCTTGGTCAGGCCGGCGCCGCGTTCCCAGGTGCGGATGATCATGCTGTCGGGCGAGGTCACCTGCGCGATGGTGATGTTGGCGCGCTCGGGGAAGATCGGATGGTTTTCGAGCAGCGGTCCGAAGCGGTCGAGTTCGTAGGACCAGACGTCGCGGTCGACCCAGAAGATGGCATGCGGATTGCCCATGGAGACGACCGAGGGCGAATGCAGCACCGGAGCGTCGATCGGCCCGACCTGCAATTCGATCATCCGGGTGTCGCGGAATTCCTCGGCAAGCGGAATGTCCCGCCAGCCGAAGCGCGGCGTGCCCATGTCGACCGAGATCGAGCCGTCGGCATGTTCCTGCGCGTTGAGGATCCCGGCGACGGTCTCGAAGGTGAATGTCTTTTGTCCGGTCTCGGCCGCCAGCGCCTGGACGACGCAGCGCATGCCGTTGCCGCAGGCCTGCGCGCCCGAGCCGTCCGAATTCAATATGTCGATGAAATAGGCCGTACCCGGCGTCCGCGCCTCATGGATCGCCATGATCTGGTCGAATCGCGTCGAGGCATCGGCGTTGAGCGCGATCGCCGCTGTCGGCGTCACCCGGTCGGCACGGCCGCGCATGTCGGCAACGATGATCTCGTTGCCGATGCCGTTCATCTTGGCGAAGGGGGCGGTGCCTGCCATTTCTTCCGGTCATTCCGTACTGTTTGCCGCTATATGGCGGAAAAGGGCGGGAATTACCAGTGCATCGCGCCTTCAGGTGACGGCGAAGACGCCGAGCACGATCAGCAGGAATATGATCAGCACGATACCGATCAGGATGCGCGCGCCGGTGGCCGCCGCACCCGCTAATGCAGGCATGCCGAGCAGGCTCGCAGCGGCGGCGATAATCAGGAGAATGATGATCCATCTGAGCATGGAAATGCCTCGCAAAGCGATAGAAATCGAAGCCCCTTCAACAAACGCGCCGGTGGCGCTCGGGTTCCGCCTGCCGCGGCAGGCCCCGGTCAGAGCGCCGCTTCCTGCGGCACGTCCCAGACCTCGCCCGGCCGCAAGGCGCGAAAACGTTCGCGCGGCAGGCCCTCGGCCTCCAGCGCCTCGTCGAGCTTGCGTGCGGGCTCGTCGATCGGCTCGTCGGTGAGCTGGAACGTGCCCCAATGGCAACCGGCCGCATAGGCGGCGTTGCACAATTTCATGCCTTGCACCGCCTCCTCCGGGTTCTGATGCTGCGAGGCCATGAACCAGCGCGGCTCATAGGCGCCGATCGGCAGGATGGCGAAGCGGAAGCCGCCGTGCTTGTGAGCTATGAGCCGGTAGTTGATGCCATCATGGAAGCCGGTATCGCCCGCGAAATAGATCCGGCCGGCCCGCGTCTCGATGACGAAGCCGGCCCACAGCGCCATGCGCCGGTCGCGTGTGCCGCGCGCCGACCAGTGATGCGCCGGCTCGACATGGACGGCCACGCCATCCCCGATGTCGACCCTGTCGCCCCAGTCATGCGCCGAGAGCCGCATGCCGGGAACCGCCCCGCCAATCAGGACGTCATTGCCGAACGGGGTCACCACCAGCGGGTCGTGCCTGGCCTTGAGCTGCTTCAGCGTCGCGATGTCGAGATGGTCGTAGTGATTGTGACTGATCAGCACGAGATCGATCGGCGGCAGGTCGGCCAGGGCGATGCCCGGCGCGTTGACGCGTTTCGGCCCGACGAAGGAGAACGGCGAGGCCCGCAGCGACCATACCGGATCGGTGAGGATGTTCAGGCCCGCGGTCTGGACCAGCAGCGTGGAATGACCGACCATGGTCACGGTCAGGCCGGCGCCCTCGACACGTGCAGGCGGCTTTGCCTGCGGAAAGGGGCTCGGATTGGTGGCCGGCCATTTCGAGCGTTGGCCATTGAACTGCCATTTCAGCAGATCGGCGAAACGCGCCGGCGGCTGGCCGCCGGGATTGAAGAACAAGATTCCGTCGAAATGATCGCTGGGCGGGCCGTTATAGTAGCGATTGGCGGCTTTCGGTCTCGCAGCCAATTTGCGGCTCCAGCGAATTTCGTCTTGATAGACATAGCCCTTGTGCCGGCTGGCGCAAGCGTTTGCCGGCCGAATGCCAACGGCCCGGGCGGCCGGCTTGAGTAGGATCGGATTGGGGAGGACGATGCCATGGCGATGAAGCGGACCAGGACACCATGGATGAAGGCCGGGGATTTCGGCCGCTCGCTGGCGCGCGGCATCGGCGTCAACCTGCTGGTGAGCGACATGGCGGCCATGGAAGCCTTCTGCCGCGACGTGCTCGGCGCCGATATCATCTATGCCGACGAGGATTTCGCGGCGATCGAGCTGCTGGGCTCGGTGTTCATGCTGCACGCCGACCATTCCTATCTCGACAATGCCATGACAGGGACGATCGCCGGCGCCGAGACACGCGGCGCCGGCATCGAACTGCGCCTTTACGGCGCCAATCCGGATGCGGTCGAGGCCGCCGCGCGCGATCACGGCCACATCGTGCTGGCCGGAGCGATCGACAAGCCGCACGGCCTGCGCGAGAGCTATGTCGTCGGACCGGACGGCTATATATTCGTGCCGAGCGCTCCGCTGGCCGGATGATAGCGACAAATTTGCAACAATTCTTGGCGCAAACCCTATTTTAACCATATCGGGTTGAAATTTCGCCACCTTCTCCATCTTGGTGGAGGGCGACATTGTGCGGACGGCAGCCCCGCCGGATCCGACGGAGGTTGAAATGACTTTTTCGAAAACAGCCCTGGTGGCCGTATCGCTGGCGGCGCTCGTTGCGAGCGGCTGCTCAACCTCACGGTTTTCCTCGATGGACGACCAGCAGCCGGCGCCGCTGCAGCCGGCGCCGTCGGGTCAGGTGACGGCCAACCAGTTGCCGCCCCCGGCCTCCCCCGGCACCACGGATCCTTCGCAATTCCCGACCGCCCCGCAGAACAGCCAGGTCGCCTCCTTGCCGCCGGACGGTTCGGCGCCGGCGGGTGCGCCGGACCTGACCGCGGCCAGTGTCGCCGGCGTATGGAACGCCAGCGTTTCCGGCCAGAGCTGCAAGGTGGCGACGCCGCAGACCAAATTCGGCGCCGGTTTCCGCGCCGGACCGCTGCATTGCCCGGCGCCGATCGACGGCATCAAGTCATGGAACGTCGCCGGCAAGCAGTTGACGCTTTACGATGAGAATGGCGGCACGCTGGCACGGCTCTATTCCTCGGGCGGCTCGAAATTCGACGGCCAGACTTCCAATGGCCTGCCGATCTCGCTTACAAGGTAAGCCAATCCCTCGACAACGACGTGACCTATGCATCTGCGTGACGGCCTCCAGACCCATGTGACCGTCAGGCAGCGTTACGACCATCTGGTCGACACCGGTGCCATCGAGCGCGATCCGGCGCAGGAGCGGATCGTCACCGCTCTCGACCGGCTGATATCAGAGATTTCGGTGAAGCGGCTGGCGCACAAATCGAGCGCGCTTGGCTGGCTCTTCGCCCGAAGGCGCGAGACGCACGAGGCGGTCAAGGGCCTCTACATCCATGGCGGCGTCGGCCGCGGCAAGACCATGTTGATGGACTTGTTCTTCGAGCTGCTGCCGGTGCGGCGCAAGCGCCGCGTGCATTTCAACGACTTCATGGCCGAGGTGCAGGACCGCATCCAGAAGCACCGGCAGGAGCGCAAGGACGGCACGGTGAGGGAAGACGATCCGATTCCGCCGGTGGCGCGGGCGCTTGCCGAACAGGCCTGGGTACTGTGTTTCGACGAGTTCTCGGTCACCGACATCGCCGATGCGATGATCCTGTCCCGGCTGTTTTCGGCGCTGTTCGCCAGCGGCGTGGTGCTGGTGGCGACGTCGAACGTGGCACCGGAAAATCTCTATCGCGACGGGCTGAACCGTCAGCTTTTCCTGCCCTTCATCGGCATATTGGAACGGCACGCGCAGGTGCTCTCGCTCGATGCCGACAAGGACTATCGGCTGGAAAAGCTTGCCCGTACGCCGGTCTATGTCACGCCCGCCGATGCGGCGGCCGATGAGGCGATGGACGCGGCTTGGCAAACGATGACGCGCGGCGCGCCGACGGCCGAGACGTTGCTTGCCGTCAAGGGCCGGCAGCTGGCCGTTCCGCGCGCCGCCGGCGACGCGGCGCGTTTTTCCTTCGCCGATCTGTGCGAGAAGCCGCTCGGCGCGCGCGACTATCTGGCCCTTGCCGACCGCTTCTCGACCATCTTTATCGACCACATTCCGGTGCTGGGTGAAGGCCGGCGCAACGAGGCCAAGCGCTTCATCCTGCTGGTCGACACGCTCTACGACCATCACATCAGGCTGGTGGTAAGCGCGGAAGCGCCGCCGCAGCAACTCTATGTGGCCAAGCGCGGCGTCGAGGTGTTCGAGTTCGAACGCACGGCTTCGCGGCTGATCGAGATGCAGAGCCGCGACTGGCTGGAGGATTGGGCGGAGCGGCGGAAGGCGAAGACGACGCCGGAGGCGCGGCAGGCGCCGGCTACGCCGCCTTCGTCCCAGGGCGGAGCGACGCAAAGCGAAGCGCGCACCCTAGGACGAAGATAGGCCGAACTCCTGTCAGCCTCGCTACAGTTGATAAACATACATGAGGAAGCTCTCTGCTGACTCGTGCGTCTCCTCGCGCGACTCGTAAAGCGCGCGGGCGGCACGGTTGTCCGGCTCGGTGCCGACCCAGGCTTCTTCGCAGCCATTCTCCCTGCCGATCGCAAACATCGCGTCGAGCATCTTTCGCGCGATGCCCTGGCGCTGGAAGGCCGGCGATACGCCGACCTCGTCGATGTAGAGCTCCGTCGCCTTGTCGGGATGACGGTGAATGATGGCGGCGCATTGACCGACGGTCACGCCGTCGGCGAGCGCCACGACCATGAAGTGGCCGGGTTCCCTGAGATAGACTGCCAATCGATCTGGCCTGACCGGTTCGTCGAACACATCCTCGGCGACCCGCATCACAAGGGCGTCATCGCCGGCTTCAAGTCTTACGATCTCTATCTTCATCGTGTAAATTCTCTTCAGTCGAGTTAAAAACTTTTACGTTTACGTAAATCCCGGTTACTCTAACCGATTGAAAACGCTCGCTCCAAAATAATCGTTTGAATTTACGCGGCGCCGGGGCTATTGGGTGCGGCGAAATCTCGCGGGATCCCCGCAGCATTCCGGTCTCTTCCTCGACGCCGTCATCAGATCGTCAGCGATTTGAGCGACATCACGAACAAAGGGAAACTATCCTGACATGGCACGCAACAAGATAGCGCTTATCGGCTCTGGCATGATCGGCGGCACGCTCGCTCACATGATCGGCCTCAAGGACCTCGGCGACGTGGTTCTGTTCGATATTGCCGAAGGCATCCCGCAGGGCAAGGGGCTCGATATCGCGCAATCGTCGCCGGTCGACGGGTTCGATTCCAGGCTGACCGGCGTCAACGACTATGCCGGGATCGAAGGGGCGGACGTCTGCATCGTCACCGCCGGCGTGCCGCGCAAGCCGGGCATGAGCCGCGACGATCTGCTCGGCATCAACCTCAAGGTCATGGAACAGGTCGGCGCCGGCCTGAAGAAGTACGCGCCGAAGGCCTTCGTCATCTGCATCACCAATCCGCTGGATGCGATGGTCTGGGCGCTGCAGAAGTTTTCCGGCCTGCCCAACACCCATGTCGTGGGCATGGCCGGCGTGCTCGACAGCGCTCGCTTCCGCTATTTCCTGGCCGAGGAGTTCAAGGTCTCGGTCGAGGACGTTACCGCCTTCGTGCTCGGCGGCCATGGCGATTCCATGGTGCCGATGATCCGCTATTCGACGGTTGCAGGCATTCCTCTGCCCGATCTCGTCAAGATGGGCTGGACCTCGAAGGAGAAGCTCGACCAGATCGTGCAGCGCACCCGCGATGGCGGCGCCGAAATCGTCGGCCTGTTGAAGACCGGCTCGGCCTATTATGCGCCGGCCGCATCGGCGATCTCGATGGCTGAAGCCTATCTCAAGGACAAGAAGCGTGTGCTGCCTTGCGCGGCTCATCTTTCCGGCCAGTATGGCGTGAAGAACACCTATGTCGGCGTTCCCGTGGTGATCGGCGCCGGTGGCGTCGAGCGCGTCATCGAGATCGAGCTTTCCAAGCCAGAGCAGAAGATGTTCGATAGCTCGGTAGCGGCGGTGCAAGGCCTGACCGAGGCCTGCGTCAAGATCGCGCCGCAACTCGCCTCGAAGTGAACCCCAGCAGCTGATCCGGAGACGATCCAGATGAACATCCATGAATATCAGGGCAAGGCGCTGCTGAAGGGCTTTGGCGCGCCGGTGGCCCAAGGCGTGCCGGTGTTCAAGGCTGATGAGGCGGAAGCCGCCGCCAAGGCGCTGCCCGGCCCGCTCTATGTGGTGAAGAGCCAGATCCATGCCGGCGGCCGCGGCAAGGGCAAGTTCAAGGAGCTCGGGCCCGACGCCAAGGGCGGCGTGCGGCTGGCCAAGTCGGTCGCCGACGTCGTCGCCAACGCCAACGAGATGCTCGGCCACACGCTGGTGACCAAGCAGACCGGCCCGGCCGGCAAGCAGGTCAACCGGCTCTATATCGAGGATGGCGCCGATATCGAGCGCGAGCTCTATCTGTCTGTTCTGGTCGACCGTTCGGTCGGCCGCATCGCCTTCGTCGTCTCGACCGAAGGCGGCATGGACATCGAGGCGGTCGCCCACGACACGCCGGAAAAGATCATCACCGTCGCCATCGATCCGGAAAAGGGCGTTACCGCGGATGACGTGAAGAAACTCAATGGCGCGCTGAAGCTCGACGGCGATGCTGCCAGGGACGGCGGCACGCTGTTCCCGATCCTCTACAAGGCCTTCGTCGAGAAGGACATGAGCCTGCTCGAGGTCAATCCCCTGATCGTCATGAAAAACGGTCGGCTGCGCGTCCTCGACGCCAAGGTGTCGTTCGACAACAACGCGCTGTTTCGCCATCCGGATGTGCTCGAGCTGCGCGACACCACCGAAGAGGACGAGAAGGAGATCGAGGCGTCGAAATACGACCTCGCCTATGTCGCGCTCGACGGCAATATCGGCTGCATGGTCAATGGCGCCGGCCTCGCCATGGCGACGATGGACATCATCAAGCTCTACGGCGCCGAGCCGGCCAACTTTCTCGATGTCGGCGGCGGCGCGTCGAAGGAAAAGGTGACGGCGGCCTTCAAGATCATCACCAGGGATCCGGCGGTCAAGGGCATCCTGATCAACATCTTCGGCGGCATCATGAAATGCGACATCATCGCCGAGGGCGTTATCGCCGCGGTCAAGGAAGTCGGCCTGAAAGTGCCGCTGGTCGTGCGCCTGGAAGGCACCAATGCCGAACTCGGCAAGAAGATCATCAACGACAGCGGCCTCAACGTCGTGTCAGCCGACGATCTTGACGACGCGGCCAAGAAGATCGTGGCGGCGGTGAAGGGCTGATCAAGTGCCTCCACGCAAGATAAACCTCGTCGAGGCTGCGGATGCGAAGATCGCGGATGTCTTCGATCCGCATATCGCCGGCGACGTCAATGACAGCCAGGCGAAGGTCGCCAAGTTCGGCGCGGTTTTCGACTGGCATGCCCATGACAACGAAGACGAAGCCTTCCTCGTGCTGCGCGGTCGCATCGCCATCGATTTCCGCGACGGTCCGGTCGAGCTCGGCGAAGGCGACTTCATCGTCGTGCCGCGCGGCGTCGAGCACCGGCCGCGTTCGCTGACACCGGAACCGGTGGTGCTGATGTTCGAGCCGGCGACGACGCTCAACACCGGCAATGCCAAGAGCGATCTCACCGTCACCGACCTGAAGCGGCTCTGAACCATGAACGCGGCCTCCTTCTCCTCGCTCTCGCCCGATCACCAGCGCCTGCAGGCGCTGGTCGGCGCGTGGCGTGGCGAGGAAGAGGTCGCGGACACACAATGGGCCGATGGCGGCTCAGCGACTTCGGAAGTACTGGCAGAGGCACAGTTCGGCGGCCTGTTCGTAGTGCAACGCTATCGCCAGCGCCGCGACGGGACGATTTCGTTCGGCGCGCACAGCGTGTTCGGCTTCGACCGGCAAAACAGCCTTGTCACCATGCATCAGTTCGATTCGATGGGCTTTGTGCCGGCCTCGCCGGCCTCCGGCACGTGGGAGGGCAACACACTGACGCTGTTGCGCTCGTCGCCGCGCGGGGCCGCACGCGTGACCTACGCTTTCGACGGCAGCGACAGCTATCGCATGCGACTGCAATGCCAGCCCGTCGGCAGCGACGGCTGGCAAGACATGATTAGCGGCCTTTACCGGCGCGTCCCGCCTTCCGTTTTGGGGGATGGCTGAGCGATGGAAATCCTGGGCAAAGCGGTTGAAGAAAGACACATAATCACACATATATTGGCTGTGTGTTTATGTGGAGACGAGCGATGAAGAACGTCACCCTGGCCATGGACGAGGCCCTGCTCGAGAAGGCGCGAGGCCTTGCCGGACGTCGCAAGACGACGCTCAACGCCCTCATTCGTTCACTGCTTGCGCATGAAGTCGAGCAGGAAGATCGGATTGCCTGGGCCAAGGCGGGAATGAAGCGGCTTATGGACGAGGCCGCGAAACGGAGCGACAGCGCCGACACCCCCTACAAGTGGGTTCGAAGGGACGCCTATGCCGACCGGGAAGATCGACTGCTTTCTCGACACGAACGTCCTGATCTACGCGGCTTCGGAGAAGAATCGTGACCCACGTCGCGCGCCAATCGCAGAAGACCTCGTATCGAGCACTGTCTTTGGCGTGTCGGGGCAAACCTTGGCCGAATTCACAGCGGTGGCGCGAGGAAAATCCCTTCTGGGGGATGATCTGCTCGACCAATGGCTGGTCCTCCTCGGCACTTGTCCGCTGGTGCCTGTCGACGAAAGCTATGTTCGCGCAGGACTGGACCTCGCCCGCCGCTACGGAATCCACTACTACGACGCCGCGCTTCTTGCCGCAGCCGGATATCTCGGCGCGCCGATTTTCTACACCGAAGATCTCAACCACAACCAGGTTTATGGCTCGGTGCGAGCCGTCAATCCTTTCTTGTAATCGCTGAATTCAGAGGCGTTCTCACCATGTCCATTCTCGTCGACAAGAACACAAAGGTGCTCGTGCAGGGCCTGACCGGCAAGACCGGCACCTTCCACACCGAACAGGCGCTGGCCTATCACGGGACCAAGATGGTCGGCGGCATCCATCCCAAGAAGGGCGGCGAGACCTGGACCGGCGCCAAGGGCGAGAACCTGCCGATCTTCGCCACCGTCGCCGAGGGCAAGGCCAAGACCGGCGCCAACGCTTCCGTCGTCTATGTGCCGCCAGCGGGTGCTGCCGAAGCCATCATCGAGGCCATCGAGGCCGAAATCCCGCTCATCGTCTGCATCACCGAAGGCATTCCCGTCATGGACATGATCAAGGTCAAGGCGCGGCTCGACCGTTCGACATCGCGGCTGATCGGCCCGAACTGTCCCGGCGTGCTCACCCCCGACGAATGCAAGATCGGCATCATGCCCGGGAACATCTTCCGCAAGGGTTCGGTCGGTGTTGTTTCGCGCTCGGGAACGCTTACCTATGAAGCCGTGTTCCAGACCACCAATGTCGGCCTCGGCCAGACCACCGCCGTCGGCATCGGTGGCGATCCCGTCAAAGGCACCGAATTCATCGACGTGCTCGAAATGTTCCTCGCCGACGACGAGACCAGGTCGATCATCATGATCGGCGAGATCGGCGGCTCGGCCGAGGAAGACGCCGCGCAGTTTCTCAAGGACGAGGCC
Organism: Mesorhizobium sp. B264B1B; assembly: GCF_020165765.1. Taxonomy (NCBI): domain Bacteria; kingdom Pseudomonadati; phylum Pseudomonadota; class Alphaproteobacteria; order Hyphomicrobiales; family Phyllobacteriaceae; genus Mesorhizobium; species Mesorhizobium sp. B264B1B. The sequence continues at coordinate 31,199 of NZ_JAIUIS010000016.1, forward strand.
AAACGCGGCCGCCGCAAGCCGATGGCGGGCTTCATCGCCGGACGCACGGCGCCGGCCGGCCGCACCATGGGCCATGCGGGCGCGGTCATCTCGGGCGGCAAGGGCGGCGCCGAAGACAAGATCGCGGCAATGGAATCGGCCGGGATAAAAGTTTCGCCATCGCCGGCCCGGCTGGGCACGACGCTGGTCGAGGCAATTAAGGGCTAGTGAGTAGTCAATAGTGAGTAGTGAAAAGGGAAGAACGGGTGAGTAGCAGCTGAACGGGAAAGTCTTCATTTTTCCTACTCCTTACTGACTACTCACTATTCCCCTCGAAAGGAGACGGAGCCAGGCTCCGCAGACAAAATGGCACGACAAGATCAGGCCAACGACCAATTTTCGCTCACCTCTTTCCTCTATGGCGGCAATGCCGATTATATCGACGCGCTCTATGCGGCGTATGAGGACGATCCAGCCTCGGTCAATCTCGAATGGCAGGAGTTCTTCGCCGGCCTGAAGGACGATGCCGGGGATGTCCGCAAGAACGCCAAGGGCGCCTCGTGGGCCAAGCCCTCCTGGCCTCTGCAGGCCAATGGCGAGCTGGTATCGGCGCTCGACGGCAATTGGGGCCTGGTCGAAAAGCACATCGAAAAGAAGGTCAAGGAGAAGGCTGCCGCCAACGGTGCCGCCCCTTCCGACGCCGACGTGCACCAGGCGACGCGCGATTCCGTGCGCGCCATCATGATGATCCGCGCCTATCGCATGCGCGGCCATCTGCACGCCAATCTCGACCCGCTCGGCATCGCCACGCTCGAGGATTACAACGAGCTTTCGCCAGAGAATTACGGCTTCACCGAAGCCGACTACGACCGGCCGATCTTCCTCGACAATGTGCTCGGGCTCGAATTCGGCACCATCCGCCAGATGCTCGACATCCTGACCCGCACCTATTGCTCGACGCTGGGCGTCGAGTTCATGCATATCTCCGATCCGGAAGAGAAAGCGTGGATCCAGGCGCGCATCGAGGGCGCCGACAAGGAGATTTCCTTCACCGCGACCGGCAAGAAGGCGATCCTGCAGAAGCTGATCGAGGCCGAGGGCTTCGAGCAGTTCGCCGACGTCAAGTTCAAGGGCACCAAGCGCTTCGGCCTCGACGGCGGCGAAGCGCTGATCCCGGCACTGGAACAGATTGTCAAGCGCGGCGGCCAGCTCGGGCTGAAGGAGATCGTGCTCGGCATGGCGCACCGCGGCCGCCTCAACGTGCTCTCCCAGGTGATGGCCAAGCCGCATCGCGCCATCTTCCATGAATTCAAGGGCGGCTCGGCCGCACCCGACGAGGTCGAGGGCTCGGGCGACGTCAAATACCATCTTGGCGCCTCCTCGGACCGCGAGTTCGACGGCAACAAGGTGCACCTGTCGCTGACCGCCAATCCCTCGCATCTGGAAATCGTCGACCCTGTGGTGATGGGCAAGGCGCGCGCCAAGCAGGATTATCTGTTCGGCCGCGGTCGCGAGGAGATCGTGCCGCTGGAAGAGCGGGCCAAGGTGCTGCCGCTTTTGCTGCATGGCGACGCAGCCTTTGCCGGCCAGGGTGTCATTGCCGAAATCCTCGGCCTATCGGGCCTGCGCGGCCACCGCGTTGCCGGCACATTGCATTTCATCATCAACAACCAGATCGGCTTCACCACCAACCCACGTTTCTCGCGCTCGTCGCCCTATCCGTCCGACGTCGCCAAGATGATCGAGGCGCCGATCTTCCACGTCAATGGCGACGATCCGGAAGCCGTGGTGCACGCCACCAAGGTGGCGATCGAATTCCGCATGAAATTCCACAAGCCTGTCGTGGTCGACATGTTCTGCTACCGCCGCTTCGGCCACAACGAGGGCGACGAGCCGGCCTTCACGCAGCCGATCATGTACCGCAACATCCGCAACCATAAGACAACGGTGCAGATCTATGCCGACCGGCTGATCGCCGAAGGCCACTTGACGCAGGCCGAGTTCGACAAGCTCAAGGCCGACTGGCGGGAGCATCTGGAATCCGAGTGGGAAGTCGGCCAGCATTACAAGCCCAACAAGGCCGATTGGTTGGATGGCGCCTGGTCGGGCCTGCGTACGGCCGACAACCAGGATGAACAGCGGCGCGGCAAGACCGCAGTGCCGGCCAAGACACTGAAGGAGATCGGCAAGAAGCTGACCGAGGTGCCGAAAGATTTCGAGGCGCACAAGACGATCATCCGCTTCCTCGAAAACCGCCGCCAGGCCATCGAATCCGGCGAAGGCATCGACTGGTCGACGGCCGAGGCGCTGGCTTTTGGCGCCATCCTGCTCGACGGCAACCCGATCCGCCTCTCCGGGCAGGATTCGGAGCGCGGTACCTTCTCGCAGCGCCATTCCGTGCTCTACGACCAGCGCGACGAGACCCGCTACATCCCGCTCAACAATCTGTCGGCGGCGCAGGCGGGCTATGAGGTCATCAACTCGATGCTGTCCGAAGAAGCCGTGCTCGGCTTCGAATATGGCTACAGCCTGGCCGAGCCGAAGGCGCTGACGCTGTGGGAAGCGCAGTTCGGCGACTTCGCCAATGGCGCCCAGGTGGTGTTCGACCAGTTCATATCCAGCGGAGAGCGCAAGTGGCTGAGAATGTCGGGCCTCGTCTGCCTGCTGCCGCATGGCTATGAGGGCCAGGGGCCGGAACATTCGTCTGCCCGGCTTGAGCGTTTCCTCCAGCTCTGCGCCGAAGACAACATGCAAGTGGCCAACTGCACGACGCCGGCCAACTACTTCCACATATTGCGTCGGCAGTTGAAGCGCGACTTCCGCAAGCCGCTGATCCTGATGACGCCGAAGTCACTGTTGCGCCACAAGCGGGCGGTGTCGACGCTGCCGGAAATGTCGGGCGAAAGCTCGTTCCACCGGCTGCTGTGGGACGATGCCCAGCTCTTGCCCAACCAGGCCATCAAGCTGACCAAGGATTCCAAGATCCGCCGTGTCGTGCTGTGCTCGGGCAAGGTCTATTACGACCTCTACGAGGAGCGCGAGAAACGCGGCATCAACGACATCTATCTGCTGCGTGTCGAACAACTCTACCCGTTCCCGGCCAAGGCGCTGATCACCGAATTGTCGCGCTTCCGCAATGCCGAAATGGTGTGGTGCCAGGAGGAGCCCAAGAACATGGGCGCATGGTCGTTCATCGACCCGTATCTGGAATGGGTGCTGGCGCATATCGACGCCAAGCACCAGCGGGTGCGCTACACCGGCCGGCCGGCAGCCGCCTCGCCGGCGACCGGGCTTATGTCCAAGCACCTCGCCCAGCTCGCCGCCTTGCTCGAAGATGCGCTCGGCGAGTAGGCAGAATTGGGCGAATAGAACAGACAGATAGAAACGGACAGGCACAATGGCTACCGAAATCCGCGTTCCCACTCTCGGCGAATCCGTCACCGAGGCGACCATCGGCAAATGGTTCAAGAAGGTGGGCGATGCCATTGCCGCCGACGAGCCGCTGGTCGAGCTCGAAACCGACAAGGTGACGGTCGAGGTTCCCTCGCCGGGCGCTGGAATCTTGGGCGAGATCGCGGCCAAGGAAGGCGAGACGGTCGGGGTCGGCGCGCTTCTGGGCTCGATTTCGGCCGGCGCCGCCGCCGCACCGGTCACCAAGCCGCAAGCCGTGGCGCAGGCATCGAGCCCCGACGCCGCGCAGACCACCAAACAGGCCGCCGCCGAGACCGCCAAGGTCGCCGGCGACGCCGGTCCGGTCGAGCCGCGCACCATGCCGCCGGCGCCGGCAGCGGCGAAACTGATCGCCGAGAACAATCTGTCGGTCGACCAGCTTTCCGGCTCCGGCAAGCGCGGCCAGGTGCTGAAGGGCGACGTGCTCGACGCCATCTCCAAGGGTGCGCCGTCGCAGCCGGCCGAGACGCCGAAGGCGGCCCCGGCCCCGGCAGCGCCGGTTGCTGCCCGTGCGCCGTCCTCAGGCAACGACGCGGCGCGCGAGGAGCGCGTGCGCATGACCAAGCTGCGCCAGACCATCGCGCGCCGGCTCAAGGAAGCGCAGTCGACCGCCGCCATGCTCACCACCTTCAACGAGGTGGACATGTCAGCGGTGATGGCGCTCAGGACCAAGTACAAGGACGTGTTCGAGAAGAAGCACGGCGTGAAGCTCGGCTTCATGGGTTTCTTCACCAAGGCCGTCACGCACGCGCTGAAGGAAATCCCCTCGGTCAACGCCGAGATCGATGCCACCGATATCATCTTCAAGAACTACGCCCATATCGGCGTCGCCGTCGGCACCGAGAAGGGTCTGGTCGTTCCGGTGGTGCGCGATGCCGACCAGATGTCTATCGCCGAGATCGAGAAGGAGATCGGCCGGCTCGGCATCGCCGCGCGCGACGGCAAGCTGTCGGTCGCCGACATGCAGGGCGGCACGTTCACGATTTCCAATGGCGGCGTCTACGGGTCGCTGATGTCCACGCCGATCCTCAACGCGCCGCAGTCGGGTATTCTGGGCATGCACAAGATCCAGGACCGGCCCGTGGTGGTCGGCGGCCAGATCGTGATCCGGCCGATGATGTATCTGGCGCTGAGCTACGATCACCGCATCGTCGACGGCAAGGAAGCGGTGACCTTCCTGGTGCGCGTCAAGGAAAGTCTGGAGGATCCGGAACGGCTGGTGCTTGATCTGTGAGGCGGTCGGATGGCGGCTCGCGGTCGGAGTAGCCAATAATGGCCCTGTTCCCTGGGCCTGCCAGACCGATAGCGCTGGCGGCCGGTATGGCATTCGCCGCTGTCCACGCTAATGCCGCATGCCCGGCCGAACTCGCCGTCTACGGCGATGCCCAGAGCGGCAGTGAGATCAATTTTACGCCGACCGGCACGTCGGCGACCGTCACCAACACGTTCCGCTTGATCCTCGACAACGATGTGGTGCTGAACGGCATCGTCCAATGGAACGAAGGTGTTTCGCGGCCGAACGGGGCGCTGATGTACAAATGCCCGGGAGGCGACGTTACCGGCACCGAGCTTGCCGCCTGCACCTTGTGGAGCGGCGTCATCTATACGTCGGATGAAAAGGGCAGCATCGGCCTGTTGCCGGCCGAAGGCGTCGAAGCACCGAAGACGCTGATCCTGCCCGATCTCGGTCCGGTGTTGCATCAATCCACCGCCTATGGCGGCGCCGGGTTTTCGAAAGTGCCGTCGGACGTGTTTGCCTTGAAGGGATGCCAGGAATGAGCGGGACGCAAAAGGTGCTGCTGGTCACCGGTGGCAGCCGCGGCATCGGCGCCGCGATCTGCCGGCTCGGGTCGAAGGCTGGCTATCGCGTAGCGGTCAACTACACCTCCCACCAGACCGCCGCCGAGGCACTGGTCGGCGAAATCAAGGCCGCAGGCGGCGAGGCCTTTGCGGTCAGGGGCGATGTCGGCGTCGAATCCGATATCGTTGCCATGTTTGAAGCCGTCGACCGCGGCTATGGCCGGCTCGATGCTTTCGTCAACAATGCCGGCATCGTCGACGTCAAGGCGCGGGTCGATGAGATGGATGTTTCACGGCTGGAGCGCATGATGCGCATCAATGTCGTGGGGTCGTTCCTCTGCGCCCGCGAAGCGGTGAAGCGGATGTCGAGCCGTCACGGTGGGTCGGGTGGATCCATCGTCAACATCTCGTCGGCTGCGGCAGTTCTGGGCTCGCCGGGCGAATATGTCGACTACGCCGCGTCCAAGGGCGCGATCGACACCTTCACCATGGGGCTCGCCCGCGAGGTGGCGCTGGAAGGCATCCGCGTCAATGCGGTGCGGCCGGGCATCATCGATACCGAAATCCATGCCTCGGGTGGACAGCCGGACCGGATAGAACGCTTCCGCGATCTTCTGCCGATGAAAAGAGCCGGCACCGCGGATGAAGTCGCGGGCGCGGTTCTCTACCTGTTGTCCGATGCCGCGTCCTATACGACCGGCGCGATCCTGAACGTCAGCGGCGGCCGCTGAGCGCCCCAAGAAAAAGGGAAACAAACATGGCTTATGACGTCGTAATCATCGGCTCGGGACCGGGCGGCTATGTCTGCGCCATCAAGGCGGCGCAGCTCGGGCTGAAGGTCGCGGTGGTCGAGAAGAACCCGACCTTCGGCGGCACCTGCCTCAACATCGGCTGCATTCCGTCCAAGGCGTTGCTGCATGCCTCCGAGATGTTCGCCGAAGCCGGCCACTCCTTCGACACACTGGGTGTCGAAGTGACACCGAAGCTCAATTTGAAGAAGATGATGGCGCACAAGGATGCCACGGTGACGGCGAACGTCAACGGCGTCGCCTTCCTGTTCAAGAAGAACAAGATCGATAGTTTTCGCGGCATCGGCACGGTGGTCGCGGCGGGCAAGGTGTCGGTGACGAGCGAGGACGGCAAGGTCGAGGAAATCGAGACGAAGAACATCGTCATCGCCACCGGCTCGGATGTCGCCGGCATTCCTGGCGTCACGGTCGACTTCGACGAAAAAGTCATCGTGTCCTCGACCGGCGCGCTGTCGCTGGACAAGGTGCCCGGCCATCTCGTCGTGGTCGGCGGCGGCGTCATCGGGCTCGAGCTCGGCTCGGTCTGGGCGCGGCTCGGCGCCAAGGTCACCGTGGTCGAATTCCTCGACACCATCCTCGGCGGTATGGACGGTGAGGTCTCCAAGCAATTCCAGCGGCTGCTCTCCAAGCAGGGCTTCGAATTCAGGCTCGGCGCCAAGGTCACCGGCGTCGCCAAGGCCAAGAAGGGCGCCAGCGTCACTTTCGAGCCTGTGAAAGGCGGCGCGGCCGAGACGATCGAGGCCGACATGGTGCTGATCGCCACCGGCCGCCGCGCTTTCGCCGACAGCCTGGGCCTGAAGGAAGCGGGCGTCGAGGTCGATGAGCGCGGCCGGGTCAAGACCGACGCGCACCTCAGGACCAACGTACCAGGCATCTATGCCATCGGCGATGTCATCGCCGGGCCGATGCTGGCGCACAAGGCCGAGGATGAGGGCGTGGCAGTGGCCGAGACCATTGCCGGCCAGGCCGGCCATGTGAACTATGACGTCATTCCGAGCGTCGTCTACACCAGCCCGGAGATCGCTTCGGTCGGCAAGACCGAGGAAGAATTGAAGAAGGCCGGCATCGACTACAAGGTCGGGAAATTCCCGTTCACCGCCAATGGCCGGGCGCGCGCCATGCTGCACACCGACGGCTTCGTCAAGATCCTGGCCGACAAGGCCACCGACCGCGTGCTCGGCGTTCACATCGTCGGCTTCGGCGCCGGCGAGATGATCCACGAGGCGGCGGTGCTGATGGAATTCGGCGGCTCGTCGGAAGATCTCGCCCGCACCTGTCATGCCCATCCGACCATGTCGGAAGCAGTGAAGGAAGCGGCATTGGCGACGTTCTTCAAGCCGATCCATATTTAGAACGATCCAGGAAAACCGTGAAACGGTTTTCCCGGGCAAGCGCGTAACGCTTCCCTTGAGGGAATTGCCTCCTTGCCTGCCCCAAACAGAACGGCCCACCGGAAGGCGGGCCGTTCTTCGTTGAAAGCCGTGGCCCGATTACTGGGCCGGTGCGGGAGCTGGGGCTGGCGCAGGAGCCGGTGTCGCCGGTGCAGGGGCCGGCGCGGGTGCTGGGGCAGGGGCAGGGGCAGGAGCCGGTTCGGCGGGCTTCATCGGCTCCGCGGGCGCTGGCGCCGGGGCCGGTGTGCTCGCGGCGGGCGGTTCGGTCGCCGGATGCTCACCACTTCTTCCGAAAACATAATACGCGACAATCGCCAGAATAACGACGACCAATGCAATCAGCCAAGGGCTGCCGCCGCCACCTGATCTGGGCGTGTCGTTTGATGGATTCGCCATAAAAGTGTCCTCCGTGGATGAAAATGATCAATCAACAGCCATCAACGCGCAACCGTCGATGGGGTTTCACGCTAGGGAAGGAAAGCGCCGAAAACGCGGCGCCTGATTCCTCCGCTGCCCACGCGACTCAATCGACAGCGGTGACAGTATAGCCGGCTTTGCGGAAATCCTCGACCAGGCCCTCGGGACCGGGCAGATGCAGCGCGCCGACGGCGATGAAGGCACTGCCTTTGGCGAGGAATGGTCCGGCATGATCGACCATCGCCTTGTTGCGGCTGGTGATCATGGTCTGCTCGAACGCCGCATAGCCTGTCGCGTCGCCCGTCTCGCCGGGCAGCACGGCGCGAAACAGCGGCCAGAACATGCCGGTCTCGCCGCGCTGGTAGAGCACGATCATGGTTTCGTTGACGTCGTTCATCTTGTCGCCGAGCTTCAGCGTGTCGACCAGTCCCTTCATGTGGAACGCCATCGGCAGCGAAGCCATGGCGCGCAGCTGGTCGGCGACGGTTTCCAGCCCTTCGACGGATTTGCCGGAGGCCTTGGCATCCTCGGCAAGCTTGACGTCGAGCACCGGCGCGCCGCCCGCCTTGCGGGCGAGCTCGCAGGCTGGAAGCGCCACCATGGCCGACAGCATCCACGGCTTCATCTTGGCGACGGTTGCCGGCGGGATGCCGCGTTCGTCGAGCGCCTTGTCGACCGCCGCGGCGTCGTCGGGCGACAGCAGCGACGACAGCGTGGTGCTGTCGGTGAACATCATCAGCTCCGGCTGCTTGAGCAGGGCCGCCATCATCTTCTGCTGGTCGAGCACTTCGGTGGTCTCGATGACGATGGTGCCGGCGCCGTCATAGGCCTTCTGCGCCGCCGGCGGCAGCGCTGTGACGCGCGGGTCGGTCATATGCATGGTGCCGAACAGGAAGGACGGCTGTTCGCCCGTCTTCTCCAGCTTCCACAGCAGGCCCTTGCCGTTCGGCGTTGCGGCGGCTTCCGCCTCGATCTTGCGGTAGGTGGACGGGTCACTTTTCTGCAACGCCGACAGCATGTCGGCGCCGGTGCAGGACGGGATTTCGGCATGCGCCTTGCCCGCCGCAAACAACAGGACGGCGAGCAGAGACAGGAAGAACAGCACATGGAACGCCAGGAGCAGCTTCAGCGAGAAGAGCGCAGCGCGGTCGGCGATGACGATGACCCGTTTCATGGTCCTTTCCTAAGCTGGAAAAACGGCAAAACGGTTAACCCGGAGAACGAAATTGTCTTCGGTTCAATCAGTTTTGACTATCGCTCGAATTACTGAACGGCTTGCGGTTGGTTGAGCCGCCCACCCCTCATCATCCCGTGGCGAAGTCCGGAAGCCTCGCGCAACCCCAATACTTCACGCCCTCGGGTGAGCCGATTCATAGATCTCCAACAGCCTCGACGTATCGACGCCGGTGTAGATCTGCGTGGTCGACAGGCTGGCATGGCCGAGCAGTTCCTGGATGGTGCGCAGGTCGCCGCCGCGGCCGAGCAGATGCGTGGCGAAGGAATGGCGCAAGGCGTGCGGCGTTGCGGTGTCCGGCAGGTTGAGCGCCGAGCGCAGCTTGGCCATCTCGCGCTGGACGATGGCCGGGTTGAGCGGGCCGCCGCGCGCGCCGCGAAACAACCGGCCCTTGGGGTCGAGATGGTAGGGGCACAGCCGGCGGTATTCGGCAACCGCCCTGAGCGCCACCGGCAGCACCGGCACCAGCCGCGTCTTGCCGCCCTTGCCGGTGACGCGCAGCACCGTGTCGGCCTCCGACGCCAGTTCGGCGCCGGCAAGGCCGAGCGCCTCGGAAATGCGCAGGCCCGAGCCGTAGAGCAGCGTCAGCACGGCGGCGTTGCGGGCGGCGATCCAGGGTTCCTCCGCCAATTGACCCTCGACGGAAACGACATGTTTTGCGTCACTGGCCGTCAGCGGTTTCGGCAGTGACTTTGGTTGGCGAGGCGCGCGCAGGGCCGCCGCGCCCGCTGCGTTGGCGAGACCACGCCGTTCCAGAAAGCGCAAGAGTGAGCGAATGCCGGCCAGCCCCCGGCCGAGCGTGCGGGCGCCTGCGCCTTCATTGCGGCGGGCGGCCAGAAAGCCGCGCAGGTCGGCCGGGCGCAGATCGGCGATGTCGGCTATGCCGGGCGGGCCGCCATTATGACCCGTCAGGAAATGCAGGAACTGCCTGGTGTCGCGCTCGTAGGCTTCCACCGTCTCGGGCGACAGCCGACGTTCTCGCGCGAGCATCTTGAGCCAGCTTTCGCGCGCCGCCTGGAGGTCGGGCTTTGCCGGGATAAGGAATTCCTGCATGGCGTCGTTCCGGTTCGCCGTCATTTTCCGGCAGCCGGGTTAGGAAGCGGTGAAGAGGCGTCATTGAAATGACAATCCGGTGGGGCTAGGAGTCGACCGGCGGCAAGTCAAAACCGTGGTGATTGGCCAAACGGGGTATCCGCAAATAGAGAGTTGCAGGGACGAGACCCGTGAGCCTTTCTGAACTGCCGTCGGTTTTGATCACAGTAACGGAAGGGATCCACGGGTCTGCGCAGTCGCTTCGTGCCTGCTCCGCCCATGGATGACGAAGGTAAAAGCGCGCCATGAGCAAGCCCCAGAACCCCGTCCAGATGGCCGTGATCGGCGCCGCCCACGGCATCAAGGGCGAATTGCGCGTCAAAACCTTCACCGGCGATCCGCTGGCGCTCGCCGATTACGGGCCGCTTTATGCGAAGGACGGCCGCGCCTTCCAGATCATCGACATAAGGCCCGCCAACACCGTGGTCGTGGTGCGCTTCAAGGGCGTCAGCGACCGCAACGCGGCCGAGGCGCTGGCCGGCACGGAGCTGTTCGTCGATCGCTCCATGCTGCCCGATGACGGCGAGGAAGACGAATTCTATCATGCCGACCTGATCGGTCTGGAGGTTCGGGACGATACGGGAGCCGTCCTTGGTAAGGTCGTCGCCGTGCACAATTTCGGCGGCGGCGACATCCTCGATGTGACGCTGGCCGGACGCAAGGGCGTGTTGATCCCGTTCACGCAGGCCGCGGTGCCCGAAGTGTCCATCGCCGAGGGTTTTGTGCGCGTCAACCAGGCGGCGGCCGGACTGGTCGAGGACGAGGACGGCGAAGCGCCGCGCGAGGAAGGCTTCGACCCGAAGGGCAGGCCGCGCGGCCCGAGGGACGCCGGGGGCAACCGGTGAGCTTCTCCGCCTCCGTGCTTACGCTCTACCCGGAAATGTTTCCGGGTCTGCTTGGCCTTTCGCTGGCCGGGCGGGCGCTGGAGGCCGGTACATGGTCGCTGCAGGCGATCCAGATCCGCGACTTCGCAACCGACCGCCACCGCACTGTCGACGACACGCCGGCCGGCGGCGGCGCCGGCATGGTCATGCGCGCCGATGTCTTGGCCAGGGCGATCGACCATGCCTCGCCCGAAGGCGATTTGCGGCCACGGCTGCTGATGAGCCCGCGTGGAAAGCCGCTGACGCAGGCGCGCGTGCGCGAACTGGCCGCCGGGCCGGGCGCCGTCATCCTGTGCGGCCGCTTCGAAGGCATCGACCAGCGGGTGATCGACGCGCGAGGATTGGAGGAAGTCTCGGTCGGAGACTTCATTCTGTCCGGTGGCGAGCCGGCGGCGCTTGTGCTGCTCGACGCGGTCGTGCGGCTGCTGCCCGGCGTCATGGGCAATGCGGTGTCGGGTGAAGAAGAGAGCTTTGAAAACGGCCTGCTCGAACACCCGCACTACACGCGGCCGCAGGATTTCGAGGGCCGGCCTATTCCCGAGGTGCTGACCTCGGGCAACCACGGCAAGATCGCGGCGTGGCGGCGGGCACAGTCGGAGAAGCTGACTCGAGAACGGCGGCCGGACTTGCTCGGCTCTCCTCAGCCCTTGGCGAAATAGTAGAAAGCCAGGAACAGCCCGACCGCGACGACGAAGCCACGCACCACGTTCTGCGGCACGCGCTTGGCGATCCACACGCCGGCATAGCCGCCCAACGCGCCGCCGGGGATCATGATGATCGCTTGCGGCCAGGCGACGACGCCACCCGAGACGAAGACGACGATGGCGACCGCTGCGATGACCATGGCCAGCATGTTTTTCAGCGCGTTCAGGCGGTGGTAGTCGCCGGCCTGGGTCAGGCCGAGCGTCGCCAGCATCATCACGCCCATGCCGGCCCCGAAGAAGCCGCCATAGATGGCGGTGACGAACTGCGCCAGCGAGCCGGCCAACGAGCCCACAGAAGCCTCATGCCCCGGCTTGGGTGCGGGCTTCAGCCACGGCCCGGCGGCGAACAGCGCCGTCGCGGCCAGCAGCAGCCATGGCACCAGGACGCGAAATGACGGATTGTCCAGCGCCAGCAGGATAAGCGCGCCGGCCAGTGCGCCGAGCGCCGATATCAGGCAGAGCAGCAGGGCACCACGCCAGAAATGGCGGATGTCGTCCCGGTAGGCCAGCGTCGAGGTGATGTAGCCGGGAAATTGCGTCACCGAGGAGGTCGCGTTGGCGACGATCGGCGGCAGGCCGACCAAGGTCATGGCACCGAAGGTGATGAAGGTGCCGCCGCCCGCGACCGCATTGGCGGCGCCGGAAAGAAAACCCGCCATGAATAGCAGGACCGCGTCGAAAAAGGACATGAGGATGCCGCCGGAGAACTATGGTTGCCCCGCCTTAGGCAGCTTGAAGGGCCCTTGCAACCCGGTAGTGGACAGATACGATGGTGCACGCGAGCAAAAAAGACGCGGCCAAGACGTGACAAAGCGTCGAAATAGCTGTATGTGCCCGCCGAACCGGGAGAAATCTGCCGGACCCGTCAACAATGGCGGTGTAGTCGCCCCTGCCCGATGTTTTCGAACAAAGGGCATAGCCGAGCGGTCATTGGAACTGCAAGGCGAGCGCCGGGCGCTCTGACTGTCGGAAGAACAAGAAGTGGATTATTGAGATGGATCTCATCCGTCAGATCGAGGCCGAACAGGCCGCCAAGATCGAAGCAAAGCGCAAGCTTCCCGAATTCCAGCCCGGCGACACCGTGCGCGTCCAGGTCCGCGTGACCGAAGGCACCCGCACCCGCGTCCAGGCATATGAAGGCGTCGTCATCGCCCGTGCCGGTTCGGGCTTCCAGGAAAATTTCACCGTCCGCAAGATCTCCTACGGCGAAGGCGTCGAGCGCGTGTTCCCCGTGTTTTCGCCAATGGTCGAAGGCGTCGAGATCGTGCGTCGCGGCAAGGTGCGTCGTGCCAAGCTCTATTATCTGCGCGACCGTCGCGGCAAGTCGGCCCGTATTTCGGAGAACACCGGCGTGCGCGCCCGCAAGCTCAATGATGAGGAGCGCGACGCGCTGAACGCCGAGAAGGCGCGCATCGAGGCCGAGAAGGTTGCCGCCGCGCAGGCGCTGGCCGCCGAGACAGCCGCCAAGGAAGCCGCCGAGAAGAAGGCCGCCGACGAGGCCGCGAAGGCTGCGGAAGCCGCCGCCGCCGAATAAGGTTTAGACAGATATTCTTAAAAAAAGGCGGCTTCGGCCGCCTTTTTTCGTTTCGGAGCCCGCCTTTTGCCAAATGCGGGCTTCCAAAGCGGGATTGATTTCTATAATATGGTAGACTAAATAATCGTGTACAAACTAATTTTGGAGACTTGATATGACCGCACTCTATTCGACCCAGGCTCGTGCCGTCGGCGGCCGCGCCGGCCACGTCCAGACTGATGACGGCCTGCTCAGCCTCGATCTCGCAATGCCGAAGGAGCTTGGCGGCAAGGGTGGCGCCACCAATCCCGAACAGCTTTTCGCCGCCGGCTATGCTGCTTGCTTCGAAAGCGCCATGCGGTTTCTCGCCGGCAAGCAGAAACTGCCGCTGCGCGATGCCTCGGTGACGGCCACTGTCAGCCTCCATCCCAACGGTCAGGGCGGTTTCCTGCTCGGCGTTTCCCTGGCGGCCGAGACGAAAGGTCTTGATCAGGCGGCCGCCGAAGCGCTTGTATCGGCAGCGCACCAGATCTGCCCCTACTCCAACGCAACCAGGGGCAATATCGAGGTGGCGATTTCGGCAAAGGCGACATGACGGCGAAAACCAAAGACACGGCCAACCAGGTCCCGGCGGGCGACGCCGGGACAAGCGCGGTCCCAAGGCTCAGCGACCAGCTCTGCTTCGCGCTCTATTCGGCGAGCGGATTGATGACGAAGCTCTACCGGCCGTTGCTCGATCCGCTTGGCCTGACCTATCCGCAATATCTGGCCATGCTGGCGCTGTGGGAGCGCGCGCCGAGCACGGTGGGCGAGCTCGGCGAGGCGCTGGGCCTCGATTCGGCGACGCTGACGCCGCTGCTCAAGCGGCTCGAGGCCGGCGGCCTGGTTACGCGCCGGCGCGATCCTGCCGACGAGCGCCGCGTGCTGGTCGAGCCGACAGCCAAGGGCCAAGCCTTGCGTGAGCGCGCCAGGGACATCCCCGCCGCCATGCTCTGCAGCATGCCGCTCGACCCAGCCGAGTTGAAGTCGCTGCATGGCACGCTGACCCGCTTCGTCGCCGGGCTGCGCGAGGCCGATGCCGGAGCGCCGCAGCGCGGCTGATCGGCCACGGCAAGGATCGTTCCCCAAAATCCCGGCCGAAAGTATCTATTTGCGTTTTTCGCCGGCCGTGGCGCAGCGGAGCGTCTTGCATGGCGCTTGCGGCGAGCTAAAGTCGGCGCCGGATTTCCTTTGCAAGCCCGGCCCATGTCCGGGCGCTTTCACTTCCGGGGAGTGTGTCATGACAAAATCGAAACTGCTGCTGGCCGGCCTGCTTGCCGTCATGCTTGCGCCCGTTGCCGCCTTCGCCCAGGCGCTGCCCGATCTCGGCGGCAAGAAAGTGGTGGTGGTGACGGAAAACGCCTATCCGCCGCTACAGTTCATCGATGCCAAGACCGGAAAACAGATCGGCTGGGAATATGACGCGATGAACGAGATCGCTAAGCGGCTGAATTTCACCGTCGAGTACCAGAACACGTCCTGGGACGCGATGATCCAGGCGGTTTCCGACAACCAGTACAACATCGGCATGACCGGCATCACCATCAAGGACGACCGCAAGCAGAAGGTGGATTTCTCTGACCCCTATATGCGCTCGGAACAGTTCATGTTGGTGCGCGGCGACGAGAGCCGCTTCACCGACGCCAAGACCTTCGGCGCCTTCAAGGACGGGCTGATCGGCGCGCAGGCCGGCACGACGCCCTTCTACACCGCTGTCTACAGCGTGCTGGACGGCAATGAGCAGAACCCGCGCATAAAGCTGTTCGAGACGTTCGGTGCCACCGTGCAGGCGCTGAAGACTGGCGACGTCGATGTGGTGCTCACGGACGGCACTGCGGGCAAGGGCTATGTCGACGCTTCCGAGGGCAAGCTGAAGCTGATCGGCGGCCCGCTCGGCACCGAGGATTTCGGCTTCATCTTTCCCAAGGGCTCCGACCTGGTGAAGCCTGTCAACGCCGCGATCGCCGCGCTCAAGGCCGACGGCACGTTCGATGCGCTGAACAAGAAATGGTTTCTTGATTACAAGATGGGGCAGTAGTTCGTCTTGATGCGGGCGGTGCGCGTGCGGGAACTCGCGCTGAGTTTGCGCTTGAACGCCCCCCTCTGCCCTGCCGGGCATCTCCCCCTCAAGGGGGGAGATTGGCAGCTTGGCCTTCGTCCCACATGCAGCATCGATGAAGATTGGCGAAGGTCGATGAGACATCTGATCTCCCCCCTTGAGGGGGAGATGTCCGGCAGGACAGAGGGGGGCGCCTTGGCGCCTGCCTTGCGCACTATGCACCTCGCCGGCCACGCCTGATGGCCCCCCCACCATCCTCCGTCAAACCTGAATTCCCCTGGTGGCTGGCCGCCGCCCTTGTCCTTGCCTTGGCCGCCGCGCTCGCCATCGCCGCCAGCGATCTTTATGCCCAGGTCTTCGCCACTGTCGCCAAGGGCATCGGCGTCACCGTCTTCGTCACCATTGTCGCCTTCGCGCTGGCCTCGATCATCGGCGTCGGCATCGCGCTGATGGGATTGTCGGGTTCGCAGTGGCTGCGGCAGATCGCGCGTTTCTATGTCGAGATCATCCGTGGCGTACCGATCCTGGTGCTTTTGTTCTGGATCGCGTTTGCCGGCGCACCGGCTTTCGTCGCAGCCTGGAACGCGCTGACCGCGCCGCTGCAGAGCACCGGCTATCTCGGCGAGTTGCAGGTGCGCGACGTCTCGCTCTTGTGGCGCGCCGTCATGGCGCTGACCATCGGCTATTCCGCCTTCATCTCCGAAGTGTTCCGGGCCGGCATCCAGGCGGTCGAGAAGGGCCAGATCGAAGCGGCCAAGGCGCTCGGGCTCACGCGGGCGCAACGTTTCCGGCTCATCGTCTTTCCGCAGGCGATCCGTACCATCCTGCCGCCGCTCGGCAATGACTTCGTCGCCCTGGTCAAGGATTCCTCGCTGGTCTCGGTGCTCGGTGTCGCCGACATCACGCAGATGGGCAAGGTCTATGCCGCCGGTTCCTTCCGCTTCTTCGAGACCTATTCGATAACAGCCTACATCTATCTTATCCTGACCGTCGGCTTGTCTTTGGCGCTCCGGGCGCTGGAACGGCGGTTGCGCCGCCAGCATCAGGAATAGTGTTTCGGCAAGGACGGCGTTACGCTCCGGTTGCGCACTGGAGGAGGAGCATGCCCATGAACGTCGACAAGGCCAATGCTGCGCTGGATTCGGTCTATACGGCCGATACGCCCGAAACCCTGGCGCAGGCCTATGCCGCATGGGCCGCGACTTATGACAGCGAGACCGCCTCGCTCGGTTATCTCCTGCCGTTCCTCATCACCGCCTGGGTGGCGCGCCACGTGCCTGCGGGCGAAGGGCCGCTGCTCGACGCCGGCTGCGGCACTGGCCTGTCCGGGCCGTCGCTGAAGGCGCTGGGCTACGGCGATATCGCCGGGCTCGACCTGTCGGACGACATGCTGAAGATCGCCGGCAGCCGCAACGCCTATGGCGAGCTGAAGCAGGCAATGCTGGGCGGCCCGCTGCCCTGGCCCGACGGCCATTTCCGCGCCTTCTTCTCGACCGGCGTGTTCACCATCAGCCATGCGCCGGCTTCCGGCCTGCACGAACTGGTGCGCATCACGAAGAAAGGCGGCCACGCCATCTTCACCGTGCGCGACCAGGTGTTCGAGAGCGGTGGTTTCCAGGCCGTCTTCGACGAGCTGGAACGCACGGGAAAATGGCGGCTGATGGAGCAAAGCCCGTGGTTCCGCTGCTATGCGATTGCCGAGCCGGATGCGCTGGTGAAGACGTTTGTCTTCGAGGTGCTTTGAACCGCGGGTCCGCCAAGCTTGGTGCGCATCCCCCGGAGGCGTGGACGCGAGGACGAGGAACCCAGGTCCCGCGCAGCCACCGCCAATTGCCGAAAAGCCAAAACATTGCTATCTACCCCGCCATGGAAGAGCTTTTTGGCGATCCGGCCTACAAGGGGTTCGTGCTGCAGGACAGAAAACGCCTGCCGTCGCGCTTCTCCGCGCGCGTCTGTGGCGCGCCGACCAGCCGACTTACGCGGGCCGACTGATCAACTCGTTTCGCCTGACATCTCGGCGTCTGCCCTTCCCTTTCTCATATCGACGGATTTACGCACATGAGCGCACCGCGCACCCTCTATGACAAGATTTTCGACGACCACGTCGTCGACCGCCAGGACGACGGCACCTGCCTGCTCTATATCGACCGCCACCTCGTCCATGAGGTGACCAGCCCGCAGGCCTTCGAGGGCCTGCGCATGAGTGGCCGCAAAGTCCGTCATCCCGAAAAGACGCTGGCCGTGGTCGACCACAACGTCTCGACCTCGCCCGAGCGCAAGTTCGGCATCAAGAACGAGGAAAGCCGCATCCAGGTCGAGGCGCTGGCCAGGAACGCCAAGGATTTCGGCGTCGAATATTATTCCGAGAATGACATCCGCCAGGGCATCGTCCACATCATCGGGCCGGAGCAGGGTTTCACCTTGCCCGGCATGACCATCGTCTGCGGCGACAGCCACACCTCCACCCACGGCGCCTTCGGCGCGCTGGCGCACGGCATCGGCACGTCGGAGGTCGAGCACGTGCTGGCGACGCAGACGCTGATCCAGCGTAAGGCCAAGAACATGCTGGTGCGCGTCGACGGCCAGTTGCCGGAAGGCGTCACCGCCAAGGACATTATCCTCGCCATCATCGGGGAGATCGGCACCGCCGGCGGCACCGGCTATGTCATCGAATATGCCGGCGAGGCGATCCGCTCGCTGTCGATGGAAGGCCGCATGACGATCTGCAACATGTCGATCGAGGGCGGCGCGCGCGCCGGCCTGATCGCACCTGACGAGACGACCTTCGCCTATGTCAAGGACAAGCCGCGCGCGCCCAAGGGCGCCGCCTGGGACGCCGCGCTCGCCTACTGGAAGACACTGCAATCCGACGAAGGCGCGCATTTCGACAAGGTGATCGTGCTCGATGCGGCCAAACTGCCGCCGATCGTCTCCTGGGGCTCTTCCCCGGAGGATGTTGTCTCGGTGCAAGGGATTGTGCCGAACCCGGAAGACATCACCGACGAAAACAAGCGCACCTCAAAGCAGCGCGCGCTCGACTATATGGGCCTGACGCCGGGAACGAAGATCACCGACATCGCCCTCGACCGTGTCTTCATCGGCTCCTGCACCAACGGCCGCATCGAGGATCTGCGCGCCGCCGCCAAGGTGGTCGAGGGCCGAAAAGTCAATCCGCGCGTCAACGCCATGATCGTGCCGGGCTCCGGCCTGGTCAAGGAACAGGCCGAGGCCGAAGGGCTGGACAAGATCTTCCTCGCCGCCGGCTTCGACTGGCGCGAGCCGGGCTGCTCGATGTGCCTTGCCATGAACGACGACCGGCTGAAGCCGCATGAGCGCTGCGCCTCGACCTCGAACCGCAATTTCGAGGGCCGGCAGGGCTTCAAGGGGCGCACCCATCTGGTGTCGCCGGCCATGGCTGCGGCGGCGGCGATCGCCGGCCACTTCGTCGATATTCGCGACTGGAAGTAAATCGCGGCTGGTTCGATCGAAACGCAAGGGCCCGGATCGCGATGCGATTCGGGCCTTCTGCTTAAGCGTTCAGAGCATGTTTGGAGCTTCACCGGTCGTCGCGGCGGATGATCTCGTGGAACTGCTCGCGGCGCCCGGGTTCTTCGGCGGCGACCACCAGGGCCAGCCCGCGTTCATCGAAGAGTTTGAACCATTCGTCCCACTCGACCAGCTCATAACCTCCGGCATTGATCGGGCGCTCCGGCTGGTCTTCGTCCTCATAGGCGTGCTGGCCGAATACCAGCCGCAGCATCGCCTGCGTGCCGGCCTCGGGCGACACGTCGACAATGGCCGGAAAGCCGGCGCGTGAAGCGGCCCATGAACGGATTGCCTCGTGATCGGTCAGGGTGATTGTATCGGCCATTATCGGTTCCTCTTCTGCGCTGGACAAACGCAGGTCCGGCGCGCCGGTTCCACGTCACGCTCCGCACCAGCGTGACGCATATTCGCTTTCGCTTAACCGCTTGTTTGGGCTTGCAGCCTAAGGTCTTCCCCGACGTCAAGCGAGGGGAAGTCACGGTCCTTTGGACACCGGCCTGCTGATAGCGTTGCTAAACCCGACGATCGCGCTGGCCCTCGGCGCGGCGTTCCTCGTGCTTTGGTTCTATCAGCGCCACCGTCCCTATCTGGCCGTGCTGGCGGTAAGCTATTCGCTTGCGGCGGCCGGGTTCCTGTTCCAGCATTTCACGCTGCCCGTTGGCCTGGCACCGTCGAAGCTGCTCTCCAACCTATGCTTCTGCGTTGCCGGATCCTGCCTGGCCGGCGCGATCGTGGCGCGGCATGGCCGGCGAGTGCCCTATGCCGGGCTTTGCGTCTTGGCGAGCGGCGGCATGGCCGCCTTTTGCTGGTTCCTGTTCGTCCAGCCGGACCTGACATGGCGGGTCCTCGTCATCAATTTCGCGCTCGGCGGCATCAGCCTGGTGGCGGCCGCCGAATTGCGCAAGGTGCGTGGCAATGGCCCGACGGAAAATATCCTGTTCGTCCTGGCGTTGCTCGCGGGGCTGAATTTCTTCGTGCGCACGCTTGCCGTCATCGTCGCGCACGGGCCTTTCGCGACCTATGACGAGCTCTATACATCATCCTATTGGGCGACGGCGTTGCTGTCGCATGCGCTGCTGTCGCTGCTGATCGCGCTTTGCCTGTTCTCCGCCGCCGCGCTCGACGTGATGAAGGCGTTGAAGGTCGAAACCTACACAGATCCGCTGTCTCGCCTCCTCAACCGGCGCGGCTTCGAGCAACGGGCGGCACTGCTCTTGCAACGCTGCGCGGCGGCGAAATTGCCGGTGGCCCTTGTGCTGGCCGATCTCGACCACTTCAAGGCGCTCAACGACCTGCATGGGCATGCCGCGGGCGACCGGGTGATCGCCGACTTCGCCGCCAAGCTTCGCGCCGCCGCCGGTGCGCGCGGTGAGGCCGGACGTATCGGCGGCGAGGAATTCGCGGTGCTCCTGCCCTTGACCGACCTTGCCGCCGCGCGGCTGCTCGCAGAGACCGTGCGCGTGGCCTACTCGGCCGGCGGCGTCGACGGACTTCCGCCCGGCACCAAGGTCACCGCCAGTTTCGGCGTGGCGGCGCGCAGCGGCGACGAAGCGCTGGAGCCGTTGATGCGCCGCGCCGACGAGGCTCTCTACAAGGCCAAGAAGAACGGCCGCGACAGCGTGCGCCTGTCCTATGAGCGGCCGGAAACGCTGTTTGTGCCGGAGCCGCTCAAAGCCGGCTGAAGGCGATCGGCCCGACGCCTTCATCATCCAGGACCCGCGCCGCACCGCTTCGTTCCTTGCTTCGCCCTGAAGGGCGATGGCAACCATCCTTCGGCCAATGTCCGAGGCGTGCGCGAGCCTCGATATGACCTGACGTTAACTTCTTTTTCGCCCGTCGATGGTTTGCTGCCGTCAGGGGCTTGGGAAATCATGGGCGGCGCGGACTTCATCCTTGTCATCAATCTATTCGTTGCCGGGCTGCTGGCGGCGGCCTTCATGGCCATTGCCGTCTATGGCATCGGACGCGTCTCGGCACGCTGGCTGGCGTTCGGCTATGTGCTGGGCATGGCCTATTTCGTCGTGGAATTCAGCATCCCCGCCTTCGACAATGCGCGGCTGGTGGTCGTCGCAGCCTTTGCCGTTTTCCTTGGCGCCACCATCGCCTTCAACGGCGGGCTTGCGCATAGATATGGCGTGACGCCGCCCTGGTCGGCGATGCTCCTGATCCTGGCCGTTGCGTCTGTCGCGGTCTATTTCGCCCAGGATCTGCCGCGCCAGTCCCTAGTCAGCAAGATGGCCTACCAACTGCCCTACGCCGTCATGCAGCTTACCGGGTTCGGCATTGTCTGGTCGTCCAGGCAAAGGCGTGACCGGCTCGATCGGATGCTGATGGCGGTGCTGGCGGCCAGCGCCATGCAGTTCGCCAGCAAGCCATTCATCGCCGATGCGCTTGGCGGCCGCGGCGCCGCCCCACAATCCTATCTGCAGACCAGCTATGCCCTGGTATCGCAATCGCTCGGCACCGTGTTCGGCGTGGCGCTGGCCTTGCTGGCGCTGGCCATACTGGTGCGCGACGTGCTCGCCGAGGCGACGTCGAAATCGGAAACGGACACGCTGTCGCGGCTCCTCAACCGCGGCGGCTTCGAGCATCACGCCGAGAGGGCGCTGGGGGAAGCGGCGCGCCGCGGCGTCCCAGTCGCGCTGGTCATCGCCGATCTCGACCACTTCAAGTCCATCAACGACAATTACGGCCATGCCTCGGGCGACCGGGTCATCGAGGCCTTTGCCCGCTTCCTGCGCGAGGCCGCGGCCGACCACCATGTCGCCGGTCGTATAGGCGGCGAGGAGTTCGCCATCATCCTGCCAGGCACCCACCTTGCCGCCGCGCGGCTGTTCGCCGAAGGCGCGCGCAGCGCCTTCGGGACGCTGCCCATCGACGGGCTCCCCGCCGACAATCGCTGCACGGCAAGCTTCGGCGTCGCCGAGCTTCATGCCGGCGAGCATTTTTCCGATCTGATGCGGCGTGCCGATGAAGCGCTCTATCAGGCCAAGGATGCCGGGCGCGACTGCGTGCGCGTTTCCGCCGGGCCAGCCAGGCCAGAGGCCGTGGCGCTGTTCAGCGGCAGGGGCTGAGCTCGGGCATTTCGCCGTCGGAGAGGCCATACATATAACTGCGCCCCTTCACGAACACCGGCGGCCGATAGCAGTCGCCATAGCCCGACATCTCGTCAGCCCCGTTCTCGTAGATCACCTTGGGCTGGCCGGCGCTGGTATAGTCGGACAGCTGCTTGGCGAGCTTGCCTTCGCCGACGAGGATGCGCTTGTAGCCGGCGGCACTGTCGATGACGAGATTGCCGAAGGAATCGGCGTAGACCCGATCCTGGTGGCGTCCGTCCGCCAGCGCCGGCGCGGCGAAGCCGACGGCCAATACCGCCACTGTGAGCGCCGCAAGGCGCGATCTGCCCGAATTCGAACGCATGGCGTCCTCCATGTTGGAGACAAAGCCTCCTCGAATCGGAAATTAACCTTTTCTTAACCTTTGTTAAGAGGCTGGCGCGGTTCTCACCCATGTCTTGATAAACATGGTTAACGAGGCACATGACGCGATCGTGATCGACGGCCGCGAGGCGCTGGTGATGAAGGCGGGCTCGGCGCCGCTGACCTGCCGCTGAGCCGAAGCCCGCGCCGCCACATATATGCTGCACCGCAGCGAGAACGGGCCGGCTTGGCATCGTCACGCCTAATCGATTGAAGCCCGGACCTGCCTTTTAATCAGACTAAATTACGTTTTCGAAACGGTTTTCTGGCTTTGACGCGGTGCAAAAAGAGCATTAGAAACCGGCTGTCCGAAGTCGCAACCGGAAGCGGCAATGCCGCATTTCCACCTGAGGCTCCAGGAACGCCGAACTGGGGGAGCCATGAGCAAATCACCAGCCACCCGCGAATTCGCCAGACGTGAACGGCCGCTTTCGCCGCACCTCAGCGTGTACCGGCCGCCGATCACCATGACGATGTCGATCATCCATCGCATCACCGGTGGCGCGCTCTATTTCGGCACGCTCCTGGTCGCGATATGGCTGATGGCGGCGGCGAGCTCGCAAGCCACTTTCGATTGGGTGAGCTGGGCCTTCGGAACCTGGCTCGGACGGCTGATCCTGTTCGGCTACACCTGGGCGCTCATGCACCACATGCTGGGCGGCGTGCGCCACCTGATCTGGGATACCGGCGCCGGTCTCGAAAAGCATACCGCCTCCAAGATCGCCTGGGCGACCCTGGCCGGCTCGGTCCTGCTCACGCTGCTGATCTGGATCGCCGGCTATATGGCGCGAGGAGCCTGACCATGAGCACTGGAAAGACCGACATGCGCACGCCGCTGGCGAAAGTCCGCGGCCTGGGCTCGGCCCGCGAAGGCACCGGGCATTTCTGGCGCCAGCGCCTCACGGCAATCGCCAACATCCCGCTGATCCTGTTCTTCACCGGGTTCCTGGTCGCGCTCAACGGCGCCGGTTATGCGGAGATGCGGGCAGCGCTCGCCAACCCGCTCGTGGCGCTGATGATGGCCCTTGTGCTCATCTCGCCGCTTTATCACATGCGGATCGGCATGCAGGTGATCATCGAGGATTACGTGCATGGCGAAGGCATGAAGCTGGCGCTGATCGCCCTCAACACTTTCTTCACCGTAGCGGTCGGCGTGGCTTCGCTCTTCGCCCTGCTCAAACTGGCATTCGGAGGCTGACGTTTTGGCCAAGGACGCGAAAGAAGCCAATACGGCAGGCTATACCTATGTCGACCACAAATTCGACGTCGTGGTCGTCGGTGCCGGGGGCGCGGGACTGCGCGCTACGCTGGGCATGGCCGAACAGGGCCTGCGCACCGCCTGCATCACCAAGGTTTTCCCGACCCGCTCGCACACGGTGGCGGCGCAGGGCGGCATTGCCGCTTCGCTTTCCAACATGGGCCCGGACTCCTGGCAATGGCACATGTACGACACCGTCAAGGGTTCGGACTGGCTGGGCGATGTCGACGCCATGGAATATCTGGTGCGTGAAGCGCCGGCCGCCGTCTACGAACTCGAGCATTACGGCGTGCCGTTCTCGCGCACGGAAGAGGGCAAGATCTACCAGCGGCCGTTCGGCGGCCACATGATGAATTACGGCGATGGCCCGCCGGTGCAGCGCACCTGCGCGGCCGCCGACCGCACCGGCCACGCCATCCTGCACACGCTCTACGGCCAGTCGCTTAAGAACAACGCGCAGTTCTTCATCGAGTATTTCGCGCTCGACCTGATCATGGAGCCGGACGGCACATGCACCGGCGTCGTCGCCTGGAACCTCGACGACGGCACCATCCACCGCTTCTCGGCCAAGATGGTTGTGCTGGCGACAGGCGGCTATGGCCGCGCTTATTTCTCGGCCACATCGGCCCACACCTGCACCGGCGACGGCGGCGGCATGGCCGCGCGGGCGGGGTTCCCCTTACAGGACATGGAGTTCGTGCAGTTCCACCCGACCGGCATCTACGGCGCCGGCTGCCTGATCACGGAAGGCGCGCGCGGCGAGGGCGGCTATCTCGTCAACTCCGAGGGCGAGCGGTTCATGGAGCGCTACGCGCCGTCGGCCAAGGACCTTGCCTCGCGCGATGTCGTCTCGCGCTGCATGACGCTGGAAATCCGCGAAGGCCGCGGCGTCGGCAAGAACAAGGACCATATCTTCCTGCACCTCGATCATCTCGATCCGGCGGTGCTGCACGAGCGGCTGCCCGGCATCTCGGAATCGGCAAAGATCTTCGCCGGCGTCGACCTCACCAAGGAGCCGATTCCGGTGCTGCCGACGGTGCACTACAATATGGGCGGCGTGCCGACCAATTACTGGGGCGAGGTGCTCAACCCGACGATCCCTAATCCCGATCGGGTCTCGCCCGGCTTGATGGCGGTAGGCGAGGCCGGGTGCGCCTCGGTGCACGGCGCCAACCGGCTGGGATCGAACTCGCTGATCGACCTGGTCGTGTTCGGCCGCGCGGCGGCGATCCGCGCTGGCCAGGTCATCGACCGCAAATCGGCAATCCCGTCGCCCAACCAGGCCTCGGTCGACAAGATCATGGACCGCTTCGACCGGCTGCGCCACGCCAACGGCTCGACGCCGACGGCGGTTCTGCGCGAAAAGATGCAGCGCGCCATGCAGGAAGACGCGGCGGTGTTCCGCGCGCAGGAATCGCTGGAGAACGGTTGCAAGCGCATTTCGCAGATCTGGGGCGAGCTCAAGGACATAAAGGTTTTCGACCGCTCGATGATCTGGAACTCCGACCTGGTGGAGACGCTGGAGCTGGAAAACCTGATGGCCAACGCCATCACCACGGTCTACGGCGCCGAGGCGCGCAAGGAGAGCCGTGGCGCGCACGCGCGGGAGGATTTCTCGGCCCGCGACGACGCCAACTGGCGCAAGCACACGCTCGCCCATCTGAGCGAGACCGGTGAGGTGACGCTCTCCTACCGCCCGGTGCACACCGAACCGCTGCTGGCCGAAAAGGACGGCGGCATCAGTCTCGCCAAGATCGCGCCCAAGGCCAGGGTGTATTGAAATGACGTCCAGCCGCGTCATCCGAAAGGACCTGAGGTAATGGTCGAACTCACGCTCCCCAAGAACTCGAAGATCCAGCAGGGCAAGACCTGGCCGAAGCCGGAAGGCGCGACCAATCTCAGGGAATACCGCATCTACCGCTGGTCGCCGGATGATGACGAGAACCCGCGCATGGACACCTATTTCGTCGACATGGACGATTGCGGGCCGATGGTGCTGGATGCGCTGCTCTGGATCAAGAACAAGATCGACCCGACGCTGACCTTGCGCCGCTCCTGCCGGGAAGGCATCTGCGGCTCCTGCGCCATGAATATCGACGGCTCCAACACGCTCGCCTGCACCAAGGGCTGCGACGACATCTCGGGCGCCGTCAAGATCTACCCGCTGCCGCATATGCCCGTCATCAAGGACCTGGTGCCCGACCTGACCAATTTCTACGCCCAGCACGCCTCGATCGAACCGTGGCTGAAGACGGTCTCGCCGCAGCCCGCCAAGGAATGGCTGCAGAGCCATGAGGAGCGTGAGAAGCTCGACGGGCTCTACGAATGCATATTGTGCGCCTGCTGCTCGACCTCTTGCCCGAGCTATTGGTGGAACGGCGACCGTTATCTCGGCCCGGCAACCCTGCTGCAGGCGTATCGCTGGCTGATCGACAGCCGCGACGAGGCCACGGGCGAGCGGCTCGACAATCTCGAGGACCCCTTCCGGCTCTATCGCTGCCACACCATCATGAACTGCGCGCAGACCTGCCCCAAGGGCTTGAATCCGGCCAAGGCGATCGCGGAAATCAAGAAGATGATGGTGGAGAGAAGGGTTTAGGCGCTCGCTCGCGGCAATCTTGAACGCAGCGACCCTTCGCCCCCCCTTTCTCCGGCAGGACAAAAGGGGCGCTGTCTTGCCAGCTTCAAAAAGGATTGCAATCCAATGACGGACCTCCCCATCCTGTCTCCTCCCGAAGCGCGTGTGCTCGGCTGCCTCATCGAGAAGAAGGAGCTGACGCCGGACGTCTATCCGTTGACCCTCAACGCAGCGCTTGCCGCCGCCAACCAGAAGACGGCGCGCGAGCCCGTCATGGCGCTGGAGCAGACAGAGTTGCACCGGGCGCTGAAGCTGCTCGAGCAGAAGGGGCTGGTGCGGCAGATGTTCGGCTCCCGCGTCGAGCGCTACGAGCACCAGATGGCGCAGCGCTTCTCGCTGACCACGCCTCAGACCGCCTTGGTCGGTCTGCTTTTGCTGCGCGGGCCGCAGACGGCGCATGAATTGTTGGCACGCAGCGAGCGCATGGCAAGGTTTTCATCGATCGAGGATTTGCGCGGTGAACTCGATATGCTGATCGGCCGTCGACCGCCGCTCGTTCAGGAAATCCCGCGCGGTCCAGGCCAACGCGAGGACCGCTATGTGCATCTCCTCGCCGGGCCGGTTGACGTTGCCGCCCTGTCGGCGCAGCGCACTGCATCGGCCCTACCCGCTTCCGACCTCGAAGCGAGAGTGGAGGCGCTGGAGCAGGAAGTCGCAGCCCTTCGCGCCCGGCTCGACGCGCTGGGCGCCTGAGCGGTCGGGCGTGCCCGGCGCGACCATGCGCGCCGGGATGCCGTGGTCTCAGCCGAGCCTGGCGTCGAGCGATACGTTGATGGCGCCCAGCGCTTTGGAAACAGGGCATTCGGCCTTGGCCTTCTCGGCCAATTCCTTGAACTTCGCCGCGTCGATGCCGGGCACCTTGCCGACAAGGGTGATCGCGCTGCCCGTGATGCCGGTGCCGGGAACCAGCGTCACCACGGCCTTGGCGTCGAGTTCGGCTGCCGGGGTGCCGTTCTCGGCCAGGAAATGCGACAGCTGCATGGCGTAGCAGCCGGCGTGCGCGGCCGCGATCAGCTCTTCCGGATTGGTGCCGGATTTGCCGCTCTCGTCCTCGAAGCGTGCCTTGAACGAATAGGGCGTGCCGTTCAGGGTCCCGCTCTGGCTGTCGAGCGTGCCTTTGCCGTCCTTCAGATTGCCCTTCCAGACGGCGGTTGCGGTGCGGTCCATGAATTCCTCCTTGGTTGTCGTGAACTTGTCCAGGTGAGCCCAGCGTCCGGCCAACTATAACGCGGGCATGCGCGAAGACCACTGCGCTGTTTGGACCACGGCGTGATGACGGTTCATTCCTTTAGAAAAAAACCGCGTGCAAAAATGTCGGCTTCCATTCGGCCCGGCCGTCCTGCGGGCGACCACGGGATTGTGGCCGGATGGAGGTTCACATGGACAATCTGTTTTTCGCAATATGGAAGACCCCGGGCCGCAAGGCTCAACGACGGCAAGACTTCTGGCTGGAGCCACCGCCGTCCGGTGTCCGCAGGCTGCTGGCGGCTGTCGCCATCATCGCGGTCGCGGCATGCCTTCTCGACCATGCGGCAGCGGTCGAAGGCAAGGCTGACACGCTCGTCACCGCATCCTATGATTCATCGCAGCAAGGGAGCGCGAAATGAAATATGTCTGCCTGGTCTATGGTGAGGAGAAAGACCTCTACGCGCTCACCCCGGAAGGATCGGCCAAGCTCGACGCCGATTCGCTGGCCTATGACCGCTCCTTGGACCAACAAGGCAAGCTCATCGTCGCGCAGGCGCTGCAATCGGTGAAGACCTCGAAAACCGTGCGCCGTCGCAAGGGCAAGCGGCTGGTCACCGACGGCCCGTTCGCCGAAACCAAGGAGCAGTTGCTCGGCTTCGTCATGATCGAGGCGAAGGACCTCCAGGAGGCACTGGACATCGCCGGCGGCATTCCGCTGGCCGAACTCGGCACGATCGAGGTCCGGGCGATCTATGACGTGCCCGGGTCATAAGCGGCGCGGCGGGTCAGATCGCCTCGCCCTTCAAAAGGCGCGGCGTGCCGGCTGAAAGCCCCGACGCCTGGCGGATGAAGAATTCCTTCAGCCGTGGCATGCGCTCGACCAGGCCGAGGCCGATGTCGCGCACCGCGCGCAGCGGGCCGATATCGTTGGAAAACAGCCGGTTCAGCACATCTGTCGTGACGCCCATCTGCACCGTGTCGAAACGGCGCCATTGCTGGTAACGCTCGAGCACGTCGAGCGCGCCGATATCCTGGCCCAGCCGGTCGGCTTCGACGATCACCTCGGCCAGGGCGGCGACATCCTTGAAGCCGAGATTGAGGCCCTGGCCGGCGATCGGGTGGATGCCGTGGGCGGCATCGCCGGCAAGCGCCACGCGCGGCGCGACGAAGGCGCGCGCGATGGTAAGACCCAGCGGCCAGGCGCGCGGCTTGTCGGCGACGCGGATCTCGCCAAGCTTGAGGCCGAAACGCTGTTCCAGTTCGTGCTCGAAGAGGAGGTCGTCGCCGGCGACCATCGTCTGAGCATCTTCCGACCGCTCGACCCAGACGATCGACGAGCGGTTGGAGCCGTCCGCGCCCGGCTTCAGCGGCAGCGTGGCGAAGGGTCCGGCGGGCAGGAAATGCTCTTCGGCGCGGCCATTGTGCGGCCGTTCATGTGCCACGGTGCAGACGATGCCGGACTGGCCGTATTCCCATTTCACCGTCTTGATGCCGGCCATGTCGCGCAGCTTCGAGTTGACGCCGTCGGCGGCGACCAGCAGCCGCGCCTTCAGCGTCGCGCCGTCGGCCAGATGCACGGTGATGCCCGCACCATTGGTTTCGAACCCTTGCACGGCAACGCCTTCGATGATGTCGACGCCGAGCTTTTCGGCGCTGCGGCGCAAGGCGCCGTTCAGCACCCGGTTGGCCACCATATGTGCGAAGGGCTCGCCCGGCGCCACCTCGCCGTCGAAAGTGAGGAAGACCGGGCGCACAGGATCGGCGGCACGCGAATCGGTGATGATCATCTCGGTGATTGCCTGCGCTTCCGGCGCGATCTCGGCCCAGACGCCGAGCCGCTCGAGCATGCGGCAGGCGGCCGCCGCAATGGCCGAGGCGCGCCCGTCCCTTTGCCAGGAGCCGGGGAGTGCGGCATCGACCAGGGCCACGGCAAGCTCCGGTTGCGCCTGTTTCAGCGACACGGCGGCAGCCAGGCCGACATAGCCGGCGCCGGCGACCAGAACATCGAGCCCGGACCTGGTTTTCGCCTCTGCCTTGCCTTCCATGGTCTTCGCTCCTTGCAAGCCAGCCTGCCATCCGCCCTTGACGGCCCGTCCTTCCTGTCGGAAACCCGCCGAGGAAATCTTGAGGCGAGGTCACGACACATGACGGCGGCCATGGACGAGCTTCTGCGCATTCTCGACCTCGAGAGGCTGGAACACAATCTGTATCGTGGTCGCAGCCCCCAGGTGGAGTGGCAGCGCGTGTTCGGCGGCCAGACCATCGCCCAGGCGCTGGTGGCGGCGCAGCGGACCGTCGAGCCCGACCGCTACGTGCATTCGCTGCACGGCTATTTTATGCGGCCGGGCGACATCAAGGTGCCGATCATCTACGAGGTCGACCGCATCCGCGACGGCGGCTCCTTCACCACCCGCCGGGTGCTGGCGATCCAGCACGGGAACGCGATCTTCTCGCTGGAAGCCTCGTTCCAGGTCGATGAGAAGGGGCTGGAGCACCAGTTCGCTTTGCCCGACGACGTGCCGCCGCCGGAAGGGCTGAAGACGCAGCGCCAACTGCTCGAAAAGGCCGACCGGGTGCCGGAAGCGGTGCGACGCTTCTGGGCGCGCGAGCGACCGCTGGAGCTCAGGCCGGTCAATCTCCAGCACTATGAAAGCCGTGACAAGCTGCCGCCCCGGCAGAATGTCTGGATCCGCCTCGCCGGTCCCGTCCCAGACGACCGCGCGCTGCAATCGGTGTTGCTCGCCTATCTCTCCGACATGACGCTGCTCGACACCTCGACCTTCGCGCATGGGCGCGGGCTGTTCGATCCCGACATCCAGGCGGCCAGCCTCGACCATTCGATGTGGTTCCACCGCCCGCATTCGCTCGACGGCTGGCTGCTCTACGCGCAGGACAGCCCCTCGAGCTCGGGATCGCGCGGATTCAGCCGCGGCACGCTTTATGCCCGCGACGGCACGCTGATCGCCTCGATGGCCCAGGAAGGCTTGATCCGGCTCAAGCGTTGAGCAGTCCTTTCGACCAAAGCCCGCCAAATAGGCGTTTTCTGAAAACTGCTTAATTATTGAGCAGAAGCTGTGCCGCGCTCATCGGTACGGTGCGATCGCCGGTGCGTCAATTCCTTTGTTTACAACCAGTTAACACGCTGCTTCGGCAATTGGCACGGAGCTTGAATCCTCGTCGGCACTCTCCGGCTCCTCGGGATCGGTGAAGGTGTGCAAACGCGGGGGACCGCAACAGCAAAAGGGTGAAACCTTATGAAAATCGTGATGGCAATCATCAAGCCGTTCAAGCTCGACGAGGTACGCGAAGCGCTTACCGCCGTCGGCATCCAGGGCCTGACCGTCACCGAAGTCAAAGGCTACGGGCGTCAGAAGGGGCACACGGAAATCTATCGCGGGGCGGAATACGCGGTCAGTTTCCTGCCGAAGATCAAGATCGAGGTCGCGGTCAGCGCCGACATGGTCGACAAGGCCGTGGAGGCCATCACCGCAGCCGCCAAGACCGGTCAGATCGGCGACGGCAAGATCTTCGTTTTCGGCATCGACCAGGCGGTGCGCATCCGCACCGGCGAAACAGACACCGACGCGCTCTGAAGCGGCGAACACGTATTCCAATGGAGAGTTCAATGAATATTCCTTCCACCTTGAAGAAGACGGGACGCGCCGCCCTTTTTGGCTCGCTCGCTCTCGCAGCGTTGGGCAGCGTCGCCGCCCTCGCGCAGGAAGCGGCTCCGGCCGCGGCTGCCGCCGCCCCGGCCGCTCCCACCCCGGTGCTCGACACCGGCAACACCGCCTGGATGCTGACTTCGACGGCGCTGGTGCTGATGATGACCATCCCCGGCCTGGCACTGTTCTACGGCGGCATGGTGCGCAAGAAGAACGTGCTTGCCACCGTCATGCAGAGCTTCGCCATCACCTGCCTGGTGACGGTGCTGTGGTTCATGTTCGGCTATTCGCTGGCCTTTTCCGACGGCGGCGGCATGAATGCCTATCTCGGGGGCTTCTCGAAGTTCTTCCATCACGGCATCACCACCTCGACGCTGTGGGCGCCGGGCGTGGCTAACATTCCTGAATTCGTCTTTTCGATGTTCCAGATGACCTTCGCCATCATCACCCCGGCCCTGATCGCCGGCGCCTTTGCCGAGCGCATGAAGTTCTCGGCCCTGCTGATCTTCATGGCGCTGTGGCTGCTGGTCGTCTATGCGCCGATCGCGCATTGGGTCTGGGGCGGCGGCTTCCTCGGCGCTGCCGGCGTGCTCGACTTCGCCGGCGGCACGGTCGTCCATATCAATGCCGGTGTCGCGGGTCTCGTCTGCGCCCTGGTCCTGGGCAAGCGCGAAGGCTACGGCACCACCAACATGGCGCCGCATAACCTGGTCTATTCCGTGATCGGCGCTTCGCTGCTGTGGGTCGGTTGGTTCGGCTTCAACGCCGGTTCGGAACTCGCCGCCGACGGCCTCGCCGGTGCCGCGATGCTCAACACCCAGGTTGCCACCGCGGCAGCGGCGCTGGCCTGGATGTTCGCCGAATGGATCGTCGCCAAGAAGCCCTCGGTGCTCGGCATCATCTCCGGCGCCGTCGCCGGCCTTGTCGCGGTGACGCCGGCTTCCGGCTTCGTCAACCCGACGGGCGCCTTCATCGTCGGCATCGTCGCCGGCGTCGTCTGCTACATCTCGGCGGTCAAGGTAAAGCACATGTTCGGCTATGACGACTCGCTCGATGCCTTCGGTGTCCATGGCGTCGGCGGCGTGGTCGGCGCATTGCTGACCGGCGTGCTCGCCGACCCGGCAATCAACAGCCTCTCCTCGGGCGCGTCGATCGGCAAGCAGCTCTACGGCATCGTCTTCACCATCCTGTGGACGGCAATCGCCACCTTCGTCATCCTCTACATCGTCAAGGCGCTCGTCGGCCTGCGTCCGTCGACCCAGGAGGAGGTCGAGGGTCTCGACATCAGCCAGCACGGCGAAGTGGTGCCGTAAGGCCTCTTTGCCATGGGACCGGCGGACCTCCTCCCGCCGGTCCCATCTCTTCGGTAATCACGTACGGAAAACCGCTGCACGTCTTCCGGAACTGTTTTGAAATCCCGTCGTGACGCTCCGCAAGGTGCTCACGCCTTGAGGCCCGGATCGCTCCGGGCCTCTTTTTTTGGAGCCCGTTTGGTTGGACGAGCGCAATCACGTTCGCGTGATTGAGATTTTCGAGGAAACATCGGCCGTCTTGGCATCGAACTCCCGGGCACGACCACTGTTCGGCGGTCGTTGCAAACAATAGGGAAGGAAACTATCCAATGAACGTCAAGAATATCTGTCTCGGCGCGCTCGCTCTTTCCATGGTCAGCGGCATGGCATTTGCCGGGGCTCTCGACGAACCCGACAATATGGCCCCGTTCTTCACCGATTCCAGCATGAAAACCATGAAGCCGATGGCGGAATTCAAGACCGCTTTCATGGCCATGCCAATGGAAAAGCAGGATGCGATGAAGAAGGAATGCCAGGACGCGGCGATGAGCAAGCCGCACGCCGAGTTCTGCGCCAACGTCCAGGCGCTCGGCGGAGCCAACTGAGACCGCGGCGGATCAGGCCCACCGAGCCTGGTCACCCTGCCGTTGCCGATGCAGAAATGGCGGGCCGTGAGGCTCGCCATTGTTATTTGCGGCAGGCGGCTGGGGCCCTTGCCATGGTTAATGCGGCCTTAACCTTCCCACGCATAGTCTGGCAGCCAAATCTGCCGAAGTGCGTCACGCGCTCGGGCCAGGCAATCACTGACGGGGAAGAGCATGCGTTCAGGGGCTTCAGCACCGCTCGCGCTGACCGATACGGGGCACGGCATCCAGGCATTCGCGCGACGCCAGGTCGGCCGGCTTGTCGGCGCCGGCATGTTCGCGTTCACCGCCTTCGGCGTCGCCAGCCTTGCCACCTGGAATGTCGCCGACCCGAGCTTCTCGCACGCCACAGCCAACACCGTCACCAATGCCATGGGATATGCGGGTGCGGTCTTCTCCGACATCGCCATGCAGTTCTTCGGCCTTGCCGCCGTGGCGGCGCTGGTTCCGGCCGTGATCTGGGGATATCTGCTGTTTTCGGCGCGCGGCGTCGACAGGCTGCCCAGGCGCGGTCTGTTCTGGTTCGGCTTTGCCCTGCTGGCCGCTGCGATCGCCGGCTGCGTGGTGCCGCCCAAGACCTGGCCGCTGCCGACCGGGCTCGGCGGCGTGTTCGGCGACATGGTACTGAAGATTCCGGGCGTCGTCATCGGTGGCTATCCGACCGGGCTGGTGGCCAGCGTGCTCGCCATTCTGATGGCCGGTCCGGCGCTATGGCTATTCGCCTACGGTTCGGCGCTGATCGCACGCAAGAACGGTTTCGCCGTCATGGAGGAACCGGCCGCCGCCGATCCGCGTGAGGATGAGCTGCTGTTCGACAATGACGAGGATGAAGGCGACGAAGGCATACTGGCGCTCGGCGCAATGACCCATTGGTGGCTTTCGTTCCGCGCGTGGATGCACCGCCGCGCCGTGCGCCGCAGGCAGCGGCGGGACGAATTCGAGCCGGGAATGGAACCGCGCGCCAGCGCCTGGCGGCGTGCCGCCGAACGGGTCGAATCGGCCGAGTTCGCCGAGCAGCGGATGAGCCCGGATGGCCGTGCCCGCGTCGAACCGGAATTCTTCGCCGCCATGGTCAACGACCGCAGCGTTTCCGTCGATCCGGACGATGACGTCTTCGACGATCGCTTCGACACCGGCGATGACGATGTCGATTTCGACGATGAACCCCTCGTCCAGCGTCGCGCGGCTTCCACCGCCAAGGTCCAGCCGTTCCGCTCGGATGCCGCCACGCGCGTTGAAGCGCCGGCGCCGCGCCCGGCTCCGGGTGCGCGCGTCCAGCGCGAGGCGCAGACCTCGTTGATCGGCTCGGAAAAATTCGAGATGCCGTCGCTGCATTTCCTGTCCGAAC
The DNA here is from genome assembly GCF_020165765.1 of Mesorhizobium sp. B264B1B. Taxonomy (NCBI): domain Bacteria; kingdom Pseudomonadati; phylum Pseudomonadota; class Alphaproteobacteria; order Hyphomicrobiales; family Phyllobacteriaceae; genus Mesorhizobium; species Mesorhizobium sp. B264B1B. The sequence continues at coordinate 65,628 of NZ_JAIUIS010000016.1, forward strand.
CGAAGAACGTCGCGCGCGACCCGAGCCTCTCGAAAGACGCGCTGGAACAGAACGCCCGCCTGCTCGAAGGCGTGCTGGAGGATTTCGGCGTCAAGGGCGAGATCATCCATGTCCGCCCCGGCCCCGTCGTCACGCTCTATGAGCTGGAGCCTGCGCCAGGCATCAAATCATCGCGCGTCATCGGCCTCTCCGACGACATCGCCCGCTCGATGAGCGCCATCGCCTGCCGCGTCGCCGTGGTGCCGGGCCGCAACGCCATCGGCATCGAATTGCCGAACGCCAAGCGCGAGACGGTGTATCTCAGGGAAATCATGGCCAGCCGCGATTTCGAGACCACCAAGGCCAAGCTGGCGCTGGCGCTGGGCAAGACCATCAACGGCGAGGCGGTCATCGTCGATATCGCCAAGATGCCGCACGTCTTGGTCGCCGGCACCACCGGCTCGGGCAAGTCGGTCGCCATCAACACCATGATCCTGTCGCTGCTCTACCGGCTGACGCCGCAGGAATGCCGGCTGATCATGATCGACCCCAAGATGCTGGAGCTCTCGGTCTATGACGGCATCCCGCACCTTTTGACGCCTGTCGTCACCGACCCGAAGAAGGCGGTGGTTGCGCTGAAATGGACCGTGCGGGAGATGGAAGACCGCTACCGCAAGATGTCGAAGGTCGGCGTGCGCAATATCGACGGTTTCAACGCACGCGTCCAACAGGCGGAGAAGAAGGGCGAAAAGATCTCGCGCACGGTGCAGACCGGCTTCGACCGCCAGACCGGCGAGGCGATCTACGAGACCGAGAATCTCGACCTCGAGCCGATGCCCTACATCGTCGTCATCATCGACGAAATGGCCGATCTGATGATGGTTGCCGGCAAGGACATCGAGGGTGCCGTCCAGCGCCTGGCGCAGATGGCGCGCGCCGCCGGCATCCATGTCATCATGGCGACGCAACGTCCGTCTGTCGACGTGATCACCGGTACCATCAAGGCCAACTTCCCCACCCGCATCTCCTTCCAGGTGACGTCGAAGATCGACAGCCGCACCATCTTGGGCGAGCAAGGCGCCGAGCAGCTGCTCGGCATGGGCGACATGCTCTACATGGCCGGCGGCGGCCGCATCCAGCGCGTGCACGGCCCGTTCGTCTCCGACGACGAGGTCGAGAAGATCGTCGCGCATCTGAAGCTGCAGGGCGTGCCGGAATATCTCGACGCCATCACCGAGGACGATGATGAGGACGAGGACGAGCCCTCCGGCAAGGGCGGCTCGGGCGGCGGCGGCGGCAATTTCGAGGATTCCGACGATCCTTACGACCAGGCGGTGTCCGTCGTGCTGCGCGACGGCAAGGCCTCGACCAGCTACATCCAGCGGCGTCTGGGCATCGGCTACAACCGCGCCGCTTCGATCATCGAGAAGATGGAAAAAGAAGGCATTGTCGGCCCCGCCAATCATGCCGGAAAACGCGAGATCCTGGTGCCGACCGAAGAGGACAAATTCTGATCGCGACAAATACCGGCGGCAACTTTGAACCTTCTGGCGCGTTCAAGCGGTCAAGCAGCGTTCGCGCCGTCAAACTTCAGCCCAACTGGGGGTTCAGGACAGCAACAAATCAGGATTCAAGATGAGAGTGACCGACATGAAAAACGATCTTTCCGCGCTCGGCGATCTTGCCCCGACGCGCCGTCAGCTGCTTGGCCTCGGCCTGGTGCTCGCGGGCGCTGCGGCCCTCAACGTGGTGCCCGGATTCGAGCTGCTGGCATCCGCGCAGGCGGCCGTGCCGGCGGCCGCGCAGAAGATCGCCGATCATTTTTCCTCGGTTAAGTCGATGAGCGGCGAATTCGTGCAGTTCGGCCCCAAGGGCGAACAGACCGGCGGCAAGTTCTTCCTGGAAAGACCGGGCAAGATCCGCTTCAATTATGACGGATCCTCGAATTTCCGGGTGATTTCGGACGGCAAGTCGGTGGTCATCCTCAACAAGAAACTGAACACGTCCGATCTCTATCCCTTGTCCAAGACGCCGCTGAAACTGCTGCTCGACGACCGGATCGACCTCTCCGGAAACCGCGTCAAGAGCGTCAAGGAAGAGGACGACCTCACCACCATCCAGCTCTCGGACAAGTCGGTGTTCGGCAATGCGCGGATCACCATGATGTTCGATCCGAAGACCTATGATCTGCGCCAGTGGACGATCACCGATGCGCAGGGCAAGGACACCACGGTGATGATCTTCAACACCAAGGAAGGCGTCAGCTTCGCTCCCGACACGTTTGCCATCGACTATACGGCCAATCGCGAGCTGAATACGAAGACCAGATAGCTCTCCTCGCGCTGGCGAAGCCTTTCGTGCGGTTTCGGCGGCGCGGCGCCGACCTCCGCAACTGCTGCAATGCTTGTCTTTATGGCGCGGGGCTGGCAGTAGTTCGGCGATCTTTCGCCGGACCCGCCAAATGCCCTTTTCCATCGCCACCTGGAACATAAATTCCGTTCGCCTGCGCATGCCGATCATCGAGCGCCTGCTCGATGAATACGCACCCGATGTGCTTTGCCTGCAGGAAACAAAAGTTCCCGACGAGCTGTTCCCCGAAAAGGCCTTCCGCAGGCTCGGCTACGGGCACATCGCCTTTCACGGTCAGAAGGGCTATCACGGCGTGGCGACGGTCGCGCGCCGGCCGATCGCGGTGGTCGAGAAGCGCCGCTTCTGCGACATCGACGACAGCCGGCATTTGTCGGTGACCGTGCGGGCCGGCGGCAAGACGATCCTGCTGCACAATTTCTACGTTCCGGCGGGCGGTGACGAACCGGACCCGGAAGTCAACCGCAAATTCAGGCACAAGCTCGATTTCGTCGCCGAGATGAACGCAATCCGCGCCGAACACAGCGAAGTGTCCGCCTCGGTCCTGGTCGGCGACCTCAACATCGCGCCGCTCGAACACGATGTCTGGTCGCATAAGCAACTGCTCAACGTGGTCAGCCATACACCGGTCGAGACGGAGAGTTTCGAGGCCATGCGGCTGGCCGGCGACTGGGTCGACCTGATGCGGCTCAACGTGCCATCAGAACAGAAGCTCTACACCTGGTGGAGCTACCGCGCGCAGGACTGGGAGGCATCCAACCGCGGCCGGCGGCTTGACCATGTCTGGTCGTCACCGAACCTGGTGCCTGATTTCACCGGCTACGAAATCCTGCGGGCGGCGCGTGGCTGGGAACGCCCCTCGGACCATGTTCCGGTCATCGCGCGGTTCAACCTGGACTGATCAGCCGGGCCGGCGCTTTTCCCACTCCGGCGACAATTGCGTCAAGCCGCTCGGTCGCCACGATGAAGGGCAGGTCATTTTCGGTGGCGCGAACCAGCCGGAACTCCACCTGTCTCTCCCGTTCACTCGGAAAAGCGCGGCGCCAGCTTCTCGATGCGGTGGATCATTGCCTGAAAGTCTTCCAGGATGCGCTGGTGGAGCTGTGCCGCCAAATCCGGATATTCCTCCAGGATGCGGCGGAACATCTTTCGGCTGAGCCGGATCACCTCCGAATCGACCGCGGCCGATGCACTGGTCAGCCGGTTGGTGTCGGCGATCAGCGCCAGTTCGCTCAGCATGGTGCCGGGGCCGGCCGTGCCGATAGGGATGCGTTCGCCTGTCTGCTCGCGGTAGAGCACGATCTCTCCGCTGACCACGATATAGGCCGAATCAGCCATATCGTCCTCGCGATAGAGCTTGTGGTCTGCCTGCAGCAGCATGGTCTCGGCGCCGAAGGCGAGCAGGCGCAATTGTTCCTGCGTGAAGCCCTCGAAAAGCCTCACGGCTGACAGGATGCGGATGTCGTCATCCAGCGCCATCTAGCTGTGTCCCCGAACGGTCAGTCCAATCCCTCCTCTGCGGTGCGATCCAGAATCCCGCTCCAACAGGATCGCACCCAAAAGCAGCCCCGCCCAGACCGCTTATTGGATAATAAAATGTTTAAGGAACCAGCTTGTAGCCACCGCTTTCTGTCACAAGAATTTCCGCATTGGAAGGATCGCGCTCGATCTTCTGGCGCAGGCGATACACATGGGTTTCCAGCGTGTGCGTGGTAACGCCGGAATTGTAGCCCCACACCTCCTCGAGCAGCACGTCCCGCGTCACCACCTTCTGGTCGGCGCGGTAGAGATATTTGATGATCGAGGCCTCCTTCTCCGTCAGCCGCACTTTTGCGCCGCGCGGGTCGATCAGCAGCTTCTGGCTTGGCTTGAAGGTGTAGGGGCCGACCGAGAAGGTGGCGTCCTCGCTTTGCTCGTGCTGGCGCAGCTGCGCGCGGATGCGCGCCAAAAGCACCGCGAAGCGGAACGGCTTCGTCACGTAGTCGTTGGCGCCGGCTTCGAGGCCAAGGATCGTGTCCGAATCGGTGTCGTGGCCGGTCAGCATGATGATGGGCGCCTTGTAGCCACCCTTGCGCAGGATCTTCACCGCTTCGCGGCCGTCCATGTCGGGCAGGCCGACATCCATGATCAGCAGGTCGATGAGGCCGCCACGCGCCGCGGCGACGCCTTTTGCCGCAGTGGACTCCTGCAGCACGTCGAATTCCTCATAAAGAGACAATTGCTCGACCAACGTGCCGCGCAGGTCGTCATCGTCGTCGACGATCAGGATGGTTCGTGAAGTCATGGATCAATCCGTTGTTTTGAAAAGAAAATTCAGTTGACCGCTGCCTGTTTATGCGGAAGCTGACCGGCACAACAGCCGATCACAGTGATTTGTTCCGTGGCACGATCATACAAGAAAAAACACGATCGCAATGCAGCCGGCGCAATTTTGCGAAAAGGACTGCGGGTGCTGACCGTGCGGGCAAGGCCCGGCCGTCCCAGCCAGGGGCTGCTGCAGGCGGGCAGAACGGTGTTTGCCTGCGCGCTGGGGCGTGGCGGCATCTCGGCGGGCAAGCGCGAAGGCGACGGCGCCACGCCGCTTGGCCAAATGCGGATCCTGTCGGGTTATTTCCGGGGAGACCACTTCTCCAGCGGCCGCATCACCCGGCTGGCGATGACGCCGATCGGGCCTGATCTCGGCTGGTGCGAAGTGCCCGACGACCGAAACTATAACAGGCCAGTCAAGATCCCCTACGGCGCCAGCCACGAACGCATGCGGCGCGACGACAGGCTCTATGATGCCTGCCTTGTGCTCGACTGGAATATAACGCCGCGCCGCCGCGGACGCGGCAGCGCCATCTTCTTCCACCTGGCGCGCCCGGGCTTCACGCCCACGCAAGGCTGCGTCGCGGTGACCGCACGCACGATGGCGCGCCTTTTGCCGCTGCTGTCGGACCGGACGGTGGTGAGGGTGGTAAGGTAGGGAATAGGCAGTAGGCAGTAGGGTTCTCTTTCTATTGCCTACTCCTAATTCCTATTCCCTTTCCTTACCTGCCAGCCGATGTCGAGCAGGCCCAGCCGGCCGAGTTCGCGGGCCATGGCGCGGGAGACGTCTTTGCGCGTGGCGCCGACATCGCGCAACTGGCGATCCGACAGGTCCTCGATGTCGTCCTGCGGCAGGCTTGCCGCGACCTTGGCCTGGCGGAGCCAGTCGAACGCGGCGGTCAGCCAGTTCAGCCGGCTCGCGGGAGCTCTCAAAGCTATGTGAGACATGATACGGTTCCTTCCATCCGGACATAAAATCCGGTTTGATATTGGTTCGATGGTCGCATCATGCCCGATTGAAAGATTGGAGAGAAACGAGTAGTTCTTTCCGGATTATCAAGTTTTCTTTGAGGATCAGGACGCCATGACCGCGTCTGTTCTGGGGCCGCGCTGATGGCCCGCCTGGTGCCGGGAACCCGGGCGCTGAGGACGCTGGAGGCAGCGGCCCGGCATCTCAATTTCACCCGGGCCGCCGACGAACTCGGCCTGACGCCAGCCGCCGTCAGCCACCAGATCAAGGAGATCGAAGACCAGCTCGGCATCGTCCTGTTCACGCGCTCCAGCCGCAGCATCCGGCTGACGGAGGCCGGAACGGTGCTGTTCGAGGCCTCTGCCGATGCGCTCGACCTGCTTGGCAAGGCCGTCTCGCGGGCACAGAAGATGACGCGCGGCACGACGCTGCTGAAAGTGACGCTCGACGCCCAATTCGCGACGAAATGGCTGATGCGGCGGGTCGAGGATTTTCGAAAAAAACATGAAGGCATCGAACTCAGGTTCGACATCGCCTACGGATTGCGGGATTTCGACCTTGACGATGTCGATGTCGGCATCCGCTTCGGCGCCGGCAGATATCCGGGACTTTGCGCGCATCGGCTGTTCGACAACGTCATCATCCCGGTATGCAGCCCGAGCCTGCTGGCGTCAGGTCCGCCGCTGCGCGAACCGCGCGATCTCTTCCATCACACGCTTGCCCATATCGAATGGGCGCGTCAGGGCGTGACCTGGCCGAACTGGCGCATGTGGATGGCGGCAGCCGGCGTCGACGATTTCGACGACAGCCGCACCATCGTTTTCGGCACCTCGGCCGACGCGGTCCAGGCGGCGATGGAGGGCAGCGCCGTGGCGCTCGCCGATTTCGCCATGGTGGCCAACGACCTTTCCGAAGGTAGGTTGGTGCGGCCTTTCGAACTCGGCATCAAGGTCGCGCCGGAATTCGCCTATTTCCTGGTCTATCCCAAGGAACTGGTGAACGATCCGCGCATCGTTGCCTTTCGCACGTGGATTCTGGAGGAAATGGCAAAATCCCAAACCGCGGACCGGGTGTAGCGGAGGCCTTCAACTCGCTGCGGCGCCGAACCAGCCGACCACGGCGCCGACGATCAACAGCACGCCAAGCCAGTGGCCGCCGTCGATGACGGTCAGGTCCCAGCCGAAATTCTCGTAGCGATGATTGACCGACAGCGTGGTTGCGACGAAGCCGAGCCAAAGCACGAAACCGAAGACCAGTCCCGCCAGCAATGTCGGCTCGCCGCCAGTCACCGCGCCGACGACCAGGGCCAGCACAAGCGCCATGACCAACTCGGCGATGAAAGAGATGAGAAACGGCAGCAACGATTTCTTCATGGTCGCCGGATCGAGTTTTGCAGCCTTCAGCCATGGCTTACTCAAACCGGTGTACCAGCCGGCGCCGAACAGCCACGCCAGGATTGCGGCGACGATCACCGCCAGCCAGTTAACCGCTGAAAAATCCATGATATTCCCCTCTGATACGGAGCTCATGGAAACGCCTGTTCAGTGGCGGCGTCAAGCCGGGCGCTCGGTGCTCCACCGCCAGACGGTGGTGCGTTTTATTTCGGCATCCTCGAGCGCCCGCGTCACCGGCACCTGGTAGACGCCAAGCGGTTCCAGCCCCGACCGCGGCAGATAGGAGCGGCCGGGATCGCCGATCAGGATATCGGCGCCGCGCCGCTTCAGAGCCGCGAACCAGGGCGTCAGCCGGTCTGCGAACGGCTTGTCGTAGAAGACATCGCCGGCAAGAACCACGTCCCAGTCCGCATCCGTTCCGACGCAGTCATCCTGGACGAATTCGACGGCGACGCCATTGGCTTGCGCATTGAGGCGGACCGCCGTGGCGCAGAACGGGTCGATGTCGGCGGCGGTCACCCCTGCCGCGCCGGCTTTTGCTGCGGCGATGGCGACGAGACCGGAGCCGGAGGCGAAGTCGAGCACGCGCTTGCCCCGCACCATGGCCGGGTTGTCGATGATATGGCGGGCAAGCCCCTGGCCGCCGGCCCAGGCAAAGGCCCAGAAAGGCGGCGGCAGCCCGATCTCGACCAGCTCGTCCTCCGTCCGCTGCCACAGATCATGCGCCTCGTCGGCAAGATACAGCGCAATCTCGGGCACATGCGGCGGCGCCATCAGCGCCGTATTGTCGAGGATGAAGCGTTCGGCGCTATGGCTCGTGAGAACCGTCACGGAGCCGGCGTCAGGCCACCCATGCGGCAGACTTCCTTCCATTCGGCCGGCGTCACCGGCTGCACGGAAAGCCGTCCGAGCCGCACCAGCGCCATGTCGGCGAGCTTGGGATTGGCCTTGACCTGCTCCAGCGTCGGCGGGTTCGGCACATCCTTGAAGGCGCGGATGTCGACGCATTCCCAGCGCGGATCGTCCGATGTGGTGTCGGGATGAGCCAGTGCGCACACTTCGGCGATGCCGACCACGTTCAGCCCCTCGTTGGAGTGGTAGAAGAAGCCGAGATCACCGATCTGCATGGCCTTCATGTTGTTGCGCGCCGCATAGTTGCGCACGCCGTCCCATTGCGTGCCTGCCTTGCCCTTGGCCTTCAACGCCTCGAACGAGAAGACCGAGGGTTCGGATTTGAACAGCCAGTAGTTCATTCGTATTGCTCCTCCAGCCTTGTGCCGATTAATTAGCCGCCGGCTTGTTGAAGGTCCAGTTCCACTGGCGGATCTCGACGCTTTCGAACAGTCCCGCCTTGGCATAGGGATCGGCTGCCGACAGCGCCTGCGCGCCTGCCATGTCAGGCGCTTCGACGACGACGAGGCTGCCGTTGGACTTGCCGTCGGCGTCGAGGAACGGACCGGCGAAGGCCAGCTTCTTGTCGCTGTTCAGCCCTTCGAGAAAAGCGAGGTGCTCCGGCCGCGTATCGATGCGCACTTGCATGCTTCCGGGCTTGTCCTTGCAAATCAACGCGAACAACATGTCTCTGTCTCCTGATGCTGGAATCAATCGTCGGTTTCGGTCTTCAGCGGCCGGGTCATCAAGGCCGCCACAGCCTGCCGGATGGTGATGGTGCCGTCCAGTATGGCGGCGACTGCGGCGATGATAGGCGCGTCGATGCCGCGCTCGGTGGCGATGCGGGCGGCGATCGCCGCCGTCGGCACGCCTTCCGCCAGCGGCAGCCCGCCAAGCGGCTTGCCCTGGCCGAGCGCCAGTCCGTAGGCAAAGTTGCGCGATTGCGTGGACGAGCAGGTGAGCAGCAGGTCGCCAAGGCCGGAAAGCCCCATCAACGTCTCGGGCCTGGCGCCGAAGGCGGCACCGATGCGGCGCAGTTCGACGAAGCCGCGCGTCACCATGGCGGCCTGGGCACTGGCGCCGAGCCCGGCGCCGGTGACGGCACCCGCGGCGATGGCGAAGACGTTCTTCAAGGCGCCGCCGATCTCGACGCCGATCAAATCATCATTCGAATAGCAGCGCAGATTTTCCGCCGAGAAGCGCGCGGCAAGCTTGGCCGCCAGCGCCTCGTCCCGGGCGGCAACCACTACCGCCGTGGGCAAGCCCCGGGCAACGTCCGTGGCGAAGCTCGGACCGGACAGAGCGGCGACCGGATTCGCAGGCAGGATTTCCCCGACGATCGCCGACAGCAAAGCGCCGGTGTCGCGCTCGATGCCCTTGGCGCATAGCACCAGTGGGACGCCGGCCGGCATATGGCCGTTGGCGTGAGCAAGCATGGCCCGCAACGATTGCGCCGGCGTCACCGCCAGCACGCAATCGGCACCGTCGAGCGCGGCTTGGATGTTGCTCGTCGCCACGATGCCGGCCTGGAGCGCGATGCCAGGCAGATAGCGTCGATTTTCGCCGTGGTCGATTGCGGCGACGGTCTCCGGGTCGCGCGCATAAAGGCGGACGAAATGGCCGGCGCGCAGCATGGCCAGCGCCAAAGCGGTACCCCAGGCCCCGCCACCGAGCACGGCAACGCGCCAGCCGGTTGGCGCGATCTCGATGCCGCTCATGCCTTCTTCGCTCATGCCCTCCTTGCTCATGCTTTGGCCCCGCGCCGGCCCGAACCGATCATCGGCGCGGAGATGCTGTCCAGCGGCCAGCGCGAGCGCGGCACGAAATCGAAGCCGTTTTCTTGCGCCAGGCCTTCGCGCATCCGCTCGATGCCGGCCCAGGCGATCATTGCCGCATTGTCTGTGCAAAGTTTCAGCGGTGGCGCGACGAAGGCGAAGCGCGCCTCGGCGCACAGCCGTTCCAGCGTCGCCTTGATCGTATGGTTGGCGGCGACGCCGCCGGCGACGACCAGCGCCGGCGCGGCCGTGTCGGGGAATTCCCGGCGGAACCGGGCGAGCGCGCGCGAGACACGGTCGCCCAGCGCGTCGGCCACCGCCGCCTGGAAGGACGCGCAGATGTCGGCGACGTCCCGGTCGCTCAAGGGCTCGATCGCGCTCGCCGCCTGGCGCACAGCGGTCTTCAAGCCGGAGAACGAAAAATCGGGCTGCGCCGATCCCTTCATCGGACGCGGGAAGGCAAAACGACCCGCATCGCCCGATGCCGCCGCCTTCTCGACATTGGGACCGCCGGGATAGGGTAGGCCAAGCATCTTGGCCGTCTTGTCGAATGCTTCGCCGAGCGCGTCGTCGATGGTCGTCGCCCAGCGTTGGTAGTCGCCGACACCGCGCACGGCCAGGATCTGTGTGTGGCCGCCGGAGACCAGCAGCAGGAGATAGGGAAAGTCGAGCCCATCGGTCAGCCGCGCCGTCAAGGCATGGCCTTCGAGATGGTTGACGGCGATCAGCGGCTTGCCGGTTGCGGCCGCGATCGCCTTGGCCGTCATCAGCCCGACGATGAGGCCCCCGACGAGGCCCGGACCTGCGGTCGCGGCGATGGCGTCGATGTCGGCCAGCGCCACGCCCGAATCGGCAAGGGCTGCCTCGACAATGCCGTCCAGGGCCTCGACATGGGCGCGCGCGGCGATCTCCGGCACAACCCCGCCGAAGGCGGCATGCTCCTCGATCTGCGACAGCACGATATTGGACAGGATTTTGGGCGCGGCATCGCCCTCCAACGCCACGACGCTGGCGGCGGTCTCGTCACAACTCGTTTCAATGCCCAGAACGCGGATCAATTGGTCGCTGTCCCCAAGGATTGTGTATCGGGGCATTCCCCGGTAGGAGACGCCCGGAAAAGGCGACTTCGCTTGCCGGGGGGTTATCACGGACCGCGCGCCATGCAAACAATCTTGAAGATCGGAACACGCGGCAGCCCGCTGGCGCTGGCGCAGGCGCAGGAAACCCAGGCGCGGCTTATGGCGGCGCATGGTTTGCCGCAAGAAGCGTTCGAAATCGTCGTCATCTCGACCACCGGCGACCGCATCCAGGACCGGCCGCTGTCGGAAGCTGGCGGCAAGGGCCTCTTCACCAAGGAGATCGAGGAGGCGCTGCTCGCCCGCGCGATCGACATTGCCGTGCATTCCTCGAAGGACATGCCGACGCAGTTGCCCGATGGGCTGGAGCTGTCTGCTTTCCTGCCGCGCGAGGACGCGCGCGATGCTTTCGTCGGCAAGGCGGCTAAGACGATTGCAGACCTGCCGCGTGGCGCCAAAGTCGGCTCGTCGTCGCTCAGGCGGCAGGCGCTGATCCGCCGCATGCGGCCGGATCTCGACGTGGTGATGTTTCGTGGCAATGTGCAGACGCGGCTGCGCAAGCTCAATGAAGGCGTTGCCGCCGGCACCATCCTCGCCCATGCCGGGCTGAAGCGGCTCGGGCTCGGCCACGTGGTCACCGATCTGATCCCGCTCGACATCTTTCCGCCGGCGCCGGGCCAAGGCGCGATCGGCATCGAAACCCGCATAGGCGATGGCGACGTCGAACAGATGCTGGCGGCCATCCACGACCTGCCGACCGGACAGGCGCTGGCTTGCGAGCGCGCTTTCCTGGCGGCCCTCGACGGCTCCTGCCGCACGCCGATTGCCGGTCATGCCGTGATAGACGGCGCGGACCTTTCTTTCGCGGGATTGATCATCTCGCCTGATGGCACGCAGTCGCACATGGTCGAGATGAAAGGCCTGGCGCTGGATGCCGCCCGCATCGGTGAAGAGGCGGCAAGGACGGTGCGGGCCAGGGCCGGCGAGACATTCTTCGACGGCTGGGCCTGACGGTGCAGCGCGTTCTGGTGACGCGGCCTCAACCGGGCGCCTCCCGCACCGCGCGAATGCTCAAGGACATGGGGTTTCTACCGCTGCTTTTGCCGCTGACCGAGACGGTGGCCTTGCCGATCGATACGGACCTCGTCATCGGCAATGCCGTGGCCGTTGCGGTGACCAGCGCCAATGGCGTGCGCTTTGCGCCTAAGGAGGTCGTCGCCCGGCTTTCGGACTTGCCTTGCCATGCCGTCGGCAAGAGGACCGCGCAAGCCGCGCGTGAAGCAGGATTTTTGTCCGTCAGCGAAGGTCCCGGCAATGCCGAAGGTCTTGCTGGCAGTCTTGCCGGCGAATTCCAGGGCAAGACCATTGTCTATCTCTGCGGACGCGTGCGCTTCCCGGCATTCGAGCAGCGGCTGCAAGCTGCCGATGTCGGGGTCCGCCCCGTCGAGACATACGACACGCTCGCCGTGACCTATTCGGACGAGGCCGTGCTTGCCCGTCTGTCGGGGCAAACCGCGGATGCGGTGCTGCTCTACTCCGCCAGGGCGGCTGCTGCGCTGCAGGCCTTGGTCAGGCGGCCTGCGCTGCATGAAGCCTTTGACAAGACGCGGGTTTTTGCCCTGTCGCATCGCATCGCCGCCGTCCTTGGCGACGTCGCTGGCGACCGCATCCACATAGCCGCGCGGCCCGACGAGGGTGCGCTGCTTTCGCTTTTGCGGCCCGGGTCCTGAGCCGCGTCATCACACCGCCCCTTTTCACCGCTTGGTGATGTGCTAGACCCTCTTTGAACCATCCCCAAGCGAATTTGCGGAGCCCAAGCATGGTCAAGACGCCGAAGATGCGACATTCGAAAAGCCGCCGCGAGCCGGTGACCATCGAACTTGAGCCCGGCGCCGTTTCCCGCATCGCCGACGAGAATGCCGCCAGGGCCGGGGCGCAAACCGACGAGGCCAAGGCGGAGGAAGCCGCGAACGCCTCGCGGCCGGAGGCGCCCGAAGAGCCTGTGCACGCCGACCAGACCGATCTAGAACCCTGGGAGCACGCCGAGGCGACAGCGCCCCGATCGGAACGATCCGCGGAAAGCGCCGCCAAGGCGGACGAACCGGCGGCAGCCTACCCCGGTTCCCGGGACGACGCCGCTGGCAAGGCCGGCGCCTTCGACTACAGTTTCGAGGACACATCGGCGAAGCGCGCCGAACCTGAACCGGCCGGGCCAGTAACCGGCGCCTCGGCGGGGAACGGGAAAACCGCATCCGCACCGCCACCGCCGAAGCGGGTCAACGGCATCGCGGCCGGCATCATCGGCGGTGTCATCGCACTGGTCGGCGCCGGCGGATTGCAGTTCGCCGGCCTGCTCGGCGCGCCGGGGTCCGCTCCCAGCGTCTCGCTCGAAGGCGTCAACGGCGAAATCGCCGCGCTCAGAGCCGAGATCGCGGATCTGAGGCAAGCCGGCGACGGCGGTGCGTCGGCCAAGGTCGACGGGTTGTCCGCGGCGTTGGATCAGGTCAGGACGGATGTCGCAGCGCTCAAATCGGCGGTCGAGCAAGGCGGAGCGGGCGACAATGCCGGGCTGGCCGCGCTTGGCGACAAGGTCAGGCAGATCGAGACGGCGGTTACGGCGCTCGGCAAGGCCGGCAACTCGGCCCCAGTCGATCTCGGTCCGCTCAATGAAAGGCTGGCTGGCCTCGATGCGCTGGTGAAATCGGCCGGCGAGGCGGCGGCGAAGCAGGACAGTCGGCTCACCGCGCTGGAGCAGTCGGTGTCGCAGCTTTCTGGGAAAGTCGAGGCGCAGGCCGGACAGCCGAAGGTCGCGCTCGCCATCGCCGCTTCGGCACTGAAGGCGGCGCTCGACCGTGGCGCGCCGTTTGGTGCCGAACTCGAGACCTTCGCCGCGATCGCGCCGGACGCGCCGCAGCTTGCGGCTCTGCGCGCCTACGCCCAAAAGGGCGTCCAGACCCGCACCGAGATCGCATCGCAGATGGATGCCGCCGCCAACGCCATGGTCGCGGCGGCCACGCCGGTCGACGAAAATGCCGGGCTGCTGCAGAACCTTCTGTCGAGCGCCGAATCGCTGGTCAAGGTCCGGCCGATCGGCGCTGTCCAGGGCGCCGGCGCGCCGGAAACCATTGCGCGCATGGAGGTGGCGGTCAATCAGGGCGACTATGCCAAGGCGCTCACAGAATATGAGACGCTGCCCGCGCCTGCAAAGGCGGCCGGCGCCGATTTTGCCGGCAAGCTGAAGGCACGCATCGAGGTCGAGACGCTGATCGATGCGCTGATATCAGGCGCGATGAAGGCGTGAGGAACTGGCGATGATCCGAATCCTGCTCTTCCTCGCCGTCGTCTTCGCGCTGGGCCTAGGCTTTGCCTGGCTGGCGGACCGGCCGGGCGACATGGTCATCACCTTCAACGGCTACCAGTATCAGGTCAGCCTGATGGTGGCGGCGGTGGCGGTGGTCGCTGTCGTCGCGGCGGTGATGATCCTGTGGTGGCTGATCAAGTCGGTCTGGAACAGCCCCTACACCATTTCGCGCTATTTCCGGGTGCGGCGCCGCGACCGCGGCTATCAGGCGCTGTCGACCGGCATGATCGCCGCCGGCGCCGGCGACGGCGCGCTGGCCCGCAAGAAGACCAAGGAAGCGGCCAAGCTGATCCGCTCCGACCAGGAGCCATTGATCCATCTGCTCGAAGCCCAGGCTTCGCTGCTCGAAGGCGACCACGAAGGCGCGCGCCAGAAATTCGAGAGCATGCTCGACGATCCCGAAATGCGGCTGCTCGGCCTGCGCGGGCTTTATCTCGAAGCCGAGCGCCTGGGGGACCGCAATGCCGCCAGGCACTATGCCGGGCGCGCCGCCGGCATGGCGCCGCAACTGGCCTGGGCGGCCGAATCGACGCTTGAAGAGCTGACCGGGCGCGGCGACTGGGACGGCGCGCTGAAGCTGGTCGAGGCGCAGAAGGCGACCCGCCAGATCGAACGTGACGCCGCCAACCGCCGACGCGCCGTGCTGTTGACCGCCAAGGCGCAGTCACTCGCCGACAGCGATCCCGCAGCCGCCCGCACGGCGGCGATAGAGGCCAATCGGCTGCAGCCGGAGTTCGCGCCGGCCGCGGTCGCGGCTGCGACGCTGCTGTTTCGCCAGAACGACGTGCGCAAGGGCTCGAAGATCCTCGAGACAGCCTGGAGGGCCGAACCGCATCCGGAGATAGCGGAGCTCTATACCCATGCCAGGCCGGGTGACGCCGTGCTCGATCGCCTCAACCGGGCGAGGAAATTGCAGGAGATGAAGAAGAACCACGCCGAATCCTCGATGACGGTGGCGCGCGCCGCGCTCGATGCACAGGATTTTGCGACTGCCCGCCGCGAAGCCGAGGCGGCGATCCGGATGGACCGCCGCGAGGGCGCCTATCTGCTTTTGGCCGACATCGAAGAAGCCGAGACGGGCGACCAAGGCAAGGTGCGACAGCTCTTGTCCAAGGCGGTGCGGGCGCCGCGCGACCCGGCCTGGGTCGCCGACGGCGTCGTCTCGGAGCGCTGGGCGCCGGTATCGCCGGTCACCGGCCGGCTTGACGCCTTCGAGTGGCGCGCCCCGATGGAGCGTCTCGGCCAGCTGATCGACAGCCGTGACGATGCGCCGGACGCCCCGGCGGTGGCTATCGAGGCGCCGGACAGGCCGGCGCAGGAAGAGTCGGTCGAGGTGATCGATCACGCTGGCCCGGGCGGCGAGACGGCCGGCAAGCAGGCCGAGAACGATCAGGACCACGTCAGGCCGGTGACGGCGCAGGCTTTCGCCGCGGTGCCCGCCGATGCCGAGGCCGTCGAACCGGCGCAGGAACTGGCACGCCTGCCGGACGATCCCGGCGTCGATCCGGACGATGCGGCGGAAAAGTCGCCGCGCCGGTTCCGGTTGTTTTGAGTTGGCTGGGTGGCCCGGCCGTTTGGGAATGGATCGATGTTCGAACGCGTTTTGTCGTTTCTGAGGGATTTGCCGACCGGCACCGGCGCCCGCGCCAGCGCCGATGATCCGCGCGTGGCAGCCTCGGCGCTGCTCTACCACGTGATGAGCGCCGACGGCGTGCGCCAGGACGTCGAGTGGGAACGGTTCAAGGCAGTGCTGGCGCAGGCCTATTCGGTCAGCGGCAACGAGCTCGACGCGCTGGCCGCCGCCGGCGAGCGCGCCGACAACGAGGCGATCGACCTCTATGCCTTCACCAGCGTGCTGAAGCGCCACCTCGATGCCGAAGGCCGCAAGGCTTTCATCGGCCTGATGTGGGAGATCGTCTATGCCGATGGCGAGCTGCACGAGTTGGAAGACAACACGGTCTGGCGCGTTGCCGAGCTGATCGGCGTCGAACGCCAGGATCGCATCGAGGCGCGCCGCAAGGCGGCGGCCGCGGCGCCGGGGGCCCGTGGAACGTCGAGCGACGAATAGGATCCATCCGCCGATGCCGCCGATGCCGCCGATGCCGCCGCGTTCGAAGCCGAGAATCCTGATCGTGCTGCATCAGGAGAATTCGAGCCCCGGGCGCGTCGGCCACATGCTTCTCGAAGAGGGCTTCGATCTCGACATCCGCCGCCCGCCGCTTGGCGATGCCTTGCCAGAGACGCTCGACGGCCATGCCGGGGCCGTGGTGTTCGGCGGGCCGATGAGCGCCAATGACGAGGACGAGTTCGTCCGCCGCGAGACCGACTGGCTTGAGGTTCCGCTGCGTGAGAACCGACCGCTGCTGGGTATCTGCCTTGGTGCGCAGATGCTGGCCAACCATCTCGGCGGCAAGGTCGAGGGCCATGGCGAAGGTCTGGTCGAGATCGGCTGGTATCCGTTGAAGGCGACCGAAGCCGGCAGAAAGCTGATGCACTGGCCCGAAATGGTCTATCAGTTCCATCGCGAAGGTTTTTCGCTGCCGAGCGACGCGACCTTGCTGGCGACCGCCGAGACCTATCCCAACCAGGCTTTCCGCTACCGCGACAATGCCTGGGGCATCCAGTTCCACGGCGAATTGACCAGGCTGATGATGCAGCGCTGGGTGGTGCGCGGCGCGCACCGCTTCGAATTGCCGGGCGCCCAGCCCGGCCGCGACCATCTCGGCGGCAGGCTGATCTGGGACATGCACCTCAAGCGCTGGCTGGACGAGTTCCTGGTGCTGATTTTCGGCGGCCGACGGCGCGGTCGCGGCACAACCATCCCCTGATGGCGGGTCGTTTAACGCCTGCTAGTTCGAAAACGTCACGCTCACGCCGCGCTGACGAAAATAAGCCTGCATCAATTTGCGGCCCGAGCGGTTGTTCTGCGCCAGTTTGGTGGGATCGAACACCGCCTGCTTCATCCCCTCTCGTGCCAGCGCTGCCTTAAGCGTCGCGATATGGGCGTCGAGATCGGCATTATCGGCCCGCAGCGACACATAGATACTCTCGGTTGCCTCAGCCACGGTCGGTTCGCTCACAGTTATCGTCCTTTGATTGGTCGGGCGGCGGCTTAGCACAGATTCGCAGCCCGCCGATACCGGTGGACCTGAATTCGATCCCCGTCAGTTTCGTCCACTGAGGTGCCGCACCCTTCGGAGCGCCGGGAACAGATAGGCCCACAGGCCGGCAACGGCAATGGCGCCGACGCCGCCGATGACGACGGCAGGCACCGTGCCGATCAGCGCCGCCATGGTGCCGGCGCGGAATTCGCCGAGCTCGTTGGAGGCGCCGACGAAGACCTGATTGACGGCGTTGACGCGGCCGCGGACATGATCGGGGGTCCAGAGCTGGATCAACGTTTCCCTGATGTAGACGCTGAACATGTCGGTGGCGCCGAGGAAGGCCAATGCCAGGATCGACAGCCAGGTGAAGGTCGACAGGCCGAACAGCACCGTAAAGGCGCCGAACGCGGCCACGAAGCCGAGCATGATCAGGCCCGCGTGGTTGCGGATAGGATGACCAGCGAGCCAGATGGCGACACAGATGGCACCCACCCCTGGCGCCGAGCGCAGCAAACCAAGTCCCCAGGGACCGAGTTGCAATATGTCGCGGGCATAGATCGGTAGCAGCGCCGAGGCGCCGGACAGGAGCACGGCGAAGAGATCGAGCGAGATGGCGCCAAGCACGATCTTCTCGCCCCAGATGTAACCGAAGCCGGCGAACAGGGTCTGCATGGTCGGCTTGTCGGTCTCGCTGCGCTGTGCCGGCCTCGGTATGGTGAAGATCAGCAGCCCGGCGACGAGCATCAGCGCCGTGGCCGTGCCATAGGCCACCTCGGCCGATACGCCGTAGAGAAGGCCGCCGGCGACCGGCCCGACGATGGTCGCCGTCTGCCAGGCCGACGAGTTCCAGGCAATGGCGTTGGCGAAATCCCGGGGCGGCACCAGATTGGCGAACAGCGACGACGAGGCCGGTCCGAAGAAGGCGCGGGCGATGCCGAACATGGCGAGCACGATGAAGATTGGCAGCGGGCCACTGATGCCGCGCAGGGTCAGGATGAGCAGCGCGAGCGCGCAGATCGCCTCGAGTAGCACCGCCAGCGCCATGATCAGCCGGCGGCCGAAACGGTCGGCAACGACCCCGGTGACCAGCACCAGGAGTAGCGAAGGCAGGAACTGGACGATGCCGACAAGACCGAGATCGAGCGGGTCACGGGTCAGGTCGTACATCTGCCAGCCGACCGCGACGGAAACGATCATGGTGGCGAATGTGGTGAGGAAGCGCGCCGCCCAATAGCTCAGGAAGGAGCGATGGCGGAACGCGGCATAGCGCTGGTCCGGTGATATCTGTTCGGCGGTCATGGAACGAGGCCCCGTTAGAAGGATGGAGGCCGGCGGGGCACTTCCACGATGGACGCTGGTCCGGCCGGGGAACCCTTTAGCCCAGTTCGACGTATGACGCGCGCAAAAAACAGGTTCTGGATCAAGGATTTTCTGGCGTGTTCCATCGAACGCACACGAAACTCACCCGCCAAGACCCAGCGGGACAGGAAAGCCTATCGGGTGTCTCGAAGACCGCATGTCTCCCCCATCGTGCACGCGATAACCTTGAAAGCCGATCCGTGAGCAGCATTCTTTTGGCCTGCCCACTGGCCTGGCCGAAACCTACCAATACATTGGGGTTCTGGCGATAATGTCGAGCGTAACTTCACCCTTATATATCGTCGTCCCTTGTGAATTGGAATAATAGACCATTTTATGCTGGAATAGTCGAAAAGCGTAGGCGTAACCCGGCAATCTTTTTGCTGGAGCCTTTCTGTCAATTGTATTTAAATACTTGCTAAATCAAGCAGGGCGCTTACTGGATTATTAAGCATTCTCAAAACAGGACTCAAGATCTGGCAATTTTCCCTTGCTAGCCGGCGACATCGGCTACAACCTATGGCACATCAACCGCGCCGGCGGATCGTTGGCATGCTTGGGCGGATGGGCGCTAGGCATGGAGAGGGAAATGGACATTCGCCAAGGCGACTCCCGCTGGGAGCGCTCCCCTCGACTTGAGGAATTGCGACGGCCGGCCGCAAAGTCGTCGAATGCATGGGCCACAGCCCGGCAATCCAAGCTTCGATACGCAGGGCAACTATCAGGGGTGCAATGGCATCGGCTGCCAGGTCGATGCGCCTGACGATGACAATTCGTCCGATGACGACGATTCCGACTGACAGCCACACTCCGCAAAGGAAGAGGAAAACCACCCATGTCTGAATTCGGCGACTTGGTTCGACGGCACGCCAAAACCGTCATGATCGGGCTGGCGGGATTGATACCGACATCTGCTTTCGCGAACGATGCCTGCGACGGCGTCGAGGTCGAAGTGACGAAGGCGCGCAAACAGGAATATGCACCGCTCGTCGCTTCGGCGATGGACAATAAGTTCAAGCCCGCCCGCGCCAAGTTCATCACCATCTTGGAAAGCGGCAACTGGAGCGCCGCTTATGTCTCCACGCCTGTGAGCGATGACGGCGTGATGTTCTTCCAGACCGTCGACGGAAAGAAGCAGTTTCGTGACGTATGGGGCGGCTATGCCGATCCATCGGAAAAGCCTGGACTGGTATCCTGGGCGAAGAAGCTTGGAGCACCGGAAAAGCTGGCCAGGTGCTTCGCCGAAACCGTTACGGAATGACGATGCCGCTCACCTGCAAAGAGGACGAGACCAATGAAAACCGCAATTCTGACCACCGCCGTGGTTCTGGCCATGCCGGCTTTCGCTTTTGCCAAGGACAAGTGTGCCGACGCCAAGGATCAGGCCACCATGAACCAGTGCGCCGATGCTTCGTTCAGGAAATCCGACAAGAAGCTCAACGAACTTTACAAGCAGATCGAAACCCGCCTGAAGGACGACGCGGATACCAAGAAGCTTCTTGTCCAAGCGCAGCAGAATTGGATCAAGTTCCGCGACGCCGAGTGCAATTTCCAGATCGCGGGAGCGGCCGGAGGCAGCGTGGTCCCCATGCTCCTCTCGATGTGCATGGATGGCCTGACGCAATCCCGGGTCAAGGATTTCGAGGGTTACCTGAATTGCAAGGAAGGCGATCTGAGCTGTTCCGTTCCGGCAGCGAACTGAGGTTTCCTGCCAGTCTGCAGACGGGGTGGAAAATCATTCCCTCAGCGCGCCGGAGATGGCATCGAGCCCGCCCTGCAATTGCGCGCTCGCCATGGAAGAGCGTAAGATCGGGCAGCCTGCCAAGACGGACCGCCGGCAGGCCTCAATCAAACCATTGGCTCAGCGCCGGAATGCGCGCTCAGGCCGAGACCTTGGCTTTCCTGCCCCTGGCCGGCGCTTTCGGGGCGACGGCCTTGCGGCCGAGACCGATCGACTTAGCCAGTTCCGAACGCGAGGCCGCGTAATTGGGAGCGACCATCGGATAGTCCGACGGCAAGCCCCATTTGGCGCGGTAGGCGTCCGGCGTCAGGCCGAAATGCACGCCCAGATGACGCTTCAGCGATTTGAACTTCTTGCCGTCCTCCAGGCAGATGATGAAATCCGGCGTCACCGACTTCTTGGGATTGACCGCCGGCACGAGCGGCGCCGCCACGGGTACGGCCGGCTGGCCGAGCCCGCTGATCGAAGCGCTGACGCTGGCGATGAGGTCGGCCAGGCCGGAGGCGGGCAGGCGGTTCTTCTCGACGTAAGCCGACACGATATGGGCGGTCAGCTCGAGAAGGTCGATATCCTTGCGAGCGTCGTTGCTGTCGTCGGTCAATCTATTTTCCTCCGTCTATGGCGTATGGGGCCCGAAATCGGCACAGTTTCGGATGGGATGATGCGCAAAGTTAAAGTGCGGCGGCGTCTTTGCACGTCCCTCGCGGTTCGTCGCGATGTAGTGCGCCGGAATTCCTAGTCGGCAAATCTGCGCAATGCAACGACTTGGCCCCGCGTCACACATTATTTTGAATAACTATACTGAACTGTAATACTATCAGACGATCAGGGCCTTGTCTCGCCACAGACGAAATCCGCCTTCGAAGGCGCGTGTGTTGTCGCCGCGCCTGCTGTCGGCGGGCAAATCGCCGAGCTTGTCGACATTGCCGCCGCCGATGACGACATAATCGGGCTGCATGGCGGCGCGCAGCCGGTCGACGACGTCGAAAACGGATTTTCGCCATTTCTTCTTGCCGCGTTTTATCAGGCCGCGCTCACCGACATAGTCCTCGAAGCTCTTGCCCTTCTTATAGGGAAGATGGGCGAGTTCCATCGGTTGGGCGACGTTGTCGACGATCATCGCCGCACCCAGGCCGGTTCCCAACCCCAGGAACAGCATGCGACCGCCTTCATAGCTGCCGATGGCCTGCATCAGCGCGTCGTTGACCACCTTGACCGGTTTGCCGAACTGCGCGGCGAAGTCGAAGCCGGCCCAGCCCTTGCCGAGATTGGCGGGATCGAACAAGGGCCTGTTGTGATGCACCGGGCCGGGATAGCCCATCGAGACGACGTCGTAGGACAGTCCGTCGGCCAGCGCCTTCACCGCATCGATCATCTGCTGGGGCCTCAGGTCCGGCCCGGAATCGGCGCGGCGCTCAGCACCGCCTGAGCTGGTGAGGATCTTGACGTGCGAGCCGCCTATGTCGATCGACAGCACGATCGGATCGCCGCTCGCCGCTTTCGGCCTTGCCGTCCTGGCCATGCTGCCCTCTCCCAGCCTATTTCGATGGATTGATCCAGCCGTTCGGCGGCCCGAAGCCGTTCATGGCGGCTGCCGGCCCCCAGGTCTTCGGTTCATAAAGATGCGGCGGCGTGGTGTCGCCGAGGACCGGCCCGACGATGCGCCAGGCAAGTTCGCTGGCGTCCTGGCGGGTAAAAAGCTGGCCATTGCCGTTCATGGCATCGCCGATCAGCCGTTCATAGGGCGGCATATCGCCCTTGCTGTCGTCGAGCGCCGTCAGTTCGACCTGTTCGCCGACCATGTCGTCGCCCGCTGCCTTGCGCTGGGCGCCGATCGAGATCGCCACCTGCGGGTCGATGCGGAAGCGCACATAATTGGCGTCGTTCGGCTTGATCGGGTCGAAGACATCGAGCGGCGGCCGCTTCAGCCGCACGATCACCTCCGTGGCATGCACCGGCATGTTCTTGCCGGCGCGGATGAAGAACGGCACGTCGCGCCAGCGCCAGGTGTCGACGAAGAAGCGCACCGCCGCGAAAGTTTCGACCGGCGAGTTGGGCGCCACGCCGGGCTCGGCGAGATAGCCGTCGAATTGGCCACGCACGATATCGTCCTTGGTCAAGGTGCGGATCGCGCGCAGCACCTGCACCTTCTCGTCGATCAGGTCGTCGGCGGAACGGCCGACCGGCGGTTCCATCGCCAGCAGCAGGAGGATGTTGAGCAGATGGTTCTCGATCACGTCCCTGACGCAGCCGACCTCGTCATAGAACCGGCCGCGCCCATCGATGCCGAAATCCTCGGCCATGGTGATCTGCACGCTCTCGACGAAATTGCGGTTCCAGATCGGTTCCAGGAAGGAATTGGCGAAGCGGAAATAGAGCAGGTTCTGGATCGCCTCCTTGCCGAGATAGTGATCGATGCGGAAGATCGACTGTTCGTCGAACACCAGATGCAGCACCCGGTTCAGCCAGCGCGCCGATTGCAGGTCATGGCCGAAGGGCTTTTCCACCATCAGCCGCGCGCCGCGCGCCGTGCCCGATTGCTCCAGGCCCTGGACCACCGTCTCGAACATGGTCGGCGGCACCGCCATGTAGTGCAGCGGCCGCTGGGCGGTGCCCAGCGCGCTCTTCAGTTTCTCGAACGTGGCCGGATCGCGATAGTCGCCGCTGACATAGCGCAGTAGCGAAGCGAGCTTGGCGAACACCTTCTCGTCGATCTTGCCGAGCGTATTGACGATGCCGTCGCGCGCGCGGTCCTGCAATTTCCTCAAATCCCAGGCGTCGAAGGCGACGCCGATCACCGGTTCGGTAAGCGTCCCCTTGGCGACCATGGCATAGAGGGAAGGAAATATCTTCTTATGGGCAAGGTCGCCGGTCGCCCCGAAGAGCACCAGCGTATCGGACCGTTCCGGGCTCATGAGCGCGTCTCCCCTGCCGCCGTCACTTGCCGGCCTTCGGTTTTTCGACATGGCCGCCGAATGCATAGCGCATGGCCGACAAGAGCTTGTCGGCGAATTCGGATTCGCCTTGCGAGGAGAAGCGGTCGAACAGGGCCGAGGACAGCACCGGCGCCGGCACGCCGGTGTCGATGGCCGCTTTCAGGGTCCAGCGGCCTTCGCCGGAATCGGACACCCGGCCGCCAAACTGGGTCAGGCCGGGATCGCTCTTCAACGCGCCGGCGGTGAGATCAAGCAGCCACGAGCCGATGACGCTGCCATGTCGCCAGACCTCGGCCACTTCGGCAAGGTCGATGTCAAACTGGTAGTATTCGGGGTTCTGCAACGGGCTGGTCTCGGCATCGGCCTCGCGCTTGACCTTGCCGGCATTGCCGGCCTTGAGAATATTCATGCCTTCGGCATAGGCGGCCATGACGCCGTACTCGATGCCGTTATGGACCATCTTGACGAAGTGGCCGGCGCCGCTCGGGCCACAATGCAGATAGCCGAAGGGCGCCGTGCCGGCCGTCTTGTCGGGAGCGGGCGCACCGGCATCCGCGCCGGGCGCCAGCGTGGCGAAGACCGAATCGAGATGCCGGACCGCGTCATCGGGCCCGCCGATCATCAGGCAGTAGCCGCGATCCAGGCCCCAGACGCCGCCGCTGGTGCCGACATCGACATAGTTGAGGCCCTTGGCGGCGAGCTTGGCGGCCCGGTCGACGTCGTCGTGATAGTAGGAATTGCCGCCGTCGATGATGATGTCGCCGGGTTCCATCAGCGCCGCCACCTGATCGACGATCTTGCCGGTGATGGCCGCAGGCAGCATCAGCCACACGCAGCGCGGCTTGGCGAGCTTGCCGACGAATTCCGCCATCGATGCAGCCCCCGAGGCGCCGTCGCCGACCAGGGCCGCGACGCTTGCCGGGTTGATGTCGTAGACGACGCATTCGTGGCCGTCACGCATCAGGCGCCGGACCATGTTGGCGCCCATTCGGCCCAGTCCCATCATTCCGATCTGCATGGTCTCATCCTTGTGTCTTGAAGAGGATCTGCCGGGAAGGATCTACAGTCTGTCCTGTTCACCAATGATGACGGAGAAGTCGACATTCTCCCAATCGCCGCTGCCGGGCCAGAAAAAAGTGAAGATCAGCGTGCTCCCCTCGGGCAGGCCGGCGACCGGCAGATCAGCAACATGGACGCCGAAGGCATTCTCGCTGGTCGCGCTGTCATGCACGGTCGCCCAATTGTCGACGCTCCAATGAACGGTTGCCTTCGCCAAAAGCTCGACGCGCATTGTCTTGCCGGCCGGCATGGAACGGATCTTGTTGTTGAAGCGCCATGTCCGGAACGGCGAGACGGTCCTATTGTCGATATAGCGTTCGACGCCTTGCGGCGGCATGTCGAACACCGCGCCGTCGCGCAGCGAGCGCAGCAGCTTGATATGTTCGGAATGCGCCCAGACCAGCGGCATGGCGCTGCCCGAGGGCTTGCCATGCAGCAGTTCGCGCTCGGGGAGGTCGGCGCCGTCCCAGATCTGCTCCGGCAACAGGCCGCCCGGTCCGGACGAGCCCTCCATCGCCGCCAGCAGCGAGGTCGCCTTGTCCTTGCGTCCGGCCGCCAGCTCGTAATGGGCCCGTTCGCCGGCGAGCAACGGCCAGGGGCGGCCCTGGCCGGTGCCGTCGAATGGCGCGCCGTCCTCGTGCTCGCCATAGCCGTCGCCGGTGTAGCGATACCAGAGCGGCCCCTGCGGCAGTTGCCGGCGCAGCTGCGCGTCGATGACCTTGACCGTGTCGACGATGCGCGGATCGTCGGCTGCCCTGAGGCCAAAGCGCACCAGGGCAAATGCGTCCGGGCTGACGATTTCCTGCGCCGGCCGGTCGGCATCGCCAGGCGGGCGGTTTTTGATCGGCACATAGCCGTCCTTCGGCGAACCGGCCTCGGCGCTGTCGGGCGGTGCGATGCGGACATAGTAACCCGCGACGCCGGTCGCCTCGCAGTTTGCCGTGCCGGTGACATAGGTCCAGCGCTCGACCTGGTCGTTCCAGCCGTCGGCGGTCTCGCGCAGATAGCTTGCTGCGTCCTGCTTGCCGCAGGCCTCCAGCATATCCGCGGCGGCAAGCAGCGCCGCGATCTCAACGGCGAGCGTGAACGGGCTGTAACCGGAATCCTCCTCCCAACGGTCCTCGCCGGTGACGGGTCCATTGCGCACGACATAGGCTGCGGCGCGCTCGATCATTGGCAGGAAGGCCAAAAGCCTGGCGCGCGGCAAATGGCCCTGGCGCCGCAGCGCATCCGCCAGCAGCAGCGGAAAGGCGCATTCGTCCATCTGGATGCCCGGCCAATAAGCTGTCCCATCGAGCCAGGCGTTCTGCGGCCAGTGGCCATCCGGCTGCTGGATGGAGCAGAGATAGTCGAGGGTTTGCAGGGCCGAAGCGGCATCGCCGGCGGCGAGAAAGCCGCCCGCCGTCTCGACCAGATCGCGCGGCCAGACCAGATGGTAGCCGCCGAGATCGTCGTCGCCCTTGTCGAAGCCCCATGGGATAGACAGGCTGGCGACCGCCGCGCCCGGCATGAGCGATGACCGGTGCGTCGCCAGGACGGCGGTGGAGATCCTGTAGCTGTTCACTCCGGACGCGCCACGGCGGTCCAGCCGCAGCAGGCCAGCCTGCCATTCGCGCCATTGTTCGGCGTAGGAAGTCGCCGCCGCCGCGAAACCCTGCCTGAGGCTGGCGAAGGCATTTCGAGCGGCCTCTTCGGACGTCGCCCCGAAGCCCAGCGCCAGTACCGTTTTGGTGCTGTTGGCGGAAAACCCGATTTCGCCGGTCAGCGCTACATTGCCGTCCTCGGCTTGCTGAAAGGCTGGATCGAGCCTACCGGTGTTGCGCAGTTGCTGCCAGCCGTCGGAGACGCCGACATATCCGGCCGAGCCGTTCCGCCAGGGCAGCGATGAGGCCAGCGCAAGGCAAGTGCCGCGGCCCGAGGCGAACAGCACAGGCTCTCCCTCATGGTCGCCGACCCAGGCGGTGTTGCCCATGCCGGCATTGACCAGATGCGGCGCCAGCAAGGCGTGGACGCGGTAGTCGCCCGGCGCGCCCTTGAGCGGCGTGAAGGTGATCTCCTGCAGCAAGGTGGGTCGTGCAGGGTCGGCCAGGATACGCTTCTCGATCCGGTAGGCGCCGTCATCAGCGGTGTTGACCAGCCTGTAGGCTGGCACGCCTTCTTCGAACGGTTCGATGCCATGCGCGGCATCACGTTTTTCTTCCGAGAAATATCCGTTCGGGCCGGTGACAATCAGGCCGAGGTCGCGGGTGCAGGCACTGTCGACACCGGGATAGTAGATCTCGTTCAGGATGCCATGGCTGAGCGTGAACCAGACGCGGCTCGACGGCGAAAGCGCCGCGCCGACGCCGCTTTTGGCGCTTGACGTCCAGCGCGCCGGAATTCCCGGAGCCCCCGGGGGAACGATCGGCGTCACTGCCATACGTCTGCGGCCTCCTGCCCGCATGCCTAGCCCATCCACCGAAGCCTTTTCAATCGTCGCACCGCAATGTGATCAGCGGCATCTTATGGATTGCAGTTGACAGCTCGCCGGCCTTCTGCACTTTTGTCTGACAATAGATAAAAAACAGGTACGCAAGCGCGATAGTCACCAGCAGCCATCAAGACCAGCAACTCGGGAGGAGTATGACATGAAGAAACTGTTCGTCCTGGGCACCCTTGCAGCGGTGCTCGCAGCCGGTACGGCGTTTGCCGACACCAGCGGCAAGAAGATCGCTTTCTCCAATAATTACGCCGGCAATTCGTGGCGGCAGGCGATGCTCGACAGCTACAACGCCGTCACCAAGAAGGCGGTGGCCGACAAGGTGGTCGGGGCCGCCGATGTCTTCACGACGGCCGACAAGGAAGTGCCGACCCAGGCAGCCCAGGTGCAAAACCTGATTCTACAGGGCTATGACGCCATCGTCATCAACGCCGCCTCGCCCGACGCGCTGAACGGTGCCATCAAGCAGGCCTGCGACGCCGGCATCGTGGTCGTTTCCTTCGACGGCATCGTCACCGAACCCTGCGCCTACCGCGTCGTCGTCGACTATAAGGACATGGGCAAGCAGGAAGTCGAGCATATGGCCAAGTTCCAGCCCAAGGGCGGCAACCTGCTCGAGATCCGTGGCCTCGCCGGCACCTCGATCGACGACGCCATCCATGCCGGCATCCTCGAAGGCGTGGCCGCCCATCCCGAGTTCAAGATCGTCGGCTCGGTGACCGGCGACTGGGACCAGACGACGGCGCAGAAGGCGGTGGCGACCATCCTGCCCTCGCTGCCCGAAATCGTCGGCATCGTCGACCAGGGCGGTGACGGCTATGGCGCCGCGCAAGCCTTCGCCGCCGCCGGCAAGCCGCGCCCGACCATCATCATGGGCAACCGCCAGGACGAGCTGAAATGGTGGAAGGAACAGAAGGAAAAGGACGGCTACCAGACCTGGTCGGCCTCGATCGCGCCCGGTGTCTCGACGCTCGCCTTCTGGGTGGCGCAGCAAGTGCTCGATGGCCGCAAGGACATTCCGCACGACCTGCTGGTGCCGTATCTCGCCTTCACTCAGGACGATTTCGAGGCCGCTCTGCCGAAGATCAAGGAGGGCGGTGTCGCCACGCACGAATACACACAGGAAGATGCCATCGCGGCCATCAAAGCCAATATCAAGTGAATGTCGCACACGCGTTGCCGTGCACATCGCCGACCGGATATCGTTGAGCATGCCTGAAGGGAACGCGGACATCATCAGACTGAGCGGCGCCGAAAAACACTTCGGCGCCGTTCGCGCGCTTGGCGGCGTCGACTTCACTGTCGGGCCCGGCGAGTGCGTCGGCCTCGTCGGCCACAACGGCGCCGGCAAATCGACGCTCATGCACATGGTGGCGGGCACGCTGACACCCGACAGCGGAACGATCGGCGTGCATGGTGAGGCCGAGGAGAACTACTCGGTGTCGCGGGCACAGCAGCTCGGCATACGCTGCGTGTTCCAGGAATTGTCGCTGTGCCCCAATCTCAGCGTCGCCGAGAACACGCGCATCAACCACGCCTCGCTCACCGGCTTCGGCTGGCGGCGCAAGGCGGCCGAGCTGATCACGGCCAAGCTGGACGAAATCTTTCCCGACCATGGCATTTCGGCGGCCGACATCGCCGGTGACCTTTCAATCGGACGGCGACAGATGGTGGAGGTGGCGCGCGCGTTCACGCTGACCCGCGAGCCGCTCCACCTGGTCATCCTCGACGAGCCGACGTCCTCGCTCGACGCGCACACGGCGGGGCAGTTGCTTGCCTTCGTGCGCCGCTTCGTCGCGTCGGGTGGGAGCTGCATTCTCATCTCCCACGTGCTGGGCGAAGTGCTGCAGAACGCCGATCGCATCGTCGTGATGCGCGACGGCAAGGTTGTCGGCGCCGACGCGGCGAACGCTTTCGACCGCGATAGGCTGGTCGCCACCATGGGCGGCGCCGAAGGACATCGGAGGACCGCCACCGAAATCCGGAAAGCCGAGGCCGGCCCGTTGCGCGTGCGCGCCCGGCCGGCGCGGCAGCAGGACGGCAAGGAGCTGGTGGCCCGCGCCGGCGAGATCATCGGACTTGCCGGCCTGGCCGGCCATGGCCAGACCGACCTGCTGCTGGCGATCTTCGCCGCGGCATCGCGCGCCAAGGCCGGCGTCGAGGTCACCGCACCGGTGGCGCTTGTGGCCGGCGACCGCCAGGCGGACGGCATCTTTCCGCAGTGGTCGATCGCTGAAAATATCGGCATCCGCTCGCTGGCTCGGCTGCGCAACGGGCTGCTGATCTCGCCGCGGCGAGAGGCCGAACTGGCCGGGTTCTGGCAAAAGAAGATCGGCATCCGCACGCCGGATATGAACAACAACATCTTTTCGCTGTCGGGCGGCAACCAGCAGAAGGCTTTGTTCGCCCGGGCTCTCGGCTCCGACGCCGGGATCGTGCTGATGGACGACCCGATGCGCGGCGTCGACATCGGCACCAAGCTCGAGGTTTACGATCTCGTGCGCGAGGAGGCCGGCAAGGGCCGCACCTTCCTCTGGTACACCACAGAAACGGAAGAACTCGACAATTGCGACCATGTCTATGTCTTCAAGAACGGCCGCATCGTCGCCAATCTGACGCGCGACGAGCTGACGGAAGAAAAGATCATCCAGTCCTCCTTCGGCGACGCGGCCTGAGATGACGGCCGTCTCTGTTCAAAACGGTTCGAAGACCTTTGGGAGCGGGGCGGCACGCGCCCGCCTACTGCGTGGGCTGCTGCCGGCGCTGTCGCTGGTGCTGGTGCTGCTCGCCATCGCCTGGCTCAATCCGCGCGCCATCAGCTATTTCGGCTTCGGCCTGATGCTCAACCTGGCGATCCCGATCGCGCTGGCGACGATCGCGCAGATGTTCGTCATATCGGGCAACGAGCTCGACCTGTCGATCGGCACCTTTGTCGGTTTCGTCGGTTGCGTCACCGCGACGTGGTTGAAGGACGCACCGCTCATCGGCGTCCTCGTCCTGCTCGGATCGATCGGTGTCTATGCGCTGCTCGGCGCGCTGATCCATCTGCGCAATTTGCCATCGATCGTGGTGACGCTGGGCATGAGTTTCGTCTGGCAGGGGCTGGCCATCCTGGTGCTGCCCAAGCCCGGCGGCAAGGCGCCGGACTGGCTGCTGGCGATCATGGCGTTCAAGCCGCCCTTTGTGCCCTTCCCGATCATCGCGGCGCTGCTGATTGGCCTCATCGTCCATTTCGGCCTGATGCGCACCTCCTATGGCGTGATTCTGCGCGGCTCGGGCGGCAACCCGGCTGCGCTCAAACGCGCCGGCTGGTCGCTGCTCAAGACCAAGGTCGTGTTGTTCGCGCTGACGGGTCTGTTCGGCGTGCTGTCCGGCATGGCGCTGATCGGCATCACCACTTCGGCCGATGCCAATATCGGCAATGGCTACACGCTGCTTTCGATCGCCGGCGTCATCCTCGGCGGCGGCGAATTCGTCGGCGGCCGTGTGTCGCCGATCGGCGCGGTGATCGGCGCGCTGACCTTGGCGCTGGCGGCATCGCCGCTGCTTACCTTCATGCACATCCCACCCGACTGGCAGGTGGCGGCCAACGGCGCCATCCTGATCATCGTGCTGGCGGCGCGGGTGCTGATCAGCCGCAAGGAGAGGTGAGCAATGATATTGCTGAGGTCGCTGACCGCCAAGCCCTGGACCTGGTCGTTCGTCGGCGCGCTTGTGGTGTGGCTGGCGACCATCGCTTTCACCGGCGGCTATGGCGCCGGCGGCATGGTCACCGCCGCGCTGTCGCTGGCCGTGTTCACCGTCATCGTCGGCGTCGGCCAGATGTTCGTCATCACGCTTGGGCCGGGCAATGTCGACCTGTCGCTGCCGGCCAATATCGGGCTCGCCAGCGCGGTGGCCATGAAGGTGATGGGCGGCAGCGATGCCATGATCGTGGTCGGGCTGCTGGCCGCGCTTGCCTGTGGTGCCGCGATCGGCGCCGTCAACTATCTGCTGATCTGGGCGCTGCGAATACCGCCGATCATCGCCACTTTGTCGGCGAGCTTCATCATCCAGTCGGTCGACATCAGCTACGGGCGCGGATTGCAGATCAAGCCGCCGCCTGGCTTTGCCGATTTCGCCAACCGGCAGGTTCTTGGCATTCCGGTGCTGGCGGTTCTCACCGTTCTGTTTACCATCGGTGCGGCCATCGCCTTGCAGCGCATGATCTATGGCCGCTCGGTGCTGGCGATAGGCCAGAACATCCGCGCCGCCTGGCTCGCCGGCGTCAATGTCGGCCGCGTCCGTTTCCTTACCTACACGCTGTCGGGCGCGCTCGGCGGCATCGACGGCGCGCTGCTCGCCGGTTATTTCCGCGGCGCCAATGTCGATATCGGCAACGAGTATTTGCTGGCTTCGATCGCCGTGGTGGTCATCGGCGGCACGTCGGTGGCTGGCGGCAAGGCCAATGTCCCCGGCGTTTGGGGCGCAGCACTGTTCCTGGTGCTGCTTTTGACCATGCTCAACACATTCGGCGTCAGCGCCGGTGTGCGCCTGCTCTTGACCGGGCTGATCATCGTCGGCGTGATCACGGCGGCCGGCGGGGAGAAGGCGGTGCGGTGATATTCGCCTCACTTCAACCGCAACTCGCCAGCGTGCCGCCCTACAGCCTGTCCTGACAAGTCTTGTGCCAGTGCGACACGCGGTTCCCATTCGCGGCGCGGCCTAGTAAACCCTCCCGATCGCAGCCGGTCTCGGGAGGTTCAGCTTGTCCAATTTTGTCAGCGTCGCCAGGGACAGCGACGTCGCCATCGTCACCATCGACAACCCGCCGGTCAACGCGCTGAGCTTTCATGTCCGCGAACCACTGATGCACGCGCTGGCTGCCTTGCGTGACGACGCATCGGTCGGAGCCATCGTCGTCGCGTGCGCGGGCCGGACCTTCGTCGCCGGCGCCGACATCACCGAATTCGGCAAGCCGGTGCAACAGCCCGAGCTGCGTGCCATCATTGGGACGCTGGAAACCATCGCCAAACCTACGGTCGCCGCCATCCACGGCACCGCGCTGGGCGGCGGGCTGGAGCTGGCGCTCGGCTGTCACTTCCGCGTTGCCGATGCCGACGCCAGGCTCGGCCTGCCCGAGGTGAAGCTTGGACTGCTGCCGGGCGGCGGCGGCACGGTGCGGCTGCCGCGCCTCGTCGGCGCGATCAAAGCGCTCAGGATGATCGTTTCCGGTGCGCTGGTCGGTGCTGATGAGGCGCATGAAGCCGGACTGGTCGATGCTGTGTTCGAGAGTAACGTGATCACGCATGCCGTGAACTTCGCCAGGGAGATCGCCCGCAAGGGCGGGCCGTTCACGCCGGTGCGCGATCGCGATGACGAGATCAAGAAAACCGAGCTGGCCGCTTTCGATGCCGAGGCGGCGGATCTCGCCAGGAAAGCGCGCGGCCTCGACGCACCGATCGCTTGCGCGCAAGCGGTGCGCAATACCGTCACGATGTCGTTCGAGGAAGCTCTGGCTGCCGAACGCGCGCTGTTCATGAAGCTGGTCGCCGACGATCAGTCGCGGGCGCAGCGGCATCTGTTCTTCGCCGAGCGTGAAGCGGCAAAGGTCCCGGGCAAGGATCTTGTCCGGCGCAGGATCGCCCGCGTCGGCGTCGTCGGCGCCGGCACGATGGGCGGCGGCATCGCCATGGCCTTCGTCAATGGCGGTTTTCCAGTCACGTTATTGGAGACCAGCCAGGAAGTCTTGCAGCGCGGGCTCGGCATGATCGACAAGAACTATGCCGTCTCGGTCTCGCGTGGCTCCTTGACCGAAGACGCCAAGCGCCAACGCCTCGCTCAATTCAAGGGCTCCACCGACTATTCCGACCTCGCCGATTGCGACCTGATCATCGAGGCGGTGTTCGAGGACATGGCGGTCAAGAAAGAGGTGTTCGGCAAGCTCGATGCCATGGCCAAGCCGGGAGCGATACTCGCCACCAACACCTCCTATCTCGACATCGACGAAATCGCCGCCTCGATCTCGCGCCCGCAAGACGTGCTCGGCCTGCACTTCTTCTCGCCGGCCAACGTCATGAAGCTGTTGGAAATCGTGCGCGCCGACAAGACCGCGCCCGACGCGCTGGCAACCGTAGTCGACTTGGCGCGGCGGATCGGCAAGGTGGCGGTCGTCGTCGGCGTCTGCCACGGCTTCGTCGGCAACCGCATGCTGGCCGCGCGCGGCTCCGAATCGGAAGCCTTGCTGCTGGAAGGCGCGACGCCCAGCCAGATCGACAAGGCCTTCACCGATTTCGGCTGGCCGATGGGGCCGTTCCAGATGGGCGATCTCGCCGGCCTCGACATTGGCTGGCGCAACCGCAAGGCGCGAGGCCAGACGGCCGTGATCGCCGACATGTTGTGCGAACAGGGGCGTTTCGGTCAGAAAACCGGCCGTGGATTCTATCTTTACGAGAACGGGTCACGTATGCCGGTCCGGGACCCGCAGGTCGAGGCGCTGATCCGCGGTAAGGCAGCCGAGAAGGGCATCGCGCCGCGCGAAATCAGCGCGGAAGAAATCATCGAGCGCACCCACTACCCACTAATCAATGAAGGAGCGAAAATCCTCGAAGAAGGGATAGCCGCCCGCGCCTCCGACATCGATGTCATCTGGGTCAACGGCTATGGCTTTCCCATCGGCAAGGGCGGGCCGATGTTCTGGGCCGGCCTCGAAGGCGCGACCGGGATCGTCCAGCGGCTCGAATATTGGCATCAGCGGACGGGCAAGGATGTTTTCAAGCCGGTGCGGCTGCTGAAACGGATGGCCGAGACCGGCTCCTGGGAAGCTGGTGCAAGACCCTGATCGAAAGGTGGTCGAAGTGGGTCGGACTATCTTATCCGCGCGTCGATGATTTCGACAAAGCGGGCAAAAAGGCCGGCCTGCGACTTGATCTTGAGCTTGCGATAGATGTTGCGGCGATGGACCTTCACCGTCCCCGGCACGATGCGCATGGCCCGGGCGATTGATTCGGTGGAATGCCCTTGCAGCACTAGATCGACGACATGCTTTTCGCGCGGCGTCAGGGACAGGCTCTTCCAGATATGGGCGCGATCGAACTCGTTGACCGCCGCCAATGCATCGTCTTGCCTGGCCTCGGCCGGCTCGTCGGCGGGAAGGGCGGGCCAG
Organism: Mesorhizobium sp. B264B1B; assembly: GCF_020165765.1. NCBI lineage: Bacteria > Pseudomonadati > Pseudomonadota > Alphaproteobacteria > Hyphomicrobiales > Phyllobacteriaceae > Mesorhizobium > Mesorhizobium sp. B264B1B. The sequence goes on from NZ_JAIUIS010000016.1 coordinate 99,570, forward strand.
CGCAATCGGGCGAAGGCGACCACCGCCGGCGCCATGTCGCGCAGCAGTCTGGCGTCGGCGGTCCCGAACGGACCTGAAGCGCGCAGCCGCATCAGCGACAGCACCAGCGCATCCTTGCCCGGCAGCGGAACGAAGAAGCCGACCTCCTCGGCCAGCCTGGTCTGGCTGTAGTAGGAGCGAAAATATTCGCTGGCGTAGAAGCGGTCGGGCGCCAGCTCGCGCATGCGCCAGAACCCTTCCTTGCGCTCGACCGCCGCATGGTGGAACGGATCCAGCAGGTATGGGCCTTCCTGGTAAAGCGCAACGAAGACATGGCTCTCGGCCGACGAGAAGGTCTCGAACAGCAGCGGCGGGCGTGCAGCGCCGCGATAGCCGAAGACCACGCAGTGGTCGAAGCCGACATGCTGCCGCAGCCAAGCGACCATCGCCTTGCCGAAGACGTCGCCGCTCGTCTCCCGCGTCGCCGCGACCAGCGCGGCGAGCTGGCTGTAGTCGTCGCTGCGGGACATCCAATACCCCCTTAAACAAGAAAATAGGTCAGATATACCACCTGCGAGGTATATACTAGCTGCCATTGGCTCTGGTAGCGTCCCGAAATCGCATCGTCCTGTCGCTGGAGCCCGCAGCCTTGACCGCAGTGCCCGACATCGAGTTTCGCGGCGTCACCAAGCGCTATGGCGCGGTGACCGCGGTCAGCGGCATCGATCTGGCCGTGCCGCCCTCCGCCTTCGTCGCCCTGCTCGGACCATCCGGCTGCGGCAAGACGACCTGCCTGCGCATGATCGGCGGCTTCGAACAGCCGAGCGAGGGCAAGGTGCTCATCCGCGGCCAGGACATGGCCGACACGCCGCCCTACAGGCGGCCTGTCAACATGGTGTTCCAGCAATATGCACTGTTCCCGCATTTGGACGTGAACGACAATGTCGCCTACGGGTTGCGCCAGGCACGACCGCGGCTGTCGTCGCGCGAGATCGGCCTGCGGGCAGGCAAAGCGCTGGAAATGGTGCGGCTCGCCGGTTATGGCGGCCGCAAGGTCCACGAACTGTCCGGCGGCCAGCAGCAGCGTGTCGCTCTCGCCCGCGCGCTGGTCAACAAACCGGCGGTGCTGCTGCTCGACGAGCCGCTGGCGGCGCTCGACAAGAAGCTGCGCACCGACATGCAGATCGAATTGCAGAACCTGCAACGCGAGATCGGCATCACCTTCGTGCTGGTCACCCACGACCAGGAGGAAGCGCTGTCGATGAGCGATTTCGTCTGCGTCATGAATGGCGGCCGCATCGTTCAGCTTGGGCAGCCGAGCGAGATTTATGACGAACCGGCCGACCTGTTCGTCGCCGATTTCGTCGGCAAGACCAATCTCTTGAGCGGCGCCGTCGCAGGGCATTCGGGCGATCTGGTGGATGTGAAGCTGGCCGATGGCACCGTCATCGCGGCGCGCAAGCGGGTGGATTTGCGGCAGGGCGAAACCGTTTCGGTCAGCCTGCGTCCTGAATCGCTCAGTCTCGGTGGCCCGACTAGCGGCCCGCTCAAGGGCATCGTCCGCAACCGGATCTTTCTGGGCTCCACGGCGGAATACGCAGTCGAGGTCCAGGGCATCGGAACGCTGCTGGCCAAGGCCGACCACATGATCGGCCAGGGCAATCTCTTCAAGCCGGGTGAACCCGTCGCCATCGGCTTTGCCGCCGGAACGCCGTTGGCGTTCGCGGATCCAAAGAACAACGGGACCAACCAGAGGGTAGAAAAACATGTCGAAATCATATCGTGACGGACTGCCGATAAGCCCCGAGAATTTCGTCGACCAGCTAATGCGCCTCAAGCGCGGCTCGATCGGCCGCCGCGACTTCCTTGGCCTCACCGGCCTCGGCATCGCGACGGCGGTGATGGCGCGCGAGATCGGCATCATGCCGACGCCGGCCTTTGCCGCCGAGAACCTCGGCGACCGCATGTCGATTGCCACCTGGCCCAACTATCACGACCCGCAGACCTTCGAGAATTTCAAGAAGGACACAGGCGTGGCCGTCGAGGTCAACGTGTTCGGCTCGAATGAGGAGATGCTGGCCAAATTGCAGGCCGGGGCGTCGGGCTGGAGCCTGTTCGTGCCGACCAATTACACCATCTCGACCTACAAGAAGCTCGGCATCATCGAGCCGTTGGACATGGCCAAGCTGCCGAATTTCGACAGCACGCAGGAAGACCCGCGCTTCACCTCGGAAGGCACGATCGACGGCACGATCTACGCCGTGCCGAAGAATTGGGGCACGACAGGATTTGCCGTCAACACCAAGAAGCTGACCAAGCCGCTGACGAGCTGGAAGGAATTCTGGGACACCGCCATGACCGAGGGCGACGGCCGCACTATGGTGCACGACTATCAGCTGACCACCATCGGCAATGCGCTGAAATATTACGGCTACTCCTTCAACTCGCTGAAGCAGGACGAACTCGCCAAGGCCGAGGAATTGCTGCTCAAGGTCAAGCCGCATCTGTTCGCGGTGTCTTCCGACTACCAGCCGGGCATGCGCGCGGGCGATGCCTGGATGACGATGTGCTGGACCAATGACGGTGCGCAGCTCCATCGCGACATTCCGGAGATCGCCTATGTGCTGGGCAAGGAAGGCGGCGAGATCTGGACCGACTTCTACGCCATCCCGAAGGACGCGCCGAACAAGCCGGCCGGCTACGCCCTGCTCAACTATCTGATGAACCCGCAGGTCGCGGTCAAGGAACACCTCGCCAACGGCGCGCCCTCGACCGACGCGCGCGTCAACAAGCTGCTGCCCAAGGAAGTGCTGGACAATCCGATCCTCTATCCGGCGGCCGACCTGTTGACGCCGCTGGAATTCGGCGCTGCTGCAACGCTGACCGATCCGGGCCGCGCCGAGCTGATGGCGCGCTTCAAGTCGGCTTGAGCCAGGCGGGCAACAAATCCCATTCGAGACAACTTGACCGGCGGGCCCAGACCCGCCGGCACCGGGGCAATCCTTCGATGCGCGGCATTCGCAAAAATCTGCTGACGGCCATGCTGCTCGGGCCGGCGGCCGCCTGGCTCGTCGTGTTCCTGGTGCTGCCGTTCATGGCCATCGCCGTCTTCAGCGTCGGCGAGCGGGCGCCGGAGGGCGGCTATCAGGCGGCCTTCACCCTGGCGCAATATGCCAATCTTCCGGCGCGGGCGACCGCGTTCTGGAACACGATGGTGCTGGCTCCGGTGGGCGCGCTCGCCTGTCTGCTCGTGGCCTATCCCGTCGCCTATTACCTCGCCCTGCGGGCGCCGCAGCGCTGGCGGTTGATCCTGCTCGCGCTGGTCGTCATACCGTTCTGGACCAGCCTTTTGATGCGTACCTATGCCTGGATGTACATTTTGGGTGGACGCGGCATCCCGGCGCTGCTCGCGCTTGCCGGCATCGAGGACGTCAGGCTGATCAACACGCCGGGCGCCGTCCTGCTCGGCATCGTCTATGGCTATCTGCCGCTGATGATCCTGCCGATCTATGTCAGCCTCGAGCAGCTCGATCGCCGCCTGCTGGAGGCCTCCGCCGATCTCGGCGCGACGCCGCTCTCCACTTTCTTGGGCGTGACCTTGAAACTGTCGCTGCCCGGCGTGATGACCGGCTTCTCGCTGGTGATGATCCTGCTGCTCGGCGAATACCTGATTCCGACGCTGCTTGGCGGCGGCAAGGTGTTCTTCATCGGCAATGCGCTGGTCGACCTGTTCCTGCAGTCGCGCAACTGGCCGTTCGGATCGGCCATCGCGATCACGCTGGTGCTGGTTTCGGTTGTAGTGCTGATTGCCGCCAACCGCATCTCGACCCGCGTCTCGGGCGCCCGCCGGGTGGATCTGATCTGATGCGCGTCTTCGTCGTAGCCGTCTTCGCCTTCCTCTATCTGCCGATCGCGTTGGTCGTGCTGTTCTCCTTCAACGCCGGCCATCATGCCAGCGAGTTCACCGGTTTTTCGGTGCAATGGTACGGCAAGGCGCTGGCGAACCCATTCCTGGTCGAGGCGCTGAAGAACAGCCTGTTCATCGCCACCACCAGCGCCTTGCTGGCGGCGGTGTTCGGCACCGCGGCCGCGCTCGGCCTGGCACGCGTCGGGGTGCGGACCCGCGCCGTCTTCGACGCCTTGCTTGGAGCCGCAATCGTCGTTCCCGGCGTCGTCATCGGCATTTCGACACTGGTCGCACTCGTCCAGCTGTTCGCCGTCGTCAATCCGTTCCTCGCCTCGATCTGGCCGGACGATCAGCCGCCGCGCCTGTCGCTCGGCTATGGTTCGATCATCGCCGCGCACGGCCTGTTTTCGATGGCGCTGGTGACGATGATCGTCGGCACGCGGCTGGGCAGCCTTGATCGCAACTTGGTCGAGGCATCCAGCGATCTCTACGCCACGCCGCTGACGACGTTCCGTTCCATCGTCCTGCCGCAGATCTTGCCGGCGGTGGTCGCCGGCTTCCTGCTCGCCTTCACCTTCTCCTTCGACGATTTCATCGTCGCCTTCTTCGTCGCCGGCGCGCAGACGACGCTGCCGATCTATGTCTTTGCGTCGATCCGGCGCGGGGTGACGCCGGAGATCAATGCCATCGCGACGATCGTGCTCGTCGCCTCCGTCCTGCTCGTGGTGCTTGCCCAATGGCAGCTGCGCCAGCGCAAGCCGTCAAACTAAAGGTCGCATCATGATCCTCGAAGACCGCATCGCCGTGGTGACAGGCGCCGGTTCCGGCATCGGGCGCGCCGGCGCCATGATCATGGCCAGGGAAGGCGCGGTGGTCGTCATCGCGGACAGGGATCGGACCAGCGGCGAGGCGACGGCTTCGGATATACGCGCCGCGGGCGGCCGGGCGGAGGCGGTCGCCACCGACGTCTCGGACGACAATGCGGTCGAGCAGCTCCTTGCCGGTACGCTCGACCGGCATGGGCGCATCGACATCCTGCACAATCATGCAGGTATCCAGGTCGGCGGCACGCTGACCGAGGTCGAGACCGGCGGCATGGACGCTTCCTGGCGGGTCAATGTGCGGGCGCAGTTCCTGGCGGCAAGGATCGTCATGCCATCGATGGTCGCGCAGGGCGGCGGCGTCATCCTTAATACGGCTTCGAATTCAGGCGTGTTCTACGACCGCGAGATGATCGCCTATGCGACCTCGAAACATGCCGTGGTGGCGATGACCAGGCAGATGTCGCTCGACTATGCCCGCCACAATGTGCGCGTCAACGCGCTCTGCCCCGGCTGGGTCGACACGCCGTTCAATGGACCGTTCATCGCCCAGATGGGCGGACGCGAGGCAATCGAAGCCTATGTCCGCACCAAGATCCCGATGGGGCGCTGGGCCAGCGCCGAGGAGATCGCCGAGGCGATCCTCTTCCTCGTGTCCGATCGGTCATCCTTCATGACCGGCCAGGCGCTGGTGATCGACGGTGGCGAAAGCATCGGCTGAACCAGCCGTCTTGGCCTTCGGCCGATTGGTGAAAAGCGCCGTCGCCTGCGCGTTTCGGCGCTGGGTCCGCGTCACCGGCCGGCAGCGCCGAAATCAACTCTGACCGACAGTTCGGACCATGGTCCGACCGGCATGGGACCTCAGTACCACAGCCGTTCAAAAACGTCGATTTCTGTTGGATATCAAGCATTTGCCGTACCGACAGATTCCCTGCTCTCTTATTGAGACAGTCTTTGTCTAAAGTTTACTGCGCATAATTAGCGGCTTCTCATACGAACTTACCATAGCAGCGGGCACAGGGCGGCGTTTCCCGAGGAGACTATCATGACAAACTGGAAAACTGCGTTGGCGGCGCTAGCCGCATTGGCGCTTCTGGCGTCTCCGGCACTGGCCGGCAATGGACACGGCGGAGGCAATGGCGGTGGTCACAGCGGCGGCAATGGCAATGGTGGCGCCCACGGCAACAGCGGCGCTGCGCACGGCAAGTCCTCGTCGGCCCGCGGGCAGGTAGCCAAGGCGACAAGGGACGCAACGATCACGGTCGATACGAAGACAAAGGTTTCGTCCCTGCCCAAGGAAAAGAACCTCCACGCCAAGCTCGGCCGGCTGAACTCGCTGCAGCGCAACGTCAACGCCTATATGAATTCCAAGAGCAGGAAATTCGCTGCGCTTCAGGCCTTCGTGACGCAGTCGGCAAAAGCCAAGGTCGCACAAACCCAGCTGGACGCCCTGAATTCACAGCTGGACGCACTGACGTCGCTGACGCCGGACCAGATCGCCGCCATGACCCCCGAGGAGCAGGCGGCCCTGCCTGGACAGATATCGGCTCTGCAGGACCAGATCGCCGCACAGCAGGAAGCGGTCGATGAGGCGGCGGTCGGCACCGACCCGGCCGCACTCGACGCGGCGTTGACCGATATGGCCAACAAGCCCGTCGACGCCGAGGTCACCGCTTGGGCCCAAGGCGTCCTTGCCGGCAAGATCGACGAGACGGCCGCTGCCATGCAACCGACGCCGTAGCATCGCCAGCGACAACGGGGCAGCCGGCCTCACACGTGTTTGCGGCCAATCGCTTCGTGGCCGATACGTTGTCCGATCACCTTAAGCTGCGGCGGCTGCCGGCATCTATGCCGGTGGTCGCCAATGTCTTTCGGCTGCGGCAATCGCTGCGCGAACATCTGAAAGCACTCGACCAGCTCGAAAGCCGGCAGTATTAGGTTACTGCCGATCTGCTTCGCGTCCATCTGCGGCTCTCGCAGACTGCGACCGCAAGCGGCCGGCCGCGGCGCTCTCGCGCCGTTCGGCATGACCAGCCGGCCGGAATGAAGAGGAAATAATTGACGCGTAAAGCCAGCCCGACCATCGCGCTGTTTCCCGAAGCAGGCTTCGGCGCGGCGTTGAATTGCGTCGGCATCGCGCAGGCCGTGCGGGGCGCCCGCCCCGTCTTCATCTCCCAACCCGGCCTTTCCGGTGTCTTTGCCGACAAGCTGCCGGCGCGCTTCATCGTCAATGTCGGCGGCCTGCGCGACGCCTACCGAGCGGTGCCCGACAATATCTATCTCGACCCCTGGTTTCCGCAGCGAAGTCGGATTTCTTCATCCACCATGGCGGCAGCAACTGCTTTTTTGAGGCGCTGCGCTTCCGTGTGGCGTCGCTGATCATGCCCTATTGCCGGGACGGCCACGACAATGCACGCCGCGCCGAAGAGACCGGCACCGGCGATCATATCGGCCGTGACGGCTGGACCGAAGGAGTATTGGAGAGCGCCATTCCCGGCCTTCTGGCCGACGACGCCATGCGCGCCCGCCTCAAGGGAAATGCAGCCCAGATGGCGCTGAACCCCGGAACGGACGTGGTCGCGCAAGCCATACTCTCTCTCTCTGATACGGACTCGAACAAAATGCTTGAGAAGAACACGAATACCGCGCCCTCCACCGATCCCAAGGCCTGGTTGGCGCAGCACGGCATCAACGAGGTCGAATGCCTTGTGCCCGACATGAACGGCGTGCTGCGCGGCAAGGCGCTGCCGACGGCAAAATTCCTCAAAGCGCTGGAAGACCGTGCGCTTTATCTGCCGAGCAGCGCCTTCCTGGTCAGCATAGACGGCCGCTATTCCGGTTCCATCGACGAGGGTTTTGCGTATTCGGACCCCGACATGCGCATGGTGCCCGATGTCTCGACGCTTTGCCTGGCGCCGGGCGCCGGCGCTGGCAAGGCCTACGTCTTCGCCGACGCCTTCCACATGGACGGCCGGCCATGGATGGCCTCGCCGCGCCATGTTCTGCGCGCCGTGCTCGATCTCTACCGGCAGCGCGGCTGGCGGGCGGTAGTGGCGCCGGAGCTCGAATTCTACCTGACCGCGCCCAATCCCGATCCCGACAAGCCGCTGACCGCGCCGACCGGCGGCAATGGCCGCGCCGAGGCCGTGCAGCATCCTTATGACATGGCGGCGCTCGAGGAATACGAACCGGTGGTTCGGCGCATCTATGACTATGCTGCGATCGCCGGACTGCCGCTCGATACGCTGATTCATGAATCGGGACCGGGGCAGTTGGAGATCAACTTCCTGCATGGCGACGCGCTGCCGCTGGCCGACAAGGTGCTGCTGTTCAAACGGCTGACGCGCCAGGCCGCCCAGCAAGACGGCATGCACGCCACCTTCATGGCCAAGCCGATTGCCGCACAGGCCGGCAGCTCGATGCATCTGCACATGTCCGTCATCGACGAGGCCGGCAACACGTTGTTTGCCGGCAGCGATGATGCCGATACCGCGATGTTCGGTTATTTCATCGGCGGCCTGCAAAAATACATTCCCGAAATCATGCCGCTGTTCGCGCCCAACGTGAATTCGTTCCGACGCGTTAGACCAAACCACAGCGCGCCGGCCAACATCGAATGGTCGCATGACAACCGCTCCTGCGGCCTGCGCGTGCCGGCCGGCGGGCGCGCCGCGCGGCGGGTGGAGAACCGGCTGCCGGGTGCCGATTGCAATCCGTATCTGGCGATCGCCGGCTCGCTTCTGGCTGGCTATCTGGGCGTCGAACAGAAGCTGGCGCGCTCGGCGGAAGCATCCGGAAATGCCTACAAGATCAAGAGCACGCTGCCGAAAACGATGGAGGAGGCGCTGGATCGTTTCGAGGCCTGTGAACCGGTGCGCAAACTGCTCGGCGAGGACTTCTTCCAGACCTATCTGCGGGTGAAAAGCGTCGAGCTCGACCTGTTCCAGAGCGTGGTGACGAGCTGGGAACGCGACCACCTGCTCTTGAAGGTGTGATCATGGCATCTTCAACGGGTTTCAATTCCGGTCTCGACATCGGCAAGTCCTACTATGTCGCCACCGCCAATCCGGCGCCGGACCATCCGGCACTTATCGGCGATGTCGAGGCCGACCTGGTGGTCGTCGGCGGCGGCTGCACCGGTCTGTCGGCCGCTCTTCACGCCGCCGAACGCGGCTTGAAGGTGGTGCTGCTGGAAGGCGGCAAGATTGGCTGGGGCGCTTCGGGCCGCAATGGCGGCCAAATGATCCCCGGCCTGCGCAAGGGCGCCAAGGGCCTGGTCAAGCTTTATGGGCCTGAACGGGCAAAGGCGCTGTTCGATCTCGCCTTCGAGGCGCGCAGCCTGGTGCTCGACATTATCGAGCGCCATACGATCGACTGTGATCTCAGGCTGACCGGCCATCTGGTCGGCGCGGTCAACGGCTCCGATCTCAGGGATTTGGAGGAAGAGGCGAAATGCCTAGAGAGCGTGATGAAATTCCGCGACGTCGAGATCCTGTCGGCGGCGCAGGCCCGGGCCAAGGTCGACACGCCCTATCACGGCGCGATGTACGAGCCGCTCGGCGGCCACATGCATCCCTTGAATTACACGCTCGGGCTTGCCCGCGCTGCAAGCGCGGCCGGCGTCGTCATCCACGAGAATTCGGTGGCCGTGCGGCTTGAGCGCGAGCCTTCGATCCGGGTCTCGACGTCAAAAGGATCGGTGCGCGCAAAGCATGTCGTGCTGGCTGGCGACGCGCTGCTCAATGGGCTGGAGCCGCGCGTCAACAGCCGCATCATGCCGGTCGGCAACTACATCGTCGCCACCGAGCCGCTGGAGGGCTCCCGCAACGTCATTCCTGCCAATGTCGCGGTGTCCGACACGCGCTTCGTCGTCAACTATTACCGCATGTCGGCCGACGGTCGCCTGCTGTTCGGCGGCGGCGAGCGCTACACGCCGTCGCCGCCGGCCGATATTGCCGGTTTCGTGCGGCCGCACATGGAAGGCACCTTTCCGCAGCTCAAGGGCTGCCGGATCGACCATGCCTGGGGTGGGCTGGTGTCGGTGACGACGTCGCGACTGCCGCATGTCGGGCACTATGGCGAGGTCTATTACGCGCACGGCTATTCCGGCAAGGGCGCCATCCTGTCGACGCTGTCGGGCAAGCTGCTCGCCGAAGCCATCACCGGCGACGCCTCGCGGCTGGACCTGTTCTCGACGCTGACCCCGATGCCCTTCCCCGGAGGCACGGCGCTGCGCGGGCCGCTCTATGTGCTGGGAATGCTGTGGTATGCGATGAGGGATCGGATGAAGCATTGAGCTCGCGGCCAACCGGCTGATCGTGGCGCTGCATCCAAGCGTGATTCGCCAGCAGGGCAGGAGAGCTGTGGCTGGGTGGTTAAGTTCGCGCAGGCGCTTGACGAAATGCCGGCGCCAAGCGAACCGAGCTACGACATTGCGCGACCTGCACGCGTCGCACCAAGGCGGCGCATGAGGGAAACGGGAGAGCTGACTGACATGGCCGAAGCCTATATCTGCGACTATATCCGCACGCCGATCGGCCGCTTTGGCGGCTCGCTGTCCTCGGTACGCGCCGACGACCTCGGCGCCATTCCGCTGAAGGCACTGATCGAGCGCAATGCCGGCGTCGACTGGCAGGCGGTCGACGACGTTGTCTACGGTTGCGCCAACCAGGCCGGCGAGGACAACCGCAACGTGGCGCGCATGGCGCTGCTGCTGGCCGGCCTGCCGAAGGAAATCCCCGGCTCGACCGTCAACCGCCTGTGCGGCTCGGGCATGGATGCGCTGACCATCGCCGCCCGTGCAATCAAGGCCGGCGAGGCCGAGCTGATGATCGCGGGCGGCGTCGAATCGATGAGCCGGGCGCCCTTCGTCATGCCCAAGGCCGAGACGGCGTTTTCACGCAATGCCGAGATCTACGACACCACGATCGGCTGGCGCTTCGTCAACCCGCTGATGAAGAGTCAGTATGGCGTCGATTCCATGCCGGAGACGGGCGAAAATGTCGCCGAGGATTTTTCGGTTTCCCGCGCGGACCAGGACGCTTTCGCGGTGCGCAGCCAGGACAAGGCCGTCGCCGCGCAGTCCAATGGCCGGCTGGCCAAGGAAATAACCGCGGTGACCATTCCGCAGCGCAAGGGCGATCCGGTTGTCGTCTCTAAGGACGAGCACCCCCGCGCTGGCACCACGATAGAGGCCTTGGCCAAGCTGCCGACGCCGTTCCGGCAAGGCGGCACGGTGACCGCCGGCAATGCCTCGGGCGTCAATGACGGGGCGGCGGCGCTGATCGTCGCTTCGGAAGCGGCGGCCAGGAAATACGGCCTGACGCCGATCGCCCGCATCCTCGGCGGGGCCGCCGTCGGCGTCGCGCCGCGCATCATGGGCATCGGCCCGGCGCCGGCGACGCAAAAACTGTGCGCACGGCTTGGCCTGACGCCAAAACAGTTCGATGTCATCGAGCTCAACGAAGCCTTCGCCTCGCAAGGCATCGCAGTGCTGCGCCAGCTCGGCATCGCGGTGGATGCGCCGCACGTCAACCCGAATGGCGGCGCCATAGCGCTCGGCCACCCCTTGGGCATGTCGGGCGCGCGCATCTCCGGCACGGCGGCGCTGGAGCTGCGCGAACGCGGCGGCCGCTATGCGCTGGCGACCATGTGCATCGGCGTCGGCCAGGGCATCGCCATCGCGCTCGAACGGGTCTGAACAACCGCTCTCCCGGCTAGTCCAGGAGAGTGGATATGATCGATCTGCCAAATTTGACCATGTGGACAAAAGTCCGGACCCGTTCCATAGTTCCTCGTCTGATTTTTAGAACGGCCGGCTCGACACGGCTGTCGAACAGAGGGGACTGCAATGGAAAGCCGGAAGAACAAATCTCATTCAACGCGCGAAGGCCTTTCGCGGCGCAACGTGCTGGAGCTGGGCGCGCTTGGCCTGGCCGCCGCGATGCTGCCGGGCGGCGCCTTCGCCAAGGACAAGAAGCTGAAAGTAGCGGCGATCTTCGCCACGCCCATCGAGGAGCCGTGGGACAATCAGATCCATGTCGCTTTGCAGAAGGCCGAGAAGGAACTCGGCATCGAGTATAAATGGTCGGAGAAGGTGCAGACCGCCGACTTCAGCCGCGTCATGCGCGAATATGCACAGGGCGGCTATGAACTGGTGCTGGGCGATGCCTTCGCCGCCGAGCGTGAATCGCGCCGTACCGCCAAGCAGTTCCCGAAGACTGCTTTTCTGTTCGGCTCCGGCGCCGGGCCGGCGGAGCCCAATTTCGGCGTCTTCGACAATTGGATCCACGAGCCCGCCTATCTCTCCGGCATGATCGCCGGCAAGATGTCGAAGTCGGGCACGGTCGGCGCCGTCGCGGCGATGGGCATTCCGGAAGTGAACCGGCTGGTCAACGCCTTCTTCGCCGGCGCCAAGGAGGTCAATCCGAACATCAAGAAGAAGGTCGCCTTCATCGGTTCCTTCTTTGATCCGCCCAAGGCCAAGGAAGCGGCGGTGGCGCAGATCGACGCCGGCGTCGACGTCATCTATGCCGAGCGTTTCGGGGTCATCGAAGCGGCGGTGGAGAAAAAGATCTACGCCATCTCCAACATGTCCGACCAGTCGAGCCTTGGCCCCGACACCGTCATTACCGGCCCGGTCTGGGATATGTATCCCACCGTCGAACAAGCCATAAAACTGGTCAAGGCCGGCGTCTTCACGGCGCAGGACTATGGCGATTTCTCGCGCATGGCCAAGGGCGGTTCTCACCTGGCGCCTTACCATAAGTTCGACAAGACGCTGCCGGCCGAGGTCAAGGACATGGTCGAGAAGAAGAAGGCCGAAATCCTCGAAGGCAATTTCCGCGTCGACGTGGACGAGAACACACCGGTTTCGGATTGAGTTCCTTAACCCTCCCCCTTGTGGGGAGGGTCGATCCGCGAAGCGGAGCGGGTTGGGGTCGGCGCCGCACCCCACCCCGTCTTACGATCTTCGCTTCGCTGCGATCGCAAGCCGACCCTCCCCACAAGGGGAGGGTGAAGCAGAGCCATCTCCGCAGGAGCGCCCTTGCCCGCCCCCCTCATCGAAATGCGTGGCATCACCAAGAGTTTCGGCGCCGTCAAGGCGAACGAAGCCGTCGACCTCAGCGTGGCGCCCGGCGAGATCCTCGGCTTGCTGGGCGAGAACGGCGCCGGCAAGACGACGCTGATGAACGTGCTGTTCGGCGCCTATGCGCCCGACGCCGGCGAGATCCTCATCCAGGGCCGGAAGGTGCGGATCACCAGTTCGGCCGATGCGCTGGCCGCCGGCATCGGCATGGTGCACCAGCATTTTCACCTGGCGCCACGGCTCACGGTACTGGAAAACCTGCTTATCGGCATACCAGGCAAATCCGGGCGGATCGACCGCGCCGGCGGACTGGCGCGGTTGGTTGAAATCAGCCGCCAGCACGGGCTGACACTCGATCCCAGCCTGCCGGTCTCGGCGCTGTCTGTCGGAGAGCAGCAACGTCTCGAGATCGTCAAGGCGCTGTTTCGCGGCGCAAAACTGCTGATTCTCGACGAGCCGACCGCGGTGCTTGCGCCGAGCGAAGTCGACGGGCTGTTTTCGGCCTTGCGGTCGATGGCGGCGCAGGGTCTGGGCATCATCTTCATCTCGCACAAGCTCAACGAGGTGCGCGCGCTCACCCATCGCTGCACGGTGCTGCGGCATGGCCGCGTCGCCGGCCGCGTCGACGATCCGGCCAACACCACATCGGCGGAAATGGCGCGACTGATGTGCGGCCACGAGATCGTGCCGCCGGCCAAGGGGCCATCGACGCCGGGGGCAGCGGTGCTCACTCTCGACGGCATTTCCACCTCGAGCCATTCGGGCACGCCGCTGCGCGATGTGTCGCTTTCCGTGCGCGCCGGCGAGATCCTCGGCATTGCCGGTGTCTCCGGCAATGGCCAGCGGGCACTGGCGGAGGTGATCTCGGGTGTGCGAGCCCCGGATGCCGGTCTGATGACGATTGCGGGGCAGAAAGTGTCTCGCTTCTCGCCGCGCGAGGTGCAGGCGCTGGGCCTTGGCCGCATCCCGGAAGATCGCATGACGACGGGACTGGTCACCAACTTGCCGCTCGCCGATTCCATGGTGCTGCCGCGCATTGGCACCGCCGCTTTCAGCAGCAAGGGCCTGCTCAAGCCGGATGCGATCCGCGCCTTCGCCGAGGCGCAGATCAAGGCCTATGATATCAGATGCCCCGGGCCGATGACGCGCGCCGGCGCCCTGTCCGGCGGCAATCTGCAGAAGGCGCTTTTGGCGCGCGAGCTCGCCTTCGATCCGAAGGTGCTTGTCGTTTCGCAGCCGACGCGCGGCCTCGACATCGGAGCCGCGCGCTTCATCCATGAAAAATTCCTCGACATGCGCGCCAAGGGCTGCGGCATCATCGTCATCGGCGAGGATCTGGAAGAGTTGCTCGTGCTCTGCGACCGCATCGCGGTGATGTATGAGGGCCGCATCGCCGGCACGCTTCCCAGCGCCGATGCGACGATCGCACGGCTGGGGCTGCTGATGACCGGAGCGGAGGGCCATAGCTGATGTTTCGCCTCGAAGTCCGCAGCTCGACGCCCGCCTGGTTCAACCTGGCTCTGCCGTTGCTGGCGATCGGTGCCGCGCTTGTGCTGTGCAGCGGCCTGATCGCGCTGGCCGGCGCCGGCGTGCTCGAATCCTACGGCGTTATGTTCACGGCGTCGCTCGGCGACAGCTATGCGATCACCGAAACGCTGGTGCGCGCCGCGCCCATGATCTTCACCGGGCTGGCGGTGGCTGTCGCCTTCCGCGCCAAATTCTGGAACATCGGCGCCGAAGGGCAACTGCTTGCCGGCGCGGTGGCGAGCTGCTTCGTCGGCGCGATCCCGATGCCGGGACCGCTCGCCATGCTTTTGATGGCAGTGGCAGGCGCCGCGGCCGGTGCAGCCGTCGCGCTCGTGCCGGCAACGCTGCGGGTGAAATTCAAGGTCGACGACGTCGTCAGTTCGCTGCTGCTCAATTCGGTCATCTATTACGCGCTGATGGCGCTGATCGAAGGGCCATGGAAGGATAGTTTCAGTGGCTATCCGATCTCGCCTCCGATTGAGGATTCGGCCAATTTTCCGGTGCTGATCGAGGGCACGCGGCTGCATCTCGGCGTCATCGTGGCGCTTATCGCGGCACCGCTGATCTGGTTCCTGATCGTGCGCACCACGCTCGGCTTCCAGATCCGGGTCACCGGCGAAAATCCGGAAGCGGCCAGATATGGCGGCATCAATGTCCAGCGGGTGCTGCTCTCGACGGCGTTGCTGTCCGGGGCGCTAGCCGGGCTCGCCGGCGTCGGCGAGGTTGGCGGCGTGCATTTTCAGGTGATGAGCGACATCTCGCCGGGCTACGGTTATTCGGGCATCGTCGTTGCAATGCTGGCGCGGCTCAACCCGCTCGGCGTGGTGCCGGCGGCAATCTTCCTGGCTGCCGTGATGACCGGCGCCGAGGCGATGTCGCGCGCGACCGGCGTGCCGGCCTTCCTCAGCGATGTCATCCAGGGCACGGCACTGCTTGCCATGCTGGTGGCGCTGCTGTTCACCGCCTATCGCATCCGCCGCGTCGGAGCCGCCCAATGAGCGCGGTGTTCGAACAGATCTTCCAGGTCGGCTTCTTGGCCGCCATCATCCGCATCGCCACGCCCTTGGCTTTCGCCACGCTTGGCGAAATGTTCTCCGAGCGCGCCGGCGTGCTCAATCTCGGCATCGAAGGCATCATGCTGTTGTCGGCAATGGCCGGCTTCACCGCCGCCAGCCTCAGCGGTAACCTATGGCTGGGCGTCCTGGCGGCGGTGCTGACCGGCATGCTGATGGGGGCGCTGCATGCGCTGTTCACGGTGGCGCTGGGCTTAAGCCAGCATGTCTGCGGCATCGGCGTGACGCTGCTTGCGTCGGGTCTGGCCTATTTCCTCTACCGGCTGATCTTCGGCCAGCAATCGGTGCCGCCGAGCATCAAGGGTTTTCAGACGCTGCCGATCCCGGTCCTCTCCGAGATTCCCGTGCTTGGGCCGGCGGTGTTCAACCAGTTCGCGCTGGTCTACATGGCGATCCTGGCCATCCCGATCGCCGCCTTCGTGCTCTACCGCACGCCATGGGGGCTGTCGGTGCGCATGGTCGGCGAAAACCCGCGCGCCGCCGACTCCGCCGGCGTCAGCGTCATTGTCACCCGCTTCCAGGCGGTCATTCTCGGCGGGGCGCTGATGGGGCTGGCCGGCGCCTTTCTGTCGATGGCGCAGTTCAACGCCTTCACCTTCGGCGTCGTCTCGGGGCGCGGCTGGGTGGCGATCGCCCTGGTCGTGTTCGGCCGCTGGGACCCGTGGCGCTCGGCGGGCGCCGCGCTGCTATTCGCCTTTGTCGATGCCTTGCAGTTGCGCATGCAGGCGAGTGGTCTCGGGCATATTCCCTACGAGGCGTTCCTGATGCTGCCTTTCATCTTCACCATCGTCGCCATGGCGGTGATGTCGCGCAACGCGGTGGCGCCGTCGGCGCTGCTGAAGCCGTTTCGACGGGAAGAACGATAGACGAGTAGGGCTTGGGACGAAGACCCTGGACCTTTGGGACACCTCACATCGCGGTAAAACCATTGTCGACGAACAGATGGGCCCCGTTGACGAAGCTCGATTCGTCGCTGGCGAGGTACAGCGCCGCCTTTGCCACCTCTTCCGGTTCGCCGATCCGCCCCTGCTGCGCAGCCAGCGCCGCGTCGGAGACATCGACGCCGAGCTTGCCCAGATCGGCGACCTCGCGCAGCCCATGCGGTGTGCGGATGAAGCCGGGGCAGACGGCGTTGCAGCGGATGTTGCGGTCGCGGAATTCCACGGCGATGGCGCGCGCGAACATGTGACAGGCGCCCTTGGTGGTGTCATAGAGCACTTCGTTCGGCGTCGCCGCCACCGCCGAGATCGACGAGGTGCAGACGATCGAGCCGCCGCCGGCCGCGATCATGCCGGGCAGCACGGCGCGGGTCATCAGGAACATCGAGCGCACGTTGACGGCATGCAGCCAGTCCCATTCCTGCACGCTGGTCTCCAGGAACGGCTTTATCACGATGGTGCCGGCATGATTGAACAGGACGGTAACCGCGCCGAACTTCTCGGCCGCGCCCTTCACGGCCGCCTCGACCTGCGCCTCGTCGGAAACGTCGGCGACAAAATGCTCCGCGATTTGGCCGCGCGCCCGGATCGCCGCGGCGGTGGCTGCCGCCGCTTCGCCATTGCGGTCGATGATCGCCACCTTTGCGCCTTCCGCCGCGAACAGTTCCGAGGCCGCCCCGCCCATTCCCGTCGCGCCGCCCGAAACGATGGCGACCTTGCCGGCCAGTCTTGCTCCCATTTCCTTGCTCCTCCCAAATGTCCTTTGGACGATCTCGCATTGTCGCTCTGCCGCGATGCTATCCTGCCCGCGCGGGGCGGCCAATGCACGAATGGATCGGCAAGTGAAGTGCCGTCGAGCGCCGGAAGTGAAACCGACGCTGCCATGTCCGTCGATCACGCCGATGCCGCTCTGCAGCAACTCAGCGCCAGTTCTCACGGCGCTGTTAGAAAAAAATTCTGCGCATGGCCGAAAAATAGCAATCGACAAAGTCTACAACTTTTATAGATTAACCGGAGAGACGGAGGTCGACATGTCCTATATGCAGAACACCGAGACCCGCAGCAGCGGCCAGAGGCTGGCCAATGCCCAGAGCTTCCGCCCGGCCTATGCCGGTGCTTTCGCCTATGTCGTCTTTGCCCTTGCGTTCGTGTTCACCGGGGCTGTTGTTCTGGGCCTCATTCCCTGAGCCGTGGTCCGGCCAGGCTGACGACCCACCGCCTTCAGGCAATCGGAGTTGAATGAACCGGATCCCGGTGCGCTTTCGCGTGCGCCATTGATTCGTATCTGACCGCATCCGTGATTCCAGAGATGGAGGAGATGGCAATGCCGATCGAATTCACGCATGTGCCCGGCAAGACCTATCCTGCCGATAGCGCAGTTTCCTTTTTCTACGACTTTGCCGAGACGGCGACCAGGCTGGCGCTGATCGAGGATGGCGGTTTCCGCAACCTCGTCGTCGACGATCCGGCCGGCCTGCTGACCAATATGGATCTTGCCGCCCAGGTGCTGGACCGCAGCTCGTCGCTGGAAGTGGCCCTCACCCATTGGGCCGGCGTGGTCGAACCGACCGTGGCGGCGCGGCAGCTTGCCTCGATCGACGCCCGCAGCGGCGGCCGCCTGGCGCTCAGGATGATCAGCGAGCCGTTAAGCGACGACGATGCCGAAGCGCGTCCGGTCGGACACGGTGTCCTCTGGCAGCGCATCGACGAATATCTGGTTCTGTTGAAGCGGCTATGGTCGAACGAGCGGCCTTTCGACCACGAAGGCGCGTTCTACAGCATCAAGGGCGGCTATGTTCCGCGCAAGGGGCCTCATGGTGCCGACCTCGTCATCCGCATGGGCGGGCAGTCCGGCACGGCACTGAAAGTGGCCGGCCGGCATGCCGACGTCTTCGAACTGGCGCCCGGTTCGATCGACGATGTCAGGCAGTTGATGGAGCGTGTGCGCGGCGCCGCCGCCGAACATGGCCGGGCCGCCAGACTACGCTTCGCCCTTCCGGTCCGCATCCACCGGGGAATTTCCTCGGCAGGGCACAAGGCGGTCGATGTCTCCGGTCCGCCGGCCCAGGCCGCCCTGTCGCTGCTTGCTTACGCGGCTCTCGGCATCGATGAATTCATGATCGTCGGTGTCGACACGCCGCGCGAGATCGCGACAGTCGGCCGCGAGACGATCGCGCTGCTGCGCAATTCGCTGGCGCGGCGTGAAAGCGGCGAGTTCCAGCATGGGGCTTTCGCGCAGCGCACGGGACTGGAAACACGGGCAACGGGCTGAACTGCGGAGAAATTTTCCTTTCCAACCGCTCTGGCCTGCCGGAGGGTGCTATCCTGCCGTGTCTATGACGTGCGAGGCTGCTCTGCGGTACCTAATCCTTTAACGCGCCTTGTTACCCAGCCGTGACAGGCCTTCAATGACTGCACCAGAATCCGCCAGCACGCCGAAGACGCCGTCTTCGACCGTCACCATGTGAAGGGCCGCCTCATGCGCCCGTCTGTCGCCGCTGGCGCAGGCGTCAGAGATCGTCAAGCACTGGAAGTTGCGATCGCAGGCTTCGCGCAGCGTCGTGTGCACGCAGACATCCGTAGTGCATCCGCAAAACAGAAGATGCGTGATGCCTCGCGCGCGCAGCACGAGCTCGAAATCCGTATAGGTGAAGGCGCCGTTGCAGGTCTTGTCGACGATGATGTCCCGCGGCGCGACGTCGATCTCCGGAACGATCTGAAAACCCGGACCCGAACGAAGCAGGATTTCGGTGCCGTCGAGGCCGGCCCGCCTGCGGCGCCATTTCTCGTAAGGCGTCATGTCGGCCATGTCGGCCCGGTAGCCCTGCCTTGTATGGACGATGCTGACGCCCGCCTCGCGGGCAGCGGCGATCAGCCGGCTCACCGCGGGCAGGATCGCTCTCAACGGCGACGGATCATATCCCTTCCTGGCGAAGTAACCCGTCGTCGACAGGAAATCCTGCTGCAGGTCGATCACGACCAGCGCGGTGTTCTCGGCCACCAGCCTGCCGTCATAGGGAAAGTCGAAGGGTGTCGCCTTGATCATGCGCGGTTTCCTGTTTCAGCGAAGACCTTAGAGCGGTTCATCGCTTCACGGAAACGCTTCGTTGCCTGAAATTCGAAGCGGCATCAGGCGTCACGGTGTTTTGTTGATGCAAAAACTCAACTTAATTGTTGACTAGTAAAGTCATGTTTCATAGTCAACCGGGCACGGTTGCCGAAAACCGGATTGATGACATGCCCGCAGCCGTACTGGAGACGGACCTTGACCGGAACTGACACCCAGACTGCTTTCCACATAGACGCGGTGCGCTTTGCCGTGGGCGAGCGGACGCTGCTCGGTCCGGTTTCGCTCGAATTGCAGTGCGCGCGCGTCTACGGGCTGATCGGCCACAACGGGTCCGGCAAGTCGACGCTGGTCAAGCTTTTGGCGCGCCAGCAGCCGGCAAGCTCTGGCGCCATCACCTTCGCCAGGCGGCCTTTGGCCCAGTGGGGTGCGCGCGAACTGGCGCGGGCGCTTGCCTATCTGCCGCAGACGACGCCGGCGGCGACCGGCTTGACCGTGCGCGAGCTGGCGGCGCTCGGACGTTATCCCTGGCATGGCGCGCTCGGCCGCTTCGGCCAGGACGACAGACGGCATGTCGAGGAGGCGCTGGCCCTGACCGACATGGCCGGCTTTGCCGACCGGCTGGTCGACGAGCTGTCGGGCGGCGAGCGCCAGCGCGCCTGGCTCGCCATGCTGGTGGCGCAGGATGCCGGCGTCATGCTGCTCGATGAGCCTATCTCGGCGCTCGATATCGCCCATCAGGTCGAGGTGCTTGGGTTGGTCAGGGATCTCAGCCGCAAGCGCGACCTTTGCGTCGTCGTGGTGCTGCACGATCCCAACATGGCGGCGCGCTATTGCGACGAGCTGATTGCCCTGAAGGACGGCAGGCTGCTGACGCGCGGCACGCCCGGCGAAATCATGCAAGGCGATGTGCTCAAGGGCATTTTCGGGGTCGAGATGGGCGTGTTCGCGCACCCCGTCACAGGCCAGCCCGTCGGCTACGTCCAGTGACGCTTCAGCGCCACGGCGGGGGAGACCGGCGGCTGTGAGAACGAGGAAGAAGACGATGTCGAGAACCGGTTTTGTCGCAGCGCTGTTTGCATCCGCCATGCTGGCGGCCGCCAGCGCGCCGGCGCAGGAGCAGCCGGCAAGCGGCACGCCCGCCACCATTACGGCGCCAGCACCATCGCCGGCCGCGCCCGCCGCTCCCGTGGGAGCCCTAGCGCCTGCACAGCCGCAAGCCGGGGCCGGTACCGCGGCCGAGCCCTCGCCGGCGCTGAGCTTGCCGCACGATTTGTCGCCATGGGGCATGTTCATGGCTGCCGACATCATCGTCAAGGCGGTGATGATCGGGCTGGCCTTCGCCTCGCTCGTCACCTGGACGATATGGCTGGCCAAGTCGCTGGAAGTGCTTGCCGGCAAGCTTGGCGCTCGTCGCGCCGCGCGGGCCATCGGCAATGCCGCGACGCTGAAGCAGGCGAGCCGCGCGCTCGACCGCAACGGCGGCACCGGCGCCCTGCTGGTGCGGGCGGCGGAGGAAGAAGCGGCACTTTCGGCCGGCGCGCTCGACCATGCCGGCGGCGACGGGCTGAAGGAACGGGTCGCCTCGCGCCTGACACGCATCGAGGCGGCGGCGGCGCGACGCATGTCGCGCGGCACCGGCCTGCTGGCGACGATCGGCTCGACCGCGCCTTTCGTCGGTCTGTTCGGCACGGTATGGGGCATCATGAACGCCTTCATCGGCATTTCGCAGGCGCAGACCACCAATCTGGCGGTGGTGGCGCCGGGCATTGCCGAAGCCCTTCTCGCCACCGCAATGGGGCTCGTCGCCGCGATACCGGCCGTCGTCATCTACAACGTCTTTGCGCGCTCGATAGCCGGCTACCGGCAGATCCTCGCCGACGCCTCGGCTGGCGTCGAGCGGCTGGTCAGCCGCGACCTCGATTTCCGCACGGTGGCGCCGGCAACGGCGCTGGCGGCGCAGTAGCGGGGCAAGACCATGGGCAGCCGCATCCGTCAGACCATGGACGACGATCTCGAGGAAAGCCACGAGATCAATGTCACGCCCTTCATCGACGTCATCCTGGTGCTGCTGATCATCTTCATGGTCGCAGCGCCCTTGGCGACGGTGGATGTCAATGTCGACCTGCCGGGCTCGACCGCGACGCCGGCGCCGCGGCCGGAGACGCCGCTGTTCCTGACGTTGAAGGATGACCTCTCGCTAGCGATCGGCAACGACACCGTGCCGCGCCAGGTTTTCGCCGCCACGCTTGACGGCAGGACCAAAGGCGACAAGCAGGCGCGCATCTTCCTTCGCGCCGACAAGGCGGTTGCCTATGGCGACCTGATGGAGGCGATGAACCTGCTGCGCGGCGCCGGCTACCTGAAGATCGCCCTGGTCGGCCTGGAGGCTGCGCACGCCGGCGATGCTCCCGCAGTGGCGCCAAGCGGAGCCGCTGGTCCATGACCGGGCAAGCGGCCGCCTCGCCAACGGTGGAGCTGTCGCGCCTCGGCTGGCGCGACCTCGGCCTGTGGGCGGTTGCGGCCGCGCTGGTGCTTGGGGCGCATGTTGCGGTCGCCTATGCGGTGCAGAGCTTCAGCCCGGTCGACCCGGCGGATGGCGGGCCGCCGTCGGCGCTGGCGATCGAGATGGCGCCGATGGTGGTGACGCCGGCCGTGCCCGAGCAGGCCGCGACGCTGGACGCCGCTGTGCCCGACCAGGCCGAGCCGGTCGAGGAGACCGAAAAGGCGCCCGAAGCCGAGCCCGAGAAAGTGGCCGAGCAAACGGAGCCCGTTGCCGAGCCGGATGCGCCGCCGCCTGATGCAACCGAACCGACTGAGACGATGCGGACTGAGCCGGTTGACCAACCACCGCTCGAAGAGGTCGTTCCAGATATCGCCGAGACGGTCGCGCCTGACGTCGTCGTGCCGCTGCCGCAGCCGAAGCCGGTCGAGACGCCCAGGGAAAAGAAATCCGTCCAGGCCAAGGTGAAAAAGCCCCTCGAGAAGCCCAAGCCGAAGAAGGATAAGGCGCCGCCGCCGAAGACGGTAACCGCCGCGAGCGCGGAAGCAAAGCCCGCCGCCAGGACAGCGGCGCCGAAATCGGCGTCCGGGGCGTCCGGCGTCAGCCCGGCCAAGTGGGAATCGCGGCTGCTGTCATGGATCAAGCGGCATACGCGCTATCCGAGCGCCGCGAAATCGCGACGCTCGCAAGGCAATGCGAACGTCACCTTCACGGTGGACGCCTCAGGCCGGGTGACGTCGGCGCGCGTCGTCCGCTCCTCGGGCGATCCCGACCTCGACCGCGCCGCGCTCGCCGTGCTGCAGGGCGCCACCGTGCCGCCGCCGCCGCCGGAGCTGGGTTCGCGCGTCAGCCGCACGGCGCCATTCGTATTCAGCCTTCGGAACTGATGCATGTCGCCCAAGACTGAACCCGGTTCAGGAGAAACGACATACACGGATCAAAGCAAGGTCGAACGGTCGGCCTACCGATAGCTCATCGACAGACACAGGGCCTCGACCTGCTCGAGGTAGAAGCGGCATCTCATGCGCAGGATCCTGAGGTTCGGATCGTCGGCGCCGTTGATCTCGATGGTCTGCATCATGAAGTCGAAATGGGCATGGAAGGCATCCACCGCCCCCCAGAGACTGTCGGCGTGCCAGGTGTCGGCTATCGCCGTGGAAACCAGTTGGCGCGCTTGAAGGCGCGCCGCATCCGGCGATGCCGGCCGGCTGGCGATCAGGGCATGGAGGCGGCTGAAGACACTTTCACCGGCATCGGCGCTTTTGATGGCTGCGATCATGTTCATTTGTGGGTTCCCCTCAGGTCGTCGTGCATAAAGGCCGGTTCGGCGGGCTGCGGGCGATCATTGCAGCGATCGCGGCGACATCGGCCGGCCGGCCTTGGATGATGTTGCCTCTGCGCCCGCGTGTTCCAACCAAACCAATAGGCCATCTCGATGCGGTCAAGCCGACGGCGGCCTTCCTCAAGGACGGCAGCAGGCCTTGCCGCGCACGTCCCGGGGCACGCCATTGCGCACCGAGATGATGGCCGGATCTGGCTATGCTCTCCTCGGCTGGACGCGATTGTCTTTCGCCTGCGTCCTGGGGTGCATCGAATTGCCGCTGAGCTGCGGATGCCTCGCCGGCCGGGCGCCGCGAAGGACGTCGAAAGCCTCGGCATAAGCCATGCCCAGCAGATAGGACATCATGGGGAAACGGCTTGCTTCGGCCATCTGCACCAGCTCATTGGCCATCGACGCGATATATTGGAGACTGTCGATCTCGGACTGGCGTAGGGATTGGTTGGCCACTTGCTGCTCCTGTGATGTGGTGGAATTCAGGGGACCCCCTCACCGGGCACTCTGAACATAATCAATCGGCTAATTGATCGACCCCGCTGCCGGGCGCGGATCGGTTTCCGGGATAGACAGTGTCAAGGCGTAGATGGGCGCGTCGGTGAGCCGGTCGAGGCCGAGCAGGCGCTTGATCGCCGAGTGGCTGAGCGCCGCGGTCGGGCAGGCCGACAGGCCGTGCCTGGTCGCTGCAAGCATCATGTTCTGGCCGATATGGCCAGCTTCGATCAGCACGACACGATAGGCGTTGGCGTCCTCATACTTCCACATGGTGCGGTCGAGCCTTGCGCAGAGCAGGACCAGGCAGGGCATGGGGTCGGCCCATTCCTGTCCGCCGACCAGCTCGGAGACTTTCGGCAGGTGGTTCGCCGAAATCCTTTCAAGATCGTGTCCGACAGCCGAGTAGTGATAGACGCCGGGCTCCAGCCCTTCCACCGCCGGCGCGACCACATAGGCTTCGTAGGGGTTTCTCGCGCCGCCGGAAGGGGTCATGCCCAGCGGCAGGGCGCCAACGCAGTTGCTGGTCTCGCCGGTGATGCCCATGCCCGCGAACAGACAGTCGGAAAGCTGTTTCGCGGTGATGGTGGGCGCCGCCGCCGTTCGGTTCGTGCGACGCTGCGCCATCAGGGCAATGAGTTCATTGTCGTCCAGCGCGTCCGGCAGCCGGATGGCCGCCGCGGAATTCCTGAGCACGAGGTCGGGCTGCACGGTGTGACCGGCGCGTTCGATCTGCCGTGCCTCCGCCTGTTCGATGGTCATGAACTCGCTGTCCTGGACGCAGAAATGCATCAGCGCGGTCGGAATGCCCCAGTTCCATTGTCCCGAGAATTGGCTCTCCTGTTCGGCCAGTTGCGACCCGGCGGTCACCAGTGCGGAAAAATCGAGCAATTGGGGGATGACGGCATCCAGCTCTGATCGCGACCATCCGTGGTCCCGCGCGATCTCCGCGGCGGATGCCCATTTGTCCCAGGATGCGAGAAGACCGATCACCTCGGAACTGCATTCGAAGACGCTTCTGGTCAGGAAATTGCACGCCGTGACCTTGTTGGCGCCGGGGTAGAAGACAAGCGTTTTTGCGGAGCGCATTTTCATGATGCCGAAAGCCGAATGCAGAAATGTCATTGCGAAGGCGAGGCGCCGACGAACAACCGTCGCCGGCGCCTCGGGCAGCTCAGCGCTTGTTGTAGTGCATGCCCTGCGAAAAGAAGACGGTCTGGGTGCCTGCGGCAATCGTCAGCTTCGGAGCAGTGTTCACTTTCTTCGCCATTTTCATCCCTTCCTGACCCCCAAATGGGATCTGTTGAAAAGATCCCCAAAAACGGGATCCACGGGCGGAAGGTAAGATCGAAAGAGTTAATGGTTTGTTAAAATGGTAGTAAAACTGCATTAATCTAAATTATCTTTCTTAGCCCTAAAGTACAAAAAATCGATTTTACTCACATACGGAGTAGATGACTGCCGGCATACGCTATTTCCGGATAGAGTTATTCTTATTTAGCGTAAAAGGGAAGATTCTGACGCGATCAGTCCAGCCCCTCCCGAGCGAGGCTGACCACGAGCTGGTCGAGGCTCGGGTCGTCGAGCTTGACGACGTGCGCCATGCGGATCGCCTGCCGCGGGCCGATGGATACGTCCTGCCGCATGATGACCGACACGAAGGCCGGCCCGGCTTCCGTCAGAAGCATGGCCTTGCCAATCAGTACCGGTTCCGAGATGGGAGCCCACTGCACCGAGATCAGCGATGGTTCACCGGTCTGGCGGCGATTGACGCCGCTGAAGTAGATCCAGTTCAGGCGCGAGATCGCCACGCCGTAATGATTGCCGCGCGCCCGCGCCCATGTCGTTCCCCGGCGCTCCGACCATCCGGTAACCCTTCGGAACGTCACCAGCTCGGCGTCGCGCCGCACGAAGGTCACCGACCGCATCAACAGGTCGGGGCGGGCCGGGATCGAAAAATAGGTGAAGTAGGTGCCGCCCGCGATCGACGGGGCGGGCGGCCGGATCATTTGGTTGAACAGGCTTTCGGAAATCGGTGGCAGGCCACGAACCGCAGGCTTCGGCGCGCCCGGTTCCCGGTACAATTCGGCTTCGTCGATGCGGAAATAGTCGCAGATCAGCTTGGCTGTCGCCTTGTTCGGAACGGTCTGTCCCTGAAGGTAGCGTTCGAACTGCGTGCGATTGATGCCCAGTTCCCGGCATACCGCGCTTACCGAGGCATGCTCCTTACAGAGCCGTCTGAGATTTGCAGCGAGATACTCGCGAATTGACACGTTTTGCTTCCGCGGGCGGGTTCTTCATATCGACTTCCAAATCCGTATAGCGCCGTCAGCCGCCCCCACCGAAACGCCTTGCTACAACACACAGAAAAAACTGATTTGGTAATGTCACTCTAATGGGGTGGATTCCAAAAAAAATAGCGCGATTCCATAGCGATCACCGCCATAAGTCCAATTGACAGGCGTTTGCCCCGGAAGGCTCTCGCAATCCTTCATGATGGACGGAAAAGGGCGCCAGTGTCGTGACATTTCGCACCGTAGCCACCGACGTGGGTTCGGCTGTTGCAATGCAGCGAAGAGAAGAAAACGACTATCCCGCTGGTGGAGCTGAGGGGGATCGAACCCCTGACCTCGTCATTGCGAACGACGCGCTCTCCCAGCTGAGCTACAGCCCCGTCCAGCGGATGGCGCATTTATCGGGCACGGCAGTTTTCTGTCAAGGCGACGTTTTGCCGAAATCCTGGCGGCCGAAGCCTGCCCTTGCCGGTTTCGCGCGCAATGGCTACATGTCGGCAACAATTGGAGACCGGCATGCTCGCCCTCATTCAAACAATCGTCATGGCGCTCGACCTCTATTGGTGGGTCATCATCATCTCGGCGATCTTTTCCTGGCTCTATGCCTTCAACGTCGTCAACTCGCGCAACCAGTTTGTCGGCAGCATCGGCAATATGCTCTACCGGCTGACCGAACCGGCGCTCAGGCCGATCCGACGTTTCATGCCGGACCTTGGCGGTATCGACATCTCGCCGATCATCCTGCTGCTGATCCTGTTCTTCCTCAGGCAGTTCCTGCTCACCACCGTGGCACCGCTGGTGCTGTGAACCCGATGCTCGCATGAGTGCCCCGTTCCGCATCCGCGAGAACGGCATCGAATTGTTCGTCCGGCTGACACCGAAGTCTTCCATGGACAGGTTCGAAGGCATAGAGAGATCGGCTGATGGGCGAAGCCATTTGAAGGCACGGGTCCGCGCCGTGCCCGAAAACGGCGCCGCCAATCAAGCGCTGGAGAAGCTGGCCGCCAAGACGCTTGGAGTGCCGGCCTCGGCCGTTTCGGTTGTCGTCGGCGGCACGGCACGGCTCAAGACGCTGCGCGTGACGGGTGAACCCCAGGTGCTGATGCAGCGTATCGAGGCGCTCAGTGCTTCGGCCTGAAGTTCAATCGCCCAGCGGCAAACGCGGATCGTCGACCTTCAGCGTGTTCACGCTCTGCTTGATGCGGCGCAAATTCTCCAGCACCTTCGGGCCGCGCGTCTCGGCCACCGACGTGACGATCATGTCGACGATCGCCAGCAGCGCATAGCGCGACGATGTCGGCTTGTAGATGTTGCCGTCCTCGAGCGGCTGCAAATGGATGACGGTGTCGGCGGCCCTGGCCAATGCCGAGTCCGGCGCGGTGACGGCGACCGTTGTGGCGCCATATTGCTGCGCGACCTGCACCGCCTCGATGACCGACCGTGCATAGCCGGAAACCGAGAAGGCGACCAGCGTGGTGTCGGGCGTGGCCACGGCGGCGTACATGCGCTGCAATTGCCCGTCGATCTGCGCCAGCACCGGCAGGCCCAGCCTGAACAGCCGGTTCTGCATCTCGGTCGCCATCATCGAGGAAATGCCGCCGGAGCCGACACACAGCACGTTGCCTGACGTGGCAATGCGCGCGGCGACATCGACCAGCGTCGTCATGTCGAGGTTTTCGCTGGCGCGCTGGATGGCCGATATCGCCGCCTCGGTGATGGCCGATGCGATGCGCTGCTCGCGGGCGTCGCGGCTCAGCGGCTCGGGCGACAGATACTGTCCGCCAATGGCGATCGCCTGCGCCAGATAGAACTTGAAGTCGCGCAGGCCTTCGCAGCCGAGATTGCGGCAGAAGCGGGTCACCGTCGGCTCGCTGACGCCGACGCGCGCGGCGATCTCCGAGATCGCCGCCTTGGAGGCGAAATCGAGATCGGACAGGACCAGGCCCGCCAGCCGGCGATCCGACTTGGTGCCGTCCTGCGACATCAGCTGCAACCGGGTGATGATGTCGGCCGGTGTCTTCATGCCGGTGTCTTCACGCTTGTGCTTTCATAGAGGCAGGCCCGTCGCCTTGTCGAAAAGATGGACGTTGCGCGGCTCGACCGAGACCGGCAGGCGGTCGCCCGGCTTCACCTGCATCCGGTCGCGGAAGACGACGCGCACCGTATCGCTGCCAATGGCGCCGTAGACATGCGTTTCGGAGCCCGTCGGCTCGACGACGTCCACCTTGATGGTCATGGCGTCGGCAGCTTCGCCGATGACAAAATGTTCGGGCCGGATGCCGGCCTCCACCGCGCCGCCTGTCCGCACCTCTTTGCCGGCAAGCGCAAGCTTTCCGCCGCCGGTCGATTCGAACCAGCTGTTCGTGGCCGTCGTCTTGAGGGACCCGGAAACGAAACTCATCGAGGGCGAGCCGAGAAAGCCGGCAACGAACTTGTTGGCCGGCCGGTCATAGAGCTCCAGTGGCGGCCCGACCTGCTGGATCCGGCCGCGATCCATCACCACGATGCGGTCGGCCATGGTCATGGCCTCGATCTGATCGTGGGTGACATAGACGACCGTCGATCTCAGTCTCTGGTGCAGCGCCTTGATCTCGGTGCGCATCTGCACCCGCAATTGCGCGTCGAGGTTGGACAGAGGTTCGTCGAACAGGAAGACCGAGGGTTCGCGCACGATGGCGCGGCCCATGGCGACGCGCTGGCGCTGACCGCCCGACAATTGCCGGGGGTAACGGTCGAGATAGGAGAACAGGTTGAGGACGCCGGATGCCTTCTTGACCTTGTCCTCGACCGCGGCGCGGTTCTCGCCGCGGATTTTCGGCCCAAAGCCGATATTGTCGGAGGCCTTGAGATGCGGAAACAGCGCATACGACTGGAAGACCATGGCGATGTTGCGCTGCTGTGGCGGCAGGTCGTTGGCGCGCACGCCGCCAATGACTAGATCGCCCGAGCTTATCGTTTCCAGTCCGGCCAGCATGCGCAGCAAGGTCGACTTGCCGCACCCGGACGGGCCGACCAGCACGACGAATTCGCCGCTCTCGATGTCGAGGTCGATATTCTCGAGGATGCTGTGCTGGCCGAAGGATTTCGAAAGGCCGCGGAACTGGACGTCGGTCATGGTCACGCTCCCACTATGTCGTCGATGAACGGCAGGCAGCCGGCGGTCAGGCCGGCATCCACCGGCATCACCACGCCCGTTACGCCGGACGCCCGGTCGGAGGCAAGAAACGCCACGGCTTCCGCCACCTCCGAGGCATTGACGATGCGGCCGAGCGGATAGAGCCGTTGGAGCTTGCCGAGAATGTCGGGGTTCTTGGCCAGGCGATGATCCCAGGCGGCGGTACGGATCGATCCCGGACAGACGACATTGGCGCGAACGCCGCTGCGGCCGAGCTCGACGGCGATCGCCTTGGCATAGGCGTTGATGCCGGCCTTGGCGGCGGCATAGGCAGGATTGCCGAAATGGGCGATGGCGTTGACGGAAGAAATGAAGACGACGCTGCCCGAACCGCGCGCCGCCATCGCCTTCACCAGCGGGTCGGCAAAAGTCATCACGCCGGTCAGGTTGAGGTCGAGTTCCTGCCCTATCCTGTCGGCCGTCAATGCGCCGAGCGTCTCCGCGCGCGTCCAGCCGGCATTGTTGATCAGGATGCCGGGCACGCCGTCCTTGTCGAGCACGGCCGCGACGGCTGCCTCGACCGAAACCCGGTCGAGAAGGTTGAAGACATGGCGCGAGGCGAGGTGCGGGCTTGCCAACGCCTCCTCCGATTGATCGCAACCGACCACCCGCGCGCCTCTTCCGGCCAGCAACGCGACGATCGCCGAGCCGAGGCCACCGCCGGCGCCCGTGACAACGACAGTGCGGCCTTCGAACTCGGCTTTCGAAACCACGGCGCTTGCTCCTCCGGCAGTTCGAGCAATTCCAGGAAAGTGTATACGGTTTTCGGTCCGGAATTGCGTCAAAACAAAGAGTTAGAGTGGTTCTCCGTTTCCATGAAACGGTGAACTGCTCTAGGCAGATGTCGGCAGGCTAGTGAATGGAATGTAATTAAGCAACACGATAATCTGCTTGCGTGCGGCCAGATCCTCGATAATGTAGGAAAGTCACATAATCCTGCGCCAACATCGGCGTGAGGAGCGCAAAAGCGCGGAACAAAATGGGAGAGATCGGATGAGCATTGCGAAATGGACTGTCGGCTTGATGGCCGGAATGAGCATGCTGGCCTTCGCGGCACAGGCGCAAGCCGGCGAGGTGCGCGTCACGGTCGCCGAATACAGCGCCAAGACCGGCCCCTACTTCGAGGAGGTCAAGAAGGAGTTCGAGGCAAAGAACCCCGGCATCACGGTCAAGTTCGAAGTGGTGCCGTGGGATGTGCTCTTGCAGAAGCTGACCACCGACATCACCGCCGGCACCAATGCGGATCTCTCGATCATCGGCACGCGCTGGCTGATCGACTTCGTGCAGCAGGACGTCGCCGAGCCGCTCGACAGCTACATCACGCCAGACTTCAAGGGCCGTTTCATCGACACGTTCCTGTCGCCTTCGATCATGGACGGCAAGACCTACGGCCTGCCGATCGCAGCTTCGGCGCGCGCCATGTATTACAACAAGGAGCTGTTCGAGAAAGCAGGCATCGCCAAGCCGCCGGCCAATTGGACCGAGCTGCAGGAGGACGCCCGCAAGATCAAGGCGCTGGGGTCCGGCACATTCGGCTTCGGCCTGCAGGGCAAGGAGATCGAGACCGACGTTTATTATTATTATGCGATGTGGTCATACGGCACCGAGATCCTCAACAAGGACGGCACATCGGGCTTGAGCACGCCTGGCGCGCTCGAAGCCGCCAAGCTCTACAAGTCGATGATCGACGAGGGCCTGACGGAGCCCGGCGTCACCTCCAACAACCGTGAGGACGTTCAGAACCTGTTCAAGCAGGGCAAGGTCGGCATGATGATCACCGCACCCTTCCTGTCCAACCAGATCAAGGACGAGGCGCCGAGCCTCAAATACGGCGTGGCGGCTATACCCGCCGGCCCGACGGGCGCGCGCGGCACCTACGGCGTCACCGATTCCATCATCATGTTCAAGAACTCCAAGAACAAGGACGAGGCCTGGAAGCTGCTCGACTTCCTGTTCACCACGGAGCAGCGCGCCAAGTTCACGCAAGGCGAAGGCTTCCTGCCGGTGAACAAGGAAGAGGCCAAGATGGACTATTACGTCAACAATGCCGACCTCGCCGCCTTCACCGCGCTGTTGCCCGATGCGCGCTTCGCGCCGGTCATTCCGGGCTGGGAGGAGATCGCCCAGATCACGTCGGATGCGATCCAGAAGATATACCTCGGCGGCGACCCGGAGGCGGGTTTGAAGGATGCGGCGGCGAAGGCCAACGCCGTGCTGAAGAAATAGGGCGTATCTCCCTGCGCCCGTGGCGCGCCCCACTCAGGCGGGGCGCGCCACATCTTTGGTCTCCCGATCCGAAATCCGCATAAGCAGAACCTTCCGATCCCGTGCGCCGAGGTTACAGGCCAGCCGATGCAAAATCGTTTCCTGCCTTATCTGCTGACCTTGCCCAGCCTGTTCTTGGCGGCAATCGTGATCTTCTGGCCGGTCTGGGACCTGATCCAGATCGCCACGCATGACGTCAACCGTTTCGGCCAGCTGCGCGAATTCAGCGGTCTTGCCAATTTCGCCGCCCTCACCGCCGATCCCGATTTCGTCGCCGCACTGTGGCGCACGGGGATATGGACCGTTCTGGTGGTTGGCGGCGCGCTGCTTCTGTCGATCCCGGTCGCCATCATCCTCAACACCGATTTTTACGGCCGCGGCCTTGCCCGCGTCATCATCATGCTGCCCTGGGCGGTGTCGCTGACCATGACGGCGGTGGTCTGGCGCTGGGCGCTGAGCGGCGAAAGCGGCATGCTGAATTCGGCGCTGCTCGGCCTCGGCCTGATCGATCACAATGTCCAATGGCTGGCCAGCGCCGAGACGGCGTTCCCGATGCAGGTGCTGATCGGCATATTGGTGACGGTGCCGTTCACCACGACGATCTTCCTTGGCGGCCTGTCTTCGATTCCGGACGATCTCTACGAGGCCGCCGCGCTCGAAGGAGCGACGCCGGCACAGCAGTTCCGCGAAATCACCTTTCCGCTCCTGAAACCGTTCATCAACATCGCCATCGTGCTCAACACCATCTACGTCTTCAATTCCTTCCCGATCATCTGGGTAATGACGCAGGGCGGGCCGGCCAACTCGACCGACATCCTGGTCACTCACCTCTACAAGCTTGCCTTCCGCATCGGCAAACTGGGGGAGGCTTCCGCCGTGTCGCTGGTGATGTTCGCCATATTGCTGGTCTTCACCATGATCTATGTGCGCCTCGCCATGCGGGAGCAGCGCGTATGAGGAGCAAGCTGAAACGTACCGTCATCGCCTGGCTGCTGCTGGCGCCTTTGATCGTGGTGACGGTCTTCCCCTTCGCGGTGATGTTCCTGACCGCGGTCAAGCCGCGGCAGGAGGTGCTGTCGCCGACCTGGTGGCCGAGCGAATTCCGCTGGTCGAATTTTGCCGACATGTGGGTGGCGACCGGCTTCGGCCGGGCGCTCGCCAATTCGCTCTATGTCTCGGTGATCGCCACCGTCGGCGCCATCCTGATCTCGGTGCCGGCGGCCTATGCCATGTCGCGCTTTCGTTTTGCCGGCTATGGCGCCTTCCGCCAGTTCCTGCTGATCTCGCAGATGATCTCGCCGATCGTGCTGGTGCTGGGCCTGTTCCGGTTGATGGCCGCTTGGGGGCTGGTCGAATCGACGACCGCGCTCGGCTTCATCTACATGGCCTTCAACGTCGCCTTCACCGTGTGGATGCTGCAGAGTTATTTCGACACCATCCCGCGCGATCTCGAGGAGGCGGCCTGGATGGAAGGCGCCGGCCGCTGGCTGACGCTGCGCAAAGTGTTTCTGCCGCTCTGCCTGCCGGCCATTGCCGTCACCGCCATCTTCACCTTCATCAACGCCTGGAACGAATTCGTCGTGGCGCTCACCATGCTGCGCAGCCAGGAGAGCTATACGCTGCCGATCCAGGTGTTCTCGCTGGTCGCCGGGCGCTACACCATCGAATGGCATCACGTCATGGCCGCCACGCTGCTGGCGACGCTGCCAGTGGCGATCCTGTTCATCTGGCTGCAGCGCTACCTCGTGCGGGGGCTGGCGCTCGGGGCCGTCAAATAGCAATTCCATTGAAAAAGTGTGTGGCGGTTTTCCGTCCGGAATTGCGAGAACGAAGAGTAACCTGTCCACGGAGCTTTCATGCGCATCTTCACCGCCTCGCTGGCGACGGAAACCAACACCTTTTCGCCGGTGCCGACCGACAGGGCATCGTTCGAGATGGCCTTCTATGCCGGGCCGGGCAAGCATCCGGAGACGCCGACGCTGTGCTCCTCGCCGATCGTCGCGCTGCGCCGGCGCGCGGCCGCAGAGGGATTGACCGTCATCGAGGGCACCGCCACCTGGGCCGAACCCGGCGGCCTGGTGCAGCGGCAGACCTACGAGGCGCTGCGCGACGAGATTCTGGGCCAGCTCAAGGCGGCGCTGCCGGTCGAGGCCGTCATTCTCGGCCTGCATGGCGCCATGGTGGCGCAAGGCTATGACGATTGCGAGGGCGACCTGCTCGAACGGGTGCGCGAGGTCGTCGGGCCTGGCGTGGTGATCGCTTGCGAGTTCGATCCGCACAGTCATCTCACGCCCAAGCGCGTGGCGGCATCTGATATCATGGCCTATTTCCTCGAATTCCCGCACACCGACTTCTACGAGCGCGGCGAGCATGTCGTCGAGCTCGGCCTTGCCGCAGCGCGTGGCGAGATCAAGCCCGTCATCTCGACCTTCGACTGCCGCATGATCCAGGTGCTGCCGACCAGCCGCGAACCGATGCGCTCCTTCGTCGACCGCATCAAGGCGCTGCACGGCAGGGACGGCGTGCTGTCGGTCTCGGTCATCCATGGCTTCATGGCGGCGGATGTGCCCGAAATGGGCACGCGCATGCTCGTCGTCACCGACAATGACAAGGCCAAGGGCGACGCGCTGGCCGAAACGCTGGGCCGCGAGCTCTACGCGATGCGCGAAAAGACGGCGATGACGATGCTGAGCGCCGGCGATGGCATCGATCGGGCGCTGGCGGTGCACGCTGAAAAGCGCGGCAGGCCGGTGGTCATCGCCGACATCTGGGACAATCCGGGCGGCGGCGTGCCGGGTGACGGCACCATCGTGCTGCGGGAGCTTTTGGCCCGCGGCATCGACAATGTCGGCGTGGCGACGATCTGGGATCCGGTCGCCGTGACCTTCTGCCGGGCCGCGGGCGAGGGCGCCGTCATCGACCTGCGTTTCGGCGGCAAGTCCGGGCCCCAGGCCGGCGAGCCGATCGACGCCCGTGTCACAGTGCTGAAAGTTCTCGCCGAAGGTTGGCAGAGCTTCGGGCCGAGCCGGGTGACGCTCGGGCCCGCCGCGTTGATCCGCATCGAGGGCACCGAGGTCGACATCATCCTCAACACCAACCGCACGCAGACCTTCGAGCCGGACATTTTTTCCAACATCGGCGTCGATCCGCTGGCCAAGGACATGCTGCTGATCAAATCGACCAACCATTTCTACGCCGGCTTCGAACCGATCGCCGCCGAGATCATCTATCTCTCGGCGCCGAGCGCGTATCCCAGCAATCCGGCGGTGACGGATTACAGGAAACTGAAGCGGGCGATCTGGCCAAGGGTGGCGGATCCCTGGAAGCAGCCGATCTCCCCCACAAGGGGGGAAATTGGCTGATCACACCAGCCCCCGCTTCACCATCATGGCTTCCGGCGACGGCATCTTGCCGCGAAACGCGGTGTAGAGTTCTTCCGGATCCTTCGAGCCGCCGGCGGCATAGATGTTCTTTCTCAGCCGCTCGGCCAGCGCGGGATTGAAGGGGTCGCCCGTCTCCTCGAAAGCGGCGAAGGCGTCGGCGTCGAGTACTTCCGACCACATGTAGGAATAGTAGCCGGCCGAATAGCCCTCGCCGGCAAAGACATGGCCGAAATGCGGCGTGCGGTGGCGCATCGCGATGGTGTCGGGCATGTCGAGTTTTTCGAGCGTTTCGGCCTCGAAACGAAGTGGCTCCTCAGGCGCGTCGGGCCTTGCATGGAAGGCCATGTCGATCAGCGCCGAGGCGGTGAATTCCACCGTGGCAAAGCCAGCCCCGAAAGTGCGCGCCGCCAGCATCTTGTCGAGCAGAGCCTTCGGCATCGGCTTGCCGGTCTTGACATGCAAAGCGTGCTTTTCCAGCACCGCCGGCACGGTCAGCCAGTGTTCGTAGAGCTGCGAGGGCAGTTCGACGAAATCGCGGCTGACGGAAGTGCCCGACACCGAAGGCCAGGTGACATCGGTCAGCATGCCGTGCAGGGCATGGCCGAATTCATGGAACAAGGTCTTCGCCTCGTCCACCGACAGCAGCGCCGGCTCGCCCACGGGCGGCTTGGCGAAATTCATGATGTTGTAGATGATCGGGCTCGCGCCGGGGCCCAGGCGGTAGCCTGATTTCAGTGCGCTCATCCAGGCCCCGGAGCGTTTCGACGGCCGCGCGAAATAGTCGGCCAGGAACAGGCCGCGCTCGCTGCCATCGGCATTCTTCACCACGAACACACGCGCGTCCGGATGCCAGGCGGCAATGCCTTTCCTCTCTTCGAAGGTGATGCCGAACAGTCTTGTCGCGACGTCGAAACAGGCATCGATGATCCGGTCGAGCTGGAGATAGGGCTTCAATTCCGCCTCGTCGAAGGCGAATTTCTCCGCGCGCAGCTTCTCCTGGTAGAAACGCCAATCCCAGGCGGCGAATTTTTCGTTGCTGCCGGCTTCCGCCGCCAGCCGTTCCAGCTCCTTTTGGTCGTCGGCGGCCTTTTCCAGCGCCTTTTCCCATACGGGATCGAGCAGGTCGTGCACCGCCTTGGGCGTCTTGGCCATGGTGTCGTCGAGCTTCAGCGCCGCGAAGGAGCCGTAGCCGAGCAGCTTCGCCTTCTCGGCGCGCAGCTTCAGCATGTCGCGCACGACGGCTGTATTGTCCGTCGCGCCGCCATTCTGGCCGCGCATGGTGAAGGCGCGAAAGGCGATCTCGCGCAAGTCGCGGCGCTCCGAGAAGGTCGAGAACGGCTCGTAGATCGAGCGCGACAAAGTGACGGCGTAGCGGCCTTTCTGGCCGCGCGTCTCGGCGGCTTCGGCCATCGAGCTCTTCACGAAATCCGGCAGGCCGGCCAGGTCGGCCTCGTCCAGGAACAGCGCCCAGTCGCGTTCGTCGGCAAGCACGTTCTGGCCGAAGCTGGTGCCGAGCGACGACAGCTCCTCGTTGATCCCTGCCAGCCGCTTCTTGCCATCCGCATCGAGTTTCGCGCCCGAGCGGACAAAACCCTTCCAGGTCTTTTCCAGCACCCGCAACCTCTCGGCATCGAGCTTGAGCGTCTCGCGGCGCCGGTAAAGGTCGTCGATGCGGGCAAAGAGCCTTTCATTCATCGAGATCGCCGAGAAATGCCTCGACATCCTTGGCGAGATGTCGCGCTCCAGCGCCTGGATGTCCTCGTTGGTGTGGGCCCCGGCACGGCACCAGAAGATCGACGAGACATGGTCGAGCGCTTCGCCGGCGAGCTCCAGGGCTTGAAGCGTGTTCTCGATGGTCGGCGTATCCTCGTTCGCGGCAATGGCCTCGATCTCGGCCTCATGCGCCTTCAGCGCCGCGTCGAAGACGGGTGCGAACTCGTCGTCGCCAAATCGGGCGAAATCGGGCAGGCCGAGTGGCCCTTGCCACGTGGTCAGCGGATGGGCGGCGAGGTCGACGGCTTTCGTGGCGGGCATGGATTGTCTTTCGGGCTGGCAGGTCGGGAGGGCTGAAATCACCGATGTAGGGCGCTCGTCCGGCGCGCGCAACAGCGCTGCCGGTCAGTAGGCTTCGCAGCTTTCCGCAAGCGCTTTCTGCGTGCTGGCCGTGATGCGGTCGCCCGCTATGGCGAAGGTCTCATGCATCAGCATGTCGTTGTCGGGGAAGTCGTAGCAGGCGATCACCGTGGTGACGCCGCCTTCGTTCTTCTCGATCCGGTGTCGGATCGCGGCACCAGCAACCGCACCTTTCCATTCGTCGAGCGAGGCGATGAACTCCTGCTTTCCCTGCACGATGCCGAGGTCGTCGAGTTCGATGCGCACATTGTCGGCGAGCAGGTCGGAAAGTTCGGTGCGGTCGGCGACCAGCAGGGCCGAATACCAGCGGCTGATGATGGCGCCGTCATCGGCACGGGCGGCCATGATCGCCATCAGCAGTGCGGCGGCGGTGAACATGACCGGCCGGATGTTCATTGCCTGGCGTGCCGTTTCGGTCACTCCAGCACCGGGCGCTCGAAATCGCCGGTTTCCTTGTTCATCACCCAGAGCTCGCCGGTCGAAATGTCGAACCAGGCACCGTGCAGCGACAGCCGCCCCTTGCCCTCAAGGATCGAGACGCAGGGAAAGGTCCTGAGATTGGCGAGGGAATAGCGGATCGAGATGCGCTCCAGCGCCGTCTGGCGCTCCGTCGCAGTCATGAAGGTGCTGGCCGACACGGTCTCGGCGGCCGGCGCGATCAGGCTCATCCATTTGCCGATGAAATCGCCCGGCGACAGTGGCGCGGAATTGGCGTCGAGCGCGGCACGGATACCGCCGCAGCGGCCATGGCCCATGACAACGATGTTCTTGACCTTGAGGCTCTGCACCGCGAATTCGAGCGCGGCCGAGGTCGAGTGGAACTCGCCGTCCGGCTCGTAAGGCGGCACCAGATTGCCGACATTGCGCAGCACGAAGAGTTCGCCGGGCCCTGCGTCGAAGATCGCCTCGGGAGCCGAGCGGGAATCGCAGCACGCGACGATCATGGTTTCCGGCGCTTGCCCCTCCCGGGCGAGCTCGCGATAGCGGCCGCTCTCGGTGAGATAGCGACCGTTCATGAAATTGCGGTAGCCGGCAAGAAGGTGGTCGGGAAGGTGAGGCATGGGCGGCTTTCCGGGTTGGAGGCGGCAGCTCGTTGCGGTCGAGAAAACGCTCTAGCGGTAAAAGCCCGTCGCGAGCAATGCAGAATTGTGGGGTTGGTGAGAAATGCCCTGCGTCAGGCGCAAAGCTGGGCAATGTTGTCACGCCCAGATGGCGACCGGTATGCCAAAGCCGTCGGTAAGTGGCGGGTCGGGAAACGGCCGTGCCGTGCAGGCGGCGATGCGGCCGGCGATCAGCATCATCGCCGCCGCATCGAGGAAATCGTCGGCGGCCGCACCGCGCGGCGGCGCCTGATCGAGGAAGTCTATGGCATAGCCGTGCCGGCTAAGCAGCGCCTTGCGTTCCGCCATGCCGGCCGGATTGATGCTGCCCTTGACCTTCTTCGGCAGCAGCATGGCCTGCCCGCCGTTGAGCCGACAGAAAGCCACTTCCGGATGCGATTCGAAGACGCGGCCACGCAGTTCGGGCCGCGAGATCAGCAACGTATCGATCTCGCGTATTTTGCCAAAGATGCCGAATGCCTGGATCGAAACGCCGCGCGGCGGATCGGATGTCGTCCTGGCCACGTCGCTCGCCCGGCGGTGCGCGGCGTACCAGGCTTCGATCGAAGTGAACTCGGCGGTATCGGCGTAGAGTGCCGCACGAGACGGGATCGAGAAGACGCTGGATTGGCGCGGCCCGAGCAGCGACCTGACCTGCGCCTCCGGTCCGCGCCCGCCCTTGCTCGAAAATTCAGGCAGGCCGATCGGCATGTCGACGGCGACGATCGCGTCGTCGGGAACCGCAGCGAGCAGCATGGCGAAGCTGGCGAAAATTTCGACGGAGGGCAATGAGCCGGGTGCACGTCGAACGACGATCCAGCCGGCCTTGCAGCCGTCGACGCCGGCAACAACGACTTCGGCCGATGTCACGCGCGGCGGTCCCGCCCCGGATGCGTGAGACGGCGAAGCTGCACCATCGCCATCGGGTGCGACAGGCTCTGCGCATCGGTTTCGAGCTGCAATTCGTCGCCGCCGCGTTTGGCCGTGCGCGCCAGGATCTCGTAGACCGCCGCCGTCGTCGATTGCAGCGCCTTGATCGCCGGCTGGCCGGAGAGGATGCGCGCCAGGTAGACCGCCGCTGTCAGGTCGCCCAAACCGTTCGGCGGCTTGTCGATGACGCGGTGCTCGGCGAGCAGCGCCTGGCTGCCGTCGAGCAGAAGATTCCCGGTGCCGCCTGAAATCATCGACGGCGCCGAGGTGACCAGCATGGTTGAAGGCCCCGCATGGAGCGCCGCGGCCATCACCGACTTCAGGTCGGGCAACGGCACGCCGGCCATCCATTCCAGCTCATAGCGGTTAGGGGTAGCAATGTCGGCGATCGGCATCAGCCGGTCGCGCATGGCGATCGCCGTCGGCTCCGGCACATAGAGCCCGCCCGAATCGCCCATTACCGGATCGCAGATATAGACGGCGTCGGGCGTCCTCGCCTTGACCGCGGCGACCAGCGAGGCGACGGCTTCGGCCTGGCCGGCCTCGCCGAGATAGCCCGACAGCACCGCCCCGACCTCGCCCAGCCACGGCGCGCGCTCCAGATCGGCCATCAATGCCTTGAACTGATCGAGCGGCGGCACGATGCGGGTCGCGCGCCCATGGCCGGGATGCCAGGGCAGGAGGATTGTCGGCACCGCCCACACCGGGAAACCCAGCGATTCCAGCGCAAAGACGGCGGCGCGATTGCCGACCGAGCCGCGTGCGACATGGCTGGAAATGACGATGACCGCGCGCGGCGCGTCGGCTTGCTCGGTGCTCATTGGATTCCTAACTGCCCCGGGTGAGGAAAAGCACGAGCCAGACCATCAGGCCCAGCGCCAGCAGCAGCCCAATTATCCGGCCAATGCGCGTGCCCCAGACTTCGATCGGATCCGCGCGGTCGGCATCGGCCGCCGCGACGTGGTCGCGAACGGCCTTCGCGGTCCGCGCCGCGAGCGAAGTGGCGGCCGGATCGGTTTCGCGCGCGACGCGCTCGAGGATGCGGCGCGATTCGGTGTCGCTGTCCTGGCGCTGCACCATGATGCTGTCCTGTTTCGTGGCGACCTTACCGCGTTCGCTCCGTCAATTACAGCGCCTTGCGACCGACCGTAACCCCATCGGTAACCGTCTGCGCCGAGGTCGTTTTCTTGCGCGCCGATTGTGGTAATGCTTCGCATGCAACTTCTACCGAGGGGACCGATCATGTTTGCCCAGCGCCTTGCTTTCCCGACATTCCGCACGCTGCCCGCCTTGCTGGTGATGGCCGTCATGCTGCCGCTGCTTGCCGGCTGCGGCTACAACACCATCCCGACGGCGGAGGAGAACGCCAAGGCGGCGTGGAGTGAGGTGCTGAACCAGTATCAACGCCGCGCCGACCTCATCCCCAACCTGGTCGAGACGGTCAAGGGCTACGCCTCGCACGAAAAGGACACGCTTGACGCGGTGGTCGAGGCGCGCGCCAAGGCGACGCAGGTCACGGTAACGCCAGAAACGTTGAAGGATCCCGAAGCCCTCAAGAGG
Organism: Mesorhizobium sp. B264B1B; assembly: GCF_020165765.1. Lineage (NCBI taxonomy): Bacteria > Pseudomonadati > Pseudomonadota > Alphaproteobacteria > Hyphomicrobiales > Phyllobacteriaceae > Mesorhizobium > Mesorhizobium sp. B264B1B. The sequence continues at coordinate 140,142 of NZ_JAIUIS010000016.1, forward strand.
TTCCAGGATGCCCAGGCAGGGCTGACCAGCGCGCTGTCGCGGCTGCTTGCTGTGTCGGAGGCATACCCGGACCTGAAGGCCAACCAGAACTTCCTGGCGCTGCAGGCGCAGCTCGAAGGTACCGAGAACCGCATCGCGGTGGCGCGGCGTGACTACATCCAGGCGGTCAGGGACTACAATCTGACGCTGCGGACCTTCCCCTCGGTGCTGTGGGCGACGTTCTGGTTCCGCGGCAACGAGCCCTTCGCCAATTTCACGGTCGAGGAGGACAAATTGCAGACGCCGAAGGTCGATTTCGGCACGAAACAGGGCGGATGATTGCCGGATTCCGACGTGGTGATCCTGCTCGCCAATGAGGGACGACGCGCCATGTATCGCGTCGCTGTCCTGCTCCTCGTTCTCGTGGTGCCATTTGCGGCCCTCGCCGCCGAGCTCCCGGCGCTGACCGGCCGTGTCGTCGACAATGCAGGCATCATCGATGCGGCGACCAGGGCGGCACTGACGCAGAAGCTTGCCGATTTCGAGACGAAGGGCTCCGATCAGATCGTCGTCGCCACCATTCCCAGTCTCGGCGGCGAGGAGATCGAGCCCTATGCCAACCGGCTGTACCGGTTCTGGAAACTCGGCCAGGCGAAGGAGAACAACGGCGTGCTGCTTCTGGTCGCGCCGAACGACCGCAAGATGCGCATCGAGGTCGGCTACGGGCTGGAAGGCACGCTGACCGACCTGCACACCAAGCTGATCATCGAAAACGACATGGTGCCGGCCTTCCGTGCCGGCGATTTCTCCGGCGGCATCACCAAGGCCGTCGACGACATGATCATGGTGCTCAACGGCAATCCCGAGGAGCTGGAAGCACGCGGCAAGCGCAACCAGCAGGCGCCGTTCAATTCCGACGATTTGTTCTTCGCCATCTTCATCGGCATCTGGGCGCTCATCTTCTTCGGCAGCATAGCGGCCTCGGTGTTGCCGCCGATCTTCGGCCAGAAGATCGGTCCCGGCCGTTACCGCTGGCTCGGCATGACGTTCGAGCCGAGCCGGCGATCGTCGGGTGGCGGCTGGTCGTCAGGTGGTGGCGGCTGGTCGGGCGGCGGCGGCTGGTCCTCGGGCGGTAGCGGCGGTGGTTTCTCCGGCGGTGGGGGCTCTTCCGGCGGCGGCGGCTCTTCGGGAAGCTGGTGAGAGGGATCATGGCGATACGACCGATCAGCCCGCAGGACCATGAGCGCATCGCCGGGGCGATCCGCGCCGCCGAATCAAGGACCGACGGCGAAATCTACTGCGTGGTGGCGCATGCCAGCGGCAACTACTTCTTTCCGGCTGCCTTCGTGGCGGCTCTCGCCACGCTGCTGGTCAGCCTCGCCGTCGCCTATGGGCTCGAGGCCTGGTGGCTAACCATCCGTCTGCCGCACTTCGTCATTGCCCAGCTTCTGGCGCTGGCCTGCTTTCTTTTGCTGTTATGGGCCTTTCCGGGGCTGCGCATCCATATGGTGCCGAGACGGCTGCGCTATCAGACCGCGCATGACAACGCACTGAAGCAGTTCCTGGCCCGCAACGTCCACCGCACCACCGCGCGTACCGGAGCGCTGGTGTTCGTGTCGGTCACCGAGCGCTACGCCGAGGTGGTCGCCGATTCAGGCATCGACGCCAAGGTCGGCCAGCATGTCTGGGACGATGTGGTGCGCGAGCTTACCGCACATGCCGGCGACGACCGGCTTGCCGACGGCTTCGTCAAGGCGATCCAATCGGTTGGAGCGGTGCTCGCCGAGCACTTCCCGGTGACGTCGGGCGACACCAACGAACTCGACGATCATCTGGTCGAGATTTGAGCTCCACCGACAGCCTCGAACGCGCATCGCGCAGGCGATGACGGCCTGTGAGAAAGCGTCCTCCGGACTGCCCGGACTCTTGCATTCGAGCGATGCGGGTTTATGGTTAACAAATCATGAATACGCTGAGCATCGATATCCGCAAAGCCGAATCGCGCGACGCCGCGGCGATCGCCGACGTGCATTTGCAGGCTTGGCGCGGCGCCTATAGCGGCATCATCCCGCACCGCACCCTGACATCGATGATCAACCGTCGCGGCGCCGACTGGTGGGCCAATGCCATCCGCCGCGCCGCCACCGTCCTGGTGATCGAGATCGGCGGCACGGTTGCCGGCTACGCCACGATCGGCAAGAACCGGGCCCGCGAACTCAAGCAGCAGGGCGAGATCTATGAATTGTACCTGCGGCCGGAATATCAGGGCATCGGGCTCGGCAGCCGGCTTTTCAAGGCGGCACGGGCGCGGCTTGCCGACCACGGATTGAAGGGCACGGTGGTGTGGGCGCTGGAAGACAATCAGAACGCGCTCGCCTTCTATTCCGGCGCCGGCGGCCGCGATATCGCCGAAGGCGTCGAGATATTCGAGCAGAAGGCGCTGAAGAAGGTTGCTTTCGTCTGGGAATGACCGGCGAGGAACGATCGCGTAAGCGGCGCGAAGCGCAACCTACGCAATCACGACACTGAAACATCTTCTGCTAATGATTGAACGCATTGAATGCCATTGCGTCTTGCTGGGCGTTCTTGAGCACCATTCGCCGCATTGCACCATTTTGCGCCGCCCGCTATCGGTCTGCCAATCGAGAGAGGGATAAGTCATGCGTATTGAAGCCATCGCCATCGGAAAGAATCCGCCCGAGGACGTCAACGTCATCATCGAGGTGCCGATCGGCGGCGAGCCGATCAAATACGAGATGGACAAGGAGGCCGGCACGCTGTTCGTCGACCGTTTCCTGCACACCTCGATGCGCTATCCCGGCAATTACGGCTTCGTTCCGCACACGCTGTCTGGCGACGGCGATCCGATCGACGTGCTGGTCTGCAACACGCGCGCGCTGGTGCCCGGCTGCGTCATCAATGTGCGGCCGATCGGCGTGCTGATCATGGAAGACAATGCCGGCCAGGACGAGAAGGTCATCGCCGTGCCGTCGCCGAAGCTGACGCTGCGTTACGAGAACGTCACCGAATACACGCAGCTGCCCGAGATCACCCGCGATCAGGTGCAGCACTTCTTCGAGCACTACAAGGATCTCGAACCCGGCAAATGGGTCAAGATCGAGGGCTGGCACGATTCCAAATATGCCAAGAAAATGATCGTCGACGCGATCGAGCGGGCCAAGGCAAGCAAGTAGGCCGGCCGGTCACCTCAGTTCGGCGCGGCCAGCGCCTTCCCGATCTGCGGCAACAGCAGCGTCCGAGCCGTCTCGGCCGTCAGCGGCCCGACATGCTTGTAGGCTATTTTGCCGTCCTTGCCGATGACGAAGGTTTCCGGCACGCCATAGACGCCCCAGTCGATCGCCGTGCGGCCGGCCTCGTCGACGCCGATCGCCTGGAACGGATTGCCGAGATCGCCGAGGAACCGGCGGGCGTTTTCCGGCCGGTCCTTGTAGTTCAGAGCCGCCATGGTGAAGCGCCTGTCCTGCGCCAGCCCCAAAAGCACCGGGTGCTCTTCGCGGCAAGGCGCGCACCATGAGGCGAAGACGTTGACCAGCGTCACCTTGCCGGCGAACGATTTCGAATCCAGCCCCGGCAGGTTCGTGCCGTCCAGCGGCGGCAGGTTGGTCGGCGGCGCCGGCAGGCCGATCAGCGCCGACGGCACCTCCGAAGTGTCGCGCCCCGACAGGAGCTGCGCCAGGAACAGCCCCGCCAGCCCGAGGAAGACCAGCAGCGGCAACAGCACGAACAGGCGGCGCCGGGCCGGCGCCGGCGTTGGCATATCCGTGCTCATGACGCGCGCTCCCCGCCCTTGTCGGAGCGTCGGCGCACGCCCGCCGCCTCGAGTTCGGCCAGTTCGCGCTTGCGGGCCCGTTGATCGAGCAGGATCCAGCCGATCAGCCCGGCCAGCGCAATCGCCGTGACGGCATAGGCGGCGGTGACGTAGAGCGCATGCGGGCTCATGCCGGCTGCCTCGTCGGCATGCCGCCCGCCAATTCGATCCTTCCGCCGCGCTCGATCATGCCTTCCCTTAGCCCCACGCCGGTGACCGCGCAATTGGCCGCCGCGCCGCAGCCCTTGCCGGTCGTGGCCGCCTCAATCCGTGCCATGGCGCAGCGCCAGCGCCGCCGCCAGCGGTCCGAGCACGGCAAGAAACAACGTCAGCGCGGCAAGAATGAGGAAAGGCTGCAGGAACGGATCGGGATCGGCCGTCGCGCCGTAACTCGCCGAAACCCCGAAGATCAGCACCGGGATGGTCAGCGGCAGCACCAGCACCGAAATCAGGAGCCCGCCGCGCGGCAGCGCCACCGCCACCGCCGCGCCGACGGCGCCGATGAAGGTGATCGCCGGCGTGCCGACCAGCAGCGTAAGCGCCGTGGCGCCGATGGCGACCGGCTCCATGTTCATGAACAGGCCGAGCAGGGGCGCGGCGACCACCAGCGGCAGCACGCTGCCCGCCCAATGCGCCAGGCATTTGGTGAGCACCGTCAGCGCCAGCATGTGGCGGTCGTTGCCAAGCACCAGGAGATCGAGCGAGCCGTCCTCGCGGTCGGCCTGGAACAACCGGTCGAGGCCGAGCAGGCAAGAGAGCAGTGCTCCGATCCACAGGATCGCCGGGCCGATGCGGGCTAGCAGTCTCAGGTCCGGCCCGACGCCGAAGGGAATGGTGGCGATCACGGCGAGGAAGAAGATCACGCCCGTCAGCGCCCCGCCGCCGGCCCGAATCGAAAGGCGGATATCGCGGAGGAGGAGGGCTAGCATGATATGAGATACTCGCGCTTGAGCGCCCCCCTCTGTCCTGCCGGACATCTCCCCCTCGAGGGGGGAGATTGGCAGCTTCGGTGGCGCGCCAATCTTTCAACCGTTGTAATTGGCGAAAGCCAAGCTGGCAGCCGATCTCCCCCCTCGAGGGGGAGATGTCCGGCAGGACAGAGGGGGGCGCCGTAGAGTGCCGTCATCAAAAGGCCTGCCCCATCCTCAACGTCTGCGCCCCCTCGATCCCGAGCGGCAGATGCGTTGCCGCGACGATCATCCCACCATCCGCACAATGCCCCCTCATCAATCCCGCGAATCGCGCCTCCGAATCCCTGTCCAGACCCGCCGTCGGCTCGTCGAGCAGCCAGATCGGCCGATGGCTGACCAGCAGTTTCGCAATCGCCGCGCGTCGTCTTTGCCCGGTCGAGAGATAGCCGAACGGCAGATGGCCGATGCCGCCCAGTCCGACCGTCTCCAGCGCCTCCTCGACGCCGAAGGATCCACCGCCGTTGTAGTCGCGCCAGAAGCGCAGGTTTTCCGTCACGCTGAGCGCCGTTTTCATTGCGTTCTGATGGCCGAGATAGTGGCAGGCCGAAGCGATCGACGGAAATTCATCGCCGCCGCCCTCGATCAGCAAATTGCCTTCAGCCTTCGGCAGCAGTCCGGCGACGATCCTGAGCAAGGTCGATTTGCCTGATCCGTTCGGCCCGGTGACCACAAGCGCCTGGCCTTGATCGAGGTCAAAGCCAATGCCCGAAAACACCGTCTCGCCGCCGCGTTCGCCGCCCAGATTTTCGGCGATAAGCCGCATCCCTCGCCCGCCCTGAAACAATCCGCCTCGGCCCCTGCCGCATCGCACAAATTTGCTTTTTAACTGTCTAGAACTATTCCAGAAAATTCTCTATATGCGGTGCATCCGTGCCAGCGGTCGGCGCGGGAACAGAACTAGCGCCGAACCAGCGCACGCGCCGCCTTGAACGGCTCGGGTTGCTTGGGAGCGGACAGCGGAAATGGCCGTACCCGCACCTTTGCGCGTGATTGCATGCCATCGGCGTCCGTTCCCTTTCAGGCTGAACAGACAAGGACGGATCGCACGTGTCAAAATCCCTCGACAGTTTCAATTGCCGCCGCACGCTGAAAGCGGGCGACGCCGAATATACCTATTTCGACCTCGTCGAGGCCGAGAAGAACGGGCTCACCGGCATCGCCCAATTGCCTTATTCGATGAAGGTTCTGCTGGAGAACCTTCTGCGCAACGAGGACGGCCGCTCCGTCACCAAGGACTCGATCAAGGCCGTCGCCGGCTGGCTGACCGACAAGGGGACGGCCGGCGTCGAGATTGCCTATCGCCCTGCCCGCGTCCTCATGCAGGATTTCACCGGCGTTCCGGCGGTGGTCGACCTGGCGGCGATGCGCGACGCCATGGCCTCGCTCGGCGGCGACCCGCAAAAGATCAACCCGCTGGTGCCGGTCGACCTCGTCATCGACCATTCCGTCATTGTCGACGAGTTCGGCTCGCCGATGGCCTTCGCGCGCAATGTCGAGCTCGAATATGAGCGCAACGAGGAACGCTACAAGTTCCTGAAATGGGGCCAGCAGGCGTTCCGCAATTTCCGCGTCGTGCCGCCCGGTACCGGCATCTGCCATCAGGTCAACCTCGAATATCTCGGCCAGGTGGTGTGGACCAACACCGAGGACGGCGAAACATCAGCCTATCCCGACACCTGCGTCGGCACCGATTCGCACACCACCATGATCAACGGCCTCGGCGTGCTCGGCTGGGGCGTCGGCGGCATCGAGGCCGAGGCGGCGATGCTCGGCCAGCCCGTCTCCATGCTTTTGCCCGAGGTCATCGGCTTCCGCCTCACCGGCAAGCTGAAGGAGGGCGTCACCGCCACCGACCTCGTGCTCACCGTCACCCAGATGCTGCGCAAGAAGGGCGTCGTCGGCAAGTTCGTCGAATTCTTCGGCCCCGGTCTCTCCAATATGACGCTGGCCGACCGCGCCACCATCGGCAATATGGCGCCTGAATATGGCGCCACCTGCGGCTTCTTCCCGGTCGATAGCGAGACCATCCGCTACCTCACAATGTCGGGCCGCGAGGAAAGCCGCATCGCGCTGGTCGAAGCCTACTCCAAGGCGCAAGGCATGTGGCGTGACGCAGGCTCCGCCGACCCGGTCTTCACCGACTTGCTGGAGCTCGATCTCGGCGACGTCGTGCCGTCGATGGCCGGCCCGAAGCGCCCAGAGGGCCGCGTCGCGCTGGAAGGCATCCCGGCCGGCTTCGTCAAGGCTATGGACACCGAATACAAGAAGGCGGCTGAAATCTCGAAGCGCTACGCCGTCGAAGGCACCGGCCATGATCTCGGCCATGGCGACGTCGTCATCGCCGCCATCACCTCCTGCACCAACACCTCGAACCCGAGCGTGCTGATCGGCGCCGGCCTGCTCGCCCGCAACGCCAATCGCCTCGGCCTCAAGCAGAAGCCCTGGGTGAAGACCTCGCTGGCGCCAGGCAGCCAGGTGGTCGCCGAATATCTCGAGAAATCCGGCCTGCAGAAGGAGCTCGACCAGATCGGCTTCAACCTGGTCGGCTTTGGCTGCACCACCTGCATCGGCAATTCCGGCCCGCTGCCGGCGCCGATCTCCAAGACCATCAACGATAAGGGTTTGATTGCCGCCGCGGTGCTTTCCGGCAACCGCAACTTCGAGGGCCGTGTCTCGCCCGACGTGCAGGCCAACTATCTCGCCTCGCCGCCGCTGGTCGTGGCGCACGCGCTGGCCGGCACGGTGACGAAAGACTTGACTACCGAGCCGCTCGGCGAGGACAGGAACGGCAAGCCGGTCTACCTCAAGGATATCTGGCCGAGCTCGGCGGAAATCCAGGAATTCATCGAGAAGAACGTGACGCGCGAGCTGTTCGCCCGCAAATATGCCGACGTCTTCAAGGGCGATGAGAACTGGCAGAACGTCAAGGCGCCGGAAGGCCAGACCTATGCCTGGGACGACAATTCCACCTATGTGCAGAACCCGCCCTATTTCGCCGGCATGACCACGGGCTTCGGCAAGATCGGCGACATCAAGGGCGCCCGCGTGCTGGGCTTGTTCGGCGACAAGATCACCACCGACCACATTTCGCCAGCGGGCTCGATCAAGGCCGCCTCGCCGGCCGGCAAATACCTTACTGAGCATGGCGTCGGCGTTGCCGACTTCAACCAGTACGGCACGCGCCGCGGCAACCATGAGGTGATGATGCGCGGCACCTTCGCTAACATCCGCATCCGCAACCACATGCTGGGCGAGAACGGCAGGGAAGGCGGCTACACCATCCATTACCCGTCGAAGGAAGAGGAATCGATCTACGACGCGGCGATGCAATACAAGAAGGAAGGCGTGCCGCTGGTCATCTTCGCCGGCGTCGAATACGGCAACGGCTCGTCGCGCGACTGGGCGGCCAAGGGAACGAACCTCCTTGGTGTCCGCGCGGTCATCGCCCAGTCCTTCGAGCGCATCCACCGCTCCAACCTGGTCGGCATGGGCGTCATCCCCTTCGTCTTCGAGGAAGGCACCTCATGGGCTTCGCTCAACCTGAAAGGGGATGAGCTGGTCGAGATCGACGGCCTGGACGCCCTCAAGCCGCGCCAGAAGATGGAAGCCAGGATCACCTATGGCGACGGCACGGTGAAGAAGGTGCCGATCATTTGCCGCATCGATACGCTTGACGAACTCGACTACTTCAAGAACGGCGGCATTTTGCAGTACGTGTTGCGCGATCTTGCCGCGTAGCGGCAAGGGAGTAGGGCTTAGGCAGTAGGAAATAGGACCTACTGCCTACTGCCTCGCTGTGGCGCGCCGTAGCGCGCCGCGGCGGCCAGCAGCACGCCCAGCATCAGCCCGTTGAGCAGGTGCCAGAGGAAGTGCGTGCCGAGCGGGAAGCTGGTGCAGACCAGCGGATCGACCATGCGGCAGATGACCGACAGCACGAAGATCGCCGATCCGGCCAGATTATACCAGCCGGCGCGATTGCCGCTGGCCGTCACCCAGACACCGAAGAAGGCGAGCGCCAGGAACGGCGGCAGGTAGCCTGTGGTGCCGTTCGACGCCTGGCGCAGCCAATCCGGCACGGCCAGAGTTATCGCTCCGACAACGGCATAGAAAACGACGAAGATCGCGATCGCCTTGCCCCATTCCAGGCGCAGGAAGCGGCGCAGGTTGAACAGCGTGTAGGCCAGCGTGAAGCCGGCGATCGGCACCACGTCGGCCCAGACCGTTCCCTTGGTGGCGAAGATGTGAAAGATCGTCGAGCCGACGCCGATCGCCACCACCCACCAGGCCAGGACCTCGGCGAAAATGCCGGTCCTGCATCGCGCACTTCGCGGACGCCCCATAGTCCCGCGGCAATGAAAGCCAGGTTGGTCAAAGCATTCACCGGCTCGGCCCAAAGTTCAGGACCCGTTCGCTCGCAATAAAGATCGACTGGAGCCAGGAAACTTTGCCACATGATGATGATCCCGCCCCCGAATCGAACCGCCGGTTGAAATGCAGTGGCTTCTCCTATTGCCGCCCTACCCAGGCTTGCAATGGCAAAATTTCACCGCAACGTGACTTCCCGTTGACTTCCGGTTCTGCCACATATTTCAGCCAATCAAAACAAAGCCGGCATCACCGGCGGGAATTGGAATGGTCATGGCCTCGCGTAGATCATTGTGGCTGGCAGCGTTTGCGCTGGCCATCTCGGCGTTCGCCGGTGCCGGGCACGCCGGCGAATCCGGCGGGCTCCTGGCCGACAAGCCCCAGGGCGACAGGCCCGTGGGCGTGGTCGAGCTGTTCACCAGCCAAGGCTGCAGTTCCTGCCCGCCTGCCGACGCCTTCTTCTCCGAACTTGCCGCCAGGCAGGATCTTGTCGCGCTCTCCTATCACGTCGGCTACTGGGATTATCTCGGCTGGCGGGACACGCTGAGCAGCAAGGAAAACACCGAGCGGCAATATGAGTATATGCGGGCCTTCGGCAACCGCTCAGTCTATACGCCGCAGGCGGTCATCAACGGCCGGGTCCATGTCAACGGCGCCAATCGCGGCGAGGTCGATGGCCAACTCGCCCGCATGGCAAGGATCGGCGAAGACATGCGGGTCGCCATCAAGATCAGCCGGACCAGCGACCGCGTCATGATCGATACCGGCGATGGCGGGACCGGTCCCAGCGATGCCCATGTCGTCATCGTCTATTTCGAGCCGCCGCAGACGGTCACGATCGGCCAGGGCGAGAACACGGGCCGCAAGATGACCTATTGGAACGCGGTGACCGGCATCCAGACAGCGGGCATCTGGCACGGCAAGGCGCAGCGCTACGAATTGCCGATGAGTGAGATTTCCAAGAAGGGCGGCTGCGCCGTGCTTTTGCAGTCCGTCGGCAAGGACGGCCTGCCAGGGCCCATCCTGGGCGCCGCCTTCATTCACCGCCCCGGTTCCGATGCGCCGTTCGATCGAAGGCTCTGAAGCGCGCCGCCGAAAACGGAAATGATGCGACGCGCTGTCGGTCTCCATTCATGCCTGTCGACCAAACGGAATCGCGTTTGAGTGACCTGCCTCAATGGCCGGTCAGGCGATCAGCGAAAGCGGCGAGGCGCGACGTCCGCCCCAGGCCGTTTGCCTCCCGCCGGTCGGCGATGCGGTAGAGCTGGTACATGGCGTGGACGCCGAGCCAGCGCAGCGGCTCCGGCTCCCATTTCTTCACCGTACGGTTGACCCAAGGCAACCGGGTCAGCTCCGTGTCGTGTCCGAGCACCAGGTCGCGCAAGGTGCGGCCGGACAGGTTCGAACTGGAAACGCCGAGCCCGACATAGCCGCCGGCCCAGCCGATGCCGCTTTCGCGATCGAAGCCGCACGTCGTGCACCAGTCGCGGGGGGGGGGGGGGGGGGGGGGGGGGGGGGGGGGGGGGGGGGGGGGGGGGGGGGGGGGGGGGGGGGGGGGGGGGG
>NZ_JAIUIS010000017.1:0-149031 GCF_020165765.1 Mesorhizobium sp. B264B1B
CGCACCAGCACCCAGGCGACCAGCGTGCCGAACACGACATTGACGGCGGCCGCGACAAAGGCGGTGCCGAAGCTGATCTCCAGCGCGTTGATGGTGCGCCGGTCGGTGGCGATCGCCCAGAAATCGGTCCAGCCGAGCGCCGCGGAGCGCCAGACCAGCCCCGACAGCGGAATGAGGATGATGAGGGTAAGGTAGGCAAGCGAGAAGCCGAGCGTCAATCCGAAACCCGGAATGACGCTCGGCTGTCGAAATCGCCAACCCGCCCGAGCGGGTGCTGTGATGGCCACTGCTGTCATGGAGTTCCGGATCGCCCCACTCTTCAAGCCAGATTGCCCTTCGCTATGACTTCAAGAGCCTTGGGCGTGCAAGTTCGTTGAAAGATACGGCGCCTACTTCCATTCGCCCAAAGGCGTGTGGATTTTCTTCCTTCGCCGTCATTCGGGCTTTCTCCAGCTCTTCTGACTACTCCTTACTGCGCAGGTCTCCAGGTCTGGTTGGATGAGCACCATCACCGAAATGATAGGGTACGCGCATTCTTCAATCGTCGAAAAATTAAGCCAGAAGCTTGCATGTCGCGACCAGCGTTGGGTCCCGAGCATCCACCGCGCGCATACCGCCCGGCAGACGGCGTTCGGCGGATCGGACGGCAGAATTTGCAGACGTCGTCGTGTGGACCAGGCGACGCCGACAATGACGAAAGCGAAGCTATGGCAGCAAGTAGTAGCGAACACAATCGCGCGCGGATCAGCCGACAGTCGGAAGTGGGACCCTTGCTCAAAAGAATAGGTTGGCCACGCCACTAAGATATCTCACGCGTTCCCGTGATGGCCTTCTACGCAATACAAAACCAACGCATCATGGAGCGCATGAATCAGATTAGAAATCCGCCTGGGGAGGAGGATATGAAAAACATCTCAAATGACCTGATGGAAATTGCCGGCCGAATTCGCCCTGCGCGGGAAGCCTTCGCGGAGGCGGACAGGAGGAGGGTCGAATCCGCTTTGGAGGCAGGACGACTTCTTTGCCAGGCCAAGGACGACTGCCTGCACCAGCAATGGATGGCTTTCCTGAGATGGGCCGATATGGATGAACAAGAGGCTCGAAAGCTGATGCAGCTTGCCCGCGCGGGACTGACATCGTGCGTCGTTTCGGAAATCGGCGGCATCGATGCGGCACTGGCCTATCTTGTGGAGGCAAGATTGCCCGAGCCGGAAGAGTGCCTGACCGTGGGCCGCGTAGGCTGGCCGGAAAAGAACACGCCCTTCGCGATTATCAAACCCAATGCCGCGCATCCCGGCTATTACGATATCGCCATTGCCGACATGTGGGCCAATCCAGCAACGGTTTTCTCATCGAGAAAGCCGCTTCGGGGGGAAAGCATGAGGCAAGCCGACGGGTCGTTCTTCAACAGCCTCTGGCATATTGTCGATCGTGAATTGGATGTCCCGCATTCGCAGCGCGAGTTCCAGATGATGCCGGCGGATCTGTTCTCGCGAGATGGTGCCTTCCTCTTCGCCAAGCCTGTCTCCGCGGCTGACAGTGCGACGGAAAGCGAGGCCCACAGCTACATTCTTTGAATGTTCGCCGGCAAACGCGACCGCGCAGCCCCGCAACAATTCCATTGCATGGACCGGAAAATCGCCCTGCCGGCCTCGGCGTGCTCTGCCTAGCGTTGTTCGTCACGGCAGAACACTCCAGCGCGCAGTCTCACCCGGACGAAGATCTATCATGCTCAGGCGAGGCTGTTCGAGGGCAATTTCCTGACTCGGCTCCCGGACGGCAAGTTGAAGCGAGAACCGAACTACCTCTAAGAGCATGGCAAAAAGACCAAACGGCCGCCGACCGGAATTTTGACGGAAAATGAACTCAAGCAATCGACGCGCCAATGAAGCGCCGTCAGCCGGCTTGCAGCCGAGCGTGGCTGCGCGCCGGATCATCTCGTCTCGTCCATTTGCAATGGCCATCAGCACTTAGCGTTGTCAAACCGCGCCAGACGACCGTCCGGGCCCATACCAGGTCTCGGAAGTGGTAATGTCTTATCCGATTGCGCACTCCATTTTCTTGGCCGCTGCTGGCTTAATCGCGTCAGTTGTCATCATCAGAGTGGCGGTTACATGCGCATCGCGATTGTTGGTTCGGGTTACGTGGGTCTTGTATCGGGCGCTTGCCTGGCTGATTTCGGCCATCAAGTCGTCTGCGTCGATAAGGCGGAGGCCAAGATTGCCGATCTCCAGGCCGGAAGAATGCCGATCTATGAGCCAGGTCTCGACGACCTCGTCGACAAGAATTCCGCGAGCGGCCAGCTCACCTTCACCAGCATGCTTACAGCGGCAGTCGCCGATGCGGACGTGGTGTTCATTGCCGTCGGGACGCCTTCGAGGCGAGGCGACGGCCATGCCGATCTGTCCTATGTCTACGAAGCGGCCCGGGAAATCGCGGCCGCTGTTCACGGGTTCACCGTGGTGGCAATCAAATCCACGGTGCCGGTGGGCACGGGGGATGAGGTCGAACGGATCATTCGCCAATGCAATCCCCTGGCCGATGTGGCCGTCGTCTCCAACCCGGAATTCCTGCGCGAAGGAGCCGCGATCGACGACTTCAAACGACCAGACCGGATCGTTATCGGCCTCCCGTCGGACGAGCGTGGCCGGGAGGTGATGGCGGAGGTGTATCGGCCGCTCTATCTCAACCAGGCACCCATCCTGTTTACCGGCCGCCGCACGTCCGAGCTGATCAAATATGCGGCCAACGCCTTCCTGGCGCTCAAGATCACGTTCATCAACGAGATCGCGGATCTCTGCGAGAGCGTGGGCGCGAACGTGCGCGAGGTAGCGCGGGGCATCGGGCTCGACAATCGCATCGGCTCAAAGTTCCTGCACGCCGGCCCGGGCTATGGAGGATCCTGTTTTCCAAAAGACACGCTGGCTTTGGTCAAGACGGCGCAGGACAGCGGCGCGCCATTGCGCCTGATCGAAACGACGGTTGCCGTGAACGACCAGCGAAAACGCACCATGGCGCGCAAGATCGTATTTGCCTGCGGCGGAGATGTCCGCGCAAAGACAGTGGCCTTGCTGGGTCTTACCTTCAAACCCAACACCGATGACATCCGTGAAGCGCCTTCCCTCTCGATCATCCAGGCCTTGATCGATTTTGGAGCACATGTCCGAGTGTATGACCCCGAAGGCATGGAACAGGCGAAAATCGTGCTCGGCACAAGCGTAAGCTATGCCGAAGGCGCCTATGAATGCGCCGAGGGCGCCGACGCGCTGGTCATCGTGACCGAGTGGAATCAGTTCCGCGCCCTGGATTTTGAACGACTGTCCCGCACGATGTCGAAACGGGTGGTGGTCGACCTGCGCAACATTTACCGGCGGGAAGACATCTCCAAGCACGGCTTCGAGTACGTGAATATCGGTGAGGGAGCGGTCGGAGACAAGGCAGTTTTCGCCGCGGCCGCGGAATGAGGTATCTGGTCACCGGCACCGCAGGATTCATCGGTTTTCACCTGGCGCGCCGGCTGCTCGACGACGGTCATCGCGTCACCGGCTTCGACGGCATGACGCCATACTATGACATCGTCCTGAAGCAGTCCCGACACGCCCTGCTTGAAAGATACGACGCCTTTCGCGCCCATATCGGCCAACTGGAAGACCTGGATGCCCTTCGCCGCGCCGCGGACTCCGCCCGGCCCGATGTGATCGTGCATCTGGCCGCGCAGGCCGGTGTCCGCTACTCAATCGACAATCCGCGAAGTTACACGGACAGCAATCTCGTCGGCTCGTTCAACGTCCTTGAGCTTGCGCGTGATCTCAAGCCCCGGCATTTGCTCCTTGCGTCCACGAGCTCGGCCTATGGAGCGAACGACAAGATGCCATTCGTCGAAACCGACAAGGCTGATTGGCCGTTAACCTTCTATGCGGCCACGAAGAAGGCGATGGAGGCGATGGCGCACTCCTATTCACATATCTTCGGAACGCCGACCACATGTTTCCGCTTCTTCACCGTATACGGCCCCTGGGGCCGGCCCGACATGGCGCTCTTCAAATTTGTCGACGCGATCGAGAACGGCCGTCCGATCGAAGTGTATGGCGAAGGCCTGATGAAGCGCGATTTCACTTATATCGATGATCTCGTCGAAGCCATCGTCCGACTCGTCGAATGCACGCCTGCGACAGGTCGCGCGGCGTCCGCTCCCGGCGTCGTCGACACGCTGTCACCCGTCGCGCCGTGGCGTGTCGTCAACATAGGCGGCGGCGAGCCTGTCGGGCTGCTGCCTTTCATCAAGACGATCGAGAACTGCCTGGGCAAACGCGCCATCCGCAAGATGTTGCCGATGCAGGCTGGCGACATGCGGGCAACCTATGCCGACCCCCGCCTGCTGGAGACCCTTACGGGCTTTCGCCCTTGCACCAGCGTCGAGGACGGGGTGACCGCCTTCGTACGCTGGTATCTGGAAGAACGGCCGTCGCGGCCGACAATCGCCGCCTGAAGCGCGCAGACCTGTGCTCCGTGCACGCGCCTAGGTCCTTGGCGCGACACAGGTTGGTCATGCCGAGGCCAGCTTGGCATGTATCCTGGGCCTTTCGCCATGCCAGGATGTCACCTCAATGGCGGCTCCGTCTCCACAAAGCACTGTAAAGCCGCTGTCGGTATGAGTTTGGACCTGGCCGGTCAGCCCGATATGGCGCCCAGGCGGGGCAAACATGCGCGCCTTGTCGATCACGATCTTGGCACCGGCAGTGAAAGTGAAGGCGCCCGGATAGGGATCGCCGATGGCGCGGACGAAACGAAGGACATTCTCGGCAGCATCGCTCCAGTCGATTATTCCGTCATCGGCCGTGCGCTTTGCGCAATAGCTGGCAAGGGATTCGTCCTGCGCGACGCCCACGGCCTTGTCACGACTTATCGCCGAAACGACAAGCGGCGTCATCTCGAACAGTGCCTGCTTGTGCTTGTCGTAAAGCGAGCGCGCGGTCTCGTCCGGTGCCACGGCAAAAAGCTTCTGGAGGACGATAGGGCCACTGTCGACACCCTCGTCGAGCCGGAAGAAAGTCGAGCCCGTCTCCTTTTCATTCGCAATGATCGTCCAGGGGATCACCGCCCTGCCCCGAAAACGCGGTAACGGCGCCGGGTGAAAGCCGATCGAGCCATATCGGGCGACCGAGCGAAATTCGCCGCGGCAGATTTGCGACCAGCCGACCACCATCGTCAAATCGGGCCGCTCGGCTTCGAGCCTGTCGATCGTGTCGGGCGCATTGATGTCCTTGGTCAGGTGGACCGCGGCCCCGGCCAGACGTGCCGGCCCCGCCAGATCGACGAAATCGGAATGGCGTTTGGAAGCTTCGCCCGCAAGGGTGACAAGCAGCGAAGGCGTCATGCCAGCTTCGACAAGGGCATCGAATGCGACCCGAGATCCCTCCACCGCACCGACAAAGGCTATGCGCATGAATTCAAGGCTCCAACTCACCGGCGTGAGCGATAGATGGACACAGATCTCTTCTATTGTCTGCTTCGTTTCTGCGCCCAAGTCCTCCTTTAGAGGTAAACGGCAGCCGGCGATGCATCCCTATGTGCAACTCGTCCCTTCAAAGAAAGCTGGGTATTTAGGGGTTGCGACAGCGGGATTGGAATACGCGATGGACAGCTTCGCCGGCTTGGCATTTCTGGATCGCAGCGCCATTACAGTCGGGAAGGGCGGATCTGATCTGCTACGCATGGCGATCCTGCTTTCTGGACGCCGACGCATTTGTGCTTTCGTCCCGCTACGAAGATTGCGCGGTACCACTCAAGGCCATGGCCGGCAGCCCGCCCATCGCGTCCTTCGACTGCGACGTCATACATGCTGCGCTACGATCCCCAAGGACTGAAGACCTGTCACCATGCTGACGACCACCCGTCTGACATTGCATAAGATCGACGCCCGGATCAGGATGACCTGGGCTGCGTCGGGCGCAGACGCGTTTCTTGTCTCCTATCCCGAATCCGGAGCAACCCAGCTTAGACATATCCTTTCGGAATACTTTCGTCGCCACGCCAACGGCGAAAATGTCCATCTTTCGCCAATGTTCGAGGTTCTTCCGGATTTCGATCTCGATCCGACGAGGGGCATCCCGGCTTTTCGTTACACAGATGAGCGCCATCGTGTGCCGCTCGTCCTGGTTTCGCACCTCACCTATAGACGCTCGCTTTTTCTCAACCGACCCATCATCTTCATGACTCGAGATCCGCGCGACGTAATCGTGTCAGCTTATTTCGATGCCACACGTCACAAACGCTGCTTCGAAGGCACCATGGACGCGTTCATTGCCGATCGCGAACAAGGCCTGCCGGCTCTGATAGTATATCTGAATGATTGGGGTAGAGGTCTAAAGCATCACGTAAGTGCAGTATTGGGCTATGGGGAACTGACGGAAGACCCTATGGGTGCCTGCACGCGTATCCTGAGATTTCTCGGCCACACACCGTCCGTGCGCGCGCTTCAGGATTCTATCGACGCCTCGCGTTTCGATGTAATGCGTGAGCATGAGATGGCGGGCGGCCTAGCGGCCCACGATGGCGAAAGCCAGCATGCGCGTCCCGGCAAGGTCGGCGGCTTTTCCGATCATCTTAGTGATGCGCAAGCCGAACTCATTGAGCAGACCTGCATCGACTGGCTAACTCCAGCCGCGATCGAACTGCTTGCCCGTGGCGGAACGCGGCTCGCATGCGGCTGGTATGAACTTCGCCGCCAATTCATGGATGAACACGGCCAAGGCGAGACGATCAAGAGAGATCTTCCTGTCGTCGAATCCCTTTCCACCAATCCATGCAGCAACTTGGCGGAGATCGCCGAGAAGTATGGAAATAATCCATCGACGTCCTGACGTTAAGAGGGGAGTAAATGCGACTTGCGATTGTGCAGGCGGGCCTGGGTGCAGGAGGGACGGAGCGCGTCGTCAGTCTGCTTGCCGCAGATCGATGCAGGCGCGGAGATGAAGTCCATCTATTTGCTTTCGTGGGAGAGCAAGACAAGAGCTATTTTGCCCTGCACCCGAAGGTCACCGTCCACAGACTTGTAGAGGATGGAGCTTCGCGGCTTTCGAAACTCGGATTTGTCCGCAGCTTGCGGCGCGTGGTCGTGTTGCGCGCGGAATTCAAGCAGCTTCAGCCCACTCTGATCGTTTCATTTCTAACAAAGATTAATATTCTTTGCCTGCTGGCGGCGAAAAATCTTGGCATCCGGGTTATTATCTCGGAAAGAAACAATCCCAAAGCGCAGAAAAAACACGCCGCTTGGCGGCTCGTTTCTGGCATCATACTTCGGCAGGCGGATCGGCTCGTCATGCAGACTGATGCGATTGTCAAGACGCTTCCGGATACGCTCAGAAAAAAAGCCCACGTTATCGGAAATCCTTGCGAGGTCATCGGAAATCCGTGCGAGGCGACCGATGCCTACAAAGACCATGGCAATGAGATGTTTCGCCTGGTCGCCGTCGGACGCCTGGTGGAACAGAAAGGCTTCGACACGCTGATAAAGGCATTTGCTAAAGTCGCCAGCGAATTTCCGGCATGGGCGTTGACAATCTTCGGCGAGGGACCTGATCGGGTTCTTCTTCAACGTCAGATCGATGCGTTGGATTTGGAGGACAGGGTAAAGCTTGCCGGCATTACCGAGCGTCCGGGCGAATGGGCGCGCGACGCCTCCCTCTTTGTCCTGCCGTCACGCTACGAAGGCTTTCCCAACGTGCTGATCGAGGCGATGGCGGCAGGCCTGCCCGTCGTCGCAACAGACTGCGATTTCGGTCCATCCGAAATCATCGAACCAGGCGTTTCGGGTCTGCTGGTACCAGTCGACGATGTTGCCGAGTTGGCATCCGCGATGGCATGCCTGATGCGAAACAATGCTCTTCGCCACAAAATGGGTAGATCGGCCCGGAAAACGATCGATCGGTTCTCAATGCAGCAGATTGCGGAAAAATGGGACTCCGCTTTGACGAAATTCTGAAAATGAAGGCAATCGATCACGAACTCAGTTATTCAGGTTCGCGATCTACGAATGAAAAATATCCGATCCCGGACAAGAACACCTCGAGCGTTTTCAAATCTGGCGCACATATCCTGATGTTCATCCGGAGAATGATCTTTGATAGGCGCACTTTACAGCCAATGTAACTAAAAGCGGCGACCTGTCGCGCGTGGAAGGCAATGCCCGCACATCGTCCCTGATTGGGATCGGTCTCAAGACACAAGGCTACATGTAGACTTTCGAGATTGTGTCCCGTGGCGTGGCTTGGCTTTTGACCACTACGAAGCCTTGCGGTTGGCCAGAGGACGTATCAGCGAGCCGCGGCAGGCATGCTGATGAAAGGAGCATCGCTCATGAAACGCACGTTCGACCTGCTCGGTGCCGCCTGCCTTCTGCTGCTGATGTCGCCCTTCATCGCGGTGCTTTCAATAGCAGTCGCGCTGCTTCTTGGGCGGCCTGTTTTTTTCCGCCAGGAACGTCCCGGCCTGCACGGGAAACCATTCAAGATAATCAAGTTCAGAACGATGACCGATCGTCGGGATCGTCATGGCCGGCTGCTTCCCGATGCTGACAGGCTGACTGGCTTTGGCAGCTTTCTGCGCGCAAGCAGCCTTGATGAGCTGCCCGAATTGATCAATGTATTGCGGGGTGAGATGAGCCTCGTCGGGCCTCGTCCCCTCTTGATGGAGTATCTCCCCCGCTATAGCCCTGAGCAGGCGCGTCGTCACCAAGTCATTCCCGGCATCACAGGTTTGGCGCAGGTGAACGGCCGCAACGCACTTGATTGGGAGAACCGCTTCGTCCTGGACGTCTGGTATGTCGATCACCGGACCTTCGCACTTGACCTGAAAATTCTCTGCCTGACCTTTTACAAGATCTTCACCCGAGAGGGGATAAGCGCCGCGGGACACGCCACCATGCCCGAGTTCATGGGCTCGCAGGTTTTGCAGTCGGGCGGGCCGTTGAGGACGTCTGGATCGCGCCTGCCACGGTTGGCCGCAAGGGTTGCAGCCATCGGTATTCTGCTAGAACTTGGGACTGCCGCTTTCGTTTTTGTTGTCGATCCATATGGGATCAACCATCATCTGGAGATTCCTGATTTCAATGCCGAAAAGACACATCGCCTTTCGATCGGTACGACAGCCGAGCGCTCACTACGTCTATGGCTCACCGACTACGACACTTTGATCCTCGGCGGCTCGCGGGCGCGCGTCGGGCTTGATCCCGCCGGACCGAGCCTAGCTAGGCTGAAGGCCTACAATGCCGCGGTTCCGCATGCGAGCATGGTCGAACTCTATGACATTGGCATGTTCGCCCTGGCTCACGGCGCACCCCGCCGGATGATCGTCAATCTCGATTTCTCCATGTTTGAGGCGGACCGAACGGAAACCCAAGATTTTCCGGAGTCCGGCTTTGCCGGAGTTCCAATGCCTATCGTTTATGCGCGGTCCCTGTTCTCCCCCGAAAGCTTTATCGACGCTTTGCGGACGGTGCACGCCAACAGCATTGGATTTCGGGAGACCGACAAGGAAGACGGTTTTCACCAGATCATGTTGGCACATAATTACAGCTACAGACAGGTGTCCGACCAGAGGCTGAATCGGTTGATGGCGGAGTTTTCGTCTCCCGGCAGCTTCGATTATGACATCACTAGAATCGGCCTGTTGCATGACCTGCTGGATCGTCTCACCGCCGCTGGAGTAGACGTCACGCTCTTCATTTCGCCGATACATGCTCGTCAGATGGAAGCACTCAGGGCCATGGGGCTACTCCCGGTTTACGACCGCTGGCGTGTGGATCTGACGTATACCGTAAGTCAGGTCAACGCATCCAAGACAGCCACGTCTGAAGTGAAACTGTGGGATTTTAGCGGCTATAACTCCGTTACAATGGAAGACATTCCGGATCCGGGCGATCGTCATCAGACGATGCGGTGGTACTGGAGCTCTGCGCGTTACACTCCGGCCTTGGGAGAGTTGATGCTGGATCGCATGCTCGGCCAAGCCTATTCGGGCCCGTCGGATTTCGGCATATCTCTTACCGGATCCAACCTTAGATCAATCCTCGACCAACAGCGAAAGAGGCGCACCATATATGTCGTGCTTCATCCCGAGGAGATTAATAGGATATGGAGCCGTTTGCTTTTATTTAAATTTACAAAGCCAAATATCTAGGCAATTTTCTCTTTATTAGTTCGGTATGTCTTATAGTTCTACTTTTTTGTTCCGCATATATTTAGCGATAAAACGGCCATGAAGCTGCTACCGCTAATGGGGTAGGCCATCGGTCGTAGCGGCGATCAGGTCCTAGCTTATTGGGGTTGCGACAGGACCAAACTTGGTCGTGGCGGCTTTCTGGTTTCTGCCGATGATGGATGCATCGGCAGAAACAATCCCGGAGAACGACCAAGGGACGCGTACTGCCGATCAAGAATGAGCGGGGCGACTTTGGCTACGGTTGCGATGATCGGAAGACTGACTCGACGGGTGCTGCAAGCTGCCAGGCGCAAGAGTGCGGGCCGCACGCGCCTGGCCAATATCGCACACCTTCTGACCGGCAATTTTCTTGGCTCATTGCTGGCGCTTGTAGCCTTTACGCTTTCAGCACGAGCGCTTGGCGTGACGAACTATGGTGAGCTTGCATTGATCATCGCGTTCACAAGGGTCGTCGAGCGCGTTGTCAGCTTCCAGTCGTGGCAGCCAATTATCAAATACGCAGCCGGCATGAACGCATCCGAGGGCCACGAGAATTTGCGCGTCCTCATGAAGTTCGGCCTGCTTATCGATGTCGGCGCCGCTGTCAGCGCCTGGGTCGTCGCCATTGGCGCGGCCCTTCTCATTGCGCCGGTTTTCGGTTGGTCGACGCAAATTGTGCATCTTCTTGTTCTCTACTCCAGCGTTCTGCTATTTCAGATTTCCGGCGTCCCCGTGGCTGTCCAACGCATGGCCGGCAACTTTCGCCTCCTCGCCTATGGGCAGCTGCTCAACGCCGTTCTGCGCGTATTGCTGTGTCTGCTCGGCGTGCTGCTCAACGGCGATCTCGCTTACTTCACGGCGGTTTGGGCCGGAACGCAGATCCTCGGCTCCCTGGCGCTCCTGACGCTGACCATGCGCGCGCTACACAGGCAGGGTGTCCACAATGTCCTGGGCGCGCCTTTGGCCGGCATCACACGCCGCTTCCCTGGCATCTGGAATTTCGCGTGGTCGTCGAACATCTCACTCACTTTGCGCGCGAGCGCGCAAGAACTCGATACGCTGCTGGTGGGATGGCTAGCCGACCCGGCCTCGGCTGGCTTGTACCAGATCGCCAAGCGTATAGGCCGCGTCGGCCAGCAAGTAGGCCCGCAGGTGCAAAACGTTCTCTATCCCGATGTCGCCCGCCTTTGGGCAAAAGGCAGCATCGAGGAATTCAAGCGGGTGATTTTTCAGACCGAAGCCATGCTGCTCTGCTTTGGCGTCATTTGCGTCCTGGTCGTGGCGGTGCTCATCCGGCCGCTGCTCGCCTGGACCGCGGGACCGGAGTTCATAGGCGCAGCCAGCCTCGTCATCGTGCAGATGGTGGCGGTCACGTTCGTGCTTTCGGGCTCAGCCGCCCGCTCGGCGCTGCTTGCCATGGGCCGGCAACGTGAGGTGTTGCGCATTGTTGTCGTTGCCACAGCCGCCTTCCACGTGACGGCCCTCCTGCTCATCCCGCGGATCGGCGCGATGGGGGGCAATATTGCCCATATCGTCCTGGGCATTCTGTGGGCCTTCGGCCTGGCGCTTTCGTTGCGACAGGCGCTCAAGACCGCCCATCATCCCGACCGGCAAACCCCGCCGGCGGACGCTCTCAACCAAGCAAGTCTTGCCCCTTCAAAGGCGATCTAGATGTCTCTTGCACCTCAAGCTCTTGCGCCTCAAGCCCAGGCACCTCAAGCCCTGGTCACTTTGCCTGCAGCGCAGCGGCGCTCGCCTTCCTCTCCTTCGTGGCTCACACATCTGCAACGACTCGAGGCTGAATCAATCCATATCATTCGCGAGGTCGTCGCCGAACTGCGCAACCCGGTGATGTTGTATTCGGTGGGCAAGGACTCGGCCGTAATGCTCCATCTCGCGATGAAGGCCTTCTATCCGTCGCAACTGCCGTTCCCCCTTCTCCACATCGACACGACGTGGAAATTCAAAGAAATGATCCGTTTCCGCGACGAGACTGTCGCGCGGCTTGGCCTGAAGCTGCTGGTGCGTCGCAACGAGGCCGGCCTGGCCGAAGGGATCACGCCATTTACACATGGCTCGTCGACCTACACGCAGATCATGAAGACGGAGGCGCTGAAATCGGCACTGACCTCGCTCGGCTTCGACGCCGCTTTCGGCGGCGCGCGGCGCGACGAGGAAAAGAGCCGCGCGAAAGAACGGGTGTTTTCGCTGCGCAGCGATAGCCATGGCTGGGATCCAAAGAACCAGCGCCCGGAACTATGGAACCTCTACAACGGCCGGCTGAAACCAGGGGAGTCCGTCCGGGTCTTTCCTCTCTCGAACTGGACCGAAACCGACATATGGCAGTACATCATGAGGGAGAACATCCCCATCGTCTCGCTGTATTTCGCGGCCAAACGCCCTGTGGTGGAGCGCGACGGACAGTTGATCATGGTGGACGACGATCGTCTGCCGCTCCGCCCAGGCGAATCCCCCGAAATGCGCTCGGTACGCTTCCGCACGCTTGGCTGCTATCCCCTCACCGCGGCCACTGAAAGCACTGCCGCGTCTGTTCCCGAAGTGCTCCAGGAAATGCTTGTCGTGAGGACCTCCGAGCGATCAGGTCGGCTGATCGACCATGACGAGGCAACCTCGATGGAAAAGAAAAAGCGCGAGGGGTACTTCTGATGCTGGGTTTTGCTCAAACCGCGGAACTCGAATCTTCTTCGATAGACGAGATCACTTCGCAATATCTTGCTGTCCACGAGAAGAAGAGCCTGCTGCGATTTTTGACATGCGGCAGCGTGGACGACGGCAAGTCGACGCTGATCGGCAGGCTGCTCTACGACACGAAGCTGCTGATGGAAGACCAGCTTGCCACACTTACCCGCGATTCCCAACGCCACGGCACAACCGGCGGCGATCTCGACTTCGCCCTTCTGGTCGACGGTCTGGCCAGCGAGCGCGAACAGGGCATTACGATCGACGTGGCCTATCGTTTCTTCGCCACGGAACGGCGCAAATTCATAGTCGCCGACACGCCCGGCCATGAGCAATACACCCGCAACATGGCTACTGGCGCATCCAATGCCGACCTGGCGATCATTCTTGTCGATGCGCGGCAGGGCATTCTGACCCAGACACGCCGACATTCCTTCATCGTTTCGCTGCTCGGAATCCGGCATGTCGTCCTTGCGGTCAACAAAATCGACCTGGTCGATTATTCGCAAACGGTATTCGACGAGATCGAGGCGACCTATCGAAGCTTCGCGGAACCGCTTGGCTTCGCGTCTCTGGATGCCATCCCGCTGTCGGCGCGTTATGGCGACAATGTTCTTTCGAAAGGCGAGAACCTGCCCTGGTATCGGGGCCCGACGCTCATCGAGCATCTGGAAACCGTCGAGGTGGAACGAGACCGCCGTAGCGCGCCTTTCCGGATGCCGGTGCAATGGGTCAATCGCCCGAACCTCGACTTTCGCGGGTTTGCCGGCACCATCGCCGCCGGCGTGATCCGGCCGGGAGACCGTGTGGTCGTGGCACGATCCGGCGTGACGAGCCTGGTCAAGCGCATCGTCACCCAGGACGGAGACCTGTCGGAGGCAGCGGCCGGCGAGGCTGTCACGCTGACGCTCGAAGACGAGATCGACGTTTCTCGCGGCGACGTCCTGGCGGGGGCGGCGGAGCGCCCGGAAGTGTCAGACCAGTTTGCGGCCCATCTGCTCTGGATGCACGAGGATCCATTGATCCCCGGCCGCCCGTATCTGATCAAGCTCGCCACCAGCGTGGTGGGTGCGAGCGTTACGCAGATAAAACACCGGGTTGACATCAATAATTTTGCAAAACTGGCAGCAAAAACCCTCGAGAAGAACGACGTCGGCTTCGTCAACTTGACGACACAGGCACCGCTCGCCTTCGACCCGTTCTCTAACGTGCACGAAACCGGCGCGTTCATCGTCATCGACCGGATCAACAACCACACGGTCGGTGCCGGAATGATCGACTTCAGTCTGCGCAGGGCGAACAACGTCCATTGGCAAGCACTGGATGTCGACATGAATGCGCGGGCGATCGCCAAAGGTCAAAAGCCCGTGGTGCTGTGGTTCACAGGCCTGTCGGGCTCCGGAAAGTCGACGATCGCGAATCTCGTGGAGAAGCGCCTCCATGCGATGGGGAGGCACACCTACCTTCTGGACGGCGACAATGTTCGCCATGGCTTGAATCGAGATCTCGGCTTTACCGACGCGGATCGCGTGGAGAACATTCGTCGCGTCGCCGAGGCCGCCAAGCTGATGGTCGACGCGGGGCTGATAGCGCTCACTTCATTCATTTCGCCATTCCAGGCGGAGCGGCGGATGGCGCGCGACCTCTTCGGCCCAGGGCAGTTTATCGAGATCTTCATCGACACACCACTGGAGGTCGCTGAAAGCCGCGACCCGAAGGGCCTTTATCGACGCGCCCGAAATGGGTTGATCCAGAATTTCACGGGCATCGGCAGTCCCTATGAGCGCCCGGAAGCGCCACAGATCACGGTTACGCCGGATCTGAGCGCCGAGGAGGCCGCGGAAGTGATCGTCAGCTACCTCGAACGAGGCAGCTACCTCGGAACCGCGACCGGGTAACAGGCGATGGTTGGAGGAGCTAGCCAAGGGCCGATACGGGTTTGCTTTCCATTTATCGGTGATGATGTCGGTGGAAGCCACATCTCGGCGCTCAAGCTCATCCAGAACCTCGATACATCGAAGGTCGTTCCGATTCTGGTGCTTCAGGAAACGGCCGGGCCTCTGGCGGCCTTTCTGCAAATGGAGGGCCAGCCCTTCACGGGTTTTCCGCTGCCGACGACTTCGCCTGGAAAGGGAATAATCCCCGGCGATGTCATGACCTATCTGACCAGTACGCTTCCGCGCATGCGGCGTTTCATCAAGGAGCAGAAGTTCGATATCGTTCACACCAATGACGGCAGGACGCATGTGAATTGGGGCATTGCGGCGAGACTGGCAGGTGCTCGGCTGGTTTGGCATCATCGCGGCGACCCCGACGCCAAGGGCGCTAACGTGCTTGCGCCGCTCATCGCGCATCGCATGGTGACGGTGTCGCGATTTTCGCGACCGCGGCATCCGATCAGATCCCTCAAGGGACGGCTCAGCGTCATCCATAGTCCCTTCGACCATCCGTCGACTGTGCCTGACAGGATCGCGGCCAAGGCCGCACTTCTGGACGAGCTAGGCCTTGCACCAGGAACACGCGTCCTGAGCTTCATCGGCGGGCTGATCGAACGAAAGCGGCCGCTCCTCTTCATCGATATCCTTGATCGTTTCGTGCGGGAGCATCCGCAAATCCCGGTCGTCGGCTGCGTGTTCGGGAATTCACCCGCGGGCTCGCAAGATCTTGAAGCGGCCGCCCGCGTGCGCTGCGCCGAGCGCGGGCTCGGCCAAACGGTGCGCTTCATGGGTTTTCGCAACCCGATCGAACCTTTCCTCGCGGCAACGGATGTTCTGGTGGTTCCCGCCATGGGAGAGCCCTTCGGCCGAACCCTTATCGAGGCGATGTTTCTTGGGACGCCGGTGGTTGCAACCGATCATGGCGGCAATCCGGAAGCTATCGAGAACGGGCGGACCGGATTTCTGGTCACACCGGAAGACGCCGGGGCCTTCATGGAGCCGCTATCGCGGTTGCTGTCCAATCCGCCGCTCTGGGCCCGGATCAGCGATGCAGCCCGCGACCACGCCTTCTTCTCTTACAGCACGCACCGCCATGTCGAAAATGTCATGAAGATCTATGACAGGGCGCTTTGCTCCCGCAAAGCCGGCTTGGCGACCGACCTAACCAGCGAAATCGGCGGTTAAAGGATTTTCGCAATGCGGGTACAGCACATCGATTTCCTTGTCATCGGAGCCGCAAAAAGCACAACGACCTGGCTGCAGCAGCAGCTTCAGGCCGATCCGAGCGTCAGCACGCCGGCATCCTGATAGACGCATCCAAGGGAAGGGCCTCCTTTGACATGAGTGAGTTTCACGAAAAGTCAGCTGCGCCATTGACATATGGTTCCCCCGGCATTGATCGAGGTCTGCCGTACGAAGCCCATCATCCTGCTCGCAATGCGAACCAAGACACGGGAGCCGCCCAGAGTGGGATCGTGGCCACGACCCCGGCCGGCCAAGTTGGATATCGCCGCGAAATTGACGGCCTGAGGGCGATCGCAGTCGTTCTGGTGATCCTCTACCATTCAGGGCTTCGCGTCGCGGGCCTTGACCCCTTTGCGGGCGGTTTTATTGGCGTTGATGTCTTTTTTGTTATTAGCGGCTATCTGATTGGCTCGATTGTACAGCGGGAAGTCATGGATGGGACTTTCTCGTTCGCCAATTTTTACGAGCGTCGCGCGAGACGGATCCTACCTGCGCTGTATACCGTCTTAGCAGTAACGATCCCCTTCGCTTGGCTATATATGCTGCCGAGTGCCTTTAGAGACTATTCTGCGAGCCTTTTGGCAACCGTGTTTTCAGCCTCCAATCTATATTTCTGGCATGTTGCGAGCTATGACGCAGCCGACAATCTTTTTCGTCCATTAATTCACACCTGGAGCTTGGGAGTCGAAGAACAGTTCTACGTGATCTTCCCTTGCTTTCTTCTACTGGTGTGGAAATTTTCTCGGAAATTTTTAACAGCCATCCTGTGCATTGGGCTCGTCGTTTCGTTCATTCTTGCGGAGTGGATGACGCGGCATTTTCCGGACGCATCTTTTTTTCTACTGCCAACCCGAATCTGGGAACTAGGGTTGGGGGTGTTTCTGGCAAGACGTGAATTGACTGGCGGCCGGCTTGTGTCGATGCGCTCTTCGCGAGTCGCGCCTGCGGTCGGTTTGGCGCTCCTGATCTGCTCGGTGCCGCTGATGCGGCCGCAGTGGCACCACCCGGGACTTGTGACGCTGATCCCGGTTGCAGGAACGGCATTGCTTATCTGGTATACAGGGCACGGCGATCCCATTACACGAGCGCTTTCCTCCCAACCGTTTGTATTTGTCGGCCTGATATCATATTCCCTTTATCTTTGGCATCAGCCGATATTTGCTTTCGGCAGAATGAGCGCAACCGATTCTGTCGGTGGTGTGATGGTACTTTGTTGGATTTTGATGTCAGTTATACTTGCCATTGCGACTTACCGCTTCGTCGAGATTCCGACCCGTAGCAGAAAGCGAACCAGCAGGCACGTTATATGGCTGATTGCCTCACTAGGGGCCGTACTACTCAGCGGGGGCGGATACTACTGGTATGTCCAAAATGGCCTGCCAAGTCGTTTTGCAGACGGCCTGGCCCCGATTGCCGCTGCATCCGATATTCGCGAGGCTCAGATCTTTCAGAACGGGAAGAGCTGTCTCAACTTTGCGCCTGAACAGGGTCCTTGTACCTTTCATGGCTCGAATCCCGAGGGCTATGCTCTTGTTAGTTTGGGTGACTCTCACGCTCGCACTCTGCTTGGTCCGATGCGAGACAGCCTCGATGACTACCGAGATATCGCCTCGTTCACACCGCTCAATCGAGGCGGCTGCGTATTTCTTCTCGGTCTGCAAAGGGTCGACGTGGACCAACCGGGTTGTCCAGGCGACTACAATGACAAGAGGCTCGACTACATAGGCAGGCTGAAGCGACCGATAGCCGTGCTCTTGTGGCGTCTCCCCATTCTCGTGGAGCAGAGCCGTTACAACAATGGCGAGGGGGGAATCGAGCCGGGCGACGATCACCCGCATTTGGCCAAGCTGGGTGAAACCGGGCCCGCCGATCCGGCTGCAGTCGCCACGGCCATTTCCCGCACCATAAACACACTTCTGGAGCGCGGGGTGAAAGTTGTCTTAGTCTATCCTGTCCCGGAGATGGGTTGGAACGTCCCGCAGGTGCTTCTCATGCGGGCCAGACGCCAGAACGATCCTGCAGCTTATATGCAGGCGGACCCGATTTCGGTTTCCTACGGGGATTTCCGCCGGCGAACGCAACGGACATACGCATTATACGATAATGTCGGATCCGATCCAAATCTCGTGCGTGTGTATCCGGAGAAGGCCTTCTGCGATCAACAGCGCTGTTTCGCCAATCGAGGCTCTCAGATTTTTTATCGGGACGATAACCATCTCAGCGAGACCGGCGCGTCCAAGCTCAACGTTTTGATCATGGACGCCATCAAAGCACGGTGGGGAAATGACCGATGACAGGCGAAGGAAGAGCCGTGGACTTTTTCGACCGGGAAGTCTTATGCGACGTCCCAGCACAGAAGCGACAAGGCTGCGCCTTGCAGTAGAGCTCGACGCTATGCCTTGCGGTGGTATATTTCGAAATACGGGTCCAAAGAGCTGGCAATTCTCTCATCCATGTAAGCGATCTCGTCTCTGTTGAAATAGTCGACATAACCGCCAATTTTGCCCCGGCGCACCTTAAAACTGTCGGGATTCGACTGGTCCGTCGGGCGCATTCTTTCGTGACCGAAAGCGTCTGCCATTTCGATCTTTCGCAAATTCTCGAAAGAGCCAAAGGTTGTCGCCTCATCGAGGATCATCTCCGGCACGCCCTGAATGCCCAGAAAATCTAGCGCCGTGCGAAGCGCCGATTTTGGAGCTTGGCGCATATGTTCGTAGGACAGCATTTGAAATGCCTTCACCTTATCGCGGTTGTGCGCCCAAGCGTTGTAGAACGCTATGATGGAATCAATGCTGCCGACATCCTGGGCAAGAAACTCACTGATCGTTCCGTCAAACACCTTCATTCGGTGCGTTGCGTCGAAATAATATGAAACAAGCACGTCTCTCGGATCCCGAACCAGAAATAGGATCTTTTTTCCTGAATATTTTGACTTATCGGCCTGGATTTCGCTGGGACGCTTAAGGTTTGGGCTGTCGTCGTGAGAAAAGCCAATGCAGGGGATGTTCGACGAGATCTTCCAGAAATGCTGGATTTCCATCGGATTCTGCAGGTTAAGGCCGTAGTGTTTGTCGATGACGCGGCCAACCATGGTGCGCAGCCACGTTCTACCGCATTTCGGGTATGAAAGCACAAAGGAGTCACGCGACCAAAAGATCATCTGGCGGCGCAACGCTCCCAGGGGACCCGAGTAGCGTATTTTCTTTGGAACGACGGCTTCGCCAAGGAAAAAGGTAGCGTCGCGAAGATTGTTCTTCAACTGTCCGAGCATAGAAAGCTTCCTCTGCTAGCGTGAGTTTGGCGCATTGGCGGCGTCAACAATGAAGTGCCCGAAGACGGGACCGCCGGACCGAAACTCAAGCGACCATTTTAATCTCCGCCATTGTAAGCCATTGCGTCGGTGCAGCGAGACCTAGCTAGCTGGCTGGCCCGGACTGATGGGAGTACCTCTTTGGATTAACGCGGCAAAGTCCGCTTGCAGTTCCGATAGCCCCCCATGCACAAAAGCATGTGTTGCTTAGAAAGCGGGTAAAGCGCCCCATAGCAGCGATAAGATCGTAGCCTCGAATCCGAACGATTGCAGGCCAACCTGTTCTTGATTGAGCAAGGGACTGGCAGGCACGGATTTGTGCCTGCGAGTTCAAACAGCCGCATCTCTTGACGCGCTCTCTTGGGGCGCGGCGGCTAAGCTTTGTCGAGGTCTAGAATGAGCCAGTCAGATCAGCCGT
The DNA here is from genome assembly GCF_020165765.1 of Mesorhizobium sp. B264B1B. Classification (NCBI taxonomy): domain Bacteria; kingdom Pseudomonadati; phylum Pseudomonadota; class Alphaproteobacteria; order Hyphomicrobiales; family Phyllobacteriaceae; genus Mesorhizobium; species Mesorhizobium sp. B264B1B. The sequence goes on from NZ_JAIUIS010000017.1 coordinate 19,811, forward strand.
TTGAGGCAATCAGTCCACTGGGAGGCCAATCCCTTTTGCTGGCCACTGCGATCGCTCTCGGCCGTCTCGTCAGCAAACCGCGGACGATTGTTCATGTGCTGTCTTACTTGCGCCGGCGGGTGACCGGGCGCGCCAAGGCCGTTGGCAAGAACCTTCATCTCTACATCATCGATCTGGCCCTGGCGCTGGCGGCACTGTCGTTTGCTTCATTCATGCGATTGGGCCTTGATGGAGAATTCACCGGTCCGGAAAGCCACGCTTCGTTGCTCTTCGCACTCCCTTGCTTCCTGCTTACATGCGCCGTGGTCTTCCCGGTGACTTGCCTCTACACCCGCAACTGGCGATATGCTTCTGTCGGCGACATGCTCGGTATCGTTCGCGCGGCATTCGTCACATCGCTGGCCTTCGTGTTCCTGATGTTTGTGGCTACACGGCTCGATTCGATCCCGCGCTCGGTGATAGTGATCCAGTTTCTGTTGCTCGTGCCGCTGCTTATTTCAGTTCGCATCCGCTCCAAGCTCGTTGAGCTAAGCCGCTTTGGTCCGACTGCGAACAGAGCGAAAAACGGACGCGACGTGGTCCCTGTGCTGCTGATCGGTGCAGGCGATGCGGCCGATCTTTATATTCGCGCGCTGCAGCGGGATCCGAATGCACGCCATTGGCCGGTCGGCGTGCTCGATAATGGCGCAACGACAGAGGGCTATTTCCTGCGCGGCGTGCCGGTTCTGGGCAGCATCGAAGACTTCGACATGGTCATCGGCGATCTGGAAGGTCGCGGCATCAAGCCCCGCCACGTGATTTTCACCGAAAGGGTGCCTGGCCTCGTCGACCCGATGCTTGAAGCGCTGATCGACCGGGCCGACCGTCTGGGCATCGCTGTCTCTCGCCCCGCCCCGGTCCTGGAACTGCGCAATCCTAAATATCAGAGTCGCTTCGACTTGCGCCCCATCGAACTTACCGACCTTCTGGAGAGGCCGCAGGCGGTTCTTGATAAAGATGCGTTGTCCCGAATGATCGAAAACAGGCGCATCGTCGTCACCGGCGCCGGAGGCTCGATCGGCGGAGAGCTCACGCAGCAGATTGCCGCGCTCGGCCCCACCGAAGTGGTCCTGATCGATAACAGCGAGTACAATCTGTACGCCATCGATCTGGAATTGGCGGAGAAATTCCCTAATGTGCGCCGGAAGCCATATATCTGCGACGTACGCGACCCTGTTCGCCTGGGCGAGATTTTCCGACGCCATCGCGTTGACCTGGTCTTCCACGCGGCGGCGCTCAAACATGTGCCGATGGTCGAGTTGAATCCCTGTGAGGGCATTCTTACCAACGTCATCGGTACTATGAACGTGGCAGAAGCGACCCGCCTTTGCGGCGCCAAGGCAATGGTCCAGATATCCACCGACAAGGTTGTGAACACGACCAGTGTCATGGGCGCTACCAAGCGCCTTGCGGAACTCTACTGCCAGTCCCTGGACCTCGCCTTCACCGCCGGCGATACCCCCGTCCGCTTCATGACCGTTCGTTTCGGCAATGTTCTGGGTTCAAGCGGGTCGCTGATCCCGCTGTTCAAGCGCCAACTCGCCCACGGCGGTCCGCTGACCGTGACCGACATGGAGATGAAGCGCTTCTTCATGACAATACGCGAGGCGGTTGAACTGACCTTGCAGGCATCGGCCCATGGTCTGGAGAAAAAACTCGGACAGGGCGAAATCTTCGTTCTCGACATGGGTGCGCCAATCAAGATCATCGACATGGCGCGCCGCATGATCAAGCTCGCGGGATTTCGGCCGGATGAGGACATCAAGATCAAGATTGTCGGCTGCCGGCCGGGAGAAAAGCTGTTCGAGGAACTCTTCGACGAAAGCGAAAGACGTGTCGACGTTCCGATTTCCGGAGTCTTGGGCGCCGTGCCCAACGCGATGCCGCTTGACACGCTTCGCAAGGGATTTTCGCAATTGCGTCGCTTGGCGAGGGCCGGCGACACTGAGGGAGTGTTAAATCTTGTTGCGGATATGCTTCCCAGTTACCGCAGAGAGGAAGCCAAGCCTGCGGCGGCGGTGACGGCGCCATTCGTGCCTCATGTGATCCTCGGTTCAGCCAAGGCAACCACGCGTCCACACGAGGCGGCCGCTTGAGGCCCAGCGGGAGCGCTGCCGTGCTAAGGCATATTGCCTCGGCTCTGTTTGTTGCGCTGTCGTGCGGCACTGCACTGGCCGGGGCGCCTCAACCTCAGCCGACAGTGGCCGAGGCACGGAAGGCGGTCGAGGCTGCCGGGGCCTATTTCCGCGATCATCTCGGTGTAGCGGGAACTTATGTATGGAAATATTCCCTCGACGGCCAAAAGAGGGTGGGCGAGGGCGGTACCGTGCCCGCGAGCGTTGGCTGGGTGCAGCCGCCTGGTACGCCGGCTGTCGGCGCTGCGTTCCTGCGCATTTTCGAGGTTACCGGCGACAAGCAATGGCTTCAGTCTGCCCAGGTCGTGGCAACCGCTCTGGTCAAGACTCAGCTGGAGTCCGGCGGATGGTTTTACAAGATCGAGACCGACCCGCAAAAGGCGGCGACATGGTGCTACCGCGCACTGAAGTTGGGCGGGAATACCTGTCGCGATATCAAGGACAATCCGCAACGCAACGAGACTGTCCTCGATGACAACAACACACAGAGCGTGCTGAATTTTCTGATGTGGTTCGACCTGGCGAGCGGCGGTTCGGATCCGGACGTCCGTTCCTGCATCGACAGGGCGCTTCATCGATTGATGCGGGTGCAATACCCGAATGGGGCCTTCCCGGTATTCTTCAAGGGAGCCGCGCCTGGGGCGGATGTAAAGGCTGCAGCCAAGGCGAGTATTCCGGCCAGTTGGTCTCACGAGTGGCAGAAGCCTGATCGTCCGCCCTATTTCATCATCAATGACAATCTTCCCCGCGATATGGGTCGTCTCTTTCTCAACGCCTACCGCACATATCACGATCCCGCATATCTCAAGACGGCGGAGAAGATCGGTGATTTTCTCCTTGCAGCCCAGTTGCCCGCGCCACAACAGGGCTGGGCTCAGGGTTACGATCGTTCCATGCAGCCGGTTTGGGGACGCAGGTTTGAGCCGCCAGCGGTCGTCTCGCGCGAAACCGCCGGCAACATCGATTACCTGATCGAGTTGAACGAGCAAAACAGGGATGCGCGGTTGCTGCACGCGGCGACGACTGCAGCCACCTGGCTACAGGCGGCGCGCCTGTCCGACGGCAGTTGGGCACGTTTCTACGAACTCAACACCAACCGGCCGCTTTACATCGATGAGGGCGGCCAAGTGACGTTCGACGACATGGACCTCCTGAAACACTACGGCATGAAAACCGGTGCAGAGATCGAGCCGGTGTTCGCTCGGCTCGAGAGTGCAACGCGGGGGCAGAGAGTTTCACGTCAACGACTGTGGATCAGTGCCGCGGATGAGTTGAGTGCTGGCGAACTGAATTTAAAGGTGCGTCAGCTCGTCGACAGTCAGGATACCCAGGGACGCTGGGTTGAGGGCCGGTTTATCGAGGGAGAAGACTTCGTCGAGGGCGTGTTCGCCCTCGCTCGTTTCATCTCCGCGCAAGCATCAGAGCCGGCGAAATAGCTTCTATATATCGCTCGCTCTTGCCATGGGGAGACCCTGACCAGATCTTCCGGGTGCGCCGATTTTAGCCTTTGTAGGAGCTGGAAAGCTCGGCTGGTGGGCCCCTTAGATCGGCCTGCGTAGGAAAGGCCGCGAACGACCGTACTTGGAGCGAGTACCGCGAAGAAAGCGCGTGACCGTTCTTGAAGCTGGGCCGTCGCGCAAAATCGCAACACTGGGCGCCATTCCAAGCAGCAGAGGCACGAGAAAGAAACGACTGTAAAGATGTGGTAGCGCATTTGCCAGCGCCGCGAAGAGGAGAACTGTCGTCGCCGTGCAAATGGCGGATACCTTGCCTTCACGACTCCGAGCGGCAAGGATGGCGATGGTGATGCCTGCCACGAGCAGGAGCAGAAAACCGATGAATCCGGGCAGCCCTGCCTCGACCCATATGAGGAGGTAGGTGTTGTGGACCGGGGCGTGCAATTCGCTGACCTGCCGATACTGGTCGGCACCGATACCAAGCAGTGAATTATTGTCCGCTTTGCCAATGGCCTCATGGATGAGCCGCATACGGTCTGCAAACGTGCCAGCCTCATCGAGGTCACCATTCTGCAGCGCATTCAGCACGCGGTGTTGGAAGACCTCGGGCAAGAAGTCGCGGCCCCAGGTAACGGCAATGAAGAATGCGGCGAGCGAGGTCACCGCTAAAGAAATGATGCGGCGCCACGAGCCCGTCGCGACTACGAAGATGGTGACCGCAAAGACAAGGCCGATCAGGCCGGTATTGGATCCTGTCAAAATAATGCCATAACCAAAAAGCGGCAGTCCGACCCAAAGCCAGCGAGGCCTTATGCAACCTGACGCCACCAGCCACAACATTAGCGGGACAGAGAGCGCTATCAGCGTTGCGCACTCATTCTCGCGTTCCACCCAACCCTGGAAACGACCATTGCCGCTGACAAAGACGGTGCCGCGTTGCTTGAGGATGTCGATTATCACTATCCCCTGCAGACACATCACGGCGATCGAGCAAAGAAATGATTTCATCAAGAGAACGATTTCCGCCCAGGGCCTCGACACGATCATGAAGGCCAGGAGAAAGTAAGCGTACAGATATTGCGCCGAGATGATGAAGCCTCGCTGCGGATCTCCGTGGATCAGACTGCTTAGCAGCAGCATCCCGCATAGTAGGGCGATGCCGATATTCCATAGAAACGTCCCCGCGCCCAAGGGAGAGATCGAAAAGGATTTCCCGAGTATGGCTGCGAATACGGCCGCGAGAGCGAAGCCGTCGCTGATGGTAAAATAGAATGCATCAAACCGAAGAATATTGAAGGGCGTGAGAAAGACGGACGCCACGGCGAACCAGAGCCCGAGTCTCCCGGCTACCTCTGGCAACGATGTGACGGCCGGTTTGGGGCCGGGCCTTGTCCAATAATGGCGAGGAGCCCTGGCGTAGTTCATCCTCACTCCTGAATCTGCTTGAGAGTCCTTTTCGCCAGCCCTCATTGGGCCTGCAGTTCAGCCTATCTGCCAAGATAGGGCCCGGGCCGGTTACGCTATCCTTTTGGATGATGTCGCCTTTGCGGCTAAGCCTCTTGAGCGCGATTGCGGCCGCGCAACCATGTTAAAACTGTCGTCGCGGTAAGTCGCGAATTCGATGTTGGGTAGCCTCCAGGTCCGATGTGGCAGGGCCGGCTTGGACCAGTCGAAGACAAAAAAAAGGGGCGGGATCTGTGAGCTTGATAGACGACAACAGCGTGTGGAGCCGTCTGGAACCATTTCTTCAAGAGCCGATCGAGCCGTCGAAGGAACGCACTTTCGGCCCGCGCGAGCTCTACACGCTTTTCCGAAGGCGCCTCCCCTTGATCCTTGCGGTCGTGACTACCGGCACCGCTCTCGCGCTCATCACGGCCGTGGAACTTCCCAAGACGTACACCGCTCGCTCGATGATCGTTGTCGAATCCGACGATCCCAATCCTCTCGACACCGCACAAGCGCAGCCTAATCAACAGCCCGACAAGTCGCGAATGGACACCGAGGCGGATCTGATCACCTCTCGTGTCTTTGCCAGCCTGGTCGTCGACAGACTGGACCTCATCAAGGACCCGGACTTCAACACCTATCTGAAACCAGCCGCGAGCCGAGCTTCCCCTTCGGATTCGGGCCCTGGACTGCTGTCACAGGCCGTCGGCTTGATCGTCTCGATACCGCGAGCGCTATGGAGCCTTGTCGCCGGCGCCGACCCGCAGGATCCCGCGTCGCTGCCATCGAAGGGGGTTCAGCAAGATCGGGCGATTTCATCGTATCTGTCGAGCGTTTCGGTTGACCGGTCCGGAGAGAGCTCGGCGATGACGATCTCCTTTTTCAATGACGACGCGTCGAGGGCGGCCCTGATAGCCAATGCGACGGCCAAACTGTTCGTGGAATGGTCCCGGGACAACAAGCGGCAGGACATCAAGGACGCCGTTAGCTTTCTGAGGCAGCAATCGACGGAGCTTGCGTCACGGATAGCCGCCATAGAAGGCCAGATCGCCCAATATGCGCGAGAACACGGCGTATCCAGCGATCCACGCGATGATCTGCTGCGCGCCTCGATCCAGCAAAGCAACGAGCAGCTCAGCACCGCCAGAGGTGAATACACGCAAGCGCAGGCGCGCCTCGCCCAGGTCAGGCTGGCGGCCAAGACCGGCGACGCGGGCGCCAACGTCGATCCCCTGCTCTCATCGGACTTCCTGACGTCCCTGCGCAACGACGAAGCGACGGCGATGAGGGATCGCGCGCAACTGGCCAGCAACTACGGGCGCAATCATCCCTTGGTCCAGGAGGCGGATGCAAAAGTAGCGGCCGTCCGCGCGATGATCTCTCAGGAGATGCTGCGTACGATCGCAATCTTGGAAAACGACGTCCGCGTCAACGAAGGCAGGGTCAACCAACTCGCGAAGACTTTGGAGGAGTCCAACGAGCAACTGCGGCAAAGGAGCCTGGCGGAAGCGAAGCTTCGGGAACTGAACAACCAATTGTCGACCGAGCAGAAGCTCTACGACCTCGTATCAGGCAGGCTTGGCAGCCTCGATCCGTTTTCCGAGGCGGTCGAGCCCGGCGTGCGGACGGTTTCCGCCGCCGAGATTCCGACGAGCCCTTCCTTTCCCAAACTTCGTTTGATGACGGCAGGCGGTTTCGCCGCGTCGCTGATCCTAGCCCTGATCCTTGTGCTGACGCTTGAAAGCATGGATGTGAGAATACGCGAGTCACAACGGGTATCGAAGCTTATCCGTGCGCCACTGCTGGCGTCGATTCCGCAACTGCCCAAGAAATTCCTGCAACGCGCCACGCCCCCTCTTGAAACCTTGTTGTCGCAACCACGGTCGGCCTTCTCCGATGCCTTCCGGTCGCTGTACATGGCCTGCACCCGGATGAACGGTGGCCGGAGCAAACAGGTGATCCTGGTCAGCTCAGGACTACCACAGGAAGGCAAGACAACGACGGCCATGGGCCTCGCCGTGGCAGCTGGAATGGACGGCGCCCTGACAGCGCTGATTGATCTGGATTTGCGAACCCGCAGCATCCATAGCGCCATGCAGTTTGGGCCCGCCGACAAGACACTCAACGACTACCTACATGGTGGTTGCACCCTGGCAGAGATCGTTCAGACGCTTCCTGAAGTTCCGCGACTGGATGTGCTGGCGCCATCTGCCGACGACCAGACCTTGCCTGAATTCCTCAATTCCAGCCAATTCGCGAAATTGCTGGAGGCGTTCCGGCTCGAATACGACGTGGTGATCATCGACGCGCCGCCTGTGCTCGTCGTCGAAGACGCAATCAGGATTGCCGCCTCGGTGGATACCGTCGTGGTCGTGGCCGCGTGCGACAACACCACGCAAGAGGCTCTCTCCCAGGTTGTCGAGCGCCTGCGGTTCGCCGGCGGTCCATCGATCGGCTGGGTGTTCAACCGCGTCGACCCCTTCCGACAGGCCCGTGGTGCCCTGCGGAAAGCCTATTTGAAACGGCAGCAGATTCGTCGTTATTTTCCCGCTTGACCGCCATCGGCCGCGCGGCCGATCAGGCGCGGCAGACTATATCCCCATCGCCTCGAGCAGGGTTTGGTTCACCTTGTGAACATCGAACCGGTCTTCCGCGAGCTTTCTTGAGTTGGCGCCCATTTTTGCGGCGAGTTCCTCATCCTCGAGAAAAGCCCGCTGCGCCGAGGCGAGAGCTTCCACGTCTCGCGGCTCGACCCGGAAACCGTTCTCGCCCTCGATCACCGTTTCTTGACAGCCAGGGGCGTTGGTCGTGATTATCGGCCGACCGGTCGACAAGGCTTCCAGCGCGCTGCGGGGAATGCCCTCCCTGTAATAGGACGGCAACACGAACACGGTGGACGCGGTCAAATAGGGACCGACGTCGTGTGTTTCGCCGAGATATTCAACGGCGCCTTCCTTGGTCCACTGGTCCATTTCGGCTTTCGAGATGGAGAGGGGACTGGGATCGAAGGGCCCGAGAATCTGAAAGCGTGCAGCGCGGTACTTGGTCTTCAGGATACGCGCGGCGGCAGCAAACTCGGCAATTCCCTTTTCGCGAAGCAAGCGAGCGATCAGAAGGAAGACGGGAGGCCCTGAAGGTGGGGGGCTTGCGGCAAACAGTGTCAGGTCCACTCCTGAACCTGGGATCATGATCACCGGCGTCGTCGCAGAAACCATCCCATGGCGCCGGATGTCGGAAGCGTCGGCGTCATTGTAAGCGAAAACTGCTTCGCAGCCGACCAGAGCCGAGCGGTAGAGACCAATACTCAACCGGCGCAAAATGGTTGCGCGCAGTCCCGTCATGCTGCCGCTGAATATGAAGCCGAAGCCTGTAAAGAGCGCAAACCGGCGCGGTACACGGGCAAGGCGGGCAGCCAATCCACCATAGATGATCGGCTTCATCGTATACGCCAGGACGATTTCGGGCGCCAAGCCGCGAATGAGCTTGTAAAGCGCCTTGAGCGTTCGCAAATCGGCCAGCGGACTGGTACCCGTCCTGGCCATCGGAATCCGTCGGAAGGTCACGCCAATTGCCTTGAGACCGGCGATCGCCCGCTCATCTTCATCGGGGGCGAGCGCAATGACATCATGCCCCGCAGCGACCATGGCCTTCAACAATTCGAGACGAAAGTTGACAAGCGAACGCGTCAGGCTCGCAATGACGACGATGCGCTTGCGGCGCATCGCATAGTCCACAGGGGCGCGAGGAGAATCTCGACCATTCATGTGCACAGCAACCACCAGCCGCTCCTATCGGATATGGCGACGACGCCCTAGAGCTGCTTCGTAGAGTTCCAGGTGCCGGCCGACGTAAAGGGAAAGCGAGAAGTTCTCCATGACGCGACGACGCGCTTGTTGACCCAAGGCGCGGCGCTCGGCCGGTTCAAGGCTGACAAGCCTGATCAATCCGGCGGCCAGAGCTTCACTATCTCCCGGTGGAACGACCACGCCGCTGTCGCCGACCAGCCAGCCGGAGTCGCCGACCGCGGTAACCACCGCCGGCACGCCGCTGGCCATCGCCTCGCCTACGGCAAGGGAAAATGCCTCGCCCCAAGCCGAGCAAAGCGCGTAGACGTCGAAGCCCGGCATGAGGTCGGCGATGTCAGCGCGGATGCCCGGCGTGGTAATGCGGTCGTCTATGCCGAGCTCACGGGCGGTGCGCCGCACCGGGCCGTCGGCATGTCCCTCCCCGATAAATATGCCCTGAACGTCGTATCCCTGTTCCAGGAGCCGGCTGATGGCGCGGACCAGGCTAACCTGGTCCTTCATGGGATGGAAGCGTGCCACATGGCCGATCATCAGCCGTCCGGGCGGCAAGCCGAACAGGCGGCGCAGCTTCGCACCGGCGTCGGCCGAGGGGGAAAATTGATCGCAATCCGTCCCGTTCGGGATAACCACCCTCCGGCGCGGATCAAAGCCCAGGCGCTCGTGATCATCGGCGGCGACGCGCGAGCAATATGAGATCGCGCTGGTGCGCCTCGACAGGCGGGCCGAGAGCCGTATCAATTGGCGCGTCAATGGTTTCTCGTCGGCGAGATCTCGAACCGTGTGATGGATGCTCCAGATGACCGGCGAGAAATTGAGCCCTAGCATCGAGCCGAGCGTTGCCGCGACGTTGCCGTGATACATCCATCCGTGAAGAAGATCGGGGGCCGCCCGTCTTATCGACCGCGTCAGCCGAACGACATCGCGCGGTCGCGGCCGTTCCGTCATGTCGAGCGAAACGAGCCCCGATCTTGTATATTCTACGTTTGCAGCCACCGGACCGGGTGAAAGCAGGGACAGAACTGAAGTCGAGAAGCGATTTTGGTCGACCTGGCCAAGAAAACGGGCAAGCATGACCTGAGCGCCGCCGACGTCGAGACTGGTAATGGTGTGAAGAACACTTGTGTGCACGCAAGCTTCCCAGCTGTCTGCGACGCTCCGCCCTGAGGAAGCATTCAATCGTCCGACAGTATCCAGCCGCACCATACGTTGGTTGCAGTCGACATCCAGTTAGCCAAATTAGGTGGGAACCAGACCGAAGGTTGTCACCGCTCCACCAAAGGTATGACTCATTGTCGTCGCGCAGGTGTCGCTAGGGTCTTTGCAGGAAAATTCTATGGTGGGCTTCCATGGCATCTTATTGCAATGCGGCGCGGAGCAGGCGATCGACAGGCGCGTGGACCAGTACATTCCTTGCGAAAGCACTGGGATTCTGCAGTATTGCGATCCTTGCGGTTGCGGCGATTCTGATTTCCCAGCTTGATGCCTGGGCTGCGGCGGACGATGACTACAAGGTTTCGGTCGGCGATGTGGTGTCGTTTGACTTCATCGACGACGCGCTTCCCGCCGAACAACTCACGGTCGCCAGCGATGGCGCGATCAACATTCCGCTGATCGGCAGCTTTGAAGTCGGCGGCCTGACGGTGCCCGACGCCTTGAGTCGTATCCGTAAGGCATTCATCGAGCGTGAACTCTTCAATGACCCGCATATAGCTCTTGCGGTGGTGAGCTTCCGCCCGATCTTCGTCCTTGGGGATGTAAAGGCGCCGGGCTCGTTTCCTTACCAGCCGGCACTGAATGTGGAGCAGGCGGTGGCGCTTGCGGGCGGCCAGTCGACCGGGGGAGCCACGGCGGAGGATCGCGTCGTAACACGCGCCCGGTTGCGCGGAGCTCTTGATGAAAGCGTGGTGGAGATCGCCAAGGAGGCGGTCGCCGCTGCGCGCATCAAGGCCCAATTGGCAAACAGCGACAAGATCTCGGAACTGGATCTGCCTGCCAAGATCAAGGGCCTCATGAACGCCAACCTGCTCGCGACGCTGCTTCCTACCGAGCAGCGCATCCTTGAAGCAGATCAACATGCGCTGACGACACGTCGCAAGCAGCTCTCGGCGGGGATCGAAGAAGTAAATGTTGCCCTCGCCAATGTTCAACAGCTTTCGGACATACAAAAGACAGTGATCGCTTCGGCACAGGCGGATCTCGATCGCATCAGGGGCCTCAACAAGAAAGGTCTCGTCACAATCACAGACCTCTCGAACGCCGAGCGCGAAGCGACCACGCAGCAATCCCATCTGCTTGAAATCTACAATCAGGCATCAACGGTGCGCCGCGAATTGAGCCAGTTGCAGCGCGACCTGGATGACGCCACCCAGACCTGGACACACACGGCGTTGACGGATCTCCAGGCCCACAACTCTGAAATCGAGCGCCTGATCGCGGTTCGAGAATCGACCGAGGAACAGATCCTGCTGTTGAGCTCGCTGGCCGCGGAGCAGACACGCAGCAACAACTCCATCACGTTCACCTACCAGATCCGCCGCAAGGTAAACGGCCAGACCGCCACAAAGGTGGCGACCCTCGACGATCCGGTTGCGGCCGGAGATACGATCCTTGTGTCAATAAACCGCCTGGATAGCGCCCAGGACACGACAAGCCGTTCAGCCACTACCTTGGCGACGACCTCTTCCGTCCAGGTCGGACCGTCGCAATGATCGGCCTCAGCACCCCAACAGCACGTTCCGGCGGCTGGACTGCGCGCGTTCCGCTTGGCCGGGCCATACCAAGCCGTATCGCCGCGGTGATCCTGTTGGTTCTCAGCCTGCCGCTATGGCTCGTGGCTGCTGCCATTGTCTGGGCCAGTGTCGGCCGTCCATTGTTTTTCCGCCAGTCTCGCAGCGGGCTGGAAGGTCGCCCGTTCGTGATCTGCAAGTTTCGTACGATGCATGAAGGGCGAGACGGGAATGGCATGCTGCTCCCCGACGCCTTGCGTGAGACGCCGGCCACGCGGTTGATGCGCTCCGTCCGCATCGATGAGCTGCCGCAGCTTCTCTCGATCGCCAGGGGGGACATGGCCTTCATGGGGCCCCGTCCGTTGCTCCCGGCCACCATCGCCGAATTCGGCGAGCTGGGGCGTATTCGTGGCACGGTCCGCCCCGGCCTGTCCGGATGGGCACAGGTGAACGGCAATACCCGCCTCACCAACAGCGAAAAGCTAGCGCTCGACCTCTGGTATGTGCGCAACCGCAGCCTGTGGCTCGATCTGCACATACTGGTTCTGACTGTCCAAGTGGCACTGTTGGGCGAACGCGTCGACCGCCGCCATGTCGACCATGCTTTGAAGGCTATGCCCGCCGGGACGGTCCGGCCATGAACCCAGCACTCGGTCGACTTCTGGTGATCGCACCGCATCCCGATGATGAGGTCCTGGGGTGTGGCGGCACGATAGCCCGGATGGCTGTGCAAGGCGCAGAAGTTCATGTCGCAGTGGTTACGCGAGGCAGCCCGCCCGCCTTCACAGAGGAGATGACGGAACGGGTTCGCAGCGAGGCCAAGGCGGCGCATGCCTGTTTGGGCGTGCAACAGACGCATTGGCTTGATCTGCCGGCTGCGCAGATCGCCGAGACGCCGCACGCGACGCTCAACAGGGCGCTGCTGACCCTGTTGCGGGATGTCGTGCCGGATACGTTGCTCATCCCTTTCGTCGGTGATGTGCACATGGACCACCAGCTGATCTTCCTGTCATCGCTGGTAGCGGCTCGCCCGACCCAATCTCAATATCCGCGGACGATCATGGCTTACGAGACCGTCTCCGAAACGAACTGGAATGCCCCCTATGTGACGCCGAGCTTCGTGCCGAACGTCTTCATAGACATCGCATCGACGCTGGACCGCAAACTCGAAGCTGCGTCGATGTTCGCCTCACAGATCAGAGATTTCCCGCATGAGCGTTCGATCGAAACCTTGCGGGCGCTTGCGATCGTCAGGGGCACCGCCGCCCATCTGAGGGCGGCCGAGGCCTTTGTCCTTCTGCGAAACGTCATTTGAATCCTAGCTGGAGTATTCTGCGATGAAACGCTGGCCAATCTACGACGAAGAACAAATAACCGATGTGGTAGAGGTTTTGCGATCCGGCCAGGTGAACGCCTGGACCGGCGACCATGTGAAGACCTTCGAACGCGCCTATGCGCGCAGCCTCGGCCGACGTCACGCGGTGGCGCTGGCCAACGGCTCGCTCGCGCTGGATCTTGCGATGAAGATTCTCCACATCGGCGCCGGTGACGAGGTGATCGTCACGCCCCGCAGTTTCGTCGCCTCCGCCGCCTGCGTCATGTTTGCCGGCGCCACGCCCGTTTTCGCGGATGTCGACCCGAGTTCGGGCAACCTTTCCGCCGAGACGATTGCGCCGAAGATAACGGCTCGAACAAAGGCAGTGATCGTCGTGCATATTGCCGGCTGGCCGTGCGACATGGCGCCGATCATGGAACTCGCAAAGCGCAGCGGCATAAAAGTCATCGAAGATTGCGCCCAGGCGCATGGAGCCGAATACAACGGACGACCGATTGGCTCCTTCGGCGACATAGCGGCGTTCTCGTTCTGCCAGGACAAGATCATCACGACGGGCGGCGAAGGTGGGCTTGTCGCAATGGACGACAAGAAATTGTGGCTCGCTGCCTGGAGCCTCAAGGACCACGGCAAGAACTACGATCTGGTCTTTGCCCCCCATAGGGCGACAGGGTTTCGCTGGCTGCATGACAGCATCGGCACCAACTGGCGCATGACATCAATCCAGGCAGTGCTTGGCTTGCGGCAGCTCGAGCGCCTACCCGACTGGACTCGCCAACGCGAGCGAAATGCCAGCATCTGGATGAGGACGCTTGCTGAATTGCCGATGCTGCACGCGCCCCAGCTCGGTTCGGAGCATAAGCATGCCTGGTACCGATGCTATTTCTATATCAAGCCCGAGATGCTGTCCCCCGGATGGTCGCGCGACGAGTTGATTGCGGCTATCAATGCGGCCGGCGTCCCATGCTTCTCTGGAAGCTGCTCTGAGATCTATCTTGAACATGCCTTCGCGGACGCCGGGGTAGCGCCGCCCGAACGTCTGCCGATCGCACGGCAGCTCGGTGAAACGAGTATGGCTTTTCTGGTCGACCCGTCCTGGACGACCGAGGAGACCATGGCTGCCGCGTCGACGGCGCGGTCAATCCTTGTTACGGCTTCGCGCCAGCTCGAGGCAGCATGACAAAGGAACGCGCGATCAGGAAGGATGAAACCGTTCCAGCGTCTTCTCTGGCAGAGCTGCAGATAGTGACGTCGTCAGCAGCGCGGAACCTCACCCTTGCCCCTACAGAGCGTGGTTTGCTCGGATTCGAACTGCCAGCCGCGGTTCGATTTTATCAGCAGATGATGCTCATCCGGCTCGTGGAGGAGCGCTTGCTCGATCTTTTTTCCCAAGGTCTCCTGTTCGGCACGACGCACACGTCCATTGGACAGGAAGCCAATGCGGTTGGCGTGATAAACGCTCTTGACCGGGACCGCGACATTGTCTGGAGCAACCACCGCTGCCACGGTCATTTCATTGCCTATTCGGGCGAAGTCGAGGGTCTGATAGCCGAGATCATGGGGCGTGTAACCGGCATTTGCGGCGGACGCGGCGGCAGCCAGCACCTGTGCTTCCGCAACTTCCACTCCAATGGCATCCAAGGAGGCATCGCACCCGTCGCAGTTGGTAGTGCGCTGGCGCGAAAGGACGAGGGCGCCGTCGCAGTGGTGTTCCTCGGCGACGGCACGATGGGCGAGGGAGCCGTATACGAGAGCCTGAACCTTGCGTCTGTTTTCGCCGCCCCGGTGGTCTTTGTGATCGAGGACAACGAGATCGCGCAGACGACGCCCAAGCATCTGACCGTCTCCGGTTCGATCGTCGCCAGGGCCGAGCCGTTCGGCGTCCGCACATTCGCCTATGACGGCAACGATCCGATCGCGATATATGAGCTCGCCCAAGAAGCCGTAGGCTATGTACGCGCCGAATCCCGCCCTTGCTGGCTCTACTTGCGAACCGAGCGGATCGGCCCCCACAGCAAGGGAGATGATACGAGGCCGGCGGAGCGTCTTGAGCAAGCTCGAGCCAGAGATCCCATACCCCCGATGCGCCGGCGCGTTGCCAACGCCGATGAGATCGACGCCTACTGCCTGAATGTCGTGGACCGCGCGGTCGAATCCGCCGCCGCGGCCGCCTTGGCGCGGGGTTGATCCATGCGTGTCGTCGAATCTATCAATCGCGCGCTACACGATCTCATGGGAGCCGATCTCCGTCTGGTGATTTTGGGTGAGGATGTTCTTGACCCCTACGGTGGCGCCTTCAAAGTCACCAAGGGTCTTTCGTCAGCCTATAAGGACCGTGTCTGGACCACGCCGATCAGCGAAGGCGGCATTGTTGGCATGGCGGCAGGCATGGCCATCAAAGGCCGGCCTGTGATCGTCGAACTCATGTTCGGAGACTTCATAGCCCTTGCTGCCGACCAGATCATCAATCACGTCGCCAAGTTCCGCTGGATGTACAACGATCAGGTTGAGGTCCCCGTCATCATCCGCGCTCCCATGGGCGGACGGCGCGGCTATGGGCCGACGCACTCGCAAAGTCTGGAAAAGCATTTTTGCGGCGTGCCCGGGCTGACGGTGCTTGCCACTCACGAGTATGCCGATCCTGGCACGCTTCTGCATCGGGCCTTCGCGTCGCGATCCCCTCACCTGATCATCGAAAACAAGGTGATGTATTCCAGGCCCGTGCTCGGACCCGACGCGCTTCCACGCCCGGCGGATGCAGATGTCGTGATCCTGACATATGGGGGTTGCGTCGAGCACGCTGTCGCGGCCGCAAAGAAACTCGCGCAAGAGGAGGAAATCGCGACCACCGTGGTGGCCGTCGAACAGCTGTCGCCCTTCCCTGGCGATGAGGTCCGAAGCCAGGTCGGCAACTGCACGCGTGTGGTCGCGGTGGAGGAAGGCTCTCCCGGCTGGGGCTTCGCGTCGGAGTGTGCGCGCGCGCTGATCGGCCGGGTCAGGCACTTCAGCGCATTGACCGGGCCCGATCACCCCATTCCCTCAAGCCGCGACTGGGAGGACGATCTGCTGCCGGGTGTGAACGCCATCCAGGCGGCCTGCATCGAGCTGTTCCAGAAAGGCTAAGCGTACATGACCGTGCTTGTCGAAGCCCCGCGGGTTAACGCCAACGAGGACAATCTCCAGCTCATCGAGATTCGGGTCGCACAAGGTGAAAGGGTCGAACAAGGCACCATTCTTTTCGTGCTTGAGACCACCAAGGCCGCAGTCGAGGTAGATGCTCCGGAGGCAGGAACTGTCGGCCTGCTGGACATCAAGGTCGGTGACTTCGTTCCTGTCGGCGCAACGCTTTGCAAAATCATCGACGAAAATTCGAATGTCGTTGTCGGGGAGACCAGCGCGGCCGATGTCGGGGCCAGCGAAGTCGCGATAACGGCTAAAGCCCGCAAGGCCGCATCCGAGCTCGGGGTCAACCTTGCGGACGTCATTCCGTCCAATGGCCGCATTGGCGAAGCCGAGGTGCGCGCTGCTGCCGGTCGCCGATCCGCCGCCAAGAGAGCCGAACCGGGCGAGCCGAGTTCCGTCGCTTTCTCCAGGCGGGCCGTCATCATCGGCGGCGGCGGCCACGCCGCCTGTTTGATCGATGCTCTCGATGGTGCCGGATACGATATCCTGGGCTGCACCGATCAAGCGTTGCCCGCCGGCCACCACGTCTGCGCCGGTATTTCGGTGATCGGCACGGAAGACTGCCTGGAGCGTTTGCTTGCGGAGGGCACGCGCTATGCTTTCATCGGCATCGGAGGCGCCCAGTCAAGCCAGGTGAGGCGGGCAATGTATGAACGCGCCACCGCAATGGGCTTCGTTCTGCCGCCTGTGATCCATCCTTCCGCGATCGTCTCCAAGGCGACCAGGATTGGACATGGCTGCCATATTTTGGCCGGCGCGAGCATCGGTCCGCGCTGTACGATCGGTAACAACGTCATCGTCAATCAGGGGACTATAGTCTGCCACGACAGCGTCGTTCAGGACAATGCGCACCTGACACCAGGCGCTATCATAGCCGGCGGAGTGGGCATCGGAGCCTTGACCGTCGTGGGAATGGGCGCAACGGTGCTCCTGGGCGTCCAGATCGGCGCCGACTGCCTGATCCACAACGGCGCGCACATCAGCGCCAATGTCGCAGACAACACCATCGTCGACGCGCAGGGCCGCCGCCATCTCCGCTAATGCATGTCGCCCAAGGCGATCTCCGGCTCGAGAAAGCGACATGGCGGGGCGGTTCGACGGGGCGGCTCTCGTGGCTGCGGCCGAGGGTTCGCCAATTCCGATCGGTGTCAGTCAAGCCGTACTTCGGTTGCGGTCCAGCGATCGCCCGCAATCAGCATCGGGCCTGGGTTAAATCAGTCCCGCAATGCGGCTGTTAGTCATCCGGTGGAGTTTTTCTGCGGCAGCCCACTACTTTTGGGCGGGGGTGTCCTTCGAATTCCCGAGCATTGCGAGACCTGGGATGGTGTACGGTGAAATGGTCTGCGGGATCCAACTTGAAGGCTCAGATGACCGTTGCACATCTCCATCCTCAGAACTCATCGGGTCCGCAGCATTTTCCCGTCGAAGCGTCAGCGAAGCCGGCTGGCGACAATTCGTTCAATGTAGCCGCGCATGGGTTGCGCGGCATTGCTTCTCTTATGGTCTTCTTCGCTCACCTCCTGGGCGGCACGGCGGAGCACGTCTACGCCTCCAATTCGGCCTATGTCGACCGCATTACGCCCTTCTGGAATTTCGGCACCTTCGGAGTCTGCCTTTTCTTCGTAATCAGTGGCTTCGTCATCCTGCCCAGTGCGATACGCTATAGTCCCGCTCAGTTTGCTGCCCGACGGTTCCTGCGCCTCTACCCTCTGTTTTTCGCGCTAAGCCTGCTTTTCATCTTGCTGAACGCAACCACCAACTTTTATCCCGAAACCAACAATCTCACAGCGGTTCTGGCAGGACTGACATTCCTGAACCTTGCAACCCATACCGAGCAATTGACGCCGAACGCGTGGAGCCTGACCTTCGAGGTCTGGTTCTATGTGTTTACGGCAGCGTTCGTTTTCCTGACGGTTCGTCGCCCAACCAGACTCGGCACAATTGCGCTCGGTCTTCTCGCGGCGCTCTTTATCGCCCGGTACCCGATCGCCTTGTATTTTCTTGCCGGCGGGCTGATCCGCCTTGCCTACGATCGATTTGAATGGGTAAACCGGGGCCGCCATCGGCTTGCCGAGAGCGGGGCGCTGGCAGCTTGCGTCTTTCTCGCCAGCCGCGGCCATTACGACTATCACTGGTCCGATTTCCAAAATGCCGAGCTTCCCTTGCTCATGGTCGCGACGGGGCTCTACTTCTGCCTTGCAGTGTCGCGGAACAGCTTGACGGCACTACTCCTTGGCAATCGGCTGCTTCGATACTTCGGAACGGTGAGCTACAGCCTGTATCTGGTGCATCCCTACACGTATCTTCTGACACGCTCGCTGTTTTCCCGCGCCCATCTTTTTTCCGGCAATGTTGTCCTATCGATGAGCGCCTTCATTTTGGCGGCGGCGGCGATCACCTGGGTGCTGACGCATTTCGCGAACCGAACGCTTGAGCTGTGGCCCTATGAGTTTGTCTATCATCAGAAGATCTATCGCTCGGCCTCGCAGCCAAGCGCGATGCGGCTTTGGCTGGCGTCAAATGCCAAACGTGCGGCATGGCTAAGGGGGTAGGATCGCCGTTGCGCGGCGGCCTGCGGCTTTTGAGGCGGATAGATAGCAGACTGGTCGTAACCACTGTTGTTAGGCTGCAAGCAGGGATGAGGACGAAATGCATCCATTTGTCATCGACGCCAAGCCTCAACCTATTTCAATTGATCCCGCTGACGCTGCCGTACTCGTCGTGGACATGCAGAATGACTTCGGCTCCAACGGTGGAATGTTCGACAGAGCCGGAATCGATATCTCCGGGATTCAACGGGCTGTAGGCCCTACTGCCAGCGTAATAGCTGCCGCTCGCGAATTGAGCATGCCCATCGTCTACCTGAAGATGGGATATCATCGCGACCTCTCGGACCTTGGAACGTCGGACGCCCCCAACCGTATTCGACATCTCCAGATCTTCGGGGTGGGCGCGAACATGACAGCCCCGGATGGCAGCGAGAGCCGGATTCTGATCCGCGACACCTGGGGAACAGAGGTCGTCAACGGCCTCAAGCCACAGGCAGGGGATGTCGTCCTCTATAAAACGCGATTCAGCGGTTTCTACGAAACCGAACTCGATTCTGTTCTGAAATCCGCAGGCGTCAAACACCTCATCGTGACAGGATGCACGACCAGCGTGTGTGTGGAATCGACAATTCGGGATGCCTTCTTCAGGGACTATCGCTGCATACTGCTGACGGATTGCACCAGCGAGCCCATCGCTTGGGACGCCCCAAGGAGCAATCATGATGCCTCGATCACGCTCGTTCAGATACTCTTTGGATGGACATCGACGTCCGACCAATTCCTGAAGTCGGTCGCAGAGCGAGTTCACGGTCGTCTTGAAATAGCCGAATGAGCAGGCGAAGCTGCCTATCAGTCACCTTGGAGCACCGCGGCTGCCGCTCAGGGCCAGCGTAGATCAAGCCCAAACACAACCGACGTCCCGACCACTCTCGAAAGGTGCCCCGACGCATCGCCTACGATTTAGTCGTCCGACTTTGCCACAAGATCGGCGATACGGGATACATCAGGCACGTAAAGCTCTTTGGCGTGGCGCAGCACGAGTCCGATGTTTTGCAGGTAGCTCAACTCGCGTGCCACCGCCTCGCGGTGGGTGCCAATGCGGTGGGCCAGATCCGTATGGGTCGGGATAGGAGAAATCCTCGCCGAACCGTCGGCTCCGATGTCTTCAGCGCATAAGCGCAGCAACTCCTTATGCACCCGGGACCGAACGTTGAGCGTCGAAAGCTCAACGATGTGCTCGACAAGCACCTGCTGACGTTCCACCAACAATTGTACAACCGCATGCAGGGCTTCAGGATCCTGCTTGACTATGTCCAGAAAGGCACGACTGCCGATCGAAGCGATAGTGCATGGTCCCGCCGCTTCGACCGAATATGGCATCTGGATGTCGCCGCTCAAGGCAATTCCGTTAACAAGCGAGCCACGATGCGCAGGGGGGAGCGACACAATCTTGCCATTGCGGGTATAAACGAGCGCTCGAAGCTCGCCCTCGAGCAGAAAAAAAAGCCGGTCGACACTTTCGCCGGCCGGGACCAGGACGTCCCCTTCATTGAGATGCAACCAACGACAGCGGCGGTCTATCTCGATCAGCGTGGACGACTTAACATTGCTGAAATGCTCGATATTTTTCAAATCCGGCCCGTGCATATGGTTGGCATCAGCTACCGAGGTGATCTCCCCGTCAGTCTGCGGGCCTGGATATCGAACGGGCGGTTGTTTCATCCTGGGTAGCGCCCCCTTGCAAAGGTTCGCAGCCGCTTCCGTTGCGGCTGCTCCCCAAACTCAAGCAAATCACATCTACTAAAACGGTCCGTCAAGAACCATTACTCGTTGAGTGAGGCGGCACCCATATTTCAATTCCGTATGGCAATCCCTTCATACGGCGTTGTGTTGAGTATGTAGGCGACTTCGGTACGGTTTCTCGCACGAAGTTTTTTCATGACATTCCGAATGTGTACCTTGACCGTACTTTCACACATGTTGAGCTCGTACGCGATGACCTTGTTCGCCTTTCCTCGACGCAATGCCTCGATGACAGACATCTGACGCGAGGTAAAAGTGTTGTCTCCGTGCGGCTGCTGCTTGGTCGCGGACTGACCGTCGGTGACGGCGCGTCCTGAATGAAAGAGAACACTGGGCGGGACGAAAGTTCCGCCCGCCGCGACAAGCTGGATGGCCTTGGCGGCCACCTGCAACCTGACGCTGGTAGGAATATAGCCACGCGCGCCGTTTTCGACCACTTTGAGAATGTCCTCAAAGTTCTCGATATCCGATAGGATGACCACCCCTACCTCGGGCCTGGTCGCTTTCAGATGGCCTATCTGGGAAAGATGATAGTCCGCCTGGGAGTTCGACCACATCACACACATCAGGACCGTCGAAACTCTCTGCGTTTCTTCGGGATCCGCCATGTCGAACGCTTCGACCGACGCGTAATGCTGGATATGAAATGATGGCTCAATGATTTCGAGGCTTCTGCTGAAGCAGTCACACATCAAAGGCCGGCCATCGATGATTGCAATCT
This sequence comes from Mesorhizobium sp. B264B1B, assembly GCF_020165765.1. NCBI lineage: Bacteria > Pseudomonadati > Pseudomonadota > Alphaproteobacteria > Hyphomicrobiales > Phyllobacteriaceae > Mesorhizobium > Mesorhizobium sp. B264B1B. Next base: position 41,009 of record NZ_JAIUIS010000017.1, read on the forward strand.
CGATTCCCTCTCCCGAGGACGGTGAGAGACGATTGACGTCGAGAATAGATGGATATTGATCAAGATCAGCTTTGTCCGTCCGATCATTCGCAGGCAAAAAACTTGTCATGACTCACCCCCGCGCAAATCTCGCCCCAACGGAGATTTCGCTTTTAAACCCATACCTTAACACTTTAGTAATAGCTTGTGGACCGGAGGTGGTGGTGTGACAAAACGCACAGCGCGGCCAAAATTTCGGTTTCCTCAAGCAATCAAAGTGAAAAAGTCGTGATTGCAGTATTATAGTTGGCTTCGAAGTCCATGCGCTTACCAATAGGGGGTAGCTACGGAAGTAGCGGTCATCCAGAATCGTTACGACAAAGAGCTGAACAGGGGTGGCTATGTGAGCCGTTGGTCAGACCTTCGCTCAAAACGCGCACACTTTCTCGGCAAAGCGTAAAATTACATTCAGGAGCCGGCATATTCCATATGGCGGACCTGCGGCATGAGACGTCGCAGCCTGCTCCCTTTCCTCGTCGATTGACCGCTTTGGCGAAGGTGGAGGCGAGCTTATTCGAGGCTTTGCCGCAAGTGCTGGCCCAGTCTGATAGCGAGCGCGACAATGGTGAGGGTGGGCATGTCGTTGCCTCCGGTCGGGAAGACCGAGCTGCCGGCGACGAACAGATTTGCGAGGCCGTGCACCTGGCACGAACTATCAACCACGCCGGTTCGCGGGTCGTCGCTCATCCTCGTCGTGCCCATGTGGTGTCGAACCCAGTGATATGGAATGTCTCGCTCCCCCGCCGGGTTTTTGTCCTGGCCTGGATGAATGGCGCTTCTATGCCCCAGCCGCTTCATCTCTTCAGTGATGATCGCCTGGACACGCTCAAGCGTCCGTCGGACGAGAGGCCCCACGTTCCATTGCAGCTTCACACGGGGCAGACTGAACTCGTCGAGCCTTGTATCGAGCGTGACGCGGCTTGCCGGATCCGGTTCTTGTTCCAGTATCGTGTCAAAATGAAAATGCCTTGCACGCCGACGTGAGTGCCAGATCCGTTCGAAACCTGCCGATATTGCTCCCGCCGGATGCATCAGGATAGTTCGGCCGCATTTGATAAGGTCGCGATGCAGCCGGCCTCTCCGCAGCCAGAAGGTAAGATACTGCAAAGCTTCGGAACCATCCATATGATTGACGCAAGGCCCAGGCTTGATCCATGTGCGGGAATCGAGGAGGCGCTCGCTTGCACGTATTTCGGGCCGCAGCGCCAGTCCGAATGCATCATTGGTGCCGCGGTTTTCAGGCGACAATCCGGTCGTGCGGGTCCAAGGCACGTGGAGGTCTATCATGTTGTCGGGCTGGCTGACTTGCAAGCTTCCCCATTTTACCCGGGGATGCTCCATGAAATAGCGGCCAACCAGGTCATACTGGTTTCCTATGCCATTCGGCGCCTGTCGGTTTGAAACAAGGAGCAGGCGCGCGTTTTCGATACCGCCGCAGGCCAGCACGAAAAATCGCGCAGCAATCTGGAATCGTTTGTTCGGCGTTCTCGCTACCTCGATGGAGCGAACCCGCCTTCCGCAGTCGTCGGTGTCGAGCCGCAGCGCCGTGGCATGCAGCACGACCTGGACGTTTTTTGCGTCCTGAAGCTTCTTGCGAAGCGTTGCTCCGAGATCCGGAGTGGGACTGAGAAAGCAGCGTTCCGAAAAGAGCGGCCCGTTTTCAGGCATGACCGCGGAAGTCGGCCAATCGGTCAGCAGGTCGTCGATTCCGAGCAGGCGGGCTGCGGTCTCATAATGGGGTAGTAATGATTTATGGGCGACGGGCCAACCACTCAGGGGTATCCAGGGCCGGTGCTCGAAATCGCCATGGTCCAACATCTTGCACCATCCGCCCCAACCAGCCTTGCCTGTGCTCCCGCCGAACTGACGAAGGCGGCAAAGATCAAGAGCTTCGTAAGGTTGACCCACGGACAGCCCGCGCGACAGCCGTTGGCGCCAGTGCTCGTACGTCATGCCACCGCTTTCGATGACGCATATGCGATGCCGCGTGCCTTCTAGTTGTGATGCTATCGCCAGGCCGGCGGCACCCGCTCCCACGATGCACACATCCGCCTCCAGGCGCATGCCTTGCGGAAAGGCGTTGCAATCTTCAATCATGGCGTCGATCGGGCATGGTGTCGATCGGGACCAGCAATTGCACGCCTGTGAGAGCGTGGCCATTTGCGCCTTGCCCCCAGCCCCATTTGGCTGTTGGTCCCGCTGGCATCGGGCGGGCACGTCAAACTTGTGATCCGAAGAAAACAAATGTCACGATACGAGCAACGGCGCGAGGACTGCCGGAGCCTCGCCCTGTGCTCCATTCGGTTAGCCTCTGGAAGTTCGGCCACTGGCATTCCGTTGTCCAAGCCTGATCCTCTTGGCTGCCTCCGAGCGCAACGCAGTTAAATTTGGCGCCACAATCGGATAATCCGGCGGCAAGCCCCATTTCTGGCGATATTGCGCTGGCGTCATGCCGATGGATGTCAGATACCGCTTCAAGGATTTCATGCGGCGCCCGTCCTCCAGGTTGACGATGAAGTCAGGGGTCACCGACTTGCGGATCGGCACGGCTGGAACAGGTTTCGGTTCGGGCTGGTGATCGCCCACGGCAAGCTTTTGCAAAGCACGGCCGACATTCTGGATCAGGTCAACCAGATCGGAAGGCGACGTCCGGTTTTTCCTGACATAGGCCGAAACAATATCAGCGGTTAGCTCAATGTGGTCGGCGGGGTCAGAGTCCATGAGTCCGCTCATTGCCTGAAGAAGGCTATCTTCCGTGGCCGAGGCGCGGAGCACGTTCTGCATCGCTCATTGAAGGATTGCCCACCGTCACAGGAGAATGCTCCTGATGCCCCGCTCCTTGCATGGCCCAATGCCATCCCCAGGTGCCGTTTGTGTCAATTGTCCCTTGGCGGCAGTCGATCCATCCAAAAGTGGTACCGCTTGCCAATCCCGATCCCGTGATGGCAGCGGCGAAACCGGCAACACCGGCGGCACAGCTAAGCCGGCAAGACCTCACTGATCCGATGCCGGTGCGCACATGTCGCGTACCGGTATCGACCGTCAAATCGATATCCAGCGCCGCCTCGCTGCGACGGCTCGACTTATTCGCGACGGCTCGACTTGTTCAAGGCTGTCGTGTCTGGAGCTTCATGGCGCGCTTGAAGTCACGATTGTCCACGCGGCCGGCGCAAGACATGTCCAGGCCCGTAAGCCTTGAACAATGCTTGCGCCTTGTACTGTGCATGGGCGCTTGGACCTGAGCGGCGCGGCTTGACGAACCGCTCTTTCTACCACTCCGAGCCGGTATAGCCCGCAGCTTCCTTCCACAATGCGAGTGCGATGCTTGGCGAGCGGCCTTTCACTTCAATGTCTTTGCCGCGGTACTTTCCAGCCGCAATCCACACTGTCTTTGAACGCTGATAGATGTTGATGTCGAGGGCGCTGGCTAGAGCTTCCCAGTCCCTGCGTCTCGAAAAATCCATCCGACCCCCATCTCTCCATAATGTGGAGCAGTAACGAACATGGCGGATGAGAGTTCCCAGATCGTGAGGACCTCGGACGACCCGGTCTTTGTCCGGAATCGGCAAAACGGCGAGATGAAAGAAGCCACTGAAGCACTCAGTGAGATTGTCAAAAGAATGTGTTTGATCGTGATAAGCCTCCAAAAGAGGGCATTGCTTATCCCGTGGAGATGGATAGTTTTTCCCGAAAAATATCGCGTATATCTCGATTAATTCTTTGCACTCTTTAAATGATATGGGACTCTGCGTGTATGTACCTATTATACAAAGAGAACCCTCACACGCTGATCTTCGTCTTGGCCCCGAACTGCAGACTGGCCATCAATGGATCGGCATGCGGGTAAGGGAAACGTAACGGCTGAAGCATGCAAAGCTTACGTGATACAAATTGTTGTGAACGCCCGTCCTCCTAAAATGGGTCTACATTCTTGGATGCGCGCGCATAGGTGAGGTCTTTGGCATGGGGCCGTTATCGCGAAGGACGTTTGCACAGGGAACGGTTCTGGGCCTGTTACACTGGCTTGGCTTTACCAACCCTGGCAAAGCGGCCACTCAATCTTCAGCTGGCGTAACGCTTATCGCCCGCGGCAGACCTGCGGCAACGCTCGTTACTTCGGATCAGCCGAGTGGCTCTGTTCACTACGCCGCCACGGAACTCGGCTGGCACATAAAAAAAGCGACCGGCATCCAACCTGCCATCACAACTGAAAACCATGTCTCGCCGGCTGGCCTGCGTAACGCCGCCCATATTTTTCTGGGCGACACCCGGTTCGCCCGGGCAGCCGGAATCACATTCGGCGCATTGGCGCGTGAAACCTGTATCATCCGAACCGTCGGCAACCATCTGTGCATCGCCGGCCTCGATCATCCCGGCAGTGCACTCGACCAAAACACGTCCGCGGGCACCCTCTTCGGCGTGTACGAGCTCCTTGATCGCTATTTCGGTGTCCGATGGCTATGGCCAGGTGAACTGGGAACGTTTGTCCCAAAGGCACAGTCCTTGGTGATCCCCGCGCTTGATTACGTCGTTACGCCCCGGTTCATGCAGCGTCGCGTGCGCGCTGGGGCTGGCTTCACGAGCGAAGAACATCCCGAAATGGGTTTCACCGCAGCAGCGGCGAAAGAATATATGAAAGCCCAGGCCACGTTCCTGCGTCGCCACCGAATGGGCCGCAGAGTACCCACGAACTACGGTCACGCTTTCGTCGACTGGTGGCAGCGGTATGGCACCGAGCATCCTGAATGGTTTCAATTGGTCAGAGGCAAACGGGGCCCGGTGAGGCTGGGCGCTCGCTTCTCGATGTGCATTTCCAATCCGGGCTTGCGAGAAGAGATCGTCTCGCAATGGCGTGAGCATCGGAGCGCCTCTGCGGGACAGCCAACTTTCGTCAATGCGGTCGAGAACGACATCCCGGGGCAGTGCGAGTGCGAAATATGCAAAGCGCTGGATGGCCCAGAGCCGCCTGACTATCGAAAGTTCATTCCGTCGAAGTCGAAGATCGCCAGCAAGCCTTTCGTATCGGACCGCTATGCGCGTTCATGGCAAGCCATTCAGCGGATAGCCGCGAAAGACGACCCTAACGCGGTCGTGGTGGGATACGCCTATATGAATTACTTCGCGGCACCGACATCGGGAATCAAGTTGAACCCGAATATCCTGATCGGGTTTTGCCCATCGGCCTGGTACTATCCACGCAGCGGCGAAGAGCAGGACTGGATAAAAGACCAGTGGCGCGGATGGGCGGCAACGACTGCCCAGGTGTTCATGCGCACCAACTATTTCCTGGATGGCTACTGCATGCCGCACATATTCGCCGGCCAGTTCGCCGACGAGTTTCAGAACGCGGCGCGAAACGGGATGGTCGGAACCGATTTTGACTCGCTGACAGGCCATTGGGCGACGCAAGGTCCAAATCTCTATTTGTTGATGCGCCTGCAGACACATCCTGAGACTGCCGTGGAGTCATTGTTGTCGGAATATTATTCAGCCTTCGGACCTGCGGCCGACGACGTCAAAAGCTATTTTGATTATTGGCAGGCGTATACTTCGAACGCTCGCGCCCAGCTGCGGGAGGGGTTCGAGGCTCTTGGAGCATCTCGTTGGCGAAGCTGGGCGAAGGCGGCGCACGCTGTCTATCCAGAGGAGAGTTTCGCGCCGGCGGAAGCTTTGCTTGACAGGGCGGCAGCCTCCGCAATCCAAGATCCGGAAGCCTCGATGCGGGTGAAGTTTCTTGAGCTGGGATTGCAGCATGCGAAGCTGTGCTCGCGAGCGGCCAGCAAGCTCACGCTCGGCGATCCGCAATCCGCCTATGAGCGCGGAAAGCCGGAACTGGAAGCGTTGCTGCAATTTCGGCGATCATATGAGCATATGTGGATATCTAACATGAATCACTGCGCGTGGGTAGAGAGCCAGAGTTGGATCCTCCCGGGCTTTGCGATTCAATCTCCGGACCTTGATCCGGAATGATCCATCTATTTTGAAAGAAGGTTTGCGGGAAGCTAGCTGGCCGAGCCGCACGATATCGCGCCCTGGCCAGCTAGGGAGAGGTGGTCGGCGTTGTGCCAGGCACTGCCGACTGTGCTCGGTGCAGTTGCGGGAGCGCTTCTGTCCATGAACGGGGGGACTGCGTCAAGACAGGCGACAGACGCGACAATCACCTCGCAATTTTTCCTCAATCGCCGGAGAGGACACGTCGTGCTGCGCGGAAGTCGGTGCCTGGCTCTGGTTTCCCGATGTGAGGCCGAGACTTGCCGGACTGCATTTTTCCTGTCGGCTTTGAGCTGTGTTAACGTTGCCCTTGAACCGGTGGATCGGACCGAGGGGACTAGGGTCCGAAACCCGATTTTCATCCTGTTTGGCTGACACCTCCCATTGTTTTGGGAGTTGTGAACCACCTGGGCATTTCGCGATTCGAAGGCGAACCGTCAACCGCGCACTAGAGTATTGTTAGGCCCAGGTACTTCCCACCTCCCTTTATAGAACACGGGAAGTCTGTAACCTATGACTGCAAATTGTAAGCTGACAGTTTGGGGCTACTCCGTTCGGATACCGTGTGTTGCCGACGGCAAGGGCCGCGGCACCGATGGCAGTGGCAATGGCCATGCTCAACCGGCGCGTTCGTCGGATCCCCGGCACCCAAGGTCAACGTCACAAGAGTCCGCAAAGTGTGGCCAGGAACATGGAACAACCGCTCTCAGCAGCAGTTGTCCGGTTCAGGAGGCAATATGAGCGCGACGATCGAGTTCTTTCGAACCTGGCTGCAGGAGAATGTCGGAAACCTGGCCGCCGACACGCAAGTCAGCGTCGCGGTGTTGGCCCAGCAATTCGAGCAGGATGCAGACGCCGCAGGATACGGGCGCGAGGTTCGCGAAGAAGATATCGGCAACATAGAGGACGCCATCCAGCAGGCCCTCGACAAGGCGAACGCAACCAACGGCCGGCAACCAGTTCCGGAGGAAGATGGCTCGCTTACGCCGATTATCGAAGGTCTTGAGGCTGCGGAGCCTGAACACTCAGCGTCTGCCGCCGGTGATGGCCGTAAGGAAGGAAGCTGACGAGCGCGTACAGCCGAATACCGGATCGTTAGTCCGGCGTATCGGGCTGGGTCGATCAGCGAGGGAAGTCGCGCACAGGATGATCTTCTTCACGAGCGATACTCATTTCAACGATCCACGCATCCTGCGAATTGACCGGCGGCCGTTCGGCTCGCTGGCAACGCATGACGCGGCGCTGATGAGCCTCTGGAACGAGACCGTCGGCTCGGACGACGAGATCTGGCATCTGGGTGATTTTGCCCGCCCGAAGGCCGGCATCGAAAACATCCTGTCGCAGCTCAATGGGCGCAAGCACCTGATCATCGGCAACAATGACGGAAGCGATGCAACGCTCGCATCTGGCTGGGCCAGCATCCAGCACTATGCGGAACTGGTGGTGGACGGTACCCTCCTCGTCCTGTGCCATTATCCGTTTCGGACCTGGAATCAGATGGGCAAGGGATCGGTGAATTTGCACGGCCATTCGCATGGCAAGCTGAAGCCGCTTACTCGCCAGCGTGATGTCGGCGTTGACGTGTGGAATTTCCGGCCGGTTTCCCTGCCGATCCTGCTCAGCAAGCACAACCGTCGATCAGGCTGAGCGTGGCCCGTCGCCACTGACCGGCAGTCGTCCTTTATACAGTTCTGGATATGCTTCGCTCAGCATCAAAGCCGGACAAGAATGAAGATCGATCACGATTTTCCGTTACAGGAACAACAAGGACGGCGCTCCGTTGGGAAAGTGATCGCAACAAGCGATTTAACCAATGGAGGCACTTATGATGAAAACGATCTTGGTCGCATCCGCCCTGTCCTTAGCGCTTGCCACATCCGCCCTGGCCCAAACGAGCGGCTCGGGCAATGCCGGCGGTACCGCAGGCGGCGGCATGAACAACAGCGGCACGAGCGTCAACGGCTCCGGCAGCACCACGGGGACCGTCACAACTGATCCGAATGCGACGAACTCGACCACGACAACACCAAACGGCATGAATGACCGTTGCAAGGACACTGCGGGCAATGACGTCGACACCAATACCGCCAGCGGCACTGCCACCTCGCCGTCCCAAAATTGTAACAAATAGTTCCGCCAGCAGAATTCAGCTCAGGCCTGGCGATGACGGGCCTGAGACATCATGTCGAATCGCAAGGCTGGGGCTATCGAAAGACGGAGTGCATGACCGCTATAGCGTCTTGGAGCACAAAGTCTTGAGCCTCTCAGTCGCACCCGATCGGCAGCGGTTTCGTTTTGCCGGTCAATCTGGCTCCCAGCGTCAGGCTGTTCGGGAAGCCGCTCACGAACGTGTTCATCGCGGCAGCGGACATGGGATGGGAGGCAAGGCGTGCCAACAAGGCAGCCACGCGAATGCGGGTTGCAAATTGGCTGTTCCAGACCTTCGAATAGCGGCGGCCAACAGCAATCCTCGCCGCCCGGTCCCAACGGCCGAACCTGGCCAGTTCGTTGGCTAGCAACCAGCCTGACTGCAGGGCCATCGAAATGCCTTCAGCGATGATGGGATGGGACTCACCGGCGAGGTTGCCCACCCGAAATATGTCGTCGGCAAAACGTGAACGAATGCCAGGCCGTATGGGCCCTGCGGCGAGCCATTCGCCATCGAGCGTGGCATTCACGATCGTGGAGGCGACACGGGGACACGAAGCAAGGATATGGGCATGAACAGCTTGGGCTGCCGACGAGACGTTGCCTTTTTCGCGTAGCCTGATCAAGACGTCGCGGCGCATGCAGCACGACAGCGACATCCTGTTCCGGTCGGCCCAGACCATGCCGCCATAGCCGCCGGGAAATGCCAGCAGGGGCATGAGGTCGCGGTCGAGCTCAGCGCCGGTGAAATGAGCCTTGAATCCGAAAAGATCGTGCGGCGCGTTGGTTTTCGGCAGGTTCGTCGAAAGCTTTCCTTGTTCCCATGAGCCATGCGCGGCAATCACGACCGGCGCAACGAGAACTCCCTGATCGTGCTTGCTTTCGATCCGAACCGTAGCGTTGTCACCATCGGTGCTGATCTCCGCCGCCCGCCAAGGCTGGAACACGTCGGCCCCGGCATCGCGAGCCGCATCCAAAAGTATGCCATCCAGAACGTCGCGCCCGAGCGCGCGTCCAAATGCATCTCCCGCGGCCCGCGGCATGCCCGCATCCGTGCCGGGACCCGATGCAAAAAGTGCAACCCGCTTGACCTCCGGACCGGCTTTGGCGCGAACCGCGGCGCCTCCGCCCAATCTATCCAACAGATCCAGATTGACCGCGGACATGAATTCCCCGCAAACTTTGCGGCGCGGGAATTCACTTCGCTCGACGATGGCAACAGCGCGCCCCTGGCCGCTCAAAGCCAAGGCCACCGAAGAACCACTTGGCCCGGCGCCTATGACGATGGCGTCGTACATCATGGCAAACCTTCCGAAGCGCGGTCGACGGCAAGGAAGGCGTGGGTAAACGGTCCAATTCTGCGTTCTGCACACTGGCGTCTGAAATCCGGGGGCCATAGGCTGGAAAGCTCATGACCCGCAAAACCCGCGCGGACGCTTGCCGCCGCATCGTGCAAAGTCACCTCGTTCGCGCCGATGACATGCAGAAGCGAACAGGCTCTTAAGGCAATGGCGTTTCGGCTCGGCTCGGTGGCGAGAAACACTGGCGCCAGAGGGCGAATCGCCAAAAACAGGCGTTTCAGGGCTGCGTCCGGAAAATGGTGCAGAAACAAGTTGGCCGATACCACATCGAAGGCGCCTGCTCGGGGGCTTTCGATCCATTCGAAGACATCATCGATGATGGTTTCGACCCGCCAACCAAGTGCGTAGAAATCAGCGAACCGCCTGTCTGAAATGAGGTTGAACTGGTCAAGCATGACCAGGTCGACATCTGTCCAGCGCCGGGCGAGGCGCTTTGCGACGGAAAGCATGAATGCTCCATCGCCGGAACCAATTTCCAAAAATCTGGTCGGGCTTTTGCGCACGCTTGCCTTCAACAGGCTGGCCATGATCGCGCTCTGAAACATCAGTGCGTTTATCCAGGCGAGATCACGCCGCGAACCGACGGCCCTTGGATCGTCGGGAGGCAAATTGTCGAGCAGTTCCCGCTCGATCCGACGATGGTCGAGATCATTGGCCATTCAGGTATCGCCGGCTGTGTGGAACATCATCGTCTCGGTCGTCAGGCCAGGTCCGAATGCCATGGCACAACCCACACGGTCTTCCTTTGTGGCCTCGCGCAACATTCGCTCGAGTACGAACATGACGGTAGCAGAGGACATATTTCCGTTTTCACGAAGGACCTCGCGGGAGGTCGACAACGCATCGGAACGGAGATTCAGCGCTCGCTCCACTGCGTCGAGAACGGAGCGGCCGCCCGGGTGGACGGCCCAAAGGTCGACGTCTGAAACGCTCCTGTTTCCCAGAATGCTGCCTATGTCTGTGCCGAGTGCATGGTGGATTGCGGCGGGAACCTCTCCCGACAACACCATGTCGAAACCGTCGTCATGTATGTTCCAGGTCATGAGGTCGCGGCTGCCGCCATCGACGAGCGCGTGAAAACTATCCAGTCCTATGCCAAAAGGACTGGCGCTTACCGACGCAGCCGAGCAGCCATCGCCCCACAGGCAGAACGAGAGCAGCTTTTCAAGATCGGAGGTCTCCTTGAGGTGAAGCGTACAGAGTTCGATGCTGACCACCAGAACCCGGGCCTCGGGTTCCGACCGGATGATGTGTCGTGCCTGCTTGAGTGCGTTGATCGCTGCATAGCAACCCATGAAGCCGAGGATTGTGCGCTCGATGGAGGTCGGCAGGTTGCACCGGGCAATTATTTCCAGATCCAGGCCGGGGGCGGAAAACCCCGTGCAGGTGGTGACGATCAAATGTGTGATACGGCTCCTGTCCTGACCATGAAGGAGCTTCTCCACGGCCTGTTCAGCCAGAGCGGGCGCTGTGGCCGCGAACATCTCCATGCGCTTTGCCGTGCCTGGAAACGCGCCGCGTTTGAAAACACCCTCCAAATCGACACTTGGGCCTTCAGGATCATCGGCGGGCGCAAAGCACGAATAACGATGCTCTATTCCGCATCTGTCCGCCATGCGATCAAAGATCGCCCGGCGACGGGGATCTGCCGTCAACTGGGAACCGGCAAATTGAAGAAAGAAGCGGTGAACGCCATTCTCCGGAACGGCTGCCGCAATCCGGTTGATGAAAGCTTGAGCGGGCATCTTTTCCTCGGCCTACAGCTTTAGGCTGGTGTACCGCGGACGGTGACTACGAACCCGACCGGGTCGGGACCAGCCCCTGAGAGGTGGTAAACACTCTCATAAACGTTCGGGACAGATGAAAGCTTCCCTCGTCCTCGACGATTTCCAAGGTGCCGGCCAATGGCGGCACCAAGCGCAATTGGAGGCATCCTCGCTGTCGGCGGCGCAGGCGGGCGAGCGTCGAATGTGGCACCGTACCGCAACGGATGCCGCATTCGCATCAGGGTGGATGGCATCGCGGCCGCCATATAGCCAGACGAGTCATCCATTCCTTGACCGGCCAAGGCCTGGCCAGTCGACCGCGATCTCGGGTGGACCGGCGGCTTCCCCGGACCACCAGGGGTATTGTTTAAGGCGGCCTAGCCATCATGGCGGCGGGGACAAACCGCTGTCGAATGGCGGTGCGCGGAGATACCCTATTTGCCGTTTTTGGCCCCGCCGATCTCCTTGTCCCACTTCTCGAACATGGCAACCAGCGGTTTGGCGTCGAGCGGCGGTTCGATCGGGTTGTCGGCGATCATCGCGGCATATTCGGGCCGGCCGAAACGCTTGATCGTGTCCTGGCTGTCCTGCGGCGCCATCTCTATCGGCACGTCCCTGATCGACGGGCCGGGGTACATGTAGCCGTGATCGTACATGAATGCCTGCTGCTCGGGCTCAAGGATGAAGGCGATCAGTTGCAGGAGAACGCCGAGCTTTTCGTCGGAAACGCCCTTTGGGATAGCCACATAGTTGGCGTCGCTGACCCAGTGGAAGCCCTTCAGGGTCGCAATCTTGTAGTCTTCGGGAACGATGCCGAGATAGCGCGGATTGATGTCCCATCCGGTGGTCGTGACGATGATGTCGCGCGTGCCGTCACCCAGTTCCTTCATGGTGACGGTCGTGCCGGAGGGATAATAGTCGATGCAGTCGTTCAGTTCCTTGAGATAGGCCCAGGTCTTCTCCCAGCCGTCGATAGGATCCAGCGGATCCTTGTCGCCGAGCAGGTAGGGAAGGCCCATGACGAAGGTTCGGCCGGGGCCGGAATTCGCCGGGCGCGCATACATGAACTTTCCCGGATGCGCCTTGCACCAGGCAAGCAACTCTTCAGCGGTCCCAGGAAGGTCCTTGACCCGATCCGGCGCATATTCCAGGAGCGGGCCTGACGGATACCAGCTATCGACGAAGGCTTGGCCCTTCGCCATCTGCTGCATGGCATAGGCGCCCGGTAGGTAGCGCTCGTCGAGCTTGGGGAACATATCGGCGTAGTCGGGCAGGATCTGGGTCCACAATCCCTGGTCGATGCCCGCGGCAAGGGCGTCGTTACCGGTGAGCACGAAATCGATGTCCAACCGGCCTGCCGCCTGCTGGGCCTTGAGCTTGGCGGCAAGTTCGGGCGCGGGCGCCTGCGTGTAAACGAACTTCGAAATCAGTTCCGGATGGGTCTCGGCGAACTTTTCAAGCGCCCGCTGGCTGAGTTGCAGGTCGCCGGCAACGTCGACCACATTGATGACCAGCGGTTCCTTCGGCTTCGGGAACTCCTTGGCAAGCACGAAAACCGGCCTTGCCGCCGCGGCAACGCCAGCACCCAGGATCGTTAGAAGGGCATTGCGTCGGGTTGTCATTGGTGTCTCCTCCCTTTCTAGGTTGCGTGGACGGTTATTCGCCCACGGTGTCCGGCACTTCGCGAAGCAGAGCAGCCGATTGCGGATCGAGAAACAGGTGGCAGTCGGCATGCCTGCGCAAGATACCGGCCGGCACCATCGGCGAGATCGGCGCTTCGACCGTGTCGCGCACCGCCTCGGCCTTGCGGCGGTCCGGCACCGCCAGCACGATCAGACCGCTTTTCATGATCTGGTTGACGGTCATGGAGATCGCCCTGTGCGGGACGTCTTCCAGCGTCGGAAACCAGCCTTCGCCGAACTGCTGGCGGCGGCAGCGGTCGTCCAGCGTTACCAGGTGGAACGGTGCGGTCGTCTCGAAGTCCGCGGGCGGATCGTTGAAGGCGAGGTGGCCGTTCTCGCCGATGCCCGCGAAGGTCACATCGATGGGGTGACGCGCAATCAACGCATTGATGCGCGCCACCTCGGCACCTGGATCCGGCACGTCCCCGTCGATGAAATGAAAGGCCCCGAACGACGGCAGCAACGCGGTGAAGCGCTCCTTGAGATAGCGCCGAAAACTGGCCGGATGCGTATCCGGCATGGCGACATATTCATCGAGGTGAAAGCCGGTGACGCGCGACCAGTCGATGTCATCCCGCTCCACCAGCGCGGCAAGTACCTCGAACTGGCTGGCTCCGGTGGCGACGACGATATTGGCCGCGCCGCGCGCCTCGATCGCGGCGCGGATCGACTGCGCCCCCAGTTCAGCGGCAGCGGCGCCCAGCAGCTTTTTGTCCGGTTTCACGTAAATTCGCATGATCACTCCGTGGTTGTAAGTCGATCGAGCCCCGCCGTGGCTCGCTGCGAGCACGGGGCCTGGGTTGTCGCCCTGATGACGAATTCGGTGACGAGATTGATGCGCTTGTGAGCGAGCGGCTTGCCTTGCAGCATAGCGACGAGAAGCTCGACCGCCTGCCTGCCGGCCTCCGCGCAATGGGTTGCGATGGACGTCAGGGGCGGGAAAAGGGTCGGCGCCAGTATGCCGTCGCAGCCGATCACGCTGTAGTCGCCCGGCACCGACAGGCCGCGCGCGGCAAGCCCGGCCATGATGCCTTGCGCCATGACATCGTCGAATGCGAGTACGGCGGTCGCGCCCGTCAGGACGAGTTCATCGACGCAGGCCTGGCCGGCCTCGAAGCTTGGCCGCGAGGTCGGAACCCGTACGATCTCAACCCCAAGCTCGGCGGCCCTCCTGGTCACGGTGCCGTAGCGCTGGCTGTTCGACCAGGAGAATGCCGGCCCGGCAACATAGGCGATCGATCTATGGCCCAGCGAAACCAGATGCTCCAGCGCCTGCCCATAGCTTGGCCCGCTATCGACCAGAAGCCGTACCATGCCGGGAATGTCGCGGTTGACGAGGACGCAAGGCCGCCTCCGCGCATGTTCAAGGATCTGTTTCGTGTGCAGGCGCGAAGAGGCGATGATGAAACCTTCTACCTGCGCTGACAGCTTGGTCAGGAGAATGTCTTCCACTTCCGGCGTCTCGTCAGAATCGCCGATAAACGTCGCATAGCCACATTCGCGGGCCGTCGCCTGCCCCCCACGCATCATCGCCGCGAAGAACGGGTTGGTGATATCGGGCACGATCAGCGCGATGTTGCCCATCCGGCCGGTGCTTAGTGCGCGCGCGGCATGATTGGGGACATAGCCGAGCCGCGCGGCGACCGAGTGAACCCGCGCGACCGTCTCGCGACTGAGAAGTTCCGGCCGGCTGAAAGCACGCGAAACGGTAGCCGAAGAGACGTTGGCAGCGTCCGCCACCTCGCTCAGCGTCGGTGTTGAAGATGAATTGTTCCGCTTTCGGTCAGGCATGCGCGCCCCTGTGCAAGCGCTTGCATGAAAGCGCTTGCACGAAGTCGTGTCAAGGATTGATTGGCCTGGAACAGGTCGGATAGCCGGCCTGTCCCGCGAGGACAGTCCTCCACAGGGGAACTACCTAATGCCGATCGACGTCAGACATAGGTCAGGATCGGCGCAGGCGGACCGAAGGCCGCGCCGATCAGGGTAGACCTTGCCGTGTGGTCAACCCTTCGACTGGAGCGCGTGGATCACGCCGCGCAGTTCCGCCAGACCGCGCAGGCGACCTATCGCCGGATAGCCGGGATTCACCGTTTTTGTGAGATCATCCAGCATGCGGTGGCCGTGGTCGGAGCGGAAGACGATGGTGTCGTGCGGTTCCCGTTTGCCGTCTTCGGCCAACAATTCGCGCAGTACCGCAACCATGTCCACGTCGCCGTCCAGATGCGCCGCTTCATGGAAGGTGCGGCCATCGCCTTCGCGCTTGGTCGCCCGCAAATGTGCGAAGGGGATGCGCGACGCGAAGTGCTTCGCCATCGCCGGAAGATCGTTGTCGGCGCGCACGCCAAGGCTTCCGGTGCAAAAGCACATGCCGACGGCCGGCGACGGAACTGCCTCGAAGAGCGCGTTGTAGTCGGCGGCGGTCGAGGCCACCCGCGGCAGACCAAAGAGCGAGCGGGGCGGATCGTCCGGATGCAGCGCAAGCCGGACGCCGCTGCTCTCTGCGGCGGGCGCGATCGCCGCCAGGAATTCGGTGAGATGGTGGCGCAGCCGGGCGGCATCAATGCCCGCATAACGCTCCAGCCGGTCGCGAAACTGCGGGACCGTCAACGGCTCCGTGGTCGAGCCCGGCAGCGCACTGGCGATGTTGGCGACGAGGGTCGCGGCCTCCTCTTCGCCCATCGCCTCGAAAACAGCTTTCGCCCGCTCGCGGTCTTCGTTCGAATAATCGGCTTCGGCTCCCCTGCGCTGCAGGATGTGGAGGTCGAAGGCTGCAAACCGGTCCTGGTCGAAACGCATCGCGGTCGCGCCGCTTGGCAGTTCGTAATCGAGATCGGTGCGGGTCCAGTCCACCAGGGGCATGAAATTGAAACAGATGATATGGATGCCGTTGGCCGCAACCGCTTCCATGCTGGCGATCCAGGCCTCGATCTCGGCTTTCGCCTCGCCGCCGTGACGCTTGACAGCGTCGGGGACCGGTATGCTTTCAACGACCGACCAGACAAGCGGCGAGCGGTCGGACGGCGTATCCTCGATCATCGCCTTGCGCGTCGCCACCTCCGCCTTCGTCCAGGCACGCCCGATCGGGACTTCGTGCAACGCCGATACGATATCGGTGGCGCCGGCCTGACGCACGGCATCGAGCGGAACCCCCGCATCCGGCCCAAACCATCTCCATGCCTCGCGCATTCGTCATTTCTCCAACTATTTCAGGGCTGGTCGGCTCAAATAAACCAGTCGGGGTAGGCGTCGCGCAGTTGCTCGACATCGGGAATGACAGCGCCCAGGTGGATTCGCATGGCCTCGCAGGCAGCCTTCACGTCATGCGCCCCTATAGCGTTGCGGATGACCGTATGCTCGCCAATCACATGGTCCATGCGGCCGAGCGCGGGCAGCGTCATGCGTCGCGCCCGGTCGATCTGCACCTTGACCGGCTTCAGATAGTTCCAGATGCCGGAATAGCTGGCTATTCGGGCAATCGCCTCGTGAAAGGCCTCGTCGGCCTCGTGAAAGCCGTTCATGTCCTGTCGTTCGGCAAGGAACCGCTGCCGCGCCAATATGTCGTCGAGCTTTCCCACATCGTTGCCGTTTGCGCATTGCGCGGCCTTTTCGACCGTGGCGCCTTCCAGCGCCTTACGGATGACGACGGCTTCGGGAATGAGCGAGATCGGTATCGGCGCGACGAAGGTTCCCGACTGAGGATAGATATTGACCAGCCCGTCTTCGACCAGACGAATCAACGCCTCGCGCACCGGCGTGCGGCTGACACCGAAACGCTCGGTCAGCACCTTTTCATTCAAGGCGTTGCCGGGCTTAAGCTGCATGGATACGATCGCCTCGTGCAGTTCGCGGTATACTGCGGACGCAGCCGTCGTACGCACGATGCCCGGCCGACGCATCTTCGTTCGAACGGGGGCGGCGTCGCGGTCGGAGCCCGCAATGCCCGCATGCGCCTTTGCTGATGTCATTTCTCGATCCCCGATCTTCAATCAGTTGCATATTAATATATTATTCCTTACTGTTCGCCAATATCGGAACGCCGCTTCATCCCAAATTATGATCGCGCGCATTCAATCGCCCCTCCTTTCCGAACGCCGCTTTCGCGGCTCGACCGCAAGGATTTTGCAATGCCGCTCCATCCCGACAGGCTTTTTTCGCCTGACCCTACCGTCCGTTCCATCGCCAGGCGCCTCTATGAAGGCGTGCGTGCCTTGCCGATCATCTCCCCGCATGGCCATACCGAGCCGGATTGGTATGCGTATGACCTGCCATTCCCGGATCCGGCCACGCTGTTCGTCAAGCCCGACCACTACATTTTGCGCATGTTCTATTCCCAGGGAATGCGCATGGAAGATTTCGGCGTCCCACGACTGGATGGGGGCCCGATCGAAACCGATCCCCGCAAGATCTGGCGCCGCTTCGCCGAGAACTACGCCCTTTTCCGCGGCACGCCGACACGGCTGTGGCTCGAGCATTCGCTGGCAACGGTCTTCGGAATCGAAGAGCGGCTCGGCGCGAAGAATGCCGACCTTCTTTATGACCGCATCGCCGAACAGCTCGAGCGGCCGGAGATGCGCCCGCGCGCGCTCTACAAGCGTTTCAACATCGAAGCCATCTCAACGACGGACGCCGCCACCGATGCGCTTGCCGCGCATGATGCGATCAAGGCTTCCGGATGGGACGCCCGGGTTGTGCCAGCCTACCGGCCAGACGCCGTCGTCGACCCTTCGCGCAAGGGTTTCCATGCCGAGGTGGAGCGGTTCCTGGCGTTGGCCGGAACGCCGGCCAGCTATCCCGGCTATCTTGAGGCGCACCGAATCCGCCGTGCATATTTCAAGCAGCGCGGCGCGACGTCCACCGACCACGGCCATCCGAATGCCCGCACCGCCGACCTGTCGAAGGCGGAAGCAACGGCTCTGTTCGACCGGGTGCTGAAGGCCGATGTTTCGCCCGAGGATGCCGACCTGTTCCGCGCGCAAATGCTGACCGAAATGGCGCGCATGAGCGTCGAGGACGGCCTGGTCATGCAAATCCATCCCGGCTCTTTCCGCAACCACAACCCGCAGATTTTCGCCGAGTTCGGCTTCGACAAGGGCGCAGACATTCCCACCGGCACCGATTATGTCCACGACCTCAAGCCGCTCCTCGACGCGTTCGGCAACGACACGCGCCTGACATTGATCCTGTTCACACTGGACGAGACGGCCTATGGGCGCGAGCTTGCGCCGCTTGCCGGGCATTATCCGGCGCTGCGCCTCGGCCCGCCCTGGTGGTTTTTCGACAGCCCCGAAGGCATGTACCGGTTTCGCAAGCTTACCACGGAGACAGCCGGCTTCTATAACACTGTGGGCTTCAACGACGACACCCGTGCCTTCTGTTCGATCCCCGCGCGGCACGACATGGCGCGCCGCGTCGACTGCAATTTTCTCGCGGAATTGGTGGCTGACCACCGGCTCGACGAGGACGAGGCGCAGGAAGTGGCGCACGATCTCGCCTACCGCCTGGCCAAGAAAGCCTATAGGTTCTGACCATGGCGCAGCGGCTTTCCAATCGAACCTGGGTGACCTGCCGGCCGGGATCGGGCGCGCGGACCGCAGAGGTCGGCTCGGCTACCGAACTGGCCGCCGTCTTCCAGCGGCTGAAGCAGGTCCTCGACACCGATCTCCCGGCCGAGCCCACATTTCGCGAGGCTAGGAACCGTATTGACCGATCTTTTGAACGACGGCGCCGCAGCCACCCTGCCGCGATGGGCGCAGCGGTTCCTGCACGGAGCAGAAAGCGGTTGTTTTTGATGACTGGTAGATTAATATATCAAAATTGAAATCCTGCCGGACAAGACAGGACCAGCGGAGGAGATGAAGATGATCAAGATCACTCGGCGACAGGCGGTCGGCGGATTAGCCGGCATGGCGGCGCTTCCGGTTGCGCGCGCGTTTGCCCAGACCGCCAAGCTGCCGACCGCGCCCGTCACCATCAATATCGTCGATGTCGCCGGCAATCTGGCGCTAACCCAGAAGGCGATCGAGAATTACAAAACGGCCAAGCCGGAACTGATCTCGAACATCGTCTTCACCAAGGCGCCCGCCCCCGAGCTTCCCGGCAAGATCAAGGCACAGCAGGCGGCGAACCGCGTCGATATCGACCTCGTGCTTACCGGAACGGATGCGCTGTCGGCAGGCCTCGAGATGGACCTGTGGGTCAAGCTGCTTCCTGACGATTCGGGCGCCTTGCCGAAGCTGGCCGATATCTATCAGGAGCCGGCAGCGCGGATGCAGACGCTGGCCAAGGACCACGGCGTCGTCGTCACCTACTACCCGTCCGGGCCGCTGCTCGAATACATGCCCGACAAGGTCAAGACGGTGCCGACCACGGCGGAGGAGCTTCTGGCGTGGGCCAAGGAGAACCCGAACCGGTTCCTCTATGCGCGCCCGGCCAATTCCGGCCCCGGCCGCACCTTCTTGATGGGTCTTCCCTATCTGCTCGGCGACAGCGATCCGAAGGATCCGGTCAAGGGCTGGGACAAGACCTGGGCCTATCTTAAGGAACTGCACAAATACATCGAATATTATCCGACCGGCACCGGTGCGCTGATGAAGGAACTCGGCGAAGGCACGCGCGACATGACGGTGTCGACGACTGGCTGGGACATCAACCCGCGCGTTCTCGGCGTCGTGCCGAAGGAAGCCAAGGTTGGGGCGCTGAAAGGCTTCCATTGGGTCGCCGACGCCCATTACATGTGCGTGCCGAAAGGGGTCAGCGACGAAAAACTGGCCGTGCTCAAGGACCTGATGGCATTCCTGCTGACGCCTAAGCAGCAGGCCTATACCTATGACGAGGGCTATTTCTATCCGGGCCCGGCGGTCAAGGATGTCACCCTCGACATGGCGCCGCAGGAAAGCCAGGATGCGATCGCCGAATTCGGCCGCACCGAATATGCCGACCTGATCGCCAACAACCCGATCGAACTGCCGCTGGAGCCAGCTTCGATGGTCACGGCATTCCGAATCTGGGACGAACAGGTCGCCGCCACCGCGAAATGACAAACCTTTGATTGTCAGCGCATAATAGGAACCGGGCATGCCGCCCGGTTCGCCTACAACAATGGGGCTACGAACGGATGCTGCTCGCCTCGTCGAAATTCGACGAACTCCGCCTCGATCATATGAGTCGAAAATTCGGCAGTATGAGCGCGCTGAGTGACGTTTCGCTGACCGTGCGCAAGGGGGAATTCATCGCCCTGCTCGGACCTTCGGGCTGCGGCAAGTCGACCGCACTGAACTGCATCGCCGGACTGCTTTCCACCACGGGCGGCAGCATCTATCTCGACGACAAGCGCATCGACCAGCTTAAGCCGGAAGACCGCGGCTTCGGCATGGTCTTCCAGAACTATGCGCTGTTCCCGCATATGACCGTCAAAGCCAATATCGGCTTCGGCCTGAAGATGCGCGGCACGCCCAAGGCCGAGATCACGCAACGCGTCGACGAGGCGCTGGGGCTGGTGCGGCTGGAAACGCAGGGCCACAAGCTGCCGGGTCAACTGTCAGGCGGTCAGCAGCAGCGGGTGGCCATCGCCCGCGCCATCGTCATCGAGCCGCCGCTGGTGCTGATGGACGAGCCGCTCTCCAACCTCGACGCGAAATTGCGCATCGAGATGCGTGCGGAAATCCGGCGCATCCACAACCAGCTCGGGGCCACCACCCTTTATGTGACGCATGACCAGGACGAGGCCTTGTCGCTTGCCGACCGCATAGTCGTGCTGCGCGATGGCCGAATCCGGCAGGTCGGCGCTCCGCGGGACCTCTATGAGAGCCCGGACCATCTCGACGTCGCCGAATTCATGGGTTACCGCAACCGGCTAACCGGCAAGGTCACCCGGCGCGACGGCGACATTGCCATGGTCGAAGTCGGCGGCGTCAGCCTTTCGGGCAGAGTGCGCGACGATCTCGCGGTTGGCGCGCAAGCCGTGATCGCCGCCAGGCCGGACGATGTCACCGTGAGCGACAAGGGCATCGGGACGCTTGATGCGAAGGTCGAAACCATCGAGTATCGCGGCCGGGAATTCGTCGGCACGGCACGCACCGAGGGCGGCCTCGAGCTGATCTTCCATGCCAGCCAGGCCGCGTCGGTCGGGAACACGGTTTCGCTCTCGATCGATTCTGCCCACGCCCTGATCTACGCGGCCTGAGGACGGCGATGTCGACGCTCGATCATACGCCCTCTCCTTCCCTGCGCCAGCGGCTGGCCTTGCACGGGATCGACGGCGTCACCCTTCTGGTGCTTCCGGCCGCCTTGTTTACGCTGGCGATCTTCGTCTATCCCTTTGTCTACGGCCTGCTCCTGTCCTTCCAGCCGAAGGAAGGGGGGCTCCTCGCCAACTACCAGCGTTTCTTCTCCGACCCGTTCCTTTACAACACCATTGCCACAACGCTGTGGCTGGCGGTGCCGGTCACCGTTATCAGCCTGGCGCTGGCGCTGCCCATCGCCTTTCGCGTTCGCCTGATGACGCACCAGCGTATGCTGACCACCATCCTCGTGCTGCCGGTAACGCTCGGCACGGTGCTGGTGGCGGAAGGCCTGCTCAACTATCTGGGACCGCAGGGCTGGTTCAGCCGCACGCTGATGTTGTTCGGCGTCATCAGCAGTCCCGTGAAACTCACCAACAATTACTGGGGTGTTTTCGCGTCGCTGATCATCACCGGTTTCCCGTTCACGTTCCTGTTGACGCTTTCCTATGTGACAGGCATCGATCCGGCACTGGAACAGGCAGCGGCGACCCACGGCGCGCGCTCCTGGCAGCGGTTCCGCTATGTGTTCCTGCCGCTGCTGATCCCCGGCCTGGCCATCGCCTTCCTGCTTTCGTTCGTACAGGCCTTCGCCGTCTTTCCGTCGGCGGTTCTGCTCGGTGCGCCGGCCGGGCCGACCCGCGTGATCTCGATTGCGGCCTACCAGGCCGCCTTCGAGCAATATGACTACTCGATGGCCTCGGCAATCGCGATGATCATGGCCGGTGTGCAGTTGGTCATCGTCGTCGCCATCCTGATGCTGCGCAACCTGTTCTATCGCGGCAGCACCGCAGGCGGAAAGGGCTGACATGATCCGCGACACAACCATCGCCGCCAAGCTCTGGATCACCGCCATCTGGGTGGTGGTGGGTTTCTTCGTACTCAACCTCGCGGCGATGATTGCCACGGTCATCCTGTCGTCCTTCGGCACGCGCTGGCTGGGCACATGGATTCCTGCCGGCTTCACCACCCGCTGGTATTTCGCCGCCTGGGCGGAATTCCAGCTCCACGATATCCTGATCGTAACCTTCCAGATCGCCTTCACCGTGGTCGCGCTTTCAGGCCTGCTCGGCGTGACGGCAGCCTATGCGCTGGCGCGGCGCGATTTTCCCGGCAAGAAGCTGATCATGCTTCTGTTCCTGCTGCCGCTTCTGGTGCCGCCGATCACCTTCGGCATTCCGCTGGCTACCGTGCTCTACCAATCGGGGGTCGGCGGCACATTCTGGGGCGTGGTGCTGGCCAATCTTGTGCCGACGGTTCCTTTCGTCATCCTGGTGATGATCCCCTTCATCGAGCAGATCGATCCCAAGATCGAGGCGGCCGCGCGTGTCTTCGGCGCCAACACGTTCCAGCTCTTCCTCCATGTTCTGCTGCCGATGCTGATGCCGGGCATCTTGGCGGCGCTGCTGCTGGTGCTGGTGCGTACCATCGGCATGTTCGAACTGACCTTCCTGACGGCCGGGCCGACCAGCCAGACGCTCGTCGTGGCGCTGTACTATTCTGTCTTCGCCTCGGGCGTGCGCGCGGTGCAGTCGATCGACGCGATGGCGGTGGTGTATATGATAACGACGCTGGTCTGGCTGCTGATCGCACTGCGCTTCGTCAATCCGACGCAGATTGTCGCGCGGGCAAAGCAGCAGCCCGCCTCCGCCTGAAGCAGGCTTTTCTTTCCGCCGCATGATGGCGGCGGAAAGCCACTCTCTCCAGGAATCCTGGAGCGTTCGAGAAGGAAGCTCTTATACGGGTTGGTTGCTGGCCGGATCCGCACGGATGAGGGCTGCGATCAGGCGCTGTGTCTGGAGCGCCTCCTCACCCGTCACGACCGGATCGCGATCTTGCGAAATCGCATCGGCGAAATCGTCAATCAGCGCACGATGCGCGTCATGGGGGAAGTCCATGATGGCTGCGCCGCTGCCTGTCTTCCCCTCCGCCTCGACGCGCTCTTCGCGCCCGTCGAGCCAGTCGACGCTCAGCGCCCCGCCGGTCAGCGTGGCCGTGCCGAGCGAGCCGACAATCTCCATGGTTTCAGGCGAGCCCGGATAGGCCGCCGTCGTGGCGAGCAGCGAGGCCGGTGAGCCGTTGCCGAGCCGCATTAGGGCGGTGACGTAATCCTCAGCCTCCATCCGGTGCAGGCCAGTCGTCCGCACCTGCGAAGCCAGCACCTCTACCTCTCCCAGCAGAGAGCGGAAAAAGTCGATGGCGTGGATGGCCTGCGACAACAGCACGCCGCCCCCGTCCCGCGCGAAGCTGCCGCGGCCGCCGGTGTCGTAGTAGGCCTGCGGCCGCCACCACGGAACCCGAAGACTGGCCGCCTCCACCGTGCCGATGGCGCCGGAAGCCAGCAGTTGGCGCAGCCGCAGGCTGGCCGGCCGGAAACGGTGCTGCAGGACGACGCCGAGGCGCAGGCCGGCCCCGCGGGCCAGCGTGACCAGCTTCTCGGCGCGGGCCAGTGTTGTTTCGAGCGGCTTTTCGACGAGCACGTGCTTGCCGGCGGCAAGGGCCAGTTCGGCCACCGCCAGATGTGCGTTGGCCGGCGTCAGCACCAGCACCGCCTGAACCTCGGGATCGGTAATCGCGGCCGCAATATCGGTCGTCACGGGAAAGGAAAACTGGTCGGCAAAGGCTTCTGCCGTCGCCTGGCTGCGGCTGGCCGCCCATTTCACCTCGATCCTGCCCGCAAGATCGACGAGGCTCTTCGCATGCGGCAACGCCGCCGGACCCAAGCCGATCATGGCGATACGTAGCCTGCTCATCGCGCGTTCCTTTCCTGCCCCGTCACGACGACCGCCGCCGCCTGCGCCTCGAGCGCCAGCCGGCAGACCGTGAAGACATGCTCCTGCGTCATCGCCGTTTCGGTACGCTCGCGCACGTCGGCAAGCAGGCGCTCGAAATAGGATATCTTTTCGCCCGACGCATCGAAATGGCGCGTGCCCTGGCCATCGACGAGGAATACGTGGTCCGCGCCAGGTTTGCCGGCTATGTCGACATATTTCCTAAGCTCGATCGTGCCCTTGGTGCCGAGCAGGATCAGCCGTCCATCCCCCCAGGTCGGCAGCCCGTCGGCGGTGAACCAGTCGACGCGGATATAACCGCTCGCTTTGTCTCCCCGCAGGAGGATGTCGCCGAAATCCTGAAATGCCGGAATGTCAGAAGCGCCAAAATGGCCGACCGCACTTGAAACGACATTCGCGTCGGCGCAGCCAGTATAGAACAGGAACTGATCAATTTGGTGCGAGGCGATATCGACCAGGATGCCGCCGTAATTCACGGGATCGAAAAACCACGCCGGGCGTAGCGCACGGTTGAGCCGGTGCGGCCCCAGGCCCGTCACATGGATGACTTCGCCGATGGCGCCCTCCATCGCCAGCTGCGTCGCCAGCGTCGAGGCTCGGGTCAGGAGGCGCTCCGAAAAGCAGATCGAAAAGATGCGTCCCGTCTCACGCACGGTCTGCCGCACGGCGGCAAGCTGCTCGAACGTGGTCAGGCCGGGCTTGTCAGCAAGCACGTCCTTGCCATGCCGCATGGCCTCGACGGCAATGGCGGCCCGGTCGGAGGGGACAGCCGCGGTAACGACGAGGTCGATGGCGGGATCCTCGATCAGGCGCCGTCGTTCGACCGGCGCGATCCGTGGAAAACGCTCGGCGATGCCGGCGGCAACCTTGGGATCGGTCGTCGCGGGATCGTAGCCGGCGCACTCGGCGCCGGCATCCAGAAGCCCACCGATCAGGTCATAGACGTGACGATGATCGATGCCGATCACGGCAAATCGCATTGGTCCGCTATTTCATCTTGTTGGCACCGACCTCGCGGTCCCATTTCTCGAAGGCGGCGACCAGTGCTTCCGGCTTTAACGGCGCTTCGACCGGGAACTTCCTGATCAGCTCTTCATATTGTGGGCGGCCGAACTCTGCGATGGCGTCCTGGCTTTCCTGCGGCGCGGCGCTGAGCGGTACGCCCTTGACCGCCGGGCCGGGATAGAAATAGCCCTTGTCGTAGGTGTAGGCCTGCTGCGCGGGTTCGAGCATGAAGGCCATGAGCTTGACCAGAACCGCGACCTTTTCCTCGGCGACGCCCTTGGGAATGCACATGAACTGCGTATCGGGCACCCAATGCGTGCCTTCGAGCGCAAACGTCTCGATCTCCTTCGGCACTATGCCCAACACGCGCGGGTTGATGTCCCAGCCGAAGGTGGAAACGATCATGTCGCGGGTGCCCTCGGCCAGCTCCTTCATCGTCACGGTGGTGCCGGAGGGATAGTAATCGATGCCTTCATCCAGCGCCTTCAGATAGGCCCAGGTCTTCTCCCAGCCATTGATGGGATCGGAAGGATTTTTGTCGCCGAGGATGTAGGGCATGGCCATCAGGAAGGTCCAGCCCGGTCCCGAATTGACCGGCCGCGCATAACAGAATTTGCCGGGATTGGCCTTCACCCACGCCAGCAGTTCGTCGGTGTTCCTGGGAATGGTCTTGACCCTGTCCGGCGCATATTCGAAGAGTGGGCCCGACGGCGAATAGACGACGGCGACACCTTCGTTCTGGCCGAAGTTCTTCTGCATCATCAAGGCGCTGTCGAGATAGACGTCCTCAGCCTTGGGCAGCACAGTGGGATATTTCGTCCACACGTCGATCCACAGGCCCTGGGTGATGCCGTCCGACATGGCACCCGGACCCGTCAGCACCAGGTCGATGTCGACCCGGTTGGCCGCCTGCTGCGCGGCGAGCTTGGCCGGCAGTTCGGGGGACGGCGCGCGCGAGAACGTGATCTTGGAGACGAGCCCCGGATTTTCCTTGCCGAATTTCTCGATTGCCGCCTGGGTAAGCTGCAGATTGCCCGCGACGTCAATGATGTTGAGCGCCACCGGCGAAGTGGGCAGGGCAAGCTCGTCGGCGAATGACCTGCCAAAGGGCAGCGCTGCAAACCCCGCCAATGCGCCGAGCGCCTGGCGGCGTGAAATCGTGAACATCGTCGTCCTCCTCATTTATTTTCTTGAAAGAGCGATATCTCCGCACTTTCATCCCGGCTCTCCCAGATGAATGATATATTAGTCTATTAGTATCGAATGCAACACAAATGACGCCCCGCTGCGCTGAAGGTCCCGTCGCGGACAGGCCGCGTCAGGCCGCGCCTAGCATGCTGCACTATCCTAGCGCCAGCCCCTCGACGCGGCCGGCCTTTGGCGAAGCATCAGGATTTCTTTGCGCCGACCAATTCGTCCCACTTTCGGAAGGCGGCGATCATCTTTTCCGGCGGCAGCGGCAGTTCGATCGGGTTGTCGGCGATGAGGCTGGCATACTCGTCCCTGCCGAAACGTTTGACGATGTCCTGGCTGTGCTGCGGCGCCATGGAGACAGGCACGTTCTTCACCGCCGGGCCGGGGTAGAGATAGCCCTCATCGTAGGAATAAGCCTGCGCTTCGGGCGTAAGCAAAAATGCCATCAGATCAAGCACCACGGCGAGCTTGTCGTCGGAAATGCCTTTCGGAACGCACATGAAAAAGGCGTCCGAAACCCAATGGAAGCCCTTGAGCGTGCCGATCCTTGCCGATTCCGGCACGATGCCGAGGGCACGTGGATTGATATCCCATCCCGTGGTCGAAATGATGATGTCGCGGCTGCCTTCCCCGAATTCCTTCATGGTGACGCCGGTGCCCGCGGGATAATAGTCGATATACTGGCCGATCTCTGCCAGATAACCCCACGTCTTCTCCCAGCCGTCGACGGGATCCTGCGGATCCTTGTCGCCGAGCAGGTAGGGGAGACCCATCATGAATGTGCGGCCAGGGCCGGAATTGGTGGGCCGCGCATACATGAAGCGGCCCGGATTGGCCTTGGCCCAGGCTAGCAGCTCCTCGACCGAGCCGGGAACCTCCTTCACCCGCTCAGGGGCGTATTCGATCAGCGGGCCGGAAGGATAGTAGTTGACGACAACGCCATATCCCGCGCCCTGCTTCTTGTGCAGGGCCAGTGCGGCCGGTTCGTAATTGTCCTCGATTTTGAGAAACTTGTCGTTGAAATCAGGCAGAATCTTGATCCATGTGCCGTTGGCTAGGCCTGCCGCCAGACCGTCGGAGCCGGTCAGCACCATGTCGATATCGACGCGGTTGGCTTCTTGCTGCGCGCGCAGCTTTCCGGCAAGCTCGGTCACCGGCGCCTTGGTGAAGACGATCCGTTCGGTGCGCTCGGGATATTTCTTGGCGTAGTTTTCGAAGGCCGGCTGCGAAAGCGCCAGCGCGCCGCCCACGTCCATCACCGAAATGACGACCGGCGATGCCGGCAATTTGGGTGACTGCGCCCAGGCCCGCGTCGTGCCGGCGAGGAATGTACCGCCAATGCCGCCAAGGATGGTGCGGCGATTCACCTTGAGTTCACGAGCAGTCATGGTTGTCTTCCTTCCCATTTTGTCGTTTGCCGGTCGTATTCGCGTTCTTCTTCTCCGACGCGCGCATGGGTGATGGTCATGTCGGGCGCCCACTCGATCTCGCTGGCGGGCACGCGAAGGCCATGCGCGTCCAGCACCGGCTGCAGCAGCGCCATCACATTTGCCGAGGCCATATCGACAGCCTGTGCGAAACCGGCGATGCCCCAGCGCACCAGGTTGCGCACGGCGTCGTCCAGTCGCAGCGCCGACCCGGCGAGCCCGATGCCGCCAGGAACGCGGACCGAGCCATCGGCGCGGCTCTCGACCCGCATTCCGGCAAATTCGTAAGACCCGTGCGGCGCACCGGCCGCCGAAACGGCATCGGTAACCAGGACCGACCGGTCCAGCCCTTTTGCCCGGACCAGCGATTTCAACGCGCCTGGCGGAACGTGAATCCCGTCGGCGATGAATGTCGCGGCGAGACGGTCTTCGGCCAGTTGGGCAAACAGGGTATTGTCCAGTTTCGGCAAGGTTTGCGGCAGCCCGTTGCCGAGATGGGTGGAAAGGACAGCGCCAGCCGCCGCGGCCTGCGCCACGAGCTCAAAACCGCAAGCCGAGTGGCCGATCGAAACAAGAATGTTGTGCCGGTTCATGGCCCGTATGAAAGCAATGCCACCTTCCACTTCGGGAGCCAGCGTCGTCAAAAGGATCGGGCGCTTGAGCAGCGACTGCAGACGCTCAATGAGCGCAGGATCCGCAGCGGTCATCGCCGAGGCGGGATGGCATCCGGAATAACCCGGGGCGGGATTGAGGAACGGACCTTCCAGATGATAGCCGGGGCACATGAGGGGACCGAGGCGGCTTTCGGAGACAGCCTTGTCGAGAGCGCTGAACCGCGCCGACAATTCGTCCGGCCTTGCCGTGATGATCGTCGGCAGGCACGCTGTCACGCCGCACGCCAGGAGGGCCTCCAGCGCTTCGTCGAGTTCCGCCGCCGTCAGGGTCCCCGAGTTGAAATCGACGCCGGCGAAGCCATTGACCTGCATGTCGACCAGACCGGGAGTAATCATGTTGCGGCCGATCGCCAAGATTCCTTACGCGGAGAGTACACGGCTTGATACCGCTTGCAAGCCATTTTTGAATAATGTTATCCAAAAATGCGAAAGGAAAAGAATCCGGGCATGTTGACGCTCTACACCGCGGATTTCGAGGACGCCCGCCAACGCGACTGCGCACGCGTCATCGCCAGCCTGCACGAAGGCGGCGGCAAATCCCGCGCCGCACTTGCCGCCGAGTTGGACATGACCTCGATGGCGATCTCGCGCGCCATCGCCGACCTCGTCGGCAGGGGCATCATCGAGCAAAGCGTCGGCCAGGTGAGCGGCCGTGGCCGCCCACCGGCGCAAATCGTTTTGAACCCCGGTTGCGCGGGCGCGACCGTCCTTCTTGTTTCCAGCCAGGAACTGGTTGGCGTCCTTGTCGATTTCCGCGGAAGTGTCCTCGCCCGGCAAACCGCCCATGTTCCGTCCGACGCCGATTCGGCCCGCATGACCGCGACGATGCGTGACCTTGTCGCCGGTCTGCTCGGCAGCTGCCCGTCTGGCATGCGTCATGTCGGAACGTCCGTTGCCGTTTCCGGCATCGTGGACGTGAAGACCCGGACGTGGATATTGACCTCGCGATGGCCGAACGTTCGCGATTTCGACGTCGGCAAGGCGCTCGATGGCATCACGCCGCGCGTGTTCCTGTTTCGCCAACTGGATGTCGAATTGAGCGCCCGATACGCCGTGCCGGGCATGGAACGACTGGAAGGCGCCTTCATTCTTCATTGGGGTTGGGGCATCGGCCTGGCCTATCGCGGCAGCGACGATGCGCCGATGCGCCAGGGCGGCCCCTTCGGCGAAATCGGCCATTGGCGTTTCAACGTGCTCAAGGATCGCCCCTGCGGATGCGGCAACCGGGGCTGTCTCGAAACAGCAGCTTCGCTGTCAGCCCTGTTGCCGGTCATACGGGAGATATATCCGTGGGCTTCAGGGGAGGAGGAACTCCTCTCCAGCCAAATCGAGACGATGGAGCTGACGGATATTCCCGAAATCCGGGTCGCCGTCGATCTTATGGCGCGCGCGCTGGGTAACGCCTGCAGGCTGCTTTTCCCCGAGAAGGTGTTCATCACCGGCCCGTTTACCTGCAATGCCGGACTCTACGAACTTCTACGCTCCCGCTTCGAGGCGGAAGGATTGATCGGCACCTTGCGCCTGCCGACCCTGATCTCCGATCGCTCCAGCCTGGACTACGTCGTCCAAGGCGCCGCGCAACCGCTTCATGAAATCGCCGTTTGCGTGCTGCTCGGCACGCCGCAGGGGAAACCGAATGGCGCAGGGCGGAGCCGGCGGAATGGAAAGCGGCAAAGGCCGATGCCCTGACGCGAAGCATCTGAATGATTGACGCTGCGGGTTCAGAGATCCGGGAGCAATCTCGATGCCCCACACCTCTCACGTCCTGTGGAGAATGCTGCGACGCCGCTCGGGCGAAGCTCACTGCCTCGCGGAGGTTTTCGAGCCGGTTCTCACTAACGAGCCGCACAGCGAAACAGCCGCATTTAGCATGTCGCCAGCGTTTTCTTCTTTAGGCCAGGAGCGCATTCCCGCGCCGTTCCATCTCTGCCGGATCGAGGTCCTCCCTCCACGACAGGAGCACCCAGACGTGGCCGAAGGGATCGCGCACGGTGGCGGAACTGGCGCCATAGAACATATTCGTGGGTGGCTGAATCTCTTCCGCGCCAGCCTTGACCGCGCGCCGCAGCAAGGTCGCGTTATCATCAGTGAAGATGTGAAGGCCAGCTGTGCAGCGACCAAGTGTCCGCGGCTCGCCGTATAGTCTCTCGTCCGGATCCCCGATCATGATCACGGCTCCGCAGATCAAAATCTCGGCGTGCATGATTTTGCCGTCTGGGTGGGCAATTCGGAACAGTTCCATCGCTCCGAATGCCCGCTCATAGAACGCGATCCCATCCGACGCCCCGTTGACATAGATGTGAGGGACAATCGCGTTTCGATATCTCTCTGGTCGTTCAGTCATCTCGGTGTCCTCGCGCCAAATATCAGAGCGCTCGCTTGCGGTGCACAAGCCGGCGAAACGCTCTTTACAGGACCCGGCGGAAAGCCCGCCTCAGTTCGGCCACCGCACCGCCGGAGACCATCAACCGTGCGTCGACACGATCCGTTCCGGGTTCCACGCGATCATCTGCTCGACTGCCGCCGAAGCCGCCGCCGGCTCGACTTGAAATTCCTCGAAAATCGAACGGTACCTCTCTTTTCCAACATGGCAGGTCGGCAATCATCCAGGCCGACTCCAACCTGGAGACTGTCCTGATATTTCCGGCGATCAGCGGCTGGCGCCAGAAGGCGATACGGTCCTGCAAGCGATGGCCTGGATAGTCGCCGGCATGAAGCACGGATGGCCGAAGGCGGTCGGAAGTCGAACGCCATCCGCGGCTGCTCGCCCCTAGACGCCGAGATGATGCTGCAGCAGCCCCGGCTGTGTCTTGAGCTCGGCGGCCGGGCCCTCGTGGGCGATATGGCCGTTATTGATGATATAAACGCGGCTCGCGAGCGCCAGCGTCGCGGCGATGTTCTGTTCCACCAGCACGATTGTCTGCCCTGCCTGGGCCAGTTCGCGGCAGGCGCGCACCAGATCGTGCACAATGACTGGAGCAAGTCCTTCGAAGGGTTCATCAAGCAGAAGGATCTTCGGGTTGCGCACCAATGCACGGGCTATGGCCAACATCTGCTGTTCGCCACCCGAGAGATCCGTGCCACGGCTGGTGCGCCGTTCCTTCAGCCGTGGGAACATCGTGTAGATGCGTTCCAGCGGCCACCGGTCGTCGGCGGTCAATCCGGCCAGAATGATGTTTTCCTCGACGCTCAGGCTGCCGAAGATGCGCCGATTCTCGTGCACGAGCTGCATGCCTTCCCGAGCGATGCTGTGCGCCTTCCTGCCAACCAGCTCAACCCCGTCGAGCTCAACCGAGCCGGCTCGTGGCGTCACCACGCCCATCAGGCTCTTCAGCGTCGTCGACTTGCCCGCGCCGTTGCGCCCGAGCAGCGCCACGACCTCGTTTTTCTCGACCCTCAATGAGACGTCGAACAGAATGTGACTGTCGCCATAATAGCTGTTCAACGCCCTGACTTCGAGCAGGCTCATGCCACCTCTCCATGTACCCCGCCGAGGTAGGCTTCCTGCACCTTTGCGTTGGTCTTGATCTCAGCGGGCATGCCTTCGACCAGTACCCTGCCCTCCTGCAGGACGGTCACTTTCTCGACCAGCTCGAAGAGCGAATCCATGTCGTGGTCGATGATGATCATCGTGCGTCCACGTGCGATTGACTTGAGCAGCGCCACGGTCTCGACGCGCTCGCGCGGGCTCATGCCGGCAAGCGGCTCGTCAAGCAGGAGCAGGCTCGGCGACGTCGCCAGCGCAAGACCGATTTCCAGCCGCCGCTTCTCGCCATAAGCCAGTTCCGAAACGGGCCGATCGAGCCGCGCCGTAAGGTTCACCAGCGCCGCCGTTCGCTCGACCTGCTCATTGAGACCGGGAACGCTGTGGATACTCTTGAACAGGTCAAGCCGGAACTTTCCACGCGCCTCGCCCAGCGCGGCAATCATCAGGTTCCGCCGCACCGTCAGGCGGTCGAACAGCTGGTTGATCTGGTAGCTCTTGGTGAGCCCGAGCTGGCACACCTCGGACACGCCCATGCCCGTAATGTCGCGGCCGGCCAGCATGATGCGGCCGGAGGTCGGCGCGATCTCGCAGGTGAGCATCTTGAAGAACGTGGTCTTGCCCGCGCCGTTGGGTCCAATGATGCCCCGTATCTCCCCATGATCGACACTGAAGTCGATGTCGCTGTTGGCTGTGATGCCGCCATAGCGTTTGGTTAGGCCCTGCACCTGCAGGATCGGTCCGGATGCTGGCGCAGTGCCATGCCGGCGCGCCGGCATCGGTTCGACGACCGTCACGACGTGCGGCGCACTCTCGACCGCGGTATTGGCCCGTTCGATGCGCTTGCGGCCGCCGGTCAACCCATAGAGATCGACGATCGCACCGACGATGCCGCGCCGCAGGAAGCAGACCAGCAGCACGAAAACGATGCCGAGCACCAACTTCCATGTGGCGCCGAGATGCAATGTGTTCTGGAAAAAGTCGCTCAGATACAGCCACACCGTCGCGCCCACCAGTGGCCCGAACAGTGTGCCGGCACCGCCGATCGCCGTCTGCATCACGACCTGGCCGGACGTGTCGAACATGAAAGCGTCCGGCGGCATGAAGCCCTGCATGACGCCCAACAGGCCGCCGGCAAAGCCGGCATAGATCGCCGCAACCACGAAGGCCGTGAGCTTGTAGCCGTGTATGTCGTGGCCGAGCGCCGCGGCGCGGAGCGGATTGTCGCGGATCGCCGAAAGGATCGCGCCAACCGGCGAGCGTACGATGCGAAGTGCGACGACAATGCCGACGAAATACCAGAACGCCAGGAAGGTATACATCGTCCAGTCGGTGTTGAATTCGAGTACTGTGAAGCCGAGGTTGACGACCGGGGTTGGCACGCCAGGCAAGCCGTTCTCGCCGCCTGTGAATGCCGAGAGCGGATTGAACTCGACAAAGAAGAAGACTTCGGCGATGGCCACCGTGATCATGGCGAAATAGATGCCGGTGCGTCTCAGGGCGATCAGGCCGATCACATAGCCGACGACACCCGACACGACGGCGCCCATGACGATGGCAGCCATGACATAGGAGAAGCCGGTTTCAGTCAGGAGATAGGCGGCGAACATCCCGCCAGTACCGTAGAAGGCCGACTGGCCGAACGACAGCAATCCCGTGTAGCCGAACAGGATGTCGAAGCCGATCCCGAACAGGCCCCATATAAGGATACGATTGATCGTGCTGGGCGAAAAGCCGAGATGGGGCAGCACGAACGGCGCCAGGACGAGCGCCAGCGCCGTCAGAAGCTCGACAAGGAAGGGATGTTTGATGTTCATGGCGACCGCGTCTACTCGCGCCCTGCCGTGCCGAGCAGCCCGTGCGGGCGAAGCACCAGCACCAGAGTCATCGCCACGAACAGCATGACATACGAATAACCGGGATTGAACATCGAGGTGATGCTGATGATTTCGCCGGCGATGAGGCCGCCGAGGATCGCGCCCGGAAAGGAACCGACGCCGCCGATCACCACGACCACGAAGGTCTGGACCAGTATGGCTTCCCCGACATCGGGCGCGATCGACACCACGGGTGCATTGACAATGCCGGCGAAGCCGGCCGCCATGGCTCCGATGCCGAAGACGAGCATGAAGATCTTGTAGACGTCGATTCCAAGCGAATCGACCATTACCGAATCCTCGATGCCTGCTCGCACGATCATCCCGATGCGGGTGCGATAGAGCACGACATAGAGCATCAGCAGCGCCAGGGCGACGATGCCGAGGAGCGCCAATCGGTAGGTGGGATAGACCATGAAGCCCAGATGGGTGATGCCGACCAGCGAGGCGGGCGGCGGCACCGTGCGCGAGAGGCTGCCGAAGAAGAAGCGGATCGTCTCGACGAAAACGATGCCGAGCCCGAACGTAACGAGAAGCTGGTCCTCAAGCGGCCGCATGTAGAAATGGCGAATGATCAGCCGCTCGATCAACACGCCGACGATCATCACGAACAGCGATCCGGCCGCCACCGCGGCCAGGAATGAACCTGTGTAGGTGTAGGCGAGCCAGCCGGCATAGCCTCCGAGCATGAACATCGCGCCATGGGCAAGGTTCAGGACGCCGAGCGTCCCGTAGATGATGGTCAGCCCGGAGGAGATCAGCGCCAGAAGCGCGCCGAGCACGAGCCCATTGAAGCACTGCGAGATGAAATTTGCCCAGTTGATCACTCTGCGCCCACCTTAATCATGAAAAATATGCCCTGCCCTCGCGCCAGCAAGGGTTTGGTTGACAAGTCGCGAACAATCGACATTCCACCGACCGCCGGGAGACGAACCGTCTGCGTCCAGCCAGAGCCAGTCCCGGTGCGAGCGCCTTCTCCACCCGTGACGGGCGGAGAAGGCGCTGCGGGATATCAGGTGTAGCTGCCCAGGTTGCAGCCGAACTCGTCAGGCTTCTGCATCAGCGGCGCGCCATCGACCACCTCGACCACGTTCCAGTAGTCGTCGTCGCTCTTCATGTCCTTGGGGTCCTTACCCTGGACGAGTACGACCGGTCGCACGCACTGATGGTCTTCCGGCCGATAGTGAACGTCGCCGACGAGTGAAGGGATGGTCTCACCCTTCTCGTATTGCTTGATGACGTCCGGCGGATAGAAGCTACCGGCCTGCGACACCATGCGCGCCCAATGAGCGAAGCTGACATAGGCATTTTCGGCGCCCCATTCCGGCCGATAACCGAACTTTTTCTGGAACGCGTCCACGAACTGCTTGGCGAGCGGATACTTGTCCTGCAGGGTCCACCAGAAATCGGTAGCGGCAAAAACGCCGGCTGTCAGTTCGGGGCCTACTTCCTTGGCAAGGAAGGGGATCTGGTAGGGGATGACCATCTTCATGCTCGGAGTCAGGCCGAACTGCTTGGCCTGCTGGATCGACAGCACCGCGTCGCGGCCCCAGTTGACGTTGACAATGAATTCGGCGCCCGAATTGGCGATGTTGGTCAGATACTGGCTGAAATCCTGGGTGCCTAGCGGCGAGACCTGGTCCGTCACCATCTCCCATCCACCCTGAGAGGTCAGGTAGTCGTTCACCGACTTGGTGACGGTGTGACCGTAAGTGTAGTCCGGCGTCATGAATGCCGCCTTCTTTCCCTTTCCGTAGGTCTTCAGAAGGATCGGGCCGATCGCGTTGGCTGCGGTCTGGCCGTAGAAGTTCTGGCGGAAGCCGTAGCGGACACAGTCCTTGCCTGTTGTGTCGTTTGAGCCGGAGATGCCCGCGACGTAGAGGATCTTCTCGCGCTGCGCGAATTTGTTGAGCGCAACCGCGACCGCCGATGAAGTCGAGCCAGTCATCAGGATGATGTTGTTTTGGTGGATGAAATTCTGCTCGAGCTCGACGGCCTGGTTCGGCTTGGCCGCGCTGTCGGCGGACAACAGCTCGACCTTCTTGCCGAGCAACCCCTTGTCGACTTTCGGCGCCAACGCCTTCATCAACTCATGGCCGTTGTTGATGTGGTCGACCGCCAGCTGCCAGCCCTTAAGTTCATCAGCACCCTGCACGGCATAGGCACCGGTAAGGGGCACCGCGGCTCCGATGTAGACGGTGTCGCCCGCCGACCCGGCCGGCCAGGTGCCTATCGCGGGCTTGTCGTCGGCTGCAAAAGCCGCAAAGCTGGATAAGGGCAGAACGGCACTACCGAGAAGACCTGCGCCCGCGTGCAGCATGGTACGGCGGGATATATTGGAAGTATTTTGATCGTCGAGCGGCATCAGCTGTTCCTCCTTAGCGTGGAGCCGTCGGACGGCTCTCATTTGTTGTTCCCGGAAACCGGTTTTTTCCAGCGAAACGCTGAAAATTGCCTATTTGCATGGGCATTCGCAGTGGCGTAGGCCTGCCAGTCAATACAACTTTCGTTTGATGATTCTGTTCATTGATCTGGATTAATAAGCATAGGAAAGTTTCGTTGAAGGTCATGAACATTTGGAGCATGGCATGCCGCTGACCGGCCACCCGATTGTGACCCGACTGACACGTGCAATGAAGCTGGATTCGCTAGACATCAAACGTCTTGAGGCAATCTTCGAGCGCGATCTTACCATTCGGAAACGGGAGGAACTCGTCGTTCACGGCTCCGAGTTCCGAAACCTGTGCTTTGTTAAAGACGGCTACGCGATCCGCTACAGGTTGCTGCGCAGCGGCAGGCGGCAAATCCTGAAGCTCATCCTGCCCGGTGATGTCATTGGATTCCCGGTCAGCTTTTTCGATCGATCCACTTGTTCGGTCGTTGCCGTGAGCGAACTGACCTACGCCGTCTGCTCGTTCGACGCGTACATTCGTCTCTGCTACGAGCAGCCCCAATTCGGTCTGGTGTTAAGTTGGCTCGCCGCCCAAGAGGCAGCGACTTATGCGGAACACATCGTCAATCTAGGTCGGCGCACTCCGATTGAAAGGTTGGCGCACCTTTTGCTGGAGATTCACGCGCGTCTCCTGGAAGTCGAACGCGCCGACGAAGCAAGTTTCGATCTGCCGTTTTCACAGGAAATCATGGCGGACGCGCTCGGGTTGAGCGTGCCCCATCTCAATCGCATCATTCAGCAATTGCGCGCCGAACAGCTTATCACCAGCAACGCGCGCTTCATCGACTTGACTGATCTTGCGGGCCTTCGAAGACTGGCTCAGTACCAGCCGATGTCCCTCGTTCCGATCCCGGTGCTGAAGCAGCGGGAATGAAAAGCGTCCCGTCGATCATATTAGCACCCTGCGTGAATTCCTTCACATACAAATCTCACCCGCGGCGTACAAGAGATGACAGAGCAGGCAATTTAGTCTCTCTTTCGGACAGATCATAAAGAAAATAGCAAAGATCAAGCCCGAAGAGGAAGTTGGTTTTTAAACTAAGCCAATTTCGTTCTCATCACGAATTTTGTGATGCCATCAACCAAAGGGAGAGAAACATGTATAAGATCATTACAGCTGCGTCTGCATTCTTCATCCTCACGGTGCCTTCGTTCGCGATCGACTCGACCTTCGTCCACAGTCTGCGAGCCGACAATGGTGACTTCGAAGCCCCAGGTGACTTGAAGGGTCAACATTCATTGGCTTCAGAAGAAGCGGTGTATGGCTTCCCGACCGGGTCGATCGGATTGCCTGGTGGCGCTTCGAACTCCAAGTGCATGGGGGTCAGCCCACACCAGTACGATCCTGTCAGCCCGGACTGCCGGAATTGATCCAGATAAGAGCGGTGGCTAGCGCCACCGCTCTGCCTCCTTGAGCGGGTACCGACTGACCGACGGACTATTAAGAAAAGCCCGACCATAGATCGCGCGACAGCCGTGGCAGGTCCAATCGCCTGGGACGGCGTCAGGATGCTGAACGGAGGTTCCCAGTTCGTCACCACGACAGGTGGAGGACTATCCCTTCATGCCGATCCGGTCTTCGTTGCGCAATCTGATTCGCGGCTCTGATGCGCGCGCCGATTGCGAATGGCGACATCAGTCATCGTCCTGTGACTCGGCAATGTGACGAAGCGCACCGGCATTCGTTATGCGCAGGCCACCACGCTTGATTGCGATGATCGAACGGTTGCGCCAATCGTTAAGTGTCTTGTTGACGGACTCGCGCGTGGCGCCCAGGAACTCCCCCAGTTCGGACTGGGAGATCGGTATCCAACCTGAGCCATCCGCCATAACGCCGGCCAAAAAGACCAGTCGTTTTGCCAGCCTGGCCTCAATGCCGAAGAAAGCCTGATCGCCAAGTTCGCCGCTGACCCAACGCAGCCGTGCGCACAAAAGCTCAATCATGGCGCGTGCCAGAGGTGGAGTTTTTTCGATGCGATCGAAGAGCTGCTTCCGACCGAGCGAGGCCAGATCGCAAACGGTCAGGCAAGTGGCGGTTGCGGTGCGCGGGCGCCCGTCGAGCGCGCCGATCTCTCCGACCAAGCTGTGCGAAAGCTCGATATTGGCCACCAGCTTCCGGCCTCCCGGCGAATACATCGAGATCTCCACCGTCCCGCTCATCACCCCGTAAATACGATCGGATGGATCTTCCTGGACGAAGAGAATCTGGCCCGCCGCGTGGCGTTCAACCTTGCAGCCGCCGAAAAGAAGATCGAACAGGCGCGGATCGATCCGTGCAAGGCGCGGGAGATCATTTCTTTCGTTCGCGCCGCCAAAAGCCATGTCGCCCCCAAGTTGCCGATCGGATAACTCCAACGCAGGAGAGTATCTTAGATCTTGTCTTGCCGGCGCCTCAGCTCGGCCGCAATGATCGACTGATCCCTGCGTAACGAGAGGCGCCGCGCAGCCGCGAGTGCTTGCCGCCAAGTAGAGACGGCGCGGTCACCGCGCCCATCCAGCCAATGGGCCACGCCGACCCACAGCCCATACTGGGCGGTGCCGACAGGAAACGCGCGGCGGTAACGCTTGAGCTCATGCAGCGCTTGGCGCTCCCAGTGGCGCCACTGGTCGTACTCGCGCGAGAGGCCTGCCTCCCTGCCGCGCAGAAGCACTTCGCACACGCCGGCAATGCCGGGCAGTGTGCTGTGCACAGTCGGCCGACGCATCTCGCGCAGCAGGCGTAGCGTCTCGACCACAGCCCGAAGGCTCTCAGCATGGAGCCCGACCCGTGCAAGCGCGAGCGCAAGCGACCCTTTGGCGGAGACCAAGTCGGCGAGATCGGCGGATCCGACCATAGCGGACGTGGTCAGCCGAAGGATGTCGACCGCTTCACGGGGGCTATCCGTGTGGAGCACACACAACGACTTGCATCGGAGCGCCCAAATCTCTTGCTGGAGGTTTCCGCTGTTCTGCGCGCGGGAGAGCAGCGCCTGGGCGGTGTACTCCAGCGCACCCGATTCACCGCGGTAGTACATTGACCAGAAGCGCATGGCCTGGGCGTTGCACCAACTTAGTTGATCGCCCGCCTTTAGACACAGCTCTTGAGACTGATCCAGACGACGATCTACCATCAGCCAGTCGCAGCGGCCGATGCGCCAGAGCGCATCGAGATTACACAGGTGGGCATGGACCGCTGGATCGGCGAGCGCAGTCACCACCCGTTCTGCCCTTGCCATGAAGTAGTTGCAAGCGCGCCGGCGCCCCAGAATTCCCAGCCCGCATGCCAGTTGGGCGGACGCGATCACCATCTCCATGGTGAGCCCCGTGCGCTCCGCATGGGCGACAGCCGCGACGGTGTGGGAAAACGCTCGCGAAAAGCGAAGCTCGAAATAGTCCACGACCGCCGCCTGGTTAAGGCAGCGAGCTAGTTCTCGCTCCCAGGAGTCCAGCACACCACCTTGAGTTGACCATAGCGAAGGAGGGAACACCTGTTGGAACGCGAGCCGCATTCCACCCCCAAGCAGCCGCATCAAAAGGGCTGCCGAGGAACGTGGAACCGGCGTGCCCGCCAGGGTGAGGGCGCGCCTCACCGAAATGCCCTGAGCATGGAGGTCGCCACGACTGTAATGGGCCTCGCCGAGCTGCCTGCGCCAACGCACCGACTGAAGTCTTTGCTCAGCACTCCAAGGCTGCTTCGACTCGTATCTCAAGCAGATTTCCAGAAACGCCTCGACCTCTCGAAACGCACCGACCTGCAGCGCCTTGATTGCTGCCAAATTGGCATATCCAACTGCCTTGAAATTGTTTCCGGCGGCCTCAAAATGCTGAACGAGGGCCGCGACATCCGCGCCCATGGCGGCCGACTGGCTCGACTCGATCCAAGCGGCCAGAGCTGCATGAAGTCGCTGTCGCACTTCACTGGGAATTGAGCCATAAACGACGTCTCGGATTTGATCATGACGGAACTCGTAGTTCCCTGATCCAGTGCCCTGACGCACGAGATGCGCCGCCACGAGCGACTCGACAGCTGCACCCACACCGTCGTGATCCAACTCGCCCTCGAGCAACGTCGCCAGGGCCTCGCCGGTAAATGAACGCCCGATCACGGCCGCAGCCCTGAGAACGTGCTGGACTGAGGTCTCCAATCGATCAACGCGCTCCCGAATGACCCGATCGACACCTTCGAAATATCGAAGGCTCTCGAGCGGGCGGATCGGACACCACAAACCATCGCGTATGGCGATGAGCCCCTGGCTCTTTAATGTCAGCGCTATCTCCTCGGCGAAAAACGGATTGCCACCGGCTAAGGCCGAGACCCGGCGCGCCAGTTCGCCATGTGGGGGCACATCCCCGAGCGTGCGGGCGACCAGTTCGCAAATCGACGCCTCGCTGAGTTCCTCAAGATCCAGGATACGACACAGGCGCGCGGGATCGTCAGGTTCCGTTCCGGATGTATTCCTTCTTGTGGCCTCGGCTCGCCTTCGTAGGTTTTTTAACTCCTCCGGAACTTCGTCCGAGCGTACGCACAGGACCAGAAGCAACGAGGACAGAGATGAGAGAACCCACTCGACGAGGCGCCACGATGCCGAATCCAGCCACTGACTGTCCTCCAGGACCAATGCCAACGGGCGCGGTGCCAAGTTATCCATGAGATCACCCAAAAGACGCATGGTGGCATCAGCGCGATGAGGTCCCTCCAGATGTCGCGTCCCGTCGTTTTGGGGAATTTCGATGCTCAGAACATCACCTAGCAAGGGCAGTCGCCCAACGAGCGACGAGTTGCCTTGAACCCGTTGTGTGACGACATCAAGCACCGCAAATCCATCGCTGTCGGACGGGAGGCCGAGAAGGGACACAAGCACCCGCCGCCATGGCAGGAGCGATGTCCGGCGATCGTCACGTTCGGCGCGCGCGGTCAAAACCTCGATTGCGGTTGAGCGCAGTTCGTCCGTGAAAGCTCTGATCAAAGCGGTTTTTCCAATGCCCGACTCACCCAAGACAACGAGCAAACGCCTGCCTCCACGGCGGGTCTCCTCGAACGTACGTTTCAGGAACTCCAGCTCGCTCTGCCGACCAATCAGCGGACTAAGAGGTTGGACCGGGGCGCGCGGATCCATGGGACAAAATACCGTTGCCATGTCCCCAAGTCCGTCCAGTTGCAACGTGCCGTGTTCTTCGAACCAAAACGCCGTCCGGCTGGCTCGCTCTGTTGGTGCATCGCAGAGAACGTTTGCCGATGCCGCCGTCATAAGCCGCGCCGCCCGATTCACGGGCGCGCCGATCACCATCAGCTGGCGCCGGCGTGCGCTTCCGACAACACTAAAAAGCGCATCGCCGGTAGCCACGCCCATCGACGCGGAGAGGCCCAAGCGTTGGGCCGTCAGACGGATCGCGCGAGCAGCATCGACGGCACGGCAAGGATCGTCGCGGTGGAAACTGCCTCGCGCTCCGAACGTCGCAAAGAAAATCAGACCTTTGTCGTCAAAGAGCAACTCGCCGGCCGGCCCACCGCGCGAACGCAGATCCTCCTGGAGGGTCGCGCATAGCAATTGATAGCGCGCAAGCGCCTGAGGTTGACGATGGTCAAGTCCGGCAATTCGCGCGAAAAGGGCGGTGATCGGCCTAATCTCCGCCAGGGCGTCTAAGCGGGCGGTCGTTGGACGATCTTCTTCGGAACGGATGGCAACGGCGCCGTCCGCGGCAACTGAGCGCAAGTCGGCTTCGGACAGCAGGTCCCTGAGCTGCAAAGGCAAAAACCTTGCCAGCCAGCCCGGAGGCGGAGAAGCCAGCGTAGGCCGACTGCGCCGCGATTGAGACGGCTGCGCAAGGGCCAAGTTGGCTTTGTCGGAAAGTACATATT
Organism: Mesorhizobium sp. B264B1B; assembly: GCF_020165765.1. Lineage (NCBI taxonomy): Bacteria > Pseudomonadati > Pseudomonadota > Alphaproteobacteria > Hyphomicrobiales > Phyllobacteriaceae > Mesorhizobium > Mesorhizobium sp. B264B1B. The sequence continues at coordinate 83,019 of NZ_JAIUIS010000017.1, forward strand.
CCCATCGGCGCGCAGCCGCTTGGGACTGAGCGGCCTGCATGATGGCATCTCCGCCTGCAAAGAGAGTCCAGACCGGCTGACCGCCCAAAGCCGCCGCCCAGAGGGCCCCCGCCCCTACTCCAACATGCAGCGCGGGTGCGATTTCAGCTGTTCCGTCCTCCAAACGCTCGTTCTGGCCGCCGCAGATTGCCTTGGCACAGGCTGTCGCCGCTCGCACCGCGCTTTCAAGTCCGCGGACATCCGCCGACCAGTAGGCCAGCAGTTCGTCGCCGGCGAGGTACAAAATCTCGCCTCCACGATTGTATACTTGCTCCACGCATCGTGCGTAGGAATGACTAAGCAGGCTCGGGATTCTTTCAAGTCCTTCTTGCCCCCGTCGTGCTAGTTGCTCGACCAAGGCCGTGTATCTGGACACATCGACAAACACCACTGCAGCCTGGAATTCGACGGATACTGGGCCATCCGCTCGAAGTGCGTGAATTCTACCGAGTAATTCCAGCGGCAGAAAACTCTCAAGTAGCTCGCAAGTACCCTCCATGGGTTCCTTCCCGCAGCCGTGCCCATGGTTTCAGGGCAGAGAAAGGCACCGCCGACCGCGCACTTCCTAAAGGGAATGAATATCGCCCCGATAGATTGCGTGACTTCCTGACGTTACACCAAATTTCGTATATGATTGATATCTAAATTAGGGAGGACGCATTGCCTGTACACATCAAGGCAGCGCCGGAGCCGCCACGTGCGACGGCTTGGCTCTCGCACCGACTCGAGACATTGGTCCACGATTTTCCGCAGATCGCCGATAGGGAAAGGACAACCGTCAAGGGCGGATATGACTTTGATGTTGCCATCGTTGGCAGCGGCTATGGCGGCTCGGTGGCTGCCGCCGAATTGAGCGCCTGCAAGGATGTGCAAGGCCAATCTTTAAAAATCTGCGTACTGGAACGCGGCAAGGAGTACCTGGCCGGAATGTTCCCTTCGCGATTGGCCGATCTGGGCGGCCACGTCCGCTTTGCCACCCCCTTTGCGAAACGCCAACGCGGCGTGTTCGATGGTCTTTACGACTTGCGCTGCAGCGACGACGCGGTAGCTCTCGTCGCGTGTGGCTTGGGTGGAGGCTCATTAATCAACGCCGGCGTGATGGAGATGCCGCTGCTGGAGATTTTCCGGGAAGCACGCTGGCCCACCAAAATCCGCAGAGATACGACGCTCGCAGAGACAGCTGAACGGCTGCGTGATTGGTTGGGAGCCAAGCCGATACGTGTCACCAAGCCTTTCCTGGCCAAGTCCGAAGCAATTAGAAATTTGGCTGGTGGCAAAGCACGACCCGCTCACATAACCGTCGCTTCCGATTGCCACACCAACCACGCCGGGGTCGCGATGAGCGAATGTCGCCGTTGCGGCGACTGCGCCACTGGTTGCAACTACAATGCCAAAGAATCCCTCGACCTGAACTTGTTGCGGCTAGCTCGACAAAGCCTGGTACAGATCGTCACTGGCGCCACCGTCTTGCGCGTTTTGCGCGCGGGCGAAGGATGGCAGTTGGACGTCAATCACACCGACGGCCATCTACGCGATAACCAGCGGAAGCCGTTCGCGCTGCTGGCGAGGCGCGTGATCCTTGCAGCAGGCACATTCGGCTCGACGGAAATTTTGATGCGCTCGCAAATCCGCGGGATAAAGTTCTCCGATCAGCTGGGAAGCAAGTTCTCCGCCAATGGTGACATGCTCGTCGTTGCCCATGATTTGGCGGCACGGGTGAATGGCGTCGCTGACGAAACCGAGAATCCGGCCCCAAACATCAAGAGCGAGGATTGCGGTCGCGCGGTCGGCCCGACGATAACCGCAATGATCGATCTGCGCGACGGCAACGCGGCTACTGACCTGGTGATCCAGGATCTTGCCGTACCGGGACCGCTGCGCCGCCTGTTTGAGGAAAGCGCCACCACATTCGATGTGCTCAATCGCGTCGCCGATGGCGACTGGGCGAAGCATGAGCCGAATCCTTCACGGGCAGACGATGCAGCCGTCAATCCAGCCGCCATCACCAACTCCCTGGTGCTGGCCATGATCGGCCGCGACGACGCGGAGGGAGCACTGGCGCTAGAGCCCTCGATGCAAAACAGCGCCGATGAGAAGCAAGACGATCCTGAAAAAATGCTCGCCGACGGGATGCTCACAGTGCGCTGGCCGGAGTTGCGACTGGACCCCCGACTCGAGAACCATCATGCGCGCCTTGGCGCCTTGCTTCGAGAGTCTGGATTGGGCGGACGGCTGGTGAACAACCTGTTGTGGCGACCTTTGTCCGACAGGCTCGAAGCCGTGTTCGGTCGCCAGCGCGGCCCGCTGCTGACGGTGCATCCTCTCGGGGGCTGCGCCATGGGTGACGACGTTCGCCAAGGCGTGACCGATCATTGCGGCCGCGTGTTCGATGCCGCCGCGGTCGGCCTCAGACGCACTCACGAAGGGTTGATCGTGCTCGATGGCTCGGTCGTGCCCACGTCGCTGGGTATCAATCCCGCCTTGACCATAGCCGTTCTGGCATTGCGAGCGATCACCGAGCTCAAGGAGGAATGGCAACTCAGTGGCGGCCGTTTGACCAATGCACCCTTGCCTGGGAACTCTCGTGGCGAAACGCGGCCGATATATTCCACGCCGCGGACGAACCCTGCGCCTACGCCTACCAGCATCGAACTGACCGAACAGGTGCGCGGCAAGGTCCCTCTGGCTATGCGCGGCAACGGTGTGAAACCACACATGGTCGAACTGACGCTAACCACCAAGCCGGTGGTGCTCACCGATCTCTACGCGCTGCAAACGCCCCGTGGACGGTGTTTGCCGATTGCCCATGGTCGGCTGCGCATTCTGCGTGCAGGAAAGGAGTTCGACCCCATTGCAGATCAGGCCTATGAAAGCCATGTTGCGCTCGAGGCGGAGATCTCGGGATCGCTCCACCTGTTCGATCTGGAAAAATCGCGCCCCGTGCCCCGAATGCTGCGCGCTATCCTTGCGTGGGCGCTCAACCGCGGGATGCGCGACTTCGCTTACCGCTTGGTCCGCCAGGGCCAGGAATGGTTGCGTTTCACGCCGCCTAGCGGAGGGGCATCCCATCTCAGACTGCTCGACATTCTGCACCTGTGCTCGCGTGCGGGCGGGGTCCGCCTGATCGAATACGATTTGCACATCGACAAGGTTGTCGAGCCGGAAGATCTCGGCACGGGCGCGAGGTTCGACAGCTCTCTGTTCACGCAGAAGAAAATCAGAGCGGTGAAGCGGCTCACCTATGCGCGCGGCGCCAGCCCTTGGCAGCAATTGATGGAGATGTCGGTCGAAGTTTTCCCGCAGATGAGCAAGACCGTCATTGGCAAGAAGCTACCGTCGCTAGAGCTAAACAAACGATACCTGGCGCGGCAATCGGTGCCTCTGCTGCGGATAGTGGGGCAGCAAGACCGTGTCGCGGCACTGGCAGATCTGGCCTCTTTCATACTCTACGGTTTTCGCGTCGTGCTTCAGATACATGCACTGAGTTTTCGCCGCCCCGACCCGCCATCTGCGCGTGAACCACAACGGTTGCCCGGGGCGGTGCCGGGCTTACCTGCGCCCCAAATCGACTGGTTGACCTTGAAAGGTCAGCTCAGCCCGCCGATCCGCATTCGCCTGGCCCGCTATGACGGCAGTTCCGCAAAGGTGATCGAGAAGGGCGTCCCGAAACGCCCCGTCTTGCTCATCCATGGTTACAGTGCGAGCGGCACCACATTTGCTCATGCTGCCGTACCCGGCAACCTCGCTCAATCGCTGTGTGATGCTGGGCGCGATGTCTGGGTGCTCGATATGCGATCGAGTTCAGGCCTGACTACCGCCACAGGCGGTTGGTCTTTTGAGGAGATGGCGGAGAATGACATTCCGATCGCCGTCCAACACGTGCTGGCTGCGACAGGGCAGGAAAGGCTCGATGTCGTCTGCCATTGCATGGGCGCGGCAATGTTCAGCATGGCAGTGCTTGGCGAGCATGATCGAAGGAATTTGCACAATAAGATCGGGCGCGTGGTGTTTTCGCAAGTCGGCCCGGCAATGCTGTTGAGTTCGGCAAATGTGCTCGCCGCATATGTGATGCGATATGTACGTTATTTTCTTCAACTTGAAGACTATGTGTTTAGTCCGCATGGCGATATCTCGCTCGCCGGTCAATTGCTCGACAGAGCGCTCTCGGCAATGTGGCTGCCGTCCGACGAGTATCGGCGCGAGAATCCCCTCTGGCCCCCAGGCAAAGCGACGCCTTGGGTCGGCACAAGACATCGGATGGACGCGCTCTATGCACGCACCTTCTCGCTCAACAATCTCTCTGACCTCGTACTCGACCACATCGACGATTTCTTCGGCCCGCTCAGCGTCGAGACAGTCTCGCAGGTCATACATTTTGCTGGCTTCAACACCGTGACCGATCGCGCCGGCATAAATCGCTATGTGCTGCCGGACCGGGTGAGGGATCGACTGAGATTCCCGATGATGTCGATCCATGGAGCGGAAAACGGTTTGGTCGCCCCCTCAACGCTAAGACTGATGCGAAATATGCTCAAAGGGGCCGGCGTGCCGCATTTGAACTCATCTCTGCATGCGGTCGAGGCGGTGCAATCGGAGGAAGAAATCAGGGATCTTATTGACAAAAGCGGCCAGTTCCTGGCGCTCGGCCAACCGTCCTACCTGACCTGGTGCATTGCCGGCCACGGTCATCAGGATTGCCTGATCGGCAAAGACGCCTCGTCGATCTGCGGCGTTATAGCGAAATACCTAGGAATGCCGGATATCTCCGATATGCCGGGGCCCTTGGAGGAAAAGCCATGACGCATTCTCTCCCCTCTGAAGCCAGGGCGCCCGCCTTCGGGGTGCGCGTAGAGGTCGAGGCGGGCAAGATCCTGGTGCAAGCGGCCGATAGCGGAGGGCGGGGCTTGCCTCATGCAGCTTTCATTGTTCCCGTCTACGCAAAGGGCGACCGCCTGCACATGATCGGTCCGCCGGTTACGAGCCGCGGCGACGAGAAAGGACAGAGCGACGATAGCCTCTATAATAGTCTTCCGCATTACTATATTAAGCAACCCGCATCTCCTTACGTATTTGAAGTTCCGCTCCATGAGTGGCCTGAAGCGCAGCAGGTACTGGTCTTGCTGCTGTACGTTCAGGCGCAGGGTATTGGCGGCTTGGCTCGGTTACCGAAACTGCCCGACGCGGCGGGATCACCACCTGAAATCCTCGACACAGGTTCGCATGCCAAGAACGCGGTGAAGAGGGCCGCCGAGGCTATTCGGTATGCGCTCGAGACTGACACATTGGATGATTTGCGAGGTGGCCTGATCGTCGGCAGGCCTGGAAGGTCGCACAGAAGCCATCGGCACAAGAGCGATGCCCGCGCGGTATCGAACCTTTCATTCGCTCTCGCAAGTTGCCAATACCCCAGTGATTTCCTCGACCACATGCCCGACGGTCAGCATGCGACACGAGGGCCCGCGGATGCGTCTCTGCTCGCGCTCGGCGATCTACTGGGCAAACCCGGCGCCCCAACGTTGCTGCTGCTGGCCGGCGATCAGGTATATATCGACGCTACGGCAGGGCTTTTCGACCCTAAGGTAGTCAACGACCGATTCCGAATACCCTACGAACGCCGGGGCCAGAGCCGCGGTGTGAAGGCGGTGATGCAGCGCTTGGACATGGCGGTTGAAATGATGCTGGACGATCATGAGATTCGCGACAATTGGGCAAAAGACCCCGACCCGGCGATGCGCAAGAATGATATCGTCATAAAGCCTGGGAAGCTGGCTTACTTCAGGTACGAACGTGGCAAGACCGAGGTGCTGGAAAAGCGCCTGCCGGCACACATCTGGCGAGACGATTTAACCCACAACGGTATGCCATTCTTCCTTTGCGACACGCGCACCGAACGTCAAGGACGGACGGTTTCGAACTGGTGCGAAGCGCGGATCATGGGTTCAACGCAATTCGCCAAACTTTGTGAATGGCTTACCAAGCCTGAACACACCGAAATGCCCAAATTTGTTCTCACATCCTCGGCAGTGCTGCCGCGGCGGCGGGAGGTGGCCGAGGCCCCCACTTGTGCCTTGCGTTCGGACGCGTGGGATGGATACCCGTTTTCCTTACATAAACTGCTCAGGTTCGTGTGCAACAAGGAAATAAAGGGACTGGTATTCCTGTCGGGTGACGAGCACGTGAGCAGCCTGGTCACCGCTCGTGTAACAAACAGCAAAACCGGCAAGCAGAGCATCCTGCATTGTATCCACAGTTCGGCGCTGTACGCGCCATATCCGTTTGCGAACGGAACTGCCGACAATTTCCAGGCCAATGAGACTTTTTGCTTTCCCGATCCCGATCCTGAGCAGGGGCCGTATTGTTGCGAGGTGCAGACAAGTTTCGCCCCTGGCGACGGTTTCGCGCTTGTAACGACATGCCGCCGCCGTTCGCATTGGCGTCTGGATGTCAAGTTCCACGACAGCGGGGGGCTCAAGGAGAACGGAACCTTCACGCGCGACCTAGAGTAATAGCTGCGCGTGAAATAAGGCTTCACTCAGTTTTTCTCACTATACCAAGCGGCCCGCGCTCGATCAGGCGCGGCGGCAGCTATTTATCCCGAGATAATCGTCTCTGAGGCCGCATGTCCAAACGATCGCCTGCCCTTTGCATGAGCCTGTGTAGCCGCTCCCCATAAGGAAACGTCGCCATGAAGCGAAAACGCTTGGCCGGCAATCGGTCTCCTCAATCGACAATGGTGGCGGACAGGGTCCGCCACCATTGTGATAACAGGCCACGATAGAGGCCTGCCCGGATTATTTCCCGGCGGCAGCCGCATTCTTTACCCAGCCATCGAACTCCGACTGATTTGCGGCAATCCAGTCGTTGGCGATCTTCTTGATCTCGGCGTCGGTCTTGTTGCCGGCCCCCAGATCGCCTTCCCACTGGCTCCAGATGTCCAGCGACCATTTCGCTTGTTCGATGAATTTCTTGGCCGCCGGATTGTCAGCCAGGAACTTCTTGTTGGCGAGCGTGCGCCAGTTCCATGGGCCAACCGCCATGCGGCATGGGTTCTGCCCCCCCGCACAGCCAACCACGTCCTTGACCTCGTGCGTCTTCGGTTTCGATACGCCCTCGGGAAGAGCGTCATACGGGATCGGCAGCCACACCACGTCCTTGCCGGGCTTCAGCCGATAGACGATCCAGGATGGGCTCCAGGTGTAAAGAAGGATCGGCTCTCCTCGGTCGGCCCGTGCAAAGACCTCGCCGATCAGCGGCTCGTATTTGGCGCGGATGGAGCGCACCGTATCGCTCAAGCCGAACTCCTTGACCTGGAAATCGACGACGTCACCGCACTTCCAAGCGGGATCGCAATTCACCAGATTGGCTTTTCCGTCGCCGTCGGTGTCGAACAAGGCGGCGATCTTCGGGTCCTTCAGTTGCGAGACATTGGTGATGTTGTTGGCTTCGGCTGTCTTCTTGTCGATCATGTAGCCGTTGATGCCGCCGCCCGCGATCGTGCCTTCATTGATCAGTTCGACCGTATCCGAGATCTGTGCGATGGCGGGCTCGGCCTGCGGCCAGTTGATGTCGCCGGTCATGTCGAGGTCGTCCTGCGAAATGGCCTGCAGGATCGCCGACATGTTCATGGTCGACAACTTTACGTCGTAACCGAGTTTCTCGAGGCCCGCTATCAGGACCTGGTCCTGAATATAGTTGGCGCCCAGGCTGTCGGAGGACGTGAAACGAATGGTCTTGCCTTCGCCAGGCTTATCCTGCGCAAAACTCTGCCCACCCATCATGGTTGCTGCAACAGCCATGGCGCAGGCCAGTCTCAGCCCTTTGCGGTATCGATAATTCGCCGACATGTATTCTCCCCTTGTTGTGATATTTGTTGCGTCGTTCCGCCTGATCGAGACGGTGTTCAAACCTGCTGGTGGTTCGTTTCGAAACTCCCCGCTTCCTCATTTCTGGGACGCAGCAACTGAGCCAGGGCGGCCCGGATGCCCCGGGTTGGTCCGGCCTTGTCCTGGTTGGCCAGGCCCTGCGTGATGCGATCGAGGATCATGGCTAGCAGGACGATGGCGATGCCGCCGACGGCAGCCATGCCGACATCGAGACGTCCCAGCCCCTGCAGGACCACAAGTCCGAGCCCTTCGGCCCCGATCATGGATACGATCACCGACATGACCATGGCCATCAGTACTGTCTGGTTGAGGCCGCCCAGAATGGTTGGCAAGGCCAATGGAAGTTGGACTTCCCAGAGAAGTTGGCGATCGGTGGCACCGAAGGCCCGCCCCGCCTCGACCATCTCCTTGTCGACAAGACGAATCCCGAGATTGGTGAAGCGGATCAGCGGTGATATCGCCGCCACGATGACCGCGACTGCCCCAGGCACCGTTCCGACGCCGAACAGCATGACCACCGGGACCAGGTAGACGAAGCTGGGCGTCGTCTGCATGACATCGAGCACCGGCCGCACGATGGTCCAGGCGCGATCGTGGCGCGCGCACAGGATTCCGATTGGAATGCCAAGGATGACGCACACCACGATTGCCGTGGCGATGAGCGACAGGGTGGTGATCGCTTCCGCCCACAGGCCCATGAAGGCAATCAGGGTCAGCGAAAGCAGCGTGAATATAGCCACGCCACGCGATGCGGAGCGCCATGCGATGAGGGCAAAGATCCCGATCAGGATCGGAAACGGAATGGCATGGAGTCCATGGTCGATCGCGGTCAGAAGGGTCTCGACGGGCCACTTGATGGTCTGGAAAAGTGGCCGGAAATGCATTGCCAGCCAGCGGACGCCGACCTGGATCCATTGGTCCAGCGGGATGACATAGAGATTATCGACATCCAGCATGGTCAGGCCTCCGCTCCCCGGGATTGCGAGGAAGCCGCCGCCGGAGCGCCAATGCGGGACAGGATCTGGAGTGGATCGACACGCCCCAAATATCGGCCGCCCTCGTCAACAACGGCTATCGGCCGGTCTCGATGGCACAGGCTGGCCACCACCGACAGCTTTTCCGTGCCGCATACCGTCTCATAGTCCTTGCTCATCAATGATTGGATCGCCGAACCATCGGCGAGGCGTGGCAACTGGCGTGGTCCGACGACACCCACGACCTGCATCGAATCGTCGACGATGAACACCGGTTCGCCCTCGGCATCGCGGCCGCCAAACGCACGTCCGTCTAGCCGGAGCGGACTGCTTTCCACCATCACGGAACTCGCATCGAACAGATGGGCCCGGTTGACGTCGCGGGTGAAGGCGGCGACGTAGTCATTCCCGGGCTTGGTCACGATGTCCTGCGGAACGCCTTCGCGCATCACCATTCCATCCGCCATGATGGCGACCCGGCTTCCGAGCTTCAGCGCCTCCTGGAAATCATGCGTGATGAACAGGATGGTCTTGTGGAAAGTCCTGTGCAGGCGCAGCAGTTCGTCCTGCATTTCGCTGCGGATGAGTGGGTCCAGCGCGCTGAAAGCCTCGTCCATGATCAGGACATCGGCATCCGTGGCGAGTGCGCGGGCCAATCCGACGCGCTGACGCATGCCGCCACTCAGCGTACCGGGAAGATGATTTGCCCACGAAGCCAGCCCGACGACCTCCAGCACCTCCATCACCTTCTTCCTGCGCGCGGCGGCTGGCACACCTCGCAGTTTCAGGCCGAACTCGGCATTCTCCAACACCGTTCTGTTCGGCAACAGGCCGAAGTGCTGGAACACCATGGAGATACGCGTCCGGCGGATTTCGCGCAGCCGCGCTTCGCTGGCGCCGGTGATCTCCTCGCCATCGATAAGGATGCGCCCTGCATTCGGCTCGATGAGGCGATTGATGCATCGCGCAAGCGTCGACTTACCGGAGCCGGACAAGCCCATGATCATGTAAATCGAACCGACGGGAACGGACAGCGACACGTCGCTCAAGCCGACGACCTGCCCGGTCTTCTGGAGCACAGCTTCCTTTGTCTCGCCAGACTTCAGCATGGCCAAAGCCGATTCCGGCGATCTGCCGAAAATCTTGTACACGCCCTCGACCGTTATGCGATCCGTCACACCTGTCCTCCACTCCTGGCCTGGCGGACGATAGTCAGCACATTCCAGAGCCACGATCCCGATTAATGAAGATAGAAGTGCACCCGCCGTCTTCCCCCGTTCGGCAGGATACCCGCGTAGCCCAGTGCTACGAAGGAAAGCATACGGCTCGCGGGTTCGATGATATAGGCTCTCCGCTACCCGGATAGGTATAATCCGGGACGCCTGTATGGAGAAACGGCGTGCTGGCTTCGCTTAAAAACCCTGCCCTCATGGTCGTGGACATGCAGAACGATTTCGTGCGCAGGCATGCGCCGATGGAGGTTGCATCCGCGCGCGAAACCATACCTTCGATCGGCAGACTCATTGCGGCGTTTCGCGGCAACGGCAAGCCGGTGGTATTCACGCGATACGTTGCCGACTCCCTGTATCAGGCCCTCGCCGGCAAGCTGACCTGGATCAAGCTGACCGATGCGCCGACCCATGCGTGCGTACCAGGCTTCATGCGCTCCTACGGCGATGTCGAGGGCATGCGGGATGCCGCGGAGGTGATTGACGAGCTTGCGCCACAGGATGGCGATATCGTGCTGGACAAGGTCTATTTCAGCGCCTTTCATGCCACGGATCTTGCCAAGACGCTCAAGCTGCTTGCGGTGGACGGTCTGGTATTCGTCGGCACGGTAGCGGAGATGTGCGTCGAAGATAGCTGCCGTCACGCCGTGCATTTCGGTTATCCCACGATTGTGGTAGAGGATGCTGTTTCTTCCAACCATCCGCCCAGCCGGCAGGCCATGCTCGATGCTTTCGCACGCAACTACGGCTGGGTCATGACCACGGACCGGCTCCTGGATTCTTTCGCGGTCGGGCAAGCGGGAAGCCAGGTCTTGAACCTACCGCAGCGGTGAAAAATCGGTCGGGATCAGGATTCGGTTTTCCATCGTTTCGATATTCTCGGTGAGCTTGACGGTAAACGCCCGCCACGCGGGATCTTCGGCCAGCCGCTGACGCCGCTCGGCGCGGTCGTTCAGGTCGCTATAGCCCCATAGATGCACGACATGGTTGAGAGGTCCGATCTCGGTGCGGAAATAGCCGATCAGGTTGCCCAGGATCGGCTGCTGGATGGCAAGGCCTTCCTCGCTGATAAGCTGCATGTACCTGGCGAGACGGCCGGCCCTTATCTTGTAGATGCGTTCCTCGACAATCATGGCGTGACAGCTCCCATCAGGCGATCACCCGCGACTTTTCCCTGCCCGCTTCCTTCTCGCGCATCGCAAATACGGGCATCACTTCCTTGATGAACAGCGCCAGCGATTTCTTCTGCACCTCAAACGGCAGGTCGAAGGCGAGGCCGAGGCAGAACTGGTCTACGCCCGCCGCTTCATAGACCATCAGCTTTTCGACCACCTCGTCCGGGGTGCCGAAAAGGAGATTGTCGCGGATCGACCGCGGATCGTAGTCGCCGCTGTTGCCAACGGTGTCGTAAGAAACCGCTTCAGGAAAGCCGTTCTTCACCGTGCCGATGTTCTGGAACAGGTTCTCGAAGCTGCGCCCATATTGATAGCTGTAGCGAACCGGCAGTTCCCAGTCCTCGGGACGTTCATACACGCAAGTGCGGCGCAGCATCATGAACCGCGGTCTCGGCACTTCGGGATGATCCTGGACCGCCTTCTTGAACTTGTCGCCGAGAATGCCGATTTCCGCGACCGGCCGCGACAACGGCGTGGAGAGGATGTTGTGGCCATTGCGCACCGCCCAATCGAATGTGCCGGGGTCACGCGCCGCCACCCAGATGGGCGGGTTGGGTTGCTGCAAGGGCTTCGGCACCGAGGTTGCCAGCGGGAAGTGGTAATACTTACCCTCGTGGGCGTAGTCGCCTGCCCATAATTTCTGGACTGCCGGCAGCAGTTCCTGCATGTAGGCGCCGCCTTCCTGTTGCGGGATGCCTCCCGCCATACGGTCAAATTCATACTGATAGGCGCCGCGGGCGATGCCGAATTCCAGCCGCCCTCCCGTCAGGTGATCGCAAAGCGCGGCCTCTCCCGCGAGACGGATCGGGGTCCAGTACGGCGCGACGATGGTGGCGGTGCCAAGCCGGATCTGTTCGGTATGAGCTCCCCACCAGACCAGCAACTGGAACGGGCCGGGCGCGATCGTGAATTCAATCGTGTGATGCTCGGGCGACCAGGCGGTCTCGAAGCCGCCGGCATCGGCCATACGCACCAGTTCCAGCGTCTCAGCCGCCACCTGGCGCATATCCTTGTCGGGACTGAACCTCTCCATGTTCAGGGAAACGGAAAATTTCATGACAATGACCTTTTCGAATATTAGGGAATCGTCGGATGAGCGTCAGCGCAAACGGATTACGAACGGGTCCTGCGTGGCGCCGGAGTAGTCGATGACGACATTCTTCACACGGGAGAACTCGCGCATGACTTCGAAACCCCCGCGCTTGCCGTAACCGCTCTCCTTGAACCCGCCGGAGGGCGACATGTAAGCAGCAGAGCGATACGTATTGACCCAGACCGTGCCGGCATCGACGTTGCGCGCAAAGCGTAGCGCCCGGTCGATGTCGCGGGTCCAGACACCCGCCGCCAGCCCATAATGGGTGTCGTTGGCAAGCCCAATCAGCTCGCTTTCATTGTCGAACGGCACGACGCCCACGACGGGCCCGAAAATTTCGTCGCGCATGAAGCGCATGTCGTTGCGCGCATCCGCCAGAACCGTGGGCTCGTAATACCAGCCGCCGGAGAGGTCGTCCCGCCGCGGCCGGTGGCCTCCGGCAACCAGCCGCGCACCGTCGGCGACGCCGTAGTCCACATACTGCTCGACCTTGTCGAGTTGGGCAGCCAGCGCCAGCGGACCGATTTCCGTGTCCTCATCGGTCGGATGGCCGATACGCACGCGCCTGGTACGATCCGCCAGCTTTTCTACGAATGCGGCATAGATGGATTTTTCGACGAAACAGCGCGAGCCTGCGATACAGGTCTGCCCGGCAGCGGCGAACACGCCGGCAACCACGCCGTTCACCGCGCGCTCGATGTCGGTATCGGCGAATACGACATGAGGCGACTTGCCGCCCAGTTCCATCTGACACGAAACAAGTCGGCTGGCAGCGTTGGCGGCGATGCGGCGGCCGGTTGCCGTACTGCCCGTGAAGGCGATCTTGGCGACATCGGGATGCAAGGTCAGCGCTTCGCCCGCCGTGGCGCCCTTGCCGGTAACGACATTGAAAACGCCAGCCGGGAAGCCCGCTTTTGCAATCAGTTCGGCGAGGGCAAGGGTGGACGCGGACGTATGCTCTGATGGCTTGACCACGACCGTATTGCCAATTGCCAGGCAGGGTGCGAGCGTGCCGGTCAGCAGCATCAGCGGTGAATTCCACGGCGAGATCATGCCCACCACGCCGATCGGCTCGCGCAGCGTGAAGTTCAGCATATCGAGCTTATTGACCGGTATGGTCTCGCCATGCAGCTTGTCGGCCATTCCGGCGAAATAGAGATAGCTGTCCGGCGCCGCGCGCAGTTGCACACGCATCTCTTTCAGAAGCTTGCCGTTGTCACGCGTCTCGATGGCCGCGAGTTCATCGGCGTGTTCCGCGATGAGATCGGCCAACCGGCGCAGCAGCTTGCCGCGATCCGTCTGCGTCAGCCTGCGCCAGGCCGGATCGTGAAACGCTCTTTTGGCTGCCTGCACGGCGGCGTCGACATCATCCGCCCCGGCGTCGGCAACCTCATACCAAGGCGCCGCGTTCGTCGGATCGTAGCTCGGCATGTAGCGGCCGGACCGCGGCGCGACGCGCTCCCCGGCAATGAAAAGATCCTGGCGCGATCCTTCGATCACCTTCAGCGTCAGGTCCATCATCTCATCCCTTCGCGGTTTCTCGGTCGCCGGCCAAGCCGTTAAGCGACCGCCACGGACGCGGGGCGCCGTCTATCATCGCCACCCGGCCGCCATCGCTGGAATCGACGTAGATCCCGAAGCGAGAGTCCGCGCGCTCATGCAGGTAACGGCGCAGCGTTGCGCGTATCTGCCTGATCGGAATGCTGTCCCAAGGCAGCTCTTCATGGGCAAAGAACCTCAGCGACGGCGACAAATCCGGAATTTCGCCAGGCGGGCCCGCGAGCGCGCCACGGTAAACGACATAACCGGGCTGCTGGTCGGCCACATCGAAGACCGAATAGAGAAACGCATCGCTGGTGAGCGGCGCAACCACGCCGCCGCCTTCGAAGCTGAGCATGTCGCCCGGCTTACGGTGCGTTGCCGTCGGCAGTTCCCAGCCTCCGGCGCCATCGTCGCGCAGCAGGATGCGGCCGTCATGCTCGACCAGGTAGCCGATGATCATGCGATGGGAAGGCGTCCAGCCAGGCGGCATCGGATCTTCCACGCAGACATAGCGCCCCCGGCAAAACCCTAGCGGAGCGGCAGGGCTGGTGCCGAAAGCACGCACCCGGCCGATCAGGATCACATGGTCTCCCGCCTCGATACGGTCATGCACCGTGCAGTCGAACCAGGTAAGGCTGTCGGTGAGCACCGGCGAGCCCGTATGCACGGTAGTATGGGCTATCGTCTCGAACTTGGAGAGTGACTTCGAGGCGAAGAGGCTCGCCACCTCCTTCTGGCGCTCGTGCAGTACGTTGACGGCGAAGCCTTCGGCCGTGTTGAATGCCGGAAAGCTGCTGGCGCTCTTTCCTATGCAGACGAGCAGCAGCGGCGGCTCAAGGGAGACTGAGGTGAAGGAATTCGCAGTCATGCCGCGCGGCGAACCATCTTCGTCCCGCGTCGTCACCACCGTGATGCCCGTGACGAAGGTGCCGAACGTTCGCCGCAGTTCCACTGGATCGATCGTGCTCAGCTCTTTTTCCCTCTTGTCCGTCATGCGTCCTGCCTCTCCAGGAGGGTGGAAGGATAAAGGGACGTGAGAGAGGGTCTTCCTGCTCTACGTAGGAGAGGCGGCAGTTAGACTCCTAGGACACGAAGCAGAGACCGCATCAGACAGGTTGCTCCCGGGCAATGGTCTCGTTGAGGCGTATTGCCAGTTCAAGCGCGAACCGACGTTCGGGTGAATCGATCTCGATGCCAAACAGTTCCTGGATACGGTTCAGGCGATAACGAAGCGTAGTAACATGCAATTCCATCGCGTCCGCGCAGGCCTGGCTGCGGCAACCGTGTTCCAGAAAGACGGTCAGGGTCCTGATATAGTCCGTTGCATGCGCCTCGTCGTGACGCACGACCGCGCCAATGGCGATATCCACGAACGACCTCACTTCCTTGCTGTCGGCCGCCGAAAGCAGCAGCGGAAAAGGACCGAAGTCCTGGGGCGCAAGCAACCCGGTACGGTTGAAGCGGACGGCAAGACGGATCATGCGCTCGCATTCAAGCCATGCCTGGGGATAGTCGTGAATGCTCGAACAGGTCTTACCCGCCACGATGATCGGCTTGGTGCCGATCAGCCACTGCGTTTCCTCGATCAGCTTGCGCACAAACGTCTTGACCACCGTGTCCGCGTCGCGGGGCGCGTCGGGAATGCGGCACAGAATGATCTCGCCCAATGCGGCGGCGGTCGCCTGCGGCGCCAATTGGCCGGCGAGCCGCATGATGGAGCGGTGCAGTTCGGGTATAGTCTTGCCCTTTTCCGGCACAGTTTCCGGGAGGCCGATCGCGACCAGCCTGGCGGTGGCGTTTACGTCAATGCCGAGCCGGCGCGCCCGCGCCGTCAAATCGTCCACGTTGCGCCAGTTGCCGGAAACGATTTCCATGAACAATTCGCTGGAAGTCTGCGATTCCGTCTGGAATCGTAAATGGCTCCGCATCAACTGAACGCTGAGCGCGAACCGAGCGCTCTGAAGAAGAAGATGATCGAGGTCGCCGAAATTGGCGTCGAGCGAAAACACGATCAGCGCCCCTACCGTCTTGCCATCCACGACCAACGGCTCCACCGCCGCCGGCAGGTTGAGGTGATGGCCGCCGCAGTTCAGGTACAGCTTGCGCATTTCAAGCCCGGCCTGGTCCGAGATATCGCGAGCAAGACGGAGAAACTGGCGGCTCATGCAATCGTCCATCTCCTCGCGCCAGCGGTCGGTGTCGATGAGGTCCGGCTTGGGCGAACGTCCGGCAACGACCAGGTTGGCAGTCAGATCCACCACGACGATTGCGTTCGGCAGGAAGGTTTCGACCATGGAAGCCGCGGATGCGACGGAACCGTCCGACAGGACCTGGTGCATCAGGGAGGAATGCGCGGCAAGTGCGTTTTGGAGTTGCGCGGCGGCAGCATGTTCCGCCCTTAGCCTGTGGGCCTTGTCCACGGCTATGGCGCCCAGATGGACGATCGTCTGCAGGAATGCGAGATCGGCCGCTGACAGATCGACAACGTCGCGCGACTGCACCGACAAGACCATCGCGCGGTCTTCCATGTCCCGGCAGCCCAGAGGCAAAACCACGACAGTGCGATAACCGCGCTGGATTGCCTCTTCCCGATAGCCCGGAAATTCGATGCTCTCCTGGGCATCGCGAATGATCACCGGATCATTGCGGGTCAACGCGATGAGGGATGGACTTGTCGCCAGCGTCCAGCGGTTGCGATAGGACTTCGTCAACTGGCTAGGATCATGCCGGGTCACGACCACAGCATTGCCATCCGCCTGATCGATGCTCATCACCGCCGCCATCGACCAAGCATCGTGTTGGCATGCCGCATCGACAAGGTGCTGCAGCGTTGTCTCGAGGTCGACGCTGGAATTGATGAGGCTGGTCACGTCGCGCAGGACGCGTGACAGCGGGCGATCCAAAGCGCTCAACAGAACCTCGCTGCTTGCCGGTACTCGATCGTTACATAGCCTTCCTGGTCGATGGCGCGCCACAGTCATATTCGTTACCGGGGGTCATGCCGCCGCCATATGGCCGGCATGGATAGGATCGACCTTGCCGGCTGTTCGCGAAAGGTTTGGCAGGCCTTCAAAGCGACATGATGACCGACTTGGTCTCCGTATAAAGGTTCAGCCCTTCCTGTCCCCGTTCCCTGCCCCAGCCGGATTGCTTGAAGCCGCCGGTGGGTATCGCCGCGTCCACCGAGCCGTGTACGTTGACCCCGATCCGGCCCGCGCGAATTCGCCGTACCATCTTGTGGGCGACGCTCAGGTCCCGCGTCCAGACGCTGCCAGCTAGTCCGAAGATGCTGTCATTCGCCTGCCGCGCGATCTGTTCCAGGTCGTCGTCATCGAAGCTCATGGCGCACAGGACAGGACCGAAAATCTCTTCCTGCACCACCGCCATGTCGGGTCGGGTATCGGTCAGCACCGTCGGCGCAATGAAGTTGCCTTCATTGCCTATCCGCGTGCCGCCAAACGCCACCGTTGCACCGGCGCTCCTGCCCTGCTCGATATAGCTCATGACGCGGTCGCACTGGACCGGGGAAATGACCGGCCCCATCTGGACGCCTTCGCTGAGGCCATGACCAACGCGGATGTTCCCCGCCCGCTGGCCGATCCCATCCACGATCTGGTCGAACACCTTCTTGTGGGCGAACAGCCGCGATCCTGCGGTGCAGACCTGGCCGCTATTGGCAAAAATGCCCTGCGTGACACCGGGAATGGCAACCGACATGTCAGCATCGGGAAAGACGATGACGGGCGACTTCCCTCCCAATTCGAGCGACACTTTCTTCAAATTGCCCGCGGCAGCCTTGACGATGATGCGGCCGACCTCGCTGGAACCCGTAAAGGCAACCTTGTCGATCTGGGGGTGCGAGGCTATCGCTGCGCCCGCCGTAGGTCCAAAACCGGTCACGATATTGATCACGCCGGCGGGAATGCCGGCCTCCTGGACCAGTTCACCGAAGCGCAGCGCCGTCAGCGGCGTCTGCTCCGCCGGCTTGAGCACGATCGTGCAGCCGGTGGCCAGCGCCGGAGCTACCTTCCAGGCCAGCATGAGCAGTGGCGCATTCCACGGAATGATCTGCCCGACGACGCCGACCGGCTCGCGCACCGTGAAGGCATGGTACTTGTCCGGCGCAGAGATCGAAATGGTTTCGCCTGTGATCTTGGTCGCCCAGCCCGCCATGTAGCGGAACATATCCACGCTGAGCGCGACGTCGGAATTCCGGGCATTGGCAAGCGGCTTGCCATTGTTGAGAACCTCCAGTTCGGCCAGTTCATCGGCGTTCTGTTCCAGCAGATCCGCCAGTTTCCAGATGAGACGTCCACGTTCGCTGGGCGTGATGCGGCTCCATGGGCCTTCTTCAAAGGCCCGCCGCGCAGCTTTGACGGCATTGTCGATATCGGCGGCGCCGCCCTCCGGAACCTGTGCAATTATGCGTCCCGTGCCCGGATCATATGTGTCGAAAATCTTCCCGGACTGAGCCGGCACCCATTTTCCATCGATAAGGAGTTTTTTCTCCTGGCGTAAAAAGGACGCCGCCTTCTCTCCAATTCGGAACTGATCAGCATGTGTGTTCATCGAATTCTCCATAGGTATCGGGAAGCGCCTTGCCCGGATTCGTTCAAGGGCGTCCATCTGAAGCGCCCTCGTTAAAGCTTGTCACTCGATCACGAAGTGGTCGGGTCCGACCGCGCGAGGCTGCCGGTTCGGCGGAATGAAATCGAGCGGCCGCACGGGAGACGGCAATTCCGTCACTGGCTTGCCGATCAAGCGGTGCCTGTCCGCGGCCGGCTCCGGGTTCGGCACCGCTGCCATCAGCTTCTGGGTATAGGGATGTTTCGGATTCCCTATCACCTCGCGGCTGGGCCCGATCTCCACGATCTCGCCAAGATACATGACCGCCACGCGGTGGCTGACACGTTCGACAATGGCCATGTCGTGACTGATGAAGAGGTAGGACAACCGCAGGTCCTCCTGCAACTCAAGCAGCAGGTCGATCACCTGCGCCTTTACCGAAACGTCGAGCGCCGAGACGGCCTCGTCGGCTATAATGACCTTCGGGTCGAGCATCAGGGTCCGCGCAATGCAGATTCGCTGACGCTGTCCGCCGGAAAACTCGTGCGGAAGACGGGTGATCATCGACGGTTCGAGGCCGACACGCTCCAGAAGATGTTTCGCCTTGTCCAGGGCCTTGGCCCTGGTCGCCAACCCATGGCATAGCAGGGGCTCCGCCAGGATCGCACCGACGTTTTGCTTCGGGTCCAGGGAACTGAAAGGATCCTGGAAGATCATCTGCACATTGCGCCGGAGATCCGAAAGATCGGACCTGTTGTCGCGCCGCACCGTGCGTCCGTCGAAGACCACCTCGCCGGAATCCGGAGGATTGAGAAACAGGATGCTGCGTCCGGTCGTCGACTTGCCGCAGCCGGATTCGCCAACCAGCGACAGCGTTTCTCCAGGCATGATGTCGAAGCTCAGACCCTCGACGGCATGGAGACGCCCCACCTTGCGACGCATCGCCCCGCCACGCACGTCGAACCGGGTCACCAGCTTGCGCACGCTCAAAACCGGCTTCGGCACAGCATCCTTGGCGGGCGCGCGGTAGGAGCGGGCGACGCCTTGCCCCAGGCGGGGGACCGCGTCGATCAGCATCCTCGTATAGTCCTCGCGCGGACGCTCGAAAACGTCCTTTACTGCTCCCGTCTCCACCACGCGTCCCTTGTGCATGACCATGACGCGGTCGGCGATGTTGGCCACTACGCCCATGTCATGCGTGATGAACAGGATCGCAGTGCCGGTATCGCGCTGGACCTCGTTCAGGAGATCGAGGATTTGCGCCTGTATCGTCACGTCGAGCGCTGTTGTCGGCTCGTCGGCGATAAGCAGCTTCGGCGAGCACGCCAATGCGATGGCGATCATGATCCGCTGCCGCATCCCCCCGGAGAACATGTGAGGATAGTCATTGAACCGCCGCCGCGCGTCAGGAATGCGAACGCGGTCGAAAAGCCGGATGCCCTCCTCCCGCGCCTCGGCATCGCTTAAGGGTCGATGCTGGCGCAGCATTTCCTTGATTTGGGTGCTGACCTGCAGAACCGGGTTCAGGCTCATCATCGGTTCTTGGAAGATCATGCTGGCAATGCCGCCACGCACCCGCCGCAATGTCGATGTCGACGCCCCCACCACTTGCTGGCCATCCACGATGACCGAACCGGTCACTTGGGTATTGCCGGAAAGCAGTCCCATGATCGTCATGGAGGTGACGCTCTTGCCGGACCCCGACTCGCCGACAAGCGCCAGCGTCTCGCCAGCATGGATGGCCAGATCGACATCATGCACCACCTGATGCTTGCCGAAAGCGACGTTGAGGCCTTTTACCTCGACCACTGGATCGGATTTCCGTTCACTCATGAGTTTGGCGCCGGTGCAACAGTGAAGCCCGCCTGCGAGCGAGAGCGCTCCGAAGTTGGAGCCCAGGTGAGCATTTCGAGCGCGTACAGCGCATCCAGCGTCTCGCGCGACAGGGGAATGCCCTTCTGGTGCGCCATGGCGATCTTTTCCCGAGGCCGAACGGCAACGTGCCCGGACGCCTTCAGTTCAGGCCTGCGGGCGCTGACCATGAGAAGCGCGCAGCCCGGCGTCAGCCCGGCGGCGTCGATCGATTCCAGAACCGCCGTGTCCTCACCGAGGAGCGCCGCCAGGGCATCCCGGCCCCGGCCCGAATAAAGCACACCCCGTGCGTCGGGGTCAGCCAACAGCCAGTCGAAGGTTCCATCCCTGGCGATGATGCCGATAGAGGAGAGATTGTAGTCCATCGCACCGACCAGCGTGGCCGGAACAAGCGACAGCTCGGTCGCCGCCAATATCCGGCACATTTCCCATTTGGCGCCGCCTGCATGCGCGGCGAGAGCATCGATCGCGGCAGGTCCCGTTTCCAGAAATGAAACGCCGGCGGCGTCCAGCATCGTGAGCCCGTTCGATTTCCGGTAGCGGAAGCCATGGGAGGGCCGCGGTCCCGCCTGGCGAATTTCATCCAGAATAGCCGGATCGAGCGCCGCACCTGTTGCAACGAGATGAGCGCCCCGGTCAGCGGTTCCGAACGCGTAGCCCAGCGCCCTGAGCGACCACGGCAGGACGCGAGTCAGTTCGGAATAGGCAACAAACATGCTCGTGCTCACAGGGCGACCTCATTCTCATGCTTGCGAACCCGGGAACCCGGCCTGCCAGGCTCGAGGAATTCCGAAGGCAGCGGCTGGTCTTGGAAGAAAGTCCCCCGCACATAGCGGATGCTGAGCGGCGTCGAGCCGCGAATGCCCAGCGACGCAAGGAAAAACCGTATGAGATCGGCGGGGACGAAATCGCGATGCGCGAGCGGATCGCGTATTTCCGCATAGAGCAGGCCATCCAGATATTGCACCCGCGAAATGGCGTAATGCAAGTCCGGATGGTCGAGGACGACGTCGCCGGCGCGCTCCTTGTCACCACGGCTGACCAGCACCGCCGCCAGCCTCTGGATCAATCCGATATGATCGATGAAGGATTCGAAACGCTCGTGCGGGTCGATGACCCGCTCGCCGCGCCTTTGTTCGCCATTGTCGATCGAATGGTACCAGAAGTGCTGATGGGTTTCGGCAAGCGTGCGGTCGGCGGTGAGAGCCCAGACGTAGTTCCTGCGCAGGATCTCGCGCAATTCAGCGACCGTCATTGCTGGCTGCAATTGCCGCTTGCGGGCTGCGCCGATCTGGAAATAGGGCGCGATGGCGTCACAAAAGTCCGGTACCACGTCGAGAAGTACGCTGTGGAACTGCTCACTGGTCTCGCCATCCATGACTTCTGCGACGTGCGCAGCAACGTCGCCCCAGCACCGAAACTGTCCTTCGCGCAGGCTTGCCGATATGCGTGTCAGGTTCTCGATGATGGTTTCGTTGGCCACCACGTAGTCCTGCGTCTGTGGGTCGGTCTGCGCATAGATGCGGATGGTGCTCTCTATCGAGCCGCGGACAACTGAAATGCTTCCCGCATCGACCGGCAGGCTTTTTGCGTAGCCAAGAGCCGCCTCGCGTACGGTCACCCATGTGGCGACCCAATGCGGCCAGCGCTGGAGGGCAACGCACATGCCCTGGCCTGAGGAGTTGCCTATTCCAAGCCCGCGCGCGATCGAAATGTCGAGCTGCGCTGCGTCCGGATTGCGCCGCCGCGCCACGGCATTGACGAGATCGATGGAGACGAGCCGCACCAGGTAGATGGCGAAGATATCCGCAAAGAACGGGTGCGCCAGCGGATGCCCCTCGGGAATGCCCGGATAGGAAACCGTGCCATTCCGGCCGCTGCTTTGAAAGCCACCGTTCCGCATGAGATAGGCGATGCCGAGCTCGGGGGCGGGCTGTTCGCCGCGGGACAGTGCTTCGACTACGGCGTCGAAATGCCGGCTGCTGCGATTGGCCGGGGTCCAGCCGACCACATCCGAATCCGTACGCATCTGGCCTTCAGCCTTGATGTCGAATGTTTCAAATTCCCGCTCGATACGCTGTTGGCTGGCAAGATTGACGAAGAGCGCGCCGAACATGTCACGGTCCGCGCCATCGGAGCGGCGTCCGACTTTTTCGATTCCGTCCCATGGATATGCTCGGGCAATATAGGAGAAGGAATGGCCTTCCGCGTCGATCCGGTAGACGAATCTCGCCGCGCCGTCATCGCCGCATTCCGCCGAGATCATCCTTATCTGCCAGCGTTCGCGAACGATCCTGCGCAACAACATGTCGGCAAAACTGACGCGCGAAGCCTTGAAGCAGCGAAGGTTCTCCACACGCATCAGAACATCCGCCGGCCGCATCCATCGCCGCGCTTTCAGGGCACCTTCCCGGCCGGCAAACTCCTGCAGGCGTTGTTCTATGAATGCCGGCAGCGGCGGCTCGATCTGGTTAGACGTCATTTCCCTGTTCCAATCAGCGATCATTGCGGGACGCGGCCTCGTTCATGCTCGACCCGACAAGATAAAATGTGAAAACTGTAAGGGCGACGGCAGCGCCCGGCCCGAGGCTGAGCAGCGGCAGGATCGGCAGGAACATCGAACCGTCGCGTACCATGCCGCCCCAGTCCGGAGCCGGCGGAGGAACGCCCAGCCCCAGGAAGCTGAGGCTTGCGGAGGTGAAGATCGCGAAGGCCACATTGATTGCGAACTGCGCCCACACCACGCGCATCGTGTTTGGCATGATATGATGGCGGATGATCCAGAAAGAGCTTGCGCCCGTGGCGCGCGCAGCTTCCACGAAGACCATTTCCCGGACGACGAAGACCTGACCACGAACCAGCCGGGCGACCGTCGGCGCGGTGACGACACCCAGCGTGACCGCCAGGTTGACCACCGATGGCCCGAGCATCGCGGTGATGATCAATGCGAGAACGAGCCCCGGCAAGGCGATGAAAATGTCGATGATCTGGACGAGGACAAAATCGATCCAGCCACGGAAAAATCCGGCGATCAGGCCAATGGGGGCGCCGATCAGCACAGCCACTATGGCCGCCGAAGCGCCCACCTGCAGTGAAACCCTTGTTCCGTAGATGACGCGCGACAGCACGTCCCGGCCAAGTTGATCCGTGCCAAGGATGTTTTCAGCCGAAGGCGGGCCGAGGACGTTTACCGTCGTGGCGGTCGGGTGCAGGGGCGCGATCAAGGGCGCGAACACCGCGATCAAAGTGATGATCACCAGAAGCGTCAGGCCAAGGACCAATCGGAATGGAAGTTTTCTCATTGGATGCTAAGCCGATGTTCGCACGAGCGGATTGACGAGGCTGTAGGTCACGTCCGCCACAAGGTTGAGGATCATCACGCCGACGATGATCACCATTCCAACCGACAGCATGACAGGAAAATCCCGGGACGAGATCGCTTCCACCAGAAGCCGGCCCATGCCCGGCATCGAAAAGACGGTTTCGGTGACGACCGCGCCGCCAACCAGTTGTCCAAGCGAAAGACCGGCATAGGTGATCAAGGGCAATATGCTGTTGGGCAGAATGTGCCGGTAGGAAATGCGCGCCTCGGACAGCCCCTTCGAACGCGCGGCCTGGATGTAGAGGCTGCCTTTCACCGATTGGTATTCGGCTTTATAGACGAGCGTGAAGGAGCTGAAATAAAAGGTCGTAAGCGTGATGACGGGCAGGATCATGTGGATGAGATGCTGCCCGGCGCCCCGTGACCACGGCGACCATCCGGTCGTCGGCAGCCAGCGGAGCTGAACCGAAAAAAGGTAGATCAGCAGCAGTCCGAGAAAGAAATTGGGCACGGTGATGCCGACGATGCTGACGGCGGCGGTGAGCCGCTCCACCAGCTTTTTCATGAACGTCGCCGAATTGATCAGCGTGGCCCCCAGGAATGCGATGAGGATCGCCCAGGATGCCAGCTCAAGCGTTAGAGGAAGGGCATCCGCGATCATTTGCGCGACAGGCTGTTGGGTGGAATAAGACCGGCCCAGGTCGCCCGACAATGCGGCGCTGATCCAGTTCCAGTAACGCGACAGGATGGGCTGGTCGAAGCCTAGCTTCGCGTTGAGTTCGGCGATCGATTGAGGGGATGCGTTCTCCCCCAGCATGATCGCCGCCGGCGTCCCCAGAAAGGACGTCACCGACGTGAACAGCAGAAACGTCAGAACGATAACGTTCGGAACCATGATCGCTATGCGGGAAAGTACAAGCGCAAGCATGCCGGCCTCAGTTCATCGCGAAGGATTGAAGAAACGTCTCCGGGGAGCCCGTCTCGCAAAGCGGGCGGTTGGGGCACATCCGATGGGCGGCGGTCATAATGGCGATCAAGTTCCTCTACCGGTTGCAGGCGGGACCGGGTCTACCCGCGCCAGACGCCGCGGCGCGGCGCGCCGCGGCAACGCATGAAGATCAGGCCTGCGTTTTCCAGACGTAACGGAACCGCGGGATCTCGTCCGGCATCGGAGCGAACCCTTTGACGGTGTTGCGCATGGCGTTGAATTCGATGCTGAACCCGACGGGCATGTAAGGCAGATCGGCAGAAATCTGACGCTGGATCTTTTCGTACAATTCCTTGCGGCGCGCCTGATCGGAAATTACCCGCGCTTCATCGATCCATTTGTCCACTTGGTCATTCTTGTAGCCCGTGGAGTTCGCGGTGCCTTTGCTGGAGAAGAGATAGTGGATCAGGCCGTCGGGATCCGCCCGTTGCGTCCAGCGCATCGGCGTGAAGCGTATCTCGCCTGAGACCGCCTTTGCGTAGTAGTCGCTTTGGGGGACCGGCTCGAGCTCAATGTTGAGGCCGATCGCGTCGAGGTCTTCCTTGGCAAGTTCGGCAAAGCGTCGCAGCGTATCGCCGCTTGGCGCCGCAAGCTTGATGGTGGTGCCCTTCAGGCCGGAATCAGCCACGATCTTGCGCGCCTTTTCCGGATCGTATTCGTAGTGCACCAGATCGGTTGGGGTCCACCACAGGCCGTCTGGCGTGAAGCTGTCGGAAATCTTGCCTTGCCCCGCCCATATGATCTGGTTGATGCGGTCGCGGTTGAGGCCATGCGCGATGGCCTGGCGTAGTTCCGGCTTGTTATATGGCTCGGCGTCCCACCGCCACTGGTAGGAATACCAGACGCCACCCTTCGACGGCACAAGCTCGATGTCCGGGCTGGCCTTGGAAAGGCGCGTATCCAACGGATCAAGCTGGCTTATGAAATCCAGTTCACCGATGGCCATGCGCTGAATGCCGACGACGTTCGTCGGAATGTCATGGAAGGTAATGCCGTCGAGATATGGCATTCCCTTCTGCCAATAGCTGTCGTTCTTGGTGAGCGCGATGCGCGACCCGCGGACCCATTCGCCGAAAACGAACGGACCGGTCCCGACAGGATTGGAACCGACGTCGCTGCCGTATTTCTTGGCCGCAGTTGGCGAAGCCATCAGCCCTGCGCGGTCGGCAAACAGCGCCAGCAGCGGCGGATAAGGTTCCTTCATGTCGATGGCGACGGTGAATTCATCCAGCACTTCGACATTCTTGACGCCTTCCAGCAACTTGAGCTGCGATGAGTTGCCTTTCGGATCGAGACGTGCATCAAGGTTCCATTTCACGGCCTCGGCGTTGAACGGTGTGCCGTCATGGAACTTCACGCCTTCCTGCAGCTTCAGGACCACGCGCTTGCCGTCGTCCGAAAACTCCCAGCTTTTCGCCAGGGCAGGCTTCAGGGAGAAGTCCGCCTCGGTCTCGAGAAGCGTATCGAATATCAGGAAAAGGATCTGCCGCTCGGTCCATTGCGACGACTGAAGCGGGTCGAGCGTGCGGACGTCGCTGATGAAGCCGACGTTGAGCATGCCGCCGGTGACCGGCTGGGTATCTTGAGCCAGCGCTACCGCCGGCAAAGAGGCCACGATTGCGAAGCCGCTGACGGCGGCCATAAATTGCCTTCTATCCATGACAAATCCTCCGTTGGTTCAGTTCCCGATATTATCGGCATTGCCGTTATTGGCCTCCGGGCAAGGACCCGGAGGCTTGCGCGTTATTTGCTCTCGGCTGGCAGCGGCCGGCCGGCCTGATCGACTCCCATGATCCGCATGTCGTTGAACCGATCGCCGATGCGATGGTGCGGACGCCCGCCGCTCGCGGCGCCCAAGGCGATGACGATCTCGTCATGCGCAGGCGCGTCGGGAATGGTGAATTCCACGGTCAGAAAATGAGCGCGGCTTCCCTTCTTCTCAGCGTCCTTGTGGGTCAAGGGAACGGTGAGCGCGGTGCCGGCGCCGGCACGCTTGTTCGTGAACGGGAGAAAGGAATCGCCACCAGCGGCGATGCGGAAGACATTGCCGAAATGCAGCGTGTGGATCAGGCCGGCCGCGTGTTCGACTTCGCCGTCCGTCCCGGTCACCGCGCACTTTCCAAACGCTTCTATCCTGTCCGGACCGCCCATGATCGCCACCAGGCGAGGCACGAGGGCATCCGTGAGAGCCTTGGCGTGCTCCATGATGTGCGGCTGCAGGTCCTCGACGAATGCCGATCCTGCCCAGGGATTGCGGATTACCGCCGCGCAGGCGGCCATGCGAAGCGGAACCGGCGCGACGCGCCCCCCTTCGATAAGCGTGTCCTCGACGAAATCGACGATCTTGCGGATCAGGACCCCAGTCATTTTTCCACTCCGCCGGCTGCGAGTTCGGCAAGCACGCGGTTGGCAATGCGATGGCATTCGACGCCGACAGGAACGCCGCAATAAATCGTGAGATGGGTTATCAACGCGTCCAGCTCGTCACGGGTGACCCCGTTGCGAAGGGCGCCGCGAAAATGCAGTTCCCACTCATGCATGCGGTTGAGCGCGGCAATCATGACGATGTTCAGCATGCTGCGGGTCCTGGCATCCAGCCTGTCGTCACCCCAGGCCGTTCCCCAGCAATATTCTGTGATAAATGACTGAAAACCCTTGGAAAACTCGGTTGCCTTGCTCAGCGAATTTTCAACATATTCGCTGCCGAGCGTCGCCTTGCGCCGCTCCAGCCCACGCTCAAATAGCGTCTCGTTCATTCGTCTTCCCTTCATTTTCAGCGTGGACGCAAAAGGAACTCGCGGACATGGTCGGACACCAGCTTGGATGCCTCGACCAGGACGCTGTGCTTCAGGCCGGCCAGAATGCGTAATTCCGAATCGGGGATCAGCCGGTGCATCGTCTCGGCCATCCGGACATTCGACCCCTGATCGAATTCGCCCGTCATCACCAGCGTTGGCTGTCTGATCTCGGGAAGCCGATCCACCAATTCGGTAAGGCCGAACACCCGATACGCCTCCAGGTAAGACGGCACGTGGACAGCCTTGAGCTCGGCAATTCGCCGCTCGATCACATCGGGATGGCGCTCGGCGAATTCCTTGGTGAACCAGCGGTCGTGCGCAGCACCAACGACTGCGTCCATACCGCCGTCGCGGATCATCTGCAGGCGCGCCACAACCTTCTCACGTTCGGCGGGGGTGCGCCCCGCAACTGCGGAAAGAAGCACGACGCGCTCAAACCGGTCCGAATAGGAACAGGCCAGTTCTTGCGCGATCAAGCCCCCCAATGAAAAGCCGACCAGATGGGCTTTGCGCACGCCGGCGTCGTCCATCACCCGAACGATATCGGCGGCAAACTTCTCGACGGAATATTCCGAATCGATGTGCGCGGACTGACCATGACCGCGCAGGTCGGAGCGAATAATGTCGAAGCTGCCCTCCAATTGGGGGCTGACGTCCTCCCAGCTTTGCAGGTTGGCGCCGACACCGTGCACCAGCACGAGAGGATGGCCCTTACCGCTTCTCTCATAGGCGATGAGATCGTCTTTGGTGCGCATCGGCGCCATCCCAGGTCCCTCGTTCGAACTCGATTTTTTGGTATACCGACAGACAGGCATATGGTCAACCGTATTTGAATCGGCTACTTGTGATGAAAGAGTCGAACGCGTAGCTGTCATGGAAGGAACGACGGGAGAGGACGCCGCGATGCATGAATGGACGGACTGGTCGATTGCGGATTCGCCGACATTGCGCGAGCAGACCGTTGTCACGCTGCGCGAGGCGTTGTTCAACGAAGTGTTCAAGCCGGGTGACAAGCTGGTGGAACGGAAGCTTGCCGAGCAGACCGGCGTAAGCCGCACAAGCATTCGGGAAGCGCTGAGCCAGCTTGAGTCCGAAGGGCTTGTGACTCGGGTAGCCGGCAAGGGCATGTTCGTGACCCGCTTGTCGGAACGGGAAGTCCGGCAGATCTACGAGGCCCGCGCAATCCTGGAATCGGCCATGGCGCGCCTGTTTGTCGAACGGGCCAGCCAGGAACAAATGGACGAATTGGCGCGGCGTATTTCGGAAGCAGGCGAAACCGACACCTCCGAGCTTGCCAGGCAGCATGCCGAGAAGCTCGACGCGGTGTGGGACATCATCATGCAAGGCGCAGGCAACGACATCACCAGGCAAATGACCTTTCTCCTGCATGGCCGCGTCACCTATCTGCGCACCGTCACCACCCGCGTCGCCTCGGCTGAACGGCGCAGGAATACGATGGCCTTGCTCCACGGCATTTTCGACGCGCTGCGCGCGCGCGATGCCGACCTCGCCGAAAAGCTCACGCGCGGGTATGTCGAAAGATCCGCGGCTTTCGCGCTGTCGCTGCTGCGGGACTCTGGGCAGAACGCCAAATCCTCATCACGCAAGCAACGGATCGACACATGAACTATGTCAGGCTCGGCAAGAGCAATCTGAAGGTATCCCGGCTATGCCTCGGCGCGATGGGATTCGGATCCGCGGGATGGCGGGCCTGGGTGCTCGATGAGAAGGCGTCGGCGCCGATCGTTGCGCGCGCCCTCGACCACGGCATCAACTTCTTCGACACCTGCGACTTCTATTCGGCTGGCGAGAGTGAACGTATTCTCGGCCAGATACTCGTTCTCAAGCAGCCGCGCGACAGCTTCGTCATCGCCACCAAGGCGGGAAACCCGATGGCCGCGCATTGCAACGGCCGCGGCTACTCCAGAAAGCACCTGTTCAAGGCAATCGACGATTCGTTGGTCCGCCTTGGAACCGATCACGTGGACCTCTTCCAGACGCATATCTGGGACAAGGACACCGACCTCGACGAACTGGTCGATGCCATGGCGGATATCGTGCGCGCCGGAAAGGCGCTCTATGTAGGCGTCACGACGATGCCCGGCTGGACACTCGCAAAATGCCGTGCGGCTGCCAGCGCACGCGACCTTCCGGCATTCATCTCGATGCAATGCGAATACAATCCCGCTCACCGGGAGTGCGAGCGGGAACTGCTTGCCTACTGCCGCCACGATGATGTTGCCCTGATACCGTTCAGCCCGATCGCGCGCGGCTTCCTTGCCGCGGACCGCCGCAATCCCGGCCAGCAGACGGCGCGCACGAAAAGCGACGACTATACGCAGAGATATTACCACCGCGACGGCGACCACGCCGTGCGCGAAGCCGTCGCTGCCGTTGCCGCCGACATCGGAAAGACACCGGCGCAGGTGGCTCTCGCCTGGACATTGGCGCGCCCCGGCATTACCGCGCCCATCTTCGGAGCGACCTCGACAGACCATGTCGACGAGGCAGTCGCGGCATTGGACATAGTGCTTACGCCCGAACATATCGACCGCATCGACGGGGCCTACGAGCCACGGCCGCTGAACGCCTCAGGCCACTGAATGAAGCACAATGCTTGCGGTAAGCTGATATGCTTGTGAAATTGCACTCGTTCGCGCAGGTTTCAAAGGAGCAAATCCGCCGTGTATGATCTGCGAGTCCATGCTCCGCCGCGCCTGTACACGCAGGTGGCCGATACCATCCGCAACGCCATCGTCGTCGGAGAACTGGCGCCGGGAGAGCGGCTGGTGGAGCGCACGCTTTGCGAGCGCATGGGCGTTTCGCGGACGTCGCTCAGGGAAGCGATGCGCGAGCTCGAGAACGAGGGCCTTGTCACGAACCTGCCCAACCGGGGGCTTATCGTCTCTGTCGTCGATCCCAAGATCGCGAAGGACATTTTTGATCTTCGCGAGGCGCTGGAGGCGCTTGTATGCAGGTTGTTTTGCGAGAATGCGACTGACGATCATATCACGCGTTGTCGGGGCGTGTATGACGAGTTGATGGAAACCTATCGCGTCGGTGTGGCGCGCGAAATGATAGCTGCAAAGACTAGATTCTACGACGTCTTGGTAGCGGGCGCGAACAATTCCGAGGCGGAACGGATGCTTCGCAGCATCCATATGCGGGCCTCACAGTTGCGCATGATTTCTCTTTCCGATGCAGAGCGGCGAAAGGCATCTCAGGAAGAGCTGACAGCCCTGCTCGACGCCCTTGTGAATCGCAGGGCATCGGATGCCGAGCGGCTTGCAAAAAAGCATGTACGCAAAGCCGCCCAGTTCGCGCTCGGGATGATCGAACAGCTTGAAAACCAATCCGTCAGCTGATCGGCGGCGCTTGAAAGCGCGAGACGCCGCCCGTCCGCCGCTAGCCGCGGCGACGGTGAAGGAGAATTATGTCGTGGCGGGCGGCATCCGTACGCGCTATTTCGAAGCTGGCAGCGGACCGGCCGTGATCCTGCTGCACGGCTCGTCACTGGCGATCGATGCCTGGTCCACCTGGCACAACACCATCCCGGCACTCGCGCATGACTTCCGGGTGCTGGCGCCCGATCTGGTCGGCTTCGGTCTCTCGGATGCGCCGGTGGACGGGAAACACGTTCCCCGCCTCGAAAGGCGGCATCACGTTTCAGCCTTCATCGAAGCGCTCGGCGTCACCCGATGCGCGCTCGTCGGCCATTCCGAAGGCGGTTTCATCGCGGCAATGCTCGCCGTTGAAAAGCCAGGTCTGGTCGATAAGGTGGTCGTCGTGAGCAGCGGTGCGACCTCCCCGCGCCTCGGCGGAAATGAGGACCACGCTTGGCAGGCAGCAGCGGCAGCAGCGTATAATGTGCTCGAGGGATGCGACACCGAGGAAGACTTTCTGCGAACCAATGCGAGGCTAAGCACGAAGAATCCGCCGGAGTTCGTGGAGCTGCTAAAAAAGAACTATCGCCTGGCCTGCGAGTCCGGTCAGTTGGAGCGCTTCAAGCAGGCTGCCCGGAAAAAGGACGACACCGAATATACCCAGATCCAGGAGGACCATCTCCTTCCGCATTTGCCCACCATGCAGGCCAAGCTGTTCATAGCCTGGTCAGGCTGCGACGAAACCGTGCCGGTGGCGCGCGGCATCAAGCTGCTGGAACGCGCGCCGCAAGCCGACATGCACATTTTCGCCAATGCCGCTCACATGGTCATGATCGATCGCCCACGCGAATTCAATGGAGTTGTCCGGGACTGGCTTGGCAGCTAGCGCCGGTCAAACCGTCCAGCTTATGACCCACAGCAAGTCGTCCCAAGAGGCCCGCCATGCCGCGGGAGGATGTCCTCGGGCGTGCGCCCTCACTCCCTCGCCACCAGGTAACGCGCTTCCGAGTCGTAGAGCAGCCCGCCATAGTGCTGCCCGAGGTCGGACATGCCAGCCGTGGCGCCCACCACCTCCTGACCGCGTGCCGTAGAGCCGCCGGTAATGATGAACGAGGGCGCGCGGCATCCACGGCCATGTTTCGCATAATCCGTTGACGGAAGGCTCAAAGTCCGCGTTCGGCATGTTGCCGCCCGGCAGCGGCACACTCGCGGTCCAGTCGCCCCCCATCTGCGGAAAGATATGTTCGAGGCGATGGGCCGCGCTAGGCCAATTTCCGGAAGGTCGTGATCTTGCCGCCGAAGACATTGAACAGTGGCGTGTCCCCGGTCTCGTCAAGGTCGAAGACGTAGTCGCGCGTAACCGCCGAAGGGTTCCCATTGCCGTCGTCGAACAACAGCCGCACGCCCCAGAACGCATACAGCAAGTCCTGGGGGCGCAGCTTCTCTTTGAAGTAGCGGTTCACGGCCGCGCTCAAACATTCGATCTCGGTCTGGTCGATCTGCACCGCTTCGGCAGCACCCTCTAGGCGCCGCAGTTCGAGGTGCGGCTACGGTCGCGATTTTTGTCTTGATATTTTTATCAAGCTGTGAAATTTTTTTCAATTAAATGCTGGAGGAAGTTTTCCGCACCTCAGAATGCCCTGACAATGGGCATCGGACGGAGAACACGATGGGAGGTTCAATATGCCGGTCCAAGCCGTTTCAACCGAGTGAGCCTTTCCTGCGGGAGACGCCGCGTCCTGGACCTAAAAAACCGGCGTCGTCGTCACACCTTCACAGGCAGGGGAAAGAGTGCATCCGGCTTCAGGCGCTTTTTTCAAAACGACGAGATCAACGCCGCGAGACGCGGCAAAGGTTCCAGAACGTCCGATGACGCGAATAGTGCAGATTTCCGATACCCATCTCAGCCCTGGCAAGCGACACTTCCATGCCAACAGCCAGCCGCTCCTCGACTGGCTGAAGGAAAGCGATGCCGACCTCGTTATCCATACAGGCGACGTCACCGTGGATGGCGCCGATGTCGAGGAGGACATGCGCTATTGCGCCGAGATGATGGACTCCATCGGACTGCCCTATCTCGCCGTGCCGGGCAATCACGACGTGGGCGAGCCCAAGCATCTCTATCAGCCAGTCAACGCAGAACGCCTGGCCCGCTGGCGACGTCATTTCGGGCCGGACTGGTGGCATCGCGACATTGAGGGCTGGCGCCTGATCGGACTCGATTCGATGCTGTTCGGCAGCGACGAGCCGGCCGAAACGGAGCAGATCGCGTGGCTGGAAAACGCCATGCGCGAAGCGTCCGGGCGCCGGATCGGCTGGTTCACCCATCGCCCGCTCTTTATCGGCGAGCCGACCGAAGGCGACGTTGGATACTGGGCGCCCACTCCCGAGCCTCGCGCGCAACTGCTCGACATGGTGCGCCGCTACGACGTGGCCTTCGTGGCCAGCGGCCACCTGCACAAACTCTACGATCGTCAACTCGGCGGCGTCCGGTACCTGTGGGGGCCGTCGTCCGGCTTCCTCGTCGAGGCGCACTTGCAACCGGACGGGATGGCCGGAGAAGCCACCTTGGGCGTGCTCGTCTACGATTTTTCCGGGTCCGATTTCACCGTGCGGCCTCATGAAATTCCGGGCCTCACACCCTTTTTCATCGGTGATGTCGTGCATGAGGTCTATCCACCGAGATAGCGCCTCCACCCAATTTTTCGCGAAACGGAGCAACCCCAGTGGCTGCAGTGGAAATAAAGAACCTTTCGAAGTCCTTCGGGCCCCACCGGGTTCTCAAAGACATCAACCTGTCCATCAACGATGGCGAGTTCCTGACGCTTGTCGGCCCCTCCGGCTGCGGAAAATCGACGCTCATCCGCATCATCGCCGGCCTCGAGCCGCAAACCTCGGGCTCGATCCTCGTCGATGGCGCGCCGATCGATCATCTGAGGCCGCATGAGCGGCGCATCGCCATGGTGTTCCAGAGCTACGCGCTCTACCCGCACATGTCCGTCTTCAACAACATGGCCCTGCCCCTGACGATGACCGGGCTTAGCCTCTACGAGCGCCTGCCGCTCGTCCGCCTATTCTCGTCCCGGCGCCGCAAGGTGATGCAGGAGATCGGCAAGCAGGTCAGGGGCATCGCGGCGCAACTTCAGATTGAACCTCTTTTAGAGCGCAAGCCCGCCCAGCTCTCCGGCGGCCAGCGTCAGCGCGTCGCGCTCGGTCGCGCCATGGTGCGCCAGCCCGCCGCTTTCCTGATGGACGAGCCACTTTCTAACCTCGACGCCAAGCTGCGCGTCCACATGCGTAGCGAGCTGGCCGAGCTTCACCAGAGACTCGGCGCGACATTCGTCTACGTCACGCACGACCAGGTCGAGGCGATGACCATGTCAAGCCGGGTCGCCATGATGGAAGGCGGAGACATCCTTCAACTCGGCACGCCCGACGAACTCTACGACAGGCCGGCCAACGTCCAGGTCGCCCAGTTCATCGGCAGCCCGACGATCAACCTGATTCCCGTGACGGTGGGGGTCGGTGGGCGGCTGGAATTGCTCGGAAAGCCTCTGCCGATCGGCACCGCCCTCCCCGCCGGAGAGAAAGCGACGATCGGCGTCCGCCCGGAAATGATCCTGCCCGGCGCGGTCTCGGGCCAGTCGGCGGACCAGGTCCCGCTTCCGGCGAAGCTGCGGCGCAGCGAGCATCTCGGCTCCGAGAAGATCCTGCATTTCGATGTTCCCTCGCTCCCTGGGATCTTGGTGACCTCGCGCATAGGCGCGGGCGTGCCGGACGGTGAGGTCGAGAACACCGAACTCTTGTTCCATCCCTCGGCCTGCCATGTCTTCGATGCCGCCGGAAACCGCGTGGAACCCCAAGTTTCCCAAGACGCGGCCACCGCCGCCAAGGGAAAGCTGCGCCTCGCAGAGGGAGCGCGCGCATCATGAGCCTGACCGCGGTCCCCGCTCCGCCCGCCCGGCCCGGTGCCCGGCAGGCCTTCATCGAGAGGCTGGTCGCCGGCGGCTTCGCGCTGCCTGCCCTGCTTTTGCTGGTGCTGACGATTCTCGTGCCGCTCGGCGTGCTCGGTTATCTCAGTTTCACCGACTACGAGCTCGGCGAGGTCGATGTCCATTATGTCGGCCTGCAAAACATCACCGACGCGCTGACCGATCCGGAATTCCGCCGCGCACTCAAGAACACGCTCGTCTACGTCGCGATCGTCCTGCCCGGCTCGGTGATCCTGTCGCTGCTCGTCGCCGTCCTCGTTCACCGCCGCAAGCGCACCCGCTCGCTCTACGAAATCATCTACTTCCTGCCTGTGACCTCGACCTTCATCGCCATGGCGACGGTGTGGCAGTTCCTGCTGCACCCCAGCCTCGGCCCGGTGAGCGCGGTGCTGCGCTGGCTCGGCATCGGCGAGGTCGC
The DNA here is from genome assembly GCF_020165765.1 of Mesorhizobium sp. B264B1B. Taxonomy (NCBI): domain Bacteria; kingdom Pseudomonadati; phylum Pseudomonadota; class Alphaproteobacteria; order Hyphomicrobiales; family Phyllobacteriaceae; genus Mesorhizobium; species Mesorhizobium sp. B264B1B. Next base: position 118,293 of record NZ_JAIUIS010000017.1, read on the forward strand.
CTTCCTGAGCAATCCCTCGCTGGCGCTGCCGACGCTTGCCGTGATCGGCATCTGGCAACTGGTCGGCTTCAATATGATCCTGTTCCTGGCCGGCCTCTCGACCATTCCAAAGGACCTCTACGAAGCCGCCGAGATCGACGGCTGCGGCGGCGAAATCGACCGCTTCCTGACGATCACGTGGCCGCTGCTGGGACCGACGACCATGTTCGTCATCGTCACCAGTTCGATCACCGCCTTCAAGGTGTTCGACACGGTGGCGGTGCTGACCCATGGCGGTCCGGTGGGATCGACCGAGGTCCTGCTCTACAAAGTCTACCTCGAAGGCTTCCAGTACTTCCGCATGGCGTATGCGTCGGTCCTCACCTTCATCTTCCTCATTTTCATTCTGGTCTTCTCGATCCTCCAGACCGTCGTCATGGACCGCAGGGTGCATTACTGATGACCGACACAACCATCACTGCTCCCGCGATGACGGGCACAACAACCACACCAGCTGGCTCCGCCGGCCGGCGCTTCGCCTCTCTGTTCATCACTCACGGCATCCTGATCACCGGCGCGGCCTTCATTCTCCTGCCTTTCCTGTGGATGCTGGTGACCTCGATCAAGCCGCCGGAAGAGGTGTTCAACGCCCAGCTCAGGATCTGGCCGAAGCATTTCTACGGCTTCGAGAATTATGCGATGGCGCTGACCAGCGCGCCGCTGCTGCGCTTCGCTCTCAACGGCGTCATAGTGTGCGGCGGCATCCTCATCATCCAGCTTCTGGTCGCCATCCCATGCGCCTACGCGTTGGCCAAGCTGAAGTTCCCGGGCCGCAACCTGCTTTTCGTCCTCGTCCTGCTCGGCCTATGCGTGCCCGAACAGGTGCCGGCGCTGCCGATCTACATCGCGCTGGCGAAGATGGACCTGCTGAATACCTATTTCGCCATGATGGTGCCCTTCTTCCTCTCAGTCTTCGCGATCTTCCTGTTCAGGCAGTTTTTCCGTTCCTTCCCCGACGACATCATTCATGCCGCGCGGCTCGACGGGATGAGCGAGTTCGAGATCGTGTGGCGCATCGTCACGCCCAGCGCCATGCCGGCGATCGCCGCCTTCGCGGTGTTCTCCTTCGTCGCGCACTGGAACGACCTCTACTGGCCGCTAATCGTCATATCCGACGTCAACCTGGCGCCGCCGCCGCTCGGCATGATGTTCTTCTCGGACGCCGAAGCCGGCACCAATTACGGCGCACTGACGGCCGCCGCGACCATCCTGACCGCGCCTCTGCTGCTCGCGTTCCTGTTCGCACGCCGCCGCTTCATCGAGGGCGTCACGATGACCGGCGTGAAATAAAACTGACAACTGGCGCGGCTAGAAGCCCGGTCGCGCCGTTCCCCCACACCTTTCGCGGGGCAAGGCGGCATCATCGCCTCAAGAGCATCGGGCAAATCGCATAACCGGAGGAAAGCCTTAATGAAATTCCTGTCAAAGATCATCGCGGCCTCGGCCGTATTGCTGGGAGCGGCGTCGACAGCGCTGGCCCAGTCTCCCGTGACGCTCGACGTCTACTACGCATTCCCGGCCTTCGCGAAGTTCCATGAGCCGCTGGCCGCGGAATTCATGAAGGAACATCCCGACATCAAGATCCAGTTCCGCGCGCCGGCGGCCAGCTACGACGAAGGCCACCAAGCCATGCTGCGGGCCTCCATCACCAACAACCTGCCCGACGTCTATTATTCGGGCTATCACGTCCTGCATGAATTGGTCGGCAAGCTGAAGGCGCGCAACCAGATATTGGACCTCGGCACGATGATGGACGCCGAGTCGAAGGAATGGCGCGACGCCAACTACGCCGACAACATTCTCGACCTCGGCCGGGTGAACGGCAAGCTCTACGGACTGGCCTTCAACGCTTCCATGCCGATCATGTTCTACAATGCCGACCTGGTTAAAAAGGCCGGCGGCGATCCCGACAACATGCCTACCGACTGGCCGGGCATTATGGAACTCGCCAAGAAGATCAAGGCCACCGGTTCCGGCATCGCCGGCCTCGCCTACAATATTCATGACTGGCCCGACGAATGGCTCTGGGACGCCATGTTGATGCAAGGTGGGGGCGAGCTGACCAAGGACGGCAAAGTGGCCTTCGGCGACGAGCACGGCCTGAAGGCGCTGGAATATTTCCGCAGCTTCGTCACCGATGCCGGCATGCCGTTGATCGACTGGGATCAGTCGCGCCAGGCCTTTATCGCCGGCCAGATTGGCATCTTCTTCGATACGCCTGCCCGTCTCAGCCAGGATACCGAACTGATCGGCGACCGATTCAAGCTGCGTACCGCGGTCTTCCCGGTCGACGACAAGGAAAAGGGTGGCCTGCCCACAGGCGGCAACGCGGCGGTGATCACTGCCTCCGACCCGGCAAAGCAGAAGGCGGCCTGGGAATTCCTTAAATTCGTCACCGGCCCCAAGGCGCAGGAGCAGGTCGTGAAGATGAGCGGCTACCTCCCGACCAACAAGGCCGCCACCGGGACCGACTATCTCGGCCCGTTCTACGAAGCGAACCCGAATTACGCCACCGTTGCCAAGCAGATGGCACTGTCGCGCCCGTGGCCCGGCTATTCGGCGGGCAACACGGTCCGCATCTGGCGCACCCAGCGCGAGATCATCAGCAAGGTCATGAGCGGCGACGTATCCATCAAGGACGGGCTCGACAGCCTCGTCTCCGAAACACAGGCACTCATGAAATAAGTCGCCATGCCACGCGCGCCGGCCGGCTTCGGCTGGCGCGCCCTTTTTAAGGTGGCGCCGATGTGGCGCCCTTCTTGTGTCAGCCCTCCCTTCACACTGCCGGACCTCCCGATGCTCATTGCACAGATCAGCGATTTTCATATCCGACCCGACGGCCAGATGGCCTATGAGGGTCTCCAGACCAACACCATGACTCGTCGCGCCATCGCGACCGTCGCCGCGCTCGATCCGGCGCCCGATTGCGTCCTCGTCACCGGCGATCTCGCCGATTGCGGTCGCCCGGAAGAGTATGCGCTGGTCGCCGACATGCTGTCGGCCCTGCCCATGCCCGTCTTCGTCATTCCTGGCAACCACGACCGGCGTGAGACAATGCGCGAGGTGATGGCGCCGAAATTCCCCTATCTGAGCCAGTCGCCGGATTTCCTGCATTATACGATCGAGGACCTTCCGGTCCGCCTTATCGGGCTGGACACGGTGCAGCCGGGCGAGGACGGTGGTGCGATCTGCGAGCGGCGCGAAGCCTGGCTCGGTGAGCGTCTCGCCGAGGGCGACGGCCGCCCGACCTTCGTCTTCATGCACCATCCGCCCTTTCCCGTCGGCGTGCACGGCATGGACATCATGATGTGCGTCGTCGGCGACGGCTTCCGCGACATGATCAGGTCCCACGCCGAAATCGAGCGGGTGGCCTGCGGGCACTATCACCGGCCCATCACCACGCGCTTTGCCGGCACGGTCGGCTTCGTCGCGCCGGGCGTCGCGCACCAGGTCGCGCTCGATCTTCGTCCGGGCGAGCCCAATCGCTTCATCTTCGAACCGCCGGCCTTCGCCCTGCACGCCTGGTCGCCGCAGACCGGTGTCGTTTCGCACGTCGTTCCGATCGGCGATTTCGGCCCCGCCCACGATTTCATCACCGATGTCGACTACCCCGGGAAAAACGAAACATGAGCGACTACCGTCAAATCCTGAAAGACGCCGATGCCGTCGCACGCAAGGCAGCCGCGACGTTGATGTCGATGCGCGAGGAGCGCCTCGACGTCACGCGCAAGGAAGGGCTGGACATTGTCACCGCCGCCGATCTCGCTTCGGAGCGCATTGTCATCGACGGGCTGCGCGCGCTTACGCCGCAAGCTTCCATCCTGTCGGAAGAAGCCGGCACGACGGGAATCTTGGGCGAAAGCCGCTGGATCGTCGACCCGCTCGACGGCACGATAAACTACGCGTCCGGCCTGCCGTGGTTCTCCGTCACCATGGCCTATCAGGAGCAGGGTGCGACGAAGGTCGGCCTGACCGTCGCGCCCGCCGCCGGCTTCGAGGCGCACTACACCTGCGAGGGGATCGCGACCGTCAACGGCAAGACGGCCAATGTGTCGACAACTGCAAGACTGGCCGATGCGGTCATTGCCGTCGTGCTGACGTCGCACTTTTCGGCCGAGGAGGTGGCGCGCACCGCAGAGATCGTGCGGCGGCTCGGCGTCGGCGCGCGCGGCGTGCGCGTTATCGTCTCAGGGGCCTTTGAATATTCGATGGTCGCCGCCGGCCAGCTCGATGCGGCGGTTTCGATCAAGGCCGACGTCGTGTCCTACGCGGCTGCCATGCCGCTGCTACGCGCAGCAGGAGGCAAGGTCACCACGCTTTCAGGTGTCGACTCCACAGACGAGGACACGCAGAAGGTCGGCTCGAACGGGCTCATTCACGACGAACTTCTTGAAGCGCTACGCGGCCTGTGACACCTGGCGCGCAAACCGGAGCGAGCATGCAAGACACATTGATCATATTCGACTGCGACGGCGTGCTGGTCGACAGCGAACCGCTGGCGGCGCTTGCCTACGGGCGGGTCTATTCGAAACACGGCATGGAACTCGACCCGCAGGCGGTCCTGCAATGCGTCGGCATGAAGCAGACCGACATCCTGGAGCGCATCAGGCTCACGACCGGCCATCGTCTTGAGGAGCATCAGACCACGGATTTATGGGACGAGGTGAAAGCGCTCTTCACCGAAAGTCTGCAGCCGATGGCGGGCCTGAAGCCCTTCCTTGAACAGCTGTCCAATCCCCGCTGCGTCGCCTCATCCTCCTCGCTGGAACGGATACATCACAGCCTTTCGGTCACAGGGCTCGCGAGATTCTTCGGCGAGAACATATTCTCATCGTCAATGGTCGCGCGCGGGAAGCCCGCCCCCGACATCTTCCTGTTCGCCGCGGATCAGATGAGCATCGAACCGAAGCACTGCGCGGTTGTCGAGGACTCGCCTTTCGGCGTGCAGGGCGCAGTCGCCGCCGGCATGACGGCGATCGGCTTCATCGGCGGCGGCCACACCTATCCGGGGCATGCCGAGAAACTACGCGTGGCCGGCGCCCGAACCATCTGCGCCGACTGGGACGAAGTCGCGCGCGAACTCGTTTCTCTGGAGTTGATCGCACCCGTCTCCGTGTAGATTTCAGGCCCAGCGAAAGCCGGGCAGCAGATAATCCGGCACCGCCCTTTCCTGCTCAAACACCGTCGAAAGCGCCGCGTCGCCGAATGTAACAGATAGGTAGGATTCCGTAATTGGGGCCGGAACAAGAGCTGTTTCAGAATCTGCTTAAGGTCGAACGGAGAGCGAACACCCGGATGTTCGCTGTGGATGCGCGATTGCCAGCGAACTTTCGAAACTACCTGCCGGTGCCAGAGGTACCGCTCACATGATCATTATCAGGTAGCCGAAGTTGGTCCAAAAGGGGCCGTGCCGTTGACGATCACCGCACCGGCTGAGCCAACGAATCGTCCAATTGCACCGTCGCCGCCACGCCCTGACGAGCGCGAGGCCGCCTTAGATTTCTTTGCTTTCTCTTTTTCACTTGACGCGGTTCTTCGTTTGAAAGCGCACCCGTCACGCAGTCGACCACGTTGAACGCAACAAAGTCCGCTTCCAATTGCTCGGCGAGGCCCGCCGCATCCTCCCTGGGCTTGTCATGGGTGTCGTGCCAGAGCGCGATTCCGATGCGTGCACGCGGTGCGAGTCGCCTCAAGCGCCTCACGACGAACACCGCGTGTTTGAACGAATCGCGGTTGAGGAAGCCCACGACGACTGCGTCGCGAGCTTCAAGCGGAAGTTTCCGGATCCGCGCGGGGAGGAGGTCACGGTGGCTCGCGGCCACGCAATCCGCACCCTCGATCGAAATGACCTGCGCGAGCATCGCAGCGGCCACATCGTCGAGGTCTCCGCGCCCGCCGATACACAGCACTGACTTCCCAGCACCATCCGGGAGATCAGGCGCAAACTCGGCTTGATCCTCATCCTCTTCGCCCGGATCCGCGCTCGCGCCTTCTTTTTCCGCGTGCTCGTCTTCTTCCTCTTCTTCTTCCTCCGCGGCGATCTCGTTGAGGTTGGCCACCAGGGTGCGGGCGTTTTCGGCAAGGTTCGCCAACTGACTTGCCGTCAGTGCGCCCCGAGCCCGGTCCTGTTCACCAAGCAGCAACGCCGGAATCGCAACCGTGCTGTGGAACTCGATCAGGTATTTCTCCTCGAGCATTTCTTCCGCGTTGTCGGTGGCTTCGTCGATATCGTCGGCAAGAAGCCGCTGGTACAGACGCTCCTTCGGGTCAAGCACCGGCTCATCGCCAAACAGGATCTGCAGGAATTCGAACTGGGGCACGTGCCGTCCAAGCACGACAAGGCAGACGGTCAACGGCGTCGACAGCACCAAGCCGACCGGGCCCCATAGCCAAGCCCAGAAAACGGCGGCTACGATGATCGCCAGCGGCGAGAGGCCCGTGTGCGAGCCGTAAAGCCAGGGCTCGACGATGTTGCTGATTACGAGCTCTGCCAAGATGAAGAGAGCGCCAGTCCATACCAGTAAGCTCCAGCCGGGAGCCACTGCGAAGGCAAGAAACAAAGGTATCACCGCCGCGATAACCGGACCGATAAAGGGCACGAAACGCAAGACAACGGCCAACATGCCCCATAGCAGGGCATTGGGAATGCCAAGAAACCAAAGACCTATCGCAAGGGGCACGCCGTAGACGATGTTCACGACCAATTGCATGAGCAGATATTGTCCGACGCGACTGCCTGCATCCTGCAATGCCTGGGTCGTGCGATGGAGATCGCTGTAGCCCACAAGGCGGATGAATCGATCCCGCAATTCTTCACGCTCGAGCAGCATGAAAATCACCACGATGATGACAAGGCCGGTCGTGGCGAGTGGTCCGATCAGCGGCTCGATGATGTTCCTCAGCGTCTCTATCGGACGCTGGGGCGAGAATATCTGAACCAGAAGCGGATCCTGCTGCTTCGTGGTTTGCTCCACATCTGCCTGCCCGCTGGATTGGGATTTGTTTATCTCAGTGTTGACGCGCTCGAACACCTTGCCGAGCCGGCTGATAAGGCCGTCTTCGGATCCTGTTTCTTTCAAAGTCCGAATCTTCTCGAGGATGTTGGATTGGTATGTCGGAATGTCCTGCGCGACCTGGCTCACCTGCGTGGCAACGATCAGGCTGAACAGCGACACGAGGACGAAGGCCGATGCAACCGCGCCAAGCACAGCGATCATTCGCGGCAGCTTCAACTTTCGGAGCAAAGAAACAATCGGCGCCAACGCAAATGTGAGAAGGACCGCTATTGCCAATGGCAGCAGGACCTCCTTGGCGACGTAAAGAATGGCGACGGTAGCAATCATCGCCACGACGGTTGCCAACTTCGATGTCATAAAAGCAGGGGGCATGATGGGACCTATCTGCAATCTCGCGATTTAGAGGACGGCCATGGCCTAACCGCGCAAAGCGTGCGCTGGTCCATATACTGGCACCTCCTCAGCTTCTGGCCAATGACCTGGTTCGTTACACCGCATGTGTGATGATCTCGAACTTTTGCAGGGCATGTAGCCCAAAGGTGTGGATCATCGGAACATCCGCAGCGTCCCTCGCAGGCCCAAAAGATTTCTTTGGCGGCGTGCTTCCTACCCGGCTGGCAATGACCAAGGTCATCACGCATGGCGTGACCGGCGCGTCCGTATTTCGGCCAGGTGACTGGCCAGCGGAATTCGCTGAACGGATCAGCGCTGCGGTTTTGCCGGGCTACAACACGTTCTCCCGAGCCGACACTTTGAAAGCGGCGGATTCTCGGGCGCAGCCGACGCTACCGTGCATTTTCAGGATCCCGACGAGGGTGCCATCACGCACTACACGGCGGTTACGCGGAAATCCGTTTAGCGATGATCAAGGGAGTGATTGACGAACTCAAAAGCAGGCACCGAAAACCGGTCGAAGCTCGAGTTTGGAAAAGGGCGGCAAGCCGATCGTCGATGGCGAACTCGACTTGGATGCGCTCTCGATGGGGTCGCCGGTTCGACGGCAGACGGCCGTCATATCGGCTTGCCTGGAATAAAGGAACATGGGGGGGAGTCTTTTGTTCGGGAGTTACAGAACCGGATCGATGGGAGCGACTGAAAATGAGACAAGACATTGTGGCTGGCGCGAAGTTCCCCGACTACGTTCTTCCCGACCACACCAAGACACCACGGCGGCTGTCGGACCTGCAGGGCGACCAGCTGATGATCGTGATGCTGACGCGTGGGTTCTTCTGTCCGAAAGACCGGCAGCAAATGCTCGAACTGGTGCGGTTTCACTCGCAATTGGTCGTCGGCTACACACAGCTCGTCACGATCACCACGGATGATTGGCATACGACCAACAATTACCGCCAGCAGACCTCCGCGCCCTGGCCCTTTCTTTATGACGAGGAACGGCTCGTGCAGAAGGACCTGGACATCAAGGAATACACCGACACCACGCACGACGTGATGATCCCGCACACGATCGTGCTCGGGCGGGACCTCGAAGTCTTCAAGGTCTACAACGGTTACTATTACTGGGGCCGCCCCTCCACCGCCGAATTGCACGCAGAACTGCGCGAACTGGCGCAAAGGACCTATCGCGACTGGGACATCACCGAACCCGAGCTGCGGGAGAAATGGAAGAAAGGCGATAAATCCGACTTCTACCCCTATGGCGGGAATTCCATCTCCATGGACACACTCATGCTCCAGATGGCCGGCGCGGTCGACCAATATGCCGGTCGGGCAAAGAGAAGCTGAACGGAGGAAGCCAGCATCGCTCGCGGCGGTCTTCTCCCAGTCACGCTTTTTGTCCAGCCGCGCTTGGTAAACGAACCTTTTTCCGATCCGGGCCTGCTACTGGATTTCCGCTTCCGCAACAGGGCCATCCTTTTCTATCTCGGAGAGCTTTCGACGCTTTCGCTGCGCGAAATCCTGCGAATCTCGCACGTCTTCGTGACGCATATGCACATGGATCACTTCGGCGGTTTCGACAGCCTGAGCAGGCTGTCGCTTTACAGAGCAAGCCCGGAAGTCCACGGTCAAAATTTTATTGAGCAAACCAGTTGTTTAGAGGAAAGCCGATGGTACCGTTGGCTGGGATCGAACCAGCGACCTCCGGATCCACAATCCGGCGCTCTAACCAGCTGAGCTACAACGGCACGTTTGCCTGAGCGGGATCGGCGGAACGTAGTCCCCTCGAGTGCTCTGTCGTTCGGCGATGCGTCCTTACGGGCTTATGGATTTTAATTCAAGGCTTTTGCAAAGCAAAGGTCACTTGCCCACATGGAAGCGGATCTGCCGACAAGAAAAAGGCCGGCGGGAGGAGGTGCCGGCCTTTTCCTGTTACGAGCCAGCGGGAGGAGGTGCTGGCTGGTCACCCCGGAGGCGGAGGGAGGAGGTTCCGCCGACCGGGTATTCGTTGATGGCTGCCATCATACACACGATCATTTCGAAGAAAATGCGACCTTTTGTTACATCTTCTGATCATGCGCAAATATTAGGCGGCCTTGATGTCCTTCATCGCCTTCTCGAAAACGGTCTTGATCGGCTTGGAGACATCCTCGGCCGCCTTGGAGGCGACGGTCTGGAACTCCTTGGCTTGCTCGACGGTCATTTCGACGCGCTTGCGCAGGAACGCGGTCTGCAGCTCCACGACTTCCGACAGCGATTTGGCGCCGATCAGCGCCTCGAGATGCGAAAAGCCCGCTTCGGCATTGGCGCGCAGTGCGGCAACGGTCTTGAGCGACAGGTCGCTGGAAACGGTCTTGGCGGACTCGTATGTGGATTCCAGGGCCTTCTGGGTCTCCTCGGCGCCAGTCTTGAGCTTGGCGTAAGCCTCCTTCGACTGCTCAACGCCCTTCTCGGCGAAAGCGCGGATCTGGTCGGTGGCTTTGGAAGCGTCAAAGCTCGGGAATTCAACGTTTTCGATGGTCTCGGCAGTCTTGGTCCTGGACATTTTCCATCCTTTTCAGCGGTAGCGGCTTTGACGGAAAGCCGTCTCGTTCATGTATGATGGCAATATAAAGGCAATTTTTGTGCATTGCAATATCTTTGTTGCACTGCACCATAGATTCCCGTCTCGGCCGTTAACCAAGAGCCGAAATTCAGGCCTATGCACGTTCTGGCTTGTGGACCTTCGCGCCGCCGGCTTTTATTAACAAAGCGTTAACTGCAAAAATGCCCGCTGCATGAGGATTTCGCCAGCGCATGCCGTCCGAATATTCCTTTCTTGACGTCGCCGTGCTCGACGCGGTCCGCCAGCGCTTCGCCGCCGGCGACGCGATCGCGATCCTGTCGGCGAATCTGGAGCAAGTGATCTGGGCCAATGGACCGGGTGCCGCAGTGTTCGGCTATCCCGACATCGAAAGCATCATCGGCGCCGAGGCACGGCTGCCGCTGATCGCCCGCCGCCAGATCATGGCAACTAGTGGATTTCCCGACATCGGCAGCGACCGAAGCATCACGGTCAGGCTGGCGACCGGCATGACCAGCCGCGCCATCGGCTTCCTTGCAAGCGCTGTGACGCTGCCCGACGGCGAGAACGCCATCATGCTGGCGGTGCCGGCGGCCCAGACCGGCTCGCGCAGTGCGGCCGAAATCGCCGGCAGGGCCATCAGCGGCTTCACGGAAGATGGTCATTTCATCGCCTTCATCGACGCCAGCGGCAATGTCGAAGCGGCATCGGAGAGCTTTTCGCAGCTCGGCATCGAGCCCGCGACGCTGGCCGCGCTGGTGGCCGACGTCGCGAATGAGAGCGACCGCATCGTCAAGCGCCTGGTTCCGGGCGGCGGCACATCCTATCCGGCGGGCCTCGCCCGACTGACGCCTGAGCGACATTTGCTGGTGGTGATCGACGAAAACAGGCTCGACGACCGTGCGCTGGCGGAGGGGACTCCAGCGGCCGAGCGTTCGGAAGGACGTAACCGCTCACAGGCCGTCGCCAAGGATATCTCGGAACCGAAGGCACAAGCCGCTGCCGAAGCGGCCGTGCAGGAACCGGCGGCGGCAGAACCCGGACAACCGGCGGCAAACGGTACGCGGGCACAGCACGACCATTGGTATTTCAATGCCGGCGAGGACGGGAGGCATGCGCGCGGCCCAGCCGCGCCGGACGCCGAAGCTGCACTTTCGCCGGCTGCCGCCGAAGGTCCAGCCGAGGACGCGAAGCACGATGCCCAGGCTCCAGTTGTTCCGGCAGCCCCGGCCGCCAGGACCGTGGACCGCACGGCGGCGCCGCTGCGTTTCGTCTGGCGAACCGACGCCGAGGGCAGGTTCAGCGCGCTGTCGCCGGAATTCGCCGACGTCGTCGGCAAACCGGCCGCGGACGTCATCGGCAGGCGCTTCAGGGAGGTCGCGGCGGCCTTCGGGCTGGATGCGTCCGGCGAGATCGCCGGTCTCCTGGAGCGGCGCGACACCTGGTCCGGCCGTTCCGTGTTGTGGCCGGTCGTCGGCACGGACCTGAAGATCCCCGTCGACCTAGCGGCCCTGCCCGTCTATGGCCGCAGCCGTGCCTTCGAGGGTTTCCGCGGTTTCGGCGTCGCCCGCGCCGGCGACGCCGTTGTCGATCCTGAAGCGATCGGCATGGCGCTGGTGCCCAACAGCGAGGCACCCCCGGCGTCGGAACCGGTCGAACCCGCACCCGAGGAACCGAAGACCGAGGAGTTGAAGCCATCGGACCCGTTCCGGGGCGAGGTGCCGGCGCTGACCATCGTGCCGAAGCCTGAACGCCGCTTTGCCGACAAGGTGATCCGTCTGGCCGAACATCGCCAGCCGGCTAACGACAAGGGTCTGTCGACCCTGGAACGCAGCGCCTTCCGCGAGATCGGCGAGCGGCTGAAGAAGGAAAGCAGCCCGGCCGAGCCGGAGGCCGAAAGACCGGGTCCGGACGATGCCGGGCAACCGGAGGCGGCAACGCCGGCGGGGCCGTCCGAGAAACCAGCGGACGCCCGCAAAAACCTTGCGCCAAAGGGCGAAGCCGCACCGGCTGAGCCGTCCGAAACCGATGTCGATGCCGAGGATGCAGAGGATCTCGCCCGGCTTGATGGCGAACGGCCGGACAAAACGGCTGATGAGGAGCCCGCCGACACGGTGGCCGGAGTGACGGGTTCGCTGCTCGACTATGCCGAGCGGAGCGAGGAACCAGCGCCGATCGCCGACAACAATGACGAGACCCCGGCTTCCGAACCGGCGGCGGCGCAGACGGAACGGGAGAGCGAAGAGCCCGTCGCGGCGGCAGGCGAACCGACCGTCGCCGGCGCCAACGATGACATTGCCGACGACGAGAGCATGACATCGGCCGATTTTCGCGATGCCGAGGACAGTGAGGACTGGGTCGAGGACGAGGAAGCGTCCGCATCCGATGAGCAGGCCGCAACCGCCGAGGGGGCCGCCGGCACCAGCGACGCGGTGGAGGCTCCGGTCGAGCGGCCACGCCTCAAAGTGCCTCCGCTCAAGCTCGAAGGGTTCGTGCCGTCGGCCTTTGCGGTCGGGGACGAGAGCAAGGCTCCCGACACCTCGCTCCTGAGCAAGCTGCCCGTGCCGCTGCTCATCCATTCCGGGGATGAACTTCATTACGCCAACGAGGAATTTCTCGTCCTGACAGGCTATGAAACGCTCGATGAACTGGCGGACGCCGGCGGGCTGGGCACGCTGTTTGCCGATCCCTATGGCCATGACGGCGTCACCGAGGGCGCCGACCGGGCGTTGCGGCTGAAGACGCATGGCGGGCAGGAATTTCCAATCGAGGCTATCCTGCGCTCGGTTCCGTGGCGCGACGGCAAGGCGCTGATGCTGGTGGTGCGCCGTTCGGGCGAGGATGAGGCACCGGCGGCACTGCATGCGGCTGGCGACGAGCAGACGCAGCCCGATATTTCCGAGCTCAAGGCGCGCATCGCCGAGATGCGCACCATCATCGATACCGCCACCGACGGCGTCGTGCTGATCGGCCGTGACGGCGCGATTCGTTCCATAAGCCGTCCAGCCGAGGCGCTGTTCGGCTTCGACAGCGACGACGTGACCGGCAAGCCGTTCGCCTCGCTGTTTGCTATCGAAAGCCAGCGCGCGGCGCGCGATTATCTCGACGGCCTGTCCGAGCCCGGCGTGGCGAGCGTCCTGAACGACGGCCGCGAAGTCATCGGCCGCGAGGCGCAGGGCCGCTTCATTCCCCTGTTCATGACCATCGGCCGGCTGCCCAACGACAGCGGCTTTTGTGCGGTGGTGCGCGACATCACGCAGTGGAAGAGGGCCGAAGAGGACCTGACCCAGGCGCGTGCGGTGGCCGAGCGCGCCTCCTCGCAGAAGACGGATTTCCTCGCCCGCATCAGCCACGAGATCCGTACGCCGCTCAATGCCATCATCGGCTTTTCCGAACTGATGGTGGACGAGAAATTCGGGCCAGTGGCCAATGACCGCTACCGCGATTACCTGCGCGATATCAACCGATCGGGCAATCATGTGCTCGATCTCGTCAACGACCTTCTCGACATCTCAAAGATCGAGGCGGGCCAGCAGGAAATGACTTATGAAGCGGTGTCGCTCAACGACACGCTGGCCGAGACTGTGGCAATGATGCAGCCGCAGGCCAACCGCGAGCGCGTCATCATCCGCTCCAGCTTCGCGTCGCGACTGCCGGAAGTGGTGGCGGACCTGCGCAGCGTGCGCCAGATTGCCCTCAACATCCTGTCGAACGCCATCCGTTATACCCAGGCCGGCGGCCAGGTGATCGTCTCGACCGCCTATGAGACCTCGGGCGATGTCGTCATGCGCGTGCGCGACACCGGCATCGGTATGAGCCAAGCCGAGATCGAGCAGGCGTTGAAGCCGTTCAAACAGATCAATGCATTGAAACGGGGGCGCGGCGACGGCACCGGTCTCGGCCTGCCGTTGACCAAGGCGATGGTTGAAGCGAACCGCGCCCGTTTTATCATCACCTCGACGCCCGGCGAAGGAACCCTGGTCGAGATCGCGTTCCCGTCGACGCGCGTGCTTGCGGAATAGGCAAGCTCCCGTCCATCCAGCCGCCTGGAAAAGAAAAGGCGCCCAACAGGACGCCTTGAAAGATGGGATTTGCTGTCACAACGGGGGCTTGAGCGAATTCAGATCCTCCGGGGGCTGAGGAACGGGATTTCTCCCTCAAGTTACGTGCGACTATCGACGCCGGGCCTTAACAAGTCCTTACCAGGTCCCGAAAAAATTTACGAATGTGTACCACTCGTGAAATCTAGGTAAATTCGCGCGGCAGATTTGATTAACCATGCCGGGCGGGCGGTCACTCGGCCAATTGCGGCAGGTTTCTGAACAGCTCGAGCGCCTCGGGATTGGCGAGCGCCTCCTTGTTCTTGATGGCGCGGCCATGCACGACGTCGCGCACCGCAAGCTCGGTGATCTTGCCCGATTTGGTGCGAGGAATGTCTGACACGGCGATGATCCTGGCCGGCACGTGGCGCGGGCTGGCGCCGGCGCGGATTTTCGCCCGGATGCGCTTCTCCAGATCCTCGTCGAGCTGAACGCCGGCGGCCAGCCGCACGAACAGCACCACGCGCACGTCATTGTCGAAATCCTGACCGATACAGAGCGCCTCCAGGATTTCCGGCATCTGCTCGACCTGATTGTAGATCTCCGCCGTGCCGATGCGCACACCACCCGGATTGAGCGTCGCGTCGGAGCGGCCATGGATGATCATGCCGCCATGAGCGGTCCACTCGGCGAAGTCGCCATGGCACCAGACATTGTCGAAGCGCTCGAAATAGGCAGCCCGGTATTTCTTGCCCTCGGGGTCGTTCCAGAAGCCGATCGGCATTGCCGGGAACGCCTTGGTGCAGACCAGTTCGCCTTTCTCCTGCCTGACCGGCTTGCCGTCGTCGTCCCAGACGTCGACAGCAAGGCCGAGGCCTGGTCCCTGGATCTCGCCGGTCCATACCGGTTCAGTCGGGACGCCGAGGACGAAGCAGGAAACGATGTCGGTGCCGCCGGAGACCGATGCCAGATGCACATTCTTCTTGATCCCGTCGTAGACGAAGCGGAAATCCTCGGGCGACAGCGGCGAGCCCGTCGAGGAGATGGCGCGCACGGTTGACAGATCATGGCTTTGGATCGGCTTGAGGCCGGCCTTGCGTACCGAATCGATGAATTTCGCCGAGGTGCCGAAGAAGGTCATCTTCTCGGCGTCGGCGAAGTCGAACAGCGCATTGCCGTTGGGGTAGAAGGGCGAGCCGTCATAGAGCAGCAGCGTCGCGCCCGAAGCGAGGCCCGACACCAGCCAGTTCCACATCATCCAGCCGCAGGTGGTGAAATAGAAGAAGCGGTCGCCGTCGAGCAGGCCTGCGTGCAGGCGATGTTCCTTGAGGTGCTGGATCAGCGTTCCGCCGGCCGAATGGACAATGCATTTGGGAATACCGGTCGTTCCGGACGAGAACAGGATGTAGAGCGGATGCGCGAACGGCAGCCGCTCGAAGGTGACCTGCCTGACCGCGAAGGGCGACAGCGCCTCTTCCATCGCCACGGCCTTTTCGATCGTATCAGCGACATCGGCCGAGGTGCCGAGATAGTCAACGACCACCACCTTGCGGACAGTGCCCAGCTTTGCGGCCACCGCGGCGATCTTGTCGGCGACCTCGATCGCCTTGCCGTTGTACCAGTAACCATCGGGGACGATGAAGACGACGGGTTCGATCTGCCCGAACCGGTCGAGAACGCCCTGCTCGCCGAAATCCGGTGAGCAGGACGACCACACCGCGCCGATAGAGGCGGTCGCGAGCATGGCGGCGACTGTTTCCGGCATGTTGGGCATCATCGCAGCGATACGGTCGCCTTTCTTGACCTTGAGCGACAAGAAGAGTTGCTGGAAGCGCGAGGTGAGCGCATGCAGTTCGTTCCAGGACAGCCGGCGCTCGACCTTGTCCTCGCCGCGAAACACGATCGCCTCTCCTGCTCCGGTCTTCTTCAGGAGGTTCTCGGCGAAATTCACCATCGCGTCGGGAAAGAAGGCCGCTCCCGGCATCTTCTCGCCAGCGACGAGCACACGCTCGCTTTCGGCGCTGCCCTTGTCGCCGACGATGCCGCAAAAATCCCAGACCAGGCTCCAGAACGCTTCGCGGTCCGCCACCGACCAACGGTGAAGGTCGGCATAGGAAGTCACGGATATGCCGCTTTTTGCAGCGGCGGCCTTCATGAAGGCGGTCAGCGGCGCAGCGTCAATCTGGTCCTGCGTCGGGGTCCAGAGTGGTACTTCGGCAGCCATGATGGGTCCTCCCAGGATCGCCACCGCTTATGCATATTGCGCCGCAGCAGAGCAAGATTTTGTTCGGCCGAGGCGTCCAGATGTGCGCAAATGCCATCGCCGGGCCATAAAGACTTGAAATGCCTCGACCCTAAGTCGTAGTGACGACTAGAAGTCGTAGTGACGACTGGAAGTCGTGGTGACGACCGGGTTTACACCCGCCGGACGATTTTTGTCGGAACGAAAGCATACGGGGCGATATGCCATCATCTTTGATCCGACGCGGAACATGGGCGATCGGCGCTGCCGTGATCGTCATCGCGCTGGTGGTCGCCGCCCTGCCGCTGATCGCTTCGACGCGTATCGTGCGCGATCGTATCGCCTGGGAATTGAGTGCCTGGAGCGGTTTCCGGGTTGCCATCGAAGGCTCGCCGCGCATCGAGGTCTGGCCGAACTTCCGGGCGATCCTGACGGATGTGACGCTTTCGAAGTGGACCGACGTCGACGCACCGCCGGTCGTCGAGGCCGAACGGGTCGAGGTCGACCTCTCGGCCATGGCGGCGCTGCGCGGCGACGTGGTGTTTTCCACGGCGCGGCTGGTGCGGCCGACGATCAGGGTCCAGCGCACGGCGAGCGGCCTGTTCCTGCCCACCGCTCCGACCGGCGGCCGCATCGCACGCGCCATCGACGTGGCGCGCGGCGTGGTCGGTGCGGACCCCGCCAAACCCGATCTTGACAAGCTACCGGCCGACACTTTCGGCACGGTGGAGTTCAGGGACGGCCGCATGGTGGCGTCCGTCAACGGCAAGGACGAAGAGGTGCTGAGTAGCCTGAGCGGCCAGGCGACATGGGCGGCGATGAACAGCAATGCGACGCTCTCGGCGACCGGCATCTGGCGCGGCGAAAGCGTCGCCGTGGATGCCGCATCGCCGAAGCCGCTGGTGTTATTTGCCGGCGGCATGGCGCCGCTCACCCTGTCGTTCAAGGCGGCGCCCGCCACCTTCTCCTTCGACGGCACGGCCAGCATGTCCGAAAACGCCTATTTCGACGGCCAGGCCAAGTTTTCAGCGCCCTCGCTGCGGCGTGTGCTTGAATGGTCGCAGGCCGATATCGCGCCGGGCGCCGCGATCGGCTCCGTCAGCATCTCGAGCAAGGTGACCGCGACGGCCGGGCGCGTCAAATTCGAGAACACCGCACTCTCCCTCGACAATAACCCAGGCATGGGTGCGCTGGACCTGTCGCTTGGCGACGCACAGCCGGTGATCTCCGGCACGCTCGCCTTCGACACGCTCGATCTGAGGTCGTTCCTGTCCGCCTTCACGCCGCTCGGGCCGGCAAGCGGGGCAGGTCCGAGCGAAGTCGACACGAATTTCGCCGACCGGGTCAATCTCGACCTCAGGCTGTCGGCGGCGCACGCCACGGCCGGCTCCATCCAGCTTGCCGACGTCGCCGCCACGGCGCAGGTCAAGGATGGCCTGTCCGTTTTCGACATTTCCGATGCCTCGGCCTTTGGCGGCAACATCCAGAGCAGCCTTCGCTTCGACCGCAAGCCCGAGGGCAGCCAGGTCGAGATCCGGCTGCTGGCTTCCGATATCGATGGCGGCGCTTTCGGCACGGCGGCCGGGATGACGCGGCTGGTGCCGGTCGGCACGGGGACCGTGTCCGTCATCCTCAAAGGGCCCGGCAGGACCTGGGACTCGATCTTCGAAACCGCCGACGGCTCGGTTTCGGCGACCTTCGGGCCAGGCGCGCTCAGCAAGTTTAACCTGCCGGCCTTTCTCAAGCATACCGAACAGGGCGGCTTCTTCGCACTTGACGACGTCTCGGACGGGACACTGCCGATCGATGGCGCCGAACTGAAGGCCACCATCTCGAAAGGCGTGGCGAGGCTGGACAAGGCCGAGGCCAATTCGGCGAAATACAAGATCTGGCTTTCCGGCATCGCCTCCTATGCCGGACGGGGGCTGGCGCTGTCAGGCGGTGTCATCCAGCCGGACCAGGTCGCCACGCAGGCAAACGGCCAGCAAGGCCCCAAGCAATCGTCCTTCTTCGTTGGCGGGACATGGAGCACGCCGTTCATTTCGCCGATCAACCGCGGCGTGTCGGGCGAATAAGCAGCCTTTTGGTCTCTTTGTTCAAGCATGATCTCCGGACAAACGGAACCGTTTGTCCGCGAAAACCGGTGCCCACTTTTCGGGATCATGCTCAGCCTATTCGGGCATGATCTCGCCCGAAAACCGGTGCCCACTTTTCGGGATCATGCTCAGCCGCGTTGCGCGGCCTGTTCGTCGCGCTGGCGCTGGACCTCGCGACGCTTGTTGGCAAGCGAAGCGACGATGACGCCGACCGCGACGACCGCGATCAGAATGGTGCAGGCGGCGTTGATCTCCGGCGTCACGCCGAGACGAACCTGGCTGTAGATCTTCATCGGCAGCGTGGTCGCACCCGGCCCCGAGGTGAAGCTGGCGATGACCAGGTCGTCGAGCGAGAGCGTGAAGGCAAGCATCCACCCCGACACGATCGCGGGCAGGATGACGGGCAGCGTGATCTGGAGGAATGTCTTGACCGGCGGCGCGCCGAGATCCATCGCCGCCTCCTCCAACGAGCGGTCGAAGGATACGAGGCGCGACTGCACGACGACGGCGACGAAGCACATCGTCAAGGTGGTGTGTGCGAGTGTGACGGTGAGGAAGCCCCGGTCGAGGCCGACAGCGACGAAGAGCAGCAACAGCGACAGGCCGGTGATGACTTCGGGCATGACCAAAGGCGCGAACACCATGCCGGAGAACAGCACCCTGCCCCGGAAACGCGTGTAGCGTGTCAGCGTCAGCGCCGCCAGCGTGCCGAGCACGGTCGCCGCCGTGGCCGAAATGACGCCGACGCGCGCCGTCACCCAGGTGGCGTCCATGAGGCCCTGATTGTGGAACAGCGACACGTACCATTTGGTCGAAAAGCCGCCCCAGACGGTGACCAGCTTGGATTCGTTGAAGGAGAACACGATGAGCAGCACGATCGGTAGATAGAGGAAGGCGAAACCGAGCACGATCGAGGTGATGTTGAAGCGGCTCCAGGTGGTGTTCATTTGTCCTGCTCCTGCGCCTTCGCCTGGGCCTGCTGGAAGATCATGATCGGAACCGTGAGCAACAGCAGCAGGATGACGGCGACAGCTGAAGAGACCGGCCAGTCGCGATTGGCGAAGAACTCGTTCCACAACGTCTTGCCGATCATCAGCGTCTGCGATCCACCAAGCAGATCGGGAATGACGAATTCGCCGACCGCCGGAATGAACACCAGCAGGCAGCCGGCGATGACGCCGGGCAATGACAGCGGGAACGTGATCTTCCAGAATGCACTGGTCGGCGGACAACCAAGGTCCTTGGCCGCCTCGATCAGCGAATAATCCATTTTTTCCAGCGACGAATAGAGCGGCAGCACCATGAACGGCAGGTAGGAGTAGACGATGCCGATGAAAATCGCCGTATAGGTGTTGAGGATGACCAGCGGCTGGTTGATCAGATGCAGCGACAGAAGCAACTGATTGAGCAGCCCCTCGGGCTTCAGGATGCCGATCCAGGCATAGACCCGGATCAGGAACGAGGTCCAGAACGGCAGGATGACCAGCATCAGCAAGGTCGGGCGGATCGTCGCCGGCGCGCGGGCCATGCCATAGGCTATGGGATAGCCGACGATCAGCGTCAACACGGTCGAGATCGCCGCGATGATCAGGCTGGTGACATAGGCGTTGAAATAAAGCGCGTCCTGCGTCAGCCAGGCATAGTTGTCGAAGTTGAGGTCGCGAAAGCCCGCGAAGAAGCCGGAGACGCCCTCGCTGAAATCAAGCACCGGCGTATAGGGCGGCATGGCGATCGCCGTCTGCGACAACGAGATCTTGAAGACGATGATGAAGGGGACAAGGAAGAAGAACAGCAGCCAGAGATAGGGAATGAAGATGACGAGACGATTGACGAAGCCGGCGCCCAGCCGCGCCAGCAATGGTTTTGCCGCGGCCGGTAGGGCGGCGTCGGTGGCGGCGATGTCGGACATGTCAGCCCCCTACCGCGTCAGCACGACGCCGGCATCCGGCCGAAAAGAGACCCAGGCGCGGTCGTTCCAGGTCAGCTGGTCCTCGGTGATGCGCGCTGCGTTCAAGGCGCTTGCCCGCACGAGCTGCCCGTCGTCCAGCCGGACGTGATAGACGGTCATGTCGCCGAGATAGGCGATGTCGTAAACCTCGCCCTCCAGCGCATTGACGCCATCGGCCGGCTTCTTGGACGACACCTTGATCTTCTCCGGCCTAATCGCGAAGACGATATCGGCGCCCGCGGCGGCGGCATTGCCGGCATTCTCGACGAGGATCTGGGCGCCGGTCGCTCCGGTGATGCGCGCCGTCTTGTCCGTCCGTTCGGCAACCTTGCCCTCGAACATGTTCACGTTGCCGACGAAATGCGCGACGAAGCGCGACGCCGGGGCCTCGTAGACTTCCGCCGGCGTCGCGACCTGCATGACCTCGCCCTTGTCCATGATGGCGATACGGTCGGCCATGGTCATGGCCTCTTCCTGGTCGTGGGTGACAACGACGAAGGTGAGGCCGAGTTCCTGCTGAAGGTCCATCAGTTCGAACTGCGTCTCCTCGCGCAGCTTCTTGTCGAGCGCGCCGAGCGGCTCGTCGAGCAGCAGCACCTTCGGCCGCTTGGCGACCGAACGGGCGAGCGCGACACGTTGGCGCTGGCCGCCGGAGAGCTGGTGCGGCTTGCGCTTGGCGAACTGCTCGAGCTTGACCAGCTTGAGCATCTCGGCGACGCGCTTTTCGACGTCTGGCTTGGCCATCCCTTCCTGCTTGAGGCCGAAGGCGATGTTGTTCTCCACAGTCATATGCGGAAACAGGGCATAGGACTGGAACATCATGTTGACCGGCCGGCGATAAGGCGGGATGCCGCGCAGATCCTGGCCGTCGAGCAGGATGCGGCCGGCCGTCGGCTCCTCGAAGCCGGCGAGCATCCTGAGCAGCGTCGATTTTCCGCAACCGGAGGCGCCGAGCAGGGCGAAGAACTCGCGCTCGAATATGGTCAGCGAGAGATTGTTGACGGCGGTGAAGTCGCCGAACTTCTTGGAGACGTTGTCGAACTGAATGTATGGCTTGGCGTTCGGATCGTTCCAAGGCGCGAAATCCCTGCGGATGCTGCCAAGCGATTTCATGTGCCACTCCGCTGCTGTTTTGCCCCATCGAAAAGAAGGAGACCCGGCAGGGTGACTGCCGGGCCTCCTCGGACTGACTACTGACCGGTGACGATTTTGGTCCAGGTGCGCGTGATGACGCGCTGGGTCTTGGGATCGTAGGGCGAGATCGTAAAGAGCTTCTGCAAGGTCGCGGCGTCCGGGTAGACAGCGGGATCCTCCAGAAGCGCCTTGTCGACGAATTGCTGGGAAGCCTTGTTGCCGTTGGCATAGAGCACGGCGTTCGACGATTTGGCGATCACCTCCGGCTTC
Organism: Mesorhizobium sp. B264B1B; assembly: GCF_020165765.1. NCBI lineage: Bacteria > Pseudomonadati > Pseudomonadota > Alphaproteobacteria > Hyphomicrobiales > Phyllobacteriaceae > Mesorhizobium > Mesorhizobium sp. B264B1B. The sequence continues at coordinate 140,037 of NZ_JAIUIS010000017.1, forward strand.
ATCATATAGTTCAGGAACTCATGTGCCTCGGCGACATGCGGCGCATCGGCAGGGATTGCCATCTGGTCGAACCACATTTCGGCGCCTTCCTTCGGCACGGCGTAGCCGATCTCGACGCCCTGCTTGGCCTCCTCGGCGCGGTTGCGCGCCTGGAACACGTCGCCCGACCAGCCAACCGCCAGGCAGATATCGCCATTGGCCAGAGCGTTGATGTATTCGGAGGAATGGAACTTCCTGATGTAGGGCCTGATCTTCATCATCAATTCCTCGGCCTTGGCAAAATCGTCCGGCGACGTGGTCTCAGGATTGATGCCGAGATATTTGAAGGCGGTCGGGAAGATGTCGGTCGGCGAATCCAGGACATAGACGCCGCAATCCTTCAGCTTGGCCAGCTTTTCCGGATTGAAGAACACGTCCCAGCTGTCGATCTTGTCGGTGCCGAGCGCTGCCTGCACCTTCTTGATGTTGTAGCCGAGGCCGACCGTGCCCCACATGTAATTGATCGAATATTCATTGCCGGGATCGTATTTGGCGGTCCGTTCCGAAACCGTGTCCCACATGTTGGAGAGGTTCGGCAGTTTCGACTTGTCGAGCTTCTGGAACACGCCGGCCTGGATCTGGCGGGCAAGAAAATTGCCGCTCGGCACGACGACGTCATAGCCGCTGCCGCCGGCAAGCAATTTGGTTTCCAGGATCTCATTGGAATCGAACGTGTCGTAGACCACCTTGATGCCGGTCTGCTTGGTGAAATCGTCGATGACCGTGGGGTCTATATAGTCCGACCAGTTGAAGACATTGACGACGCGGTCCTCGGCGTGGCCGCCGAGCGTAAAGAGCGCCAGAAATGCCGAAGTCGCCGAAAGCCAGAGCGCTTTGCGGATCATGCTATTCTCCTTTGGTGAGTGTTCCATCGCCGGCGCGTCGCGGTATCCGCGCGGCCGGGCATTTGCTTCAGACTATTGAGCTTTCCAGGAGGCGACAAGCGCCAATTGCCGCGCCGCCGGCTGTCGCAAGCGATGCTCGCGCGCCACTGTCCTGGGCTGGAAGGAGTCGCCGCATCGTCAGAAGCTTTCGCCGCCGCGCAGGCAGAAATACTGGGATGTGATCCGGTCTCGATCGGGTCGCCGGGGAGACTTGGCAAGATAAGCCTGTCTTGTTGTTGCCGTGGTCCCAGCCTGCCCGCGCGGCAGCGAACTTGTCAATGGCAAAGCTAGGGCGCCGCATCAATTCGGCGACGGCACGCCGGTGACCCCTGCCCTGACTGGCCGCGTCTGTCGCTTGAACTCCAGTCCGATATGGACGAGCAGCGCCGTGACCACCACCGCGCCGCCGACGATGGTGCGGCCCGACGGGACCTCGGAGTGGATCAGCCACACCCATATCGGCCCGAGGATCGGCTCAAAGGTGCCTAGCAGCGCGGCAACGGCGGCCGGGATCAGCCGCGCGCCGGTGGCGAAGAAGGCGAGGCCAAGACCCAGATTGACCACCCCGAACACGAAGAGAAAACCCATGTCGATGCCCGATACGGCGAAGGCCGAAGCCTGCGAGGCGGCAAAGCCTGCCGCCAGGATCGTGCCGAGGCAGGTCGCCGGCGTCATGCGCACGCTGGAGAAGCGCCGGGTGATGACCGTGGCGATCGAGAACATGACGGCGATCAGCAGCGCCAGCCCGTCGCCCATGGGCGAAACGGCGCCATCCAGCGATTCCGACACCATGATGGCGACACCGGCGATGACGGCGGCAATCGCCAGCCAGGTCGCGACCGCCACTCTTTCGCGAAAGAGCGCCCAGGCAAACAGCGCCGCAAGCAGCGGCACGCCGGCCTGCATCAACAGGATGTTGGCGACGGTGGTGTAGGCAAGCGCCACGACAAAAGAGGTCGACGCGGTGGCGAAGCAGAAGCCCACGGCAAGGCCAGGCAGGCCCATGCCGCGAAACGACCTCAGCATCCCGCGCCAGCCGTCACGCCAGACCATGAAGCAGAGCAGGAAGGCGGCCGCCCACACGGAACGCCAGAACACCACCGTCCAGCTGTCGCCGGCGGTGATGAAGCGGGCGATCGTGCCGCCGAAACTCCACATCAATGCCGACAGGAACACGAGCAGGAAGCCGATGCGCTCCTCCCGCTGCGGGACGGTCGATGAACGAGCGATCGGCGATGATGCTGTGTCGGTCATGGGTACGACTGTCGATGTTTGAGAACGGCACAATGCGCAAGGGACGACAAAAACGTACCTCATTCGCGTAACGCAAAGGCGCGGGCCCGGCGTGATCCAGAGACCGCCGGCGATTGTGGCAAGTCCGCCTTGCGAAGCGTCACTGGAAATCGAAGGCGCTCAGGCCTGTCACCATCTCGTCGAGGCCAAGCGGGCGCGTCACCGGCGGCTCGGCGCGCGTCAGGCAGCCGACGCGCTCGCAAAGCCGGCAGGCGGGCCCGACCGGCGTCGCCGCTACCGCGCCAGCTCCGCCTTTTCTGGCCGTCGGGCCGGGAAGTGCCGCACCATAGACGATGTCGTCGCGAAAGCCGATGTCGCACCCCAGCAGCAGTGCGGTGCGGCGCGGCCGCTCGGAGAACGCGCCTTGCGGCCCCTCCAGCGTGCGGGCGATGCAGAGGAACTCGGCGCCGTCGGGCATTTCCACCGCTTCGACAAAAATCTGGCCGGGCTGGCTGAAGGCGACGTGCACGGGAAGCTTGGGACAAGCGCCACCGAAGCGGCTTTGCGGAAAGCCCAGGCTGCCGGCTTTGCGGAAGCGATTGCCGGCATTGTCGATCTCCAGCATGAAGAACGGCACGGCCGAGGCGCCTTGCCGCTGCAGCGTGGTCAGCCGGTTGGCCGCCTGCTCGAAGGAAGCGCCGAAGCGCGAGCGCAGCACGTCGATATCGTAGCGGGCACGAACGGCCGCCGCGTGGAAAGCCTGGTAAGGCATCATCAGCGCATGCGCCGCGTAGCGCCCGAGTTCGAACCGGGCGAGGCGGCGGGCCTCATCTGTGGACAGTTTCAACGCCTGGATCTCGCCGGCTATCGCGACGGTCATGCGGATCAGGCATGCCTCCATCGCCATTTCGCGTAACTGGTCGAACGGCGACAGGCGCTCGGACAGGAACAGGCGCTGCGAATGGCGATCGTAACGGCGGCGCCAGTTCGGCATGGTGGCGACCGGCAGCACCTTGACGACGATGCCGTATTCGCGCTTCAGCCAGCCCTTCAGCGCAGCAGACAAATCATCGCCGGGATCGAGCACCGAAGTGAACGCTTCCGCCTCTTCCTCGATATGCGCAAAATGGTTCGGCCGACGCTCGAAAATCTCATGCACCTCGTCGATCGGCAGGCGGGCGCTGGAAAGCGCCGTCACCCGCCCCTCGCGCGCAAGAAGCTCGTTGAGATCGGACAGGCGCTCGGCCTGTTCGCGATAGGCACGGAACAGTTTTATCACGGCCGCGGAGGCATTGGGCGCGGCTTCGGCAAGCTCGATCAGTTCCTGGTCTCCCGGCAATTCGCCAGCCAGCAGCGGATCGGCAAACACTTCCCTCAAGGCCGCGACAGAGCCGCCCGCTTCGCCCTGCAGCTCATGCGGATCGACCTTGTAGACGGACGCCAGCTTCAGGATCAACTGCACCGTCAGCGGCCGCTGGTTGCGCTCGATCAGGTTGAGATAGGATGGCGAGATGCCGAGGCCTTCGGCCATTGCCGTCTGGGTCAGGCCCTTGGCGTTGCGGATGCGGCGGATACGCGGCCCGGCAAATATCTTCTGGTCGGCCATAGGGCTCCTTAACAGGAATTTACATTGCCGTCGCTGCTACGCTTCCATGCGATTTTTTACAATAATTACAAATTTACCTCGCCCATCTGTCAAACACAATACAGATTTTCCCTTATTGATGGCCTGATTCTTCGATTTGCATGGCTCTTTTCGCCTCGCACTGTAAATTCAGTCACATTCGAACGCGGCGAGGAATGCCGCCGAGCCGCAAAGAAACAATCCTCCGGAGTAGAGCATGACTGATTTTTACAACCTCGTACCCTCGGCCCCCGAGGGCCGCTTCGATGGCATCGAACGCCCCTATTCGCCGGAGGATGTGACGCGACTGCGCGGCTCGGTGCAGATCCGCCAGAGCCTGGCGGAAATGGGCGCCAACCGGCTGTGGAAGCTCATTCACGAGGAGGACTTCGTCAACGCGCTCGGCGCCATGTCCGGCAACCAGGCCATGCAGCAGGTGCGCGCCGGGCTGAAGGCGATCTACCTGTCTGGCTGGCAGGTCGCCGCCGACGCCAACACCGCCTCGGCCATGTATCCGGACCAGTCGCTCTACCCGGCCAACGCTGCCCCCGAACTCGTCAAGCGCATCAACCGCACCTTGCAGCGCGCCGACCAGATCGAGACCTCCGAAGGCAAGGGGCTTTCGGTCGATACCTGGTTCGCACCTGTTGTCGCCGATGCCGAAGCCGGCTTCGGTGGGCCGCTCAACGCTTTCGAGATCATGAAGGCGTTCATCGAGGCAGGTGCCGCCGGCGTCCATTACGAGGATCAATTGGCATCGGAAAAGAAGTGCGGCCATCTCGGCGGCAAGGTGCTGATCCCTACCGCGGCCCACATCCGCAACCTCAATGCCGCACGCCTGGCAGCCGACGTGATGGGCACGCCCACCCTGGTCGTGGCGCGCACGGACGCGGAAGCGGCGAAGCTGCTCACCTCCGACATCGACGAGCGCGACCAGCCCTTCGTCGACTACGACGCCGGCCGCACGGTGGAAGGCTTCTACCAGGTGAGGAACGGTATCGAGCCCTGCATCGCGCGCGCCGTCGCCTACGCTCCCCACGCCGACCTGATCTGGTGCGAAACCTCGAAGCCCGACCTGGCGCAGGCGAGGAGATTTGCCGAGGGCGTGCACAGGCATCACCCCGGCAAGCTGCTGGCCTATAATTGCTCGCCTTCGTTCAACTGGAAGAAGAACCTCGACGACGCCACGATCGCCAGGTTCCAGAAAGAGCTCGGCGCCATGGGCTACAAGTTCCAGTTCATCACGCTGGCCGGTTTCCACCAGCTCAATTACGGCATGTTCGAACTCGCCCGCGGCTACAAGGAGCGGCAGATGGCAGCCTATTCGGAGTTGCAGGAAGCCGAGTTCGCGGCGGAGGCCAACGGCTACACCGCGACCAAGCACCAACGCGAGGTCGGCACCGGCTATTTCGATGCCGTGTCGATGGCGATCACCGGCGGACGGTCATCGACCACGGCCATGCATGAATCGACCGAGCACGCCCAGTTCAAACCGGCTGCGGAATAGCAAACCAGGGATCTCGGCAAACGCCCAAGGGCATACAGCAAGGAGAAGACCAATGGCATCGATAAGCCGCGTCAAGGAACGGGCCGAAGAGCAGTCGACCACGATGAGCATCGACCAGCAAGCGACGATCCGCATGCTGGCCAACGATCTGCACCGGCTCAACCAGTCGGTGATGAAGGCGGTGGAAGCCGGCGTCTCGGTCGAGCTGGTGCGCTCGGCACGACACCATGGCGGCGACGGCAATTGGGGGGACCTGTTGATCCCGGTCATCGTCACGCAGCAAAGCCATGGCTGATCGAAGATCGCGCAGGCCCGCCTCTCACCTGCGCAGTGTATGCGCAGGTGAATTTTATTTTCATGCAACCAAGGAATGGACAGAGCAGTACAGTACTGTTGCTTGAATTGACTGCTGCGGGAATGCTTTCCCCAGCTTTTTATTTCGGCTTGACAGGGACCGCGATCTCACGCCAATTGTCGCCTGATTTCAACTCTGCATTGAAATGGGACGAGTTTCTTGGCTGACTTGGGTGCCCAGTGAAGCGTGACGACGAAAGCGCGAGACATCCGAATCTGGTGAGCCGGGATTCAGCCACGGAGACGATCCGTCAGACCTCGCAGGTGCTCGTTGTCGGCAAGTCGCCGATCAATCGGGTGGTGATTTCCAAGATCGTCGAGCGGTCCGGGCTCAAGCCGATCTCGGAATCACCCGACATGGCGGCGAAGACCTTGCGCTTGCTGGTCCTGGCCGTGATTGTCCTGGACGGCGGCGCCGATAACAGGGACTGCGACACTCTGATGCCCGGCATCGAGATGTTGCGGCGGGCTTCGGGTAAATCGCTCCCGCCCGTGGTACTGCTTTCAACCAAGAACGGCACGCCGGAGAGCCTTGGCCTTTCAAACGTCGTCGACGCGGTGGTGGCCAAACCGATTACGCCCGAGCGCTTGCAGCCGGTGATTGATCGGCTGGTCAACCGCTGAAGGCGGCAAGCAAGCCTATCCGGCGAGGCTTTCGATCAGTTCGGGCAGTTGTCCGAGATCGGAGATCTGCCGGAAGCGCGGTTCGGCAATGGGCGCTTCGACATGTTCAAGCACCCAGGTCAATTCATGCGGCACATGAACGCCCCAGCCGCCGGCCTCGATGGCCGGCACCACATCGGACTTCAGCGAATTGCCGACCATCATGCTCCTGGCCGGGCCGTCGCCATGGCGACTGAAAACGCGCGCATAAGTAGCCGCGTTCTTGTCGCTGACGATCTCGATCGCGTCGAACAGATCGCCGAGGCCGGACCCGGCCAGCTTGCGTTCCTGGTCGAACAAATCACCCTTGGTGATCAGCACGAGGCGATAGGCGCCGGCGAGCCGTTCCACCGTCTCGCGCGCATGCGGCAAGACCTCGATCGGGTGGCTCAGCATCTCGCGGCCGGCGCCGAGGATCTCCGATATGACCGAAGCCGGGACGCGGGCTTGCGTGACCTCGATCGCCGTCTCGATCATCGACAGCGTGAAGCCCTTGATGCCGAAACCGTAGACGGCAAGATTGCGTCTCTCCGCCTCCAGCAGCCGTGCCGAGATATGTTCCTCTTCGCCGTGATCGGCAAGCATGGCGGCAAAGCGCTTCTCGGTCATGCGGAAGAACTGTTCGTTCTGCCACAGCGTATCGTCGGCATCGAAGCCTATGGTGGTCAGTTCGCCGGTCTTCTGCATGGACGCATCTCATATGTGAACGAGGCTGAACCTAGTCTCGCAGCCGCGATTTTCAACCGCAACGGCCAATGCCGGCTGCTCCCCTTCCCTTCGGTCGCCGGGCACAGCTATACTCCTAAATCCGCAACCCAATCTGGTGAATGATGCCGCCTGCAAAAAAGGAAGTCCGTCCGTCGAGCCGCGGAGGGCGCGCCCGCACGCCTGCCTTCGTGAAAAACCTGCGTGGTGTGAAGAACTGGAAGGAAGTCAGCGAATGGCTGCAATGGCGCGGCATCGAAGACATCGAATGCATTACGCCTGACCAGGCCGGCGTTGCCCGCGGCAAGATGATGCCGTCGAAGAAATTCACCTCCAACACCTCGCTGGCGCTGCCTTCAGCCGTATTCATGACCACCATCTCAGGCGGCTATCCCGAAGACGGCAACGGCTTCCATTATCCGGAGGACGACGGCGACCTCAAGCTCATGCCGGACCTGTCGACGCTGACGGTGGTGCCTTGGGAGGAAGACCCGACGGCGGCCGTCATCTGCGACCTCGTCCACCAGGACGGCCGTTCGGTGGAATTCACGCCGCGCAACGTGTTGAAGCGTGTTCTGGCCGCCTATGACAGGCGCGGGCTGAAACCGGTGGTGGCGCCCGAGATCGAATTCTATCTGGTGCGCAAAAACCCGGATCCGGATTACCCGCTGACGCCGCCCGTCGGCCGTTCGGGGCGGGCGATCGGCGGCGGCGCCGGTTATTCGATCGCCGGCGTCAACGAGTTCGACGAGCTGATCGACGACATCTATCATTTTTCCGAAAGCCAGGGCCTGGAGATCGACACGCTCATCCATGAAGAGGGCGCCGGCCAGCTCGAGATCAATTTGCGCCACGGCGATCCCGTCGAACTCGCCGACCAGGTGTTCATGTTCAAGCGCACTATTCGCGAGGCGGCGCTGAAACACGAAATCTACGCCACCTTCATGGCCAAGCCGATCCAGGGTCAGCCGGGCTCCGCCATGCACATCCATCAGTCGATCATCGACAAGAAGACGGGCAAGAACATCTTCTCGGCCGAGGACGGCTCGGAAACCGAGGACTTCTTCCATTTCATCGGGGGCATGCAGAAGCATGTGCCGAACGCGCTGGTCATGTTTGCGCCCTACGTCAATTCCTACCGCCGGCTGACGCAGTCCGCCTCGGCTCCGGTCAACAACAAATGGGGCTACGATAATCGCACAACGGCATTCCGCGTGCCGCGCTCGGATCCGGCGGCGCGCCGCGTCGAAAACCGCATCCCCTCCTCCGACGCCAATCCCTATCTGGCAATGGCCGCTTCGCTCGCCTGCGGGCTGATCGGCATCACCAACAAGATCAAGGCCGAACCTCCGGTGCTGACCACCGCCAATGCCGACGAGATCGACCTGCCGCGCAGCCTGCTCGAAGCCGTCGACCTGTTCGAGGGCGACGAGGAACTCTGCGCGCTTTTGGGCAAGTCCTTCGCCGCGACCTATGCGGCGATCAAGCGGGCGGAATTCGAGACGTTCATGGAAGTGATCAGTCCTTGGGAGAGGGAGTATTTGTTGCTGAATGTATAGGGGAGTAGGGGAGTAGGGGAGTAGGGATGAATGGCCGAAAAGACAGGCTCTTACAAGGACTTGCTTGTTTGGCAGCAGGCAATGGATCTTGCTGTGGCAGTTTACAGCTCCACAAAATCATGGCCCAAGGAGGAACTTTATGGATTGACCAGCCAAGTCCGCCGTTCCGCAAGCTCGGTGCCGGCAAATATAGCTGAGGGGTATGGTAGAGAAATTCGAGGATCCTACCAACAGTTTCTTCGCATCGCCCAGGGATCATTGAAGGAGCTGGAAACTCAACTTCTGATCGCTGAGCGGACTGGCATCGCCTCGCAGGCGGCGACAGCGTCGTTGTTGGCCAGCACCGAAAGTGTGGGGAAGCTCTTGCGGCTTTTGATCCGCAAATTGTCCCCGGAATAGCCTCCCCTACTCCCCTACTCCCCTACTC
>NZ_JAIUIS010000018.1:0-135149 GCF_020165765.1 Mesorhizobium sp. B264B1B
GCGGCAAGGGTGGGGGCAAGGGTGGAAGCAAGGGGTCAAGTCGTGACGGTGCGATGGAGATCGAAACCGGGCTGATACCCAGTTCAGTCAACGCAACAAACCCTACGCAGGTAAGATCTTTCAAAATTTTCGAAGGCAAGGGATGTCGCCGCGACTACGCACGGTTTTGCCCGACGAAACCGATGGGTAAATGCGACCTTGAAAGCCAGATCGAACGGCTTTCACCTGCGTGCAGAGATTTCGTCGAGAAGCATCGGTGAAGTTGCGTGGCTATTATGCTAATGTAGCTATCTCTCATTCGATGCGTCAGTCTGACGATAGGTCCTCAGCTGACCGTCTGTCGAGCATGGCCGCGGGAAATAAACATCCCTGACCGGAGCCGGTTGCGGGGCCTGTAGCTGGAGGGCCGTCGACGGGCCATGAGGAGAAAAAGGGCGAGAAACCGGGATCGCGACGCAAATCCTATGTCCGACAATCGGAACATTGCCGCTGCGATCGAGGCTTGCTACGACGCCGCGTTCGAGTTTAGGCAGTGGCCCGCAGCGCTTCAAATGCTGGCCCACTCCCTAGCAGCCACAAGTTGCGTTATCCGCACCTGCGATCCAACTCACCCGTTTCGTAGCGATCAGCGATCGCCGACCGCGCTCAGACCCGATTCGACCGAACATGCCGAATTCGCCGCCCTTTGGATCGAAAGAATCGAAGGTGCTCCCGATCCGCATGAACGTAGACCGCGCAAGAGGTTGGCAAAACTGACAGACAGCTTCGTTGTCGAGGATGAGATCACCACTCGTGATGAGCGCGAGGTTCTCCCTTATTACCAAGAAATCGCGCGTCCAGGCGACCGGGAATGGTGGGCTGCAATAGACTTCATGGTGAAGGATCGAAGGTGGATGCTCTCGATGTTTCGTGACGCTCATAAGGGGCCATTCTACCGGAATGAAGCCGAGGATTTCTTGGCGATCGTTCCGTCGATGGTTCGCATCATCAGTGCTGCGGAAAAGGTTTGGGAAACGGCAGTCGAACCGAACCTGGCCATTCTGGATAGGATGGGAAGCGCAGCGCTGTTGCTGAATTGCCGAGGCCGCGTCACCCGCTACAATAAACACGCGGAAGCTCTGCTTGGTACTGGCCTCGTTATCCACGGTGGTCGTCTCCGGGCGGCAGATCGGCCCAGTGATTCACGCTTGCAGAAATTGATCGCAGGCGTGGTCAGCCAATGCGGCGACTTGAGCGACGGGGAGCCCGTTTTGATTGCCCGCGAGGGTTCGCCATGGCTTCTTGCTGAAGCCATGGCGATGACCTCGTTCGTCCATGACCTCTTTAACGGCGGAGACGCGCTCCTCTATTTTACCGATCTTGTGGCCGAACCGGCGCTACCCAAGCAACTGATAAGGCACGCCTTTCAACTAACAGCAGCCGAAACGCGGCTGGCCTGCCGCCTTGCCGATGGCCGAGGTATCGGCGCGGCAAGCTCTGCCCTGGGAATTGGCCGTGAAACCGCCAGAACCCAGCTCCGTGCAATATTCTCGAAAACAAGCACCGGAAGTCAGGCGGAACTCGCGAAGCTCTTGTCCCGATACCAAGGGTCCTCCACGCATTGAAGTCGCGGTGTCACCCGTTCGGGTGAAGCCCTGACGGTCCAAGGGTTGCATTCTGCGCTGAATCGGGGCCGTGGCACTTCACAACAACAGGCGCCGGTCTCGATCCGATACGTCTCAAGCGGGGCGGGCGGTCAGACGATATTTGGTTTTTGCAACGGCGCGTGCCTGAATCCCTCTGGTGTCCGACTAGTGCCTTCGGGCCGAAGAGGTGAGCAGAAAACATCGCGTCCGCTATTACATTAGCAGTAGGAAATATATTGCCAAACGGCGGCGCGAGGCGGATCATCAACGCCCGCACCTCCGATCGAGAATTGGAAAGACAGGGCTGATCGGAGCTTGCCGATCGTACCGAACGCCAGGAGGTTCAGATGAAACTGCGTGCTTGCCTGCCAAGTGCAGGATGGACAGCTATTGCCTTAATGAGTTTCGGCACAGGTGCTGCCATTGCTTACGCCGCGGACAGTCCGTTGCAGTCGCAGCTTGCGGCGCCAAGAGTATCGTTGCCGGGGGAACTCGACATCACACACTGCGTCGCTCTGGCCGCTGCCGGCCAATCACTGGCCCCGCAAGACTTGAAGGCCTACGAGGAGGCCCAGCCGCCATTGTGGGATGACCTGGGCTCCCTGAGCTATCCGATCAGCACAAAGAGCGCCGATGCCCAAAAATACTTTGACCAGGGGCTGCGGTTCGCCACCAACTTCAATCACGCGGAGGCGCGACGCGCCTTCCGCAAGGCACAAAGCCTCGATCCCGACTGTGCGATGTGCTTCCTCGGCGAGGCACAGGTCCTGGGCCCGAACATCAACGTGCCGATGGATCCCACCGCAAATGCACCAGCGATCACTGCTCTTCGAAAGGCGCAGGCGCTTTCATCCGGTGCCACCGAGAAGGAGCGGGGACTGATCGAGGCGGTCGCCACGCGGTATTCCGAAGATCCCAAGGCCGATCGAAACACCCTGAACGCCGCCTTCGCCGATGCAACTGCGGCGCTTTCCGACAAATATCCTGACGATCTCGAACTCGCTGTGCTGGCCGCAGAGGCCGGCATGGACACGCAGCCTTGGGACTATTGGCAGCCGGGCGGCAAGGAACCCAAGGGCCGCACCGCCGACATCCAGAGGCGGCTGGAAGGCGTTCTCGCCAGGAAGCCCGACAATCCGATGGCGATTCACCTCTACATTCATCTTGTTGAGGCCTCGGATCGTCCGGAGCGCGCCGAGCCCTACGCGGACCGGCTAGCAGCGCTGATGCCGGGGGCCGGACACATCGTCCATATGCCGAGCCACATCTACTATCGCGTCGGCCGCTACACGGATTCGCTGAAGTCCAACGAAGCTGCCTCGAAAGTGGACGAGACCTATCTCGCCGAAACCGGCGCTACCGGTGTCTATCCGCTCGGCTACTATTCCCACAACGTGCACTTCGTATTGGTTTCGGCCCAGCTCCTCGGTGACTCGAAGACGGTGCTTGCAGAGGCTGAGAAGCTGGACAAGTTTCTGACTAACGAGGTGGCCACGGCAATACCGATCGTGCAGCCGGTGAAGGCAGCTCCGTATTTCGCCTGGGCGCAATATGCCGAACCCGATGCGATCCTGGCTAAGGCCGAGCCGGCCGGCGCGCCGCCTTACATCACATCGATGTGGCACTATGCGCGCGGCGTCGCCCTGGCCGAGAAGAAGGACGCCTCGGGCGCGCGAGTCGAGGCGGACGCCATCCACAAGATCGCTCAGGAAACCGACTGGTCGGTGCACGATGCCTGGGGAATCCCGGCATTGTCGGTCCTGCAAGTGGCCGAAGATGTCGTACGTGCCCGCGCTGCGCAGGCCGAGAATGACGTCGGCGGCTCGATAGCCTTCTGGAAGAAAGCGGTCGAAACGGAGGACACGATCCCCTACATGGAGCCTCCGTACTGGTATTATCCCGTGCGGCAGTCCCTCGGTGCCGCCCTCCTCAAGAACGGTCAGCCGGCGGACGCGGCGAAGGAGTTTGTGGCGGCGCTCCACCGCGCACGCAGCAGCGCCTGGGCACTGTTCGGGCTGCAGCAGGCGGCGGAAGCCCAAGGCGATACTGCCGCCGCAACGAAAGCCGCGGACGAACTTTCCAAAGCCTGGAAGGGCGATCCGGGCATGCTGACGCTGGAACGGCTCTGAACCTCATCCCGGACGGGACCGCTGCGGTCCGTCGACCGGGCTCCAACCAATCAACCAATTTCCGATTTGTCGGAACGTCTGCAAGCGCTTTTCTGACGTTATTCGAACGGTAGAAATCCGCATGCAGGTTCCGTACAGATGACCGATGCGACCCCAGTGATCGGCTCTGGTTTCAGTCCGATTCAGGTCCGACAGTATCCGGCTTAGCAGCAAAACGTGGTGATCCCGACAGTCCATGGCGAACCAGTCTCCGTTTGAGAATTCCCTGATAACGGGCAAAAACTGGGAGTTCGCGAGAAACGAGCGCTTTGCATGGGGCGGAAAATCAATATTGCATTGCGATGTCAGCTACTTAGCGGAACATTCCCTGCGCGGTGGATCAGGAAAATTCGCCCCGGACATCAGGAAAATCACGCAGCCAGGGATGATTCATCAGGGAAACCGGCTGTCGTTGCGCGGGATCTGATTGCGAGTTCTTGGGATCGAATTGTCGTAGTCCGGGAACGCCTTGCTGTATCGCAGGGAACGTAGGCGCGATTGCAATTGTGAAGTGATAAGGGGTGGCAACGATTTGACGCTTCCCGAAATTTAAATGCGACAGGCTGAGATCTGACTGTCGGATTGGAAGTCGGACGGCAGGAAAAAGAGGGGCGTCTTCGCCCAAGCGTTCCATTGAAAGTCGTCGGCTGGACCTCGCGTGCGCATGCATATCGGTCGCGGAGAACATCGTACAGCTGTGCAAGCCATCGGCACACAATAGCGTTGTTGGGGCGTCTCGGGATCAAGGCAGACTTTGCATGGCTCTGGCCATCGACGAGCCGTTCGCAAATCTGGTCGGTTATCTCCGCAGAACACTTGGTCGGGCCATAGATGTCCTTTTGCGGTCTGGGCGCATGCTTTCATTTTTTGGGCAGCGCCGCCCTACTTGCTCGGCTTCTGCATTGGTGATCTTCTGTCGAAAAATAATGGAGGAATGACCATGTCAGACGCGAGACAAGAACCGTCCCAGTCGACTCAACAAACAGAGGAACAGAAGAGAAGTGCAGGTACTCGCGGAAAATTTTCCGATATTTCTATCAGCGAGCTGAGCTTAGATGAGGCCATAGCACTCAAAGCCTTGCGAAAGTTCGACTTCGAATTCGTCGACTACAATGTCTACGACACGCTTAGTAATTTCGGTGGCGGGACGCTCGTGCTAGTTGAGACTTTTCGGCAACCGGAGAACGAAGTTGGACGAGTGGCTCATGATTATCAAGTGCTTGTAAAAAATGGAAAGGGAATAGTCTACAACGACTACACTCAAGCCTTGCGTCTCGGCTCAGAGCGGGCGGATTTTCTGTCTCGACTGGTTTCCCCGGATACAGTTCTCGCGCTTCTGACCCTTGTTTTGGTGGCAGCGTTCTTGGCGTTCTGGGGGGTTTTCAAAGAAAAGACCCCGGAAGTGTTGGGTGTCGCTCTCACAACGGTCATTGGCTTTTGGTTTGGGCGTCAATCGAGGACAACGTCAAACACAAAATGACCAGATGCAATGCGCCTCACTTTCGGTGGTGTGACTAGCTGAAAAGCGGGGCAAGACATGGGTAGTATGGCACTCACTAAGTCCTTGGAGGAGGACAATGGCATCTCGGGTGACGATCGATGAACAATTGCATGACACAAATGGCGGTGGGACCAGGCGCGATCCTGCACTGAGCCGTCAATTCACTGTAGCATGCCCGCTTGGTACTTGTGTAACGTTCAAGTCGACTATGTATTCATTGACGAACAGGTACTTGTATTTCCTAGTGAATTTATGGTGATCCCGACAGGAATCGAACCTGTGACCTACAGATTAGGAATATGATTCGCGCCAGAAAAACGCAATAAACCAATTGCTTAATGAGCACCTTTTTTATTCTACGGGATTCTACGGAATTGTAGCGTTGTACTAACCAGCGCTGTCCAGATTATCTGGACGTCAATCGCCTATCACGCTCAATGAACGGGGCTCAGGGATAAGACCATGAAGCGCAGCGAGCCGCTGCGAGGAAGGCGAAGGTCGACGCGGGAGCGCCGGCTAAACCCTCACCGCCATCGCAGACGAGATGAACGATAATGACGAGCCAAGACTTCACGGCGAGGCCGGTCGAGCGCCACAGCCAGTGAGGGCTTGGCGAGGTCAGAAGGCGATCTTTCTTCGCAACGGCCTCATGTTGACCAATTGATCCGTCGGGAAACGAGCTAGTGGTCAAAACTTGACGCTTGATACCCGAAACGGAACACCGCTGCCGACCTCCTTACGGTCGTTCGGGATCCTTCTTTCGCCTACTACAACTGCCACTGATCAGTCAGCCGCCGCTGGCAGGGATGCGGAAAACGAACGCATGGTAAAAGTCCAAGCCGCTATCTACAGACTCTCCCTATCCCATCCCGTTTTCCGATGCCATATAGGCGATGAAATAACGGGGGCAACTTTGAAAATAAACGAACTAAAAGGGCGCTCTGCCCATCTCACTAACCTGAACAACATCAACGTAATTATGGGTCGCAACGGCGCGGGAAAGAGCCGCTTCCTTCGTGACATCGAGGAAGCAACCAGCCAGAATAAGCAACTCTTTTATGTTCGCTATGTCAGCCCTGAACGGGCTGGGTCGTTCAAGCGCGATGGTGCCGTCCTCACAAATATGAGTAATGACCCCACTTGGCTGCGGCAAGTACGGGCAGTTAATCAGGCCAACAACTTCAAAGCCGCATCGGCGATGCTGTTCCGCGAAGCCGAGACGCTTTATCTACGTCGCCTAGCCAGCACTCCAGAAATCCGAATGGACCCCACGCGCAACTTCCAGACAGATCGGCTGAGTAAGGTAAATCAGCTGCTCACCAATATCTCGCTTGAGATGGGTAACGCCGATTTCGAGTTTCGTTCGCTGGCCGATGGTCAGCTAGTAATCCCAGATCAAATCAGCAGCGGCGAATCGGAAGCCGTAGCTCTGGCTTCCGAGATTCTCTATTTCTTTGATACGATAGACCCTGCCAAGACGAATATACTGCTCCTTGATGAGCCGGACGTGCACCTTCACCCCGATCTTCAGGCACGGCTGGGTAAACTGATCATCGCCATGCTGGACGAGTTCAAGAGCTACGCGGAAAGCATTGCTGTATGCCTCTCCACGCATAGCAGCCCGCTGGTCTGTTCTCTCGCGGATTCGCAATATGTTTCGATCGGCACCAAGAGCTTCGCGGTCGATACGGTTGAACTCAAACCGACCAGCGCTGAGCTTCGCAAGGTTGCCCCGTTCTTCGGCCACCCCCTTTCACTTTCGCTAAGCGAAGACGCGGCGTTGATCCTCGAAGGCGAGGACGACGAACGCGTTTGGCAGCAGGCTGCGCGAACGTCGCAGGGCCGGATCAAGGTCTTTCCCGTGCTGGCCGGCAGCGTAGACCAGCAGGGCGAACTAGAGACCTTCTGCGTCAATCTGCTCGATACGCTCTACGACAACCCGGTCGCCTTTTCCCTTCGCGACGGCGACGGCGTGGTTGATCAGCCGCTCCAACATCGCCCACCTATCAAGCGCTACCGCCTGCAATGCTATGCAATTGAAAACGCCCTTTTGACTGACCCCTGCCTTGCCGTGATGGGCACGACCTGGGAGGGTTTTGTCGCTGCGGCAACGAAATGGGAGGCTGAAAATCAGGGACACGCAGATAGAACGCTCATTAACGAGCTTGCCGAGTCCAATGATCGGCTGCGGCATAAGAAAATCAAGAAGGTCCGCCAGCTCGTCTGTGCGGTGCTCGAGTGCAAGAAGCCTTGGGAGGTCGTGGTTGGTCAGGCGATCGGAGCGCTAACGAACGAGGATCTCGCAAATTCGAACATGCTGATTGATTTCCTCGGGGCGGAAATGGTCAGCGACATCATCTTCAGGAACGGGGCATGAGCAACATTGAATAGCGCGAGACCTCGATCTTAGCTGCTGTCAAGGATCAGCCAGTGTTGGCTCTCCGCCGCCTGTCCCTACCCGGCGCAATTCGTTGAAGAGATAAACGGCAGCTTTCCCGGCGTAACGGCCCGAAACTTGCGGGTCTGCTCCCACGATGAGCGGGCCTACGGCTCCGGAACCAAGCGTCAGAGTTTGACCACTAGCGACTTGCAAAGGGTCTTCGCACTGGCTGGGCTAATGGTGACGACGCTGGAGCGGGGGAAGGACGCCGTGGTGTCGACTTCGTTGCGTCTCGTGCGAAGTGCCTCGTCAGCGGGACATCGTCGATGACCGGTCGAGACATGCAACTGAAGCTGTCAAACCATGTCAAGCAGTTCTGCGCAAATCCGTAGAATGGGTTCATTCTACGGATTCTTGGTCATGGAAAGTGACGAGATTCACGACTATTCGCGTAGAATGGCGATCGAGCCTTTCGGAGCCGATCACCTAAGTATCTCATCTTGCTTAGTTTTTAGTGGTGATCCCGACAGGAATCGAACCTGTGACCTACAGATTAGGAATCTGCCGCTCTATCCTACTGAGCTACGGGACCACGCGGCCCGACACATAGCCGCTTCCGATCGTTTCGCCAAGAGGCGGGCCGAACACAATCGGCCGGCCCCTGCCGCCGCCAGGCCTCAGGCGGCAAGCGCGGTTTCGGCCAGCTTCACCCAGTAGCTCATGCCGTGCGGGATGGCCTCGTCGTTAAAGTCATAGGCCGGGTTGTGAAGGCCGGCGGTGTCGCCATTGCCAATGAAAATGAAGGCGCCGGGCCTGGCTTCCAGCATGTAAGAGAAGTCCTCGCCGCCCATCACCGGCTGGATGCCGCGGTGGACATGAGCGTCGCCGGCGACGTTTGCCGCGACGTCGCTGGCAAAAACCGTCTCTTCCGCATGGTTGAAGGTTACGGGGTAGTTCGCCTGGTAATCGACCTCGATCTTCGCGCCGAAGGCCGTGGCCAATCCGTCGCAGATGGCACGAATGCGCTCTTCCGACTTCTTGGCGATTTCCTTGCGCAAGGTACGCACCGTGCCTGCGATCTCCGCCGATTCCGGGATGATGTTGTAGGCGTCGCCGGCATGGAACTTGGTCACCGACACCACCACCGCTTCAACCGGGTCGGTGCTGCGCGAGGCGATCGTCTGCAGGGCGCCGACCAACTGGCTGGTGATGACGATCGGGTCGATCGTGCCGTGCGGCATCGCCGCATGGCCGCCGCGGCCTTTCACGGTGATGGTGAATTCCGCGGTCGCCGCCATGATCGCGCCCGGCCGGATGGCGAACTGGCCGACCGGCAGGCCCGGCATGTTGTGCATGCCGAACACTTTCGCGATGTCGAAACGCTCCATCATGCCGTCCTTGACCATCTCGTTGCCGCCGCCGCCGCCTTCTTCGGCCGGCTGGAAGATGACCGCCACCGAACCGGCGAAGTTGCGGGTCTCGGCGAGATATTTCGCCGCACCCAAAAGCATCGCCGTATGGCCGTCATGGCCGCAGGCATGCATCTTGCCGGGAACGGTCGAGGCATAGGGCTTGCCGGTGATCTCGTTAAGCGGCAGCGCGTCCATGTCGGCGCGCAGGCCGATAGTGGCGCCTTCGCCCTGGCGGCCGCGAATGATGCCCACGACGCCGGTCTTGCCCAGCCCCGTCACCACATCGTCGCAGCCGAAGGCCTTCAGCTTCTCGGTGACGAAGGCGGCTGTCTTGAAGACGTCGAAATTCAGTTCCGGGGTCTGGTGCAGATGTCGTCGCCAGCCGGCAACCTCGTCCTGCATTTCGGCGGCACGGTTCAGGATTGGCATGATGGTTCCATCTCGCTGTTGGGGCAGGTCCGCTGCCTTGCAATTGTGATCGTCAGGCACTTTGCCATGTTGACGTCACATAGAGTAAATAGCACCGCAACAATGCGGTCCGTTTTTGAGGGCGGACTCATTTTGCTGGCGATCGCGTAAATCTTACGGAGCCAGGGGCGACTACGGCAAGAGGCGATTTCGGATTCGATCATGCGGCACAGGCATTTCCTCAAACTATTCTGCGCGGGCGCCGTGGCGTTCTCGGCGCTGGCCGGGCCGGCGCTGGCCAATCCGGTCGTGCTGTTCGACCTGAACAGCGGCAAGATCCTCCAGCATCAGGACGCGTTCAAGCGCTGGTACCCGGCATCGCTGAGCAAGCTGATGACGGCCTATGTGACCTTCCGGGCGATCGCGGCCGGCGAGGTCCGGCTCGATTCGCCGATCAAGGTAACGAAACATTCCGCCGCCGAGCCGCCGAGCAAGATGGGCTTCAAGCCAGGCTCGGTGATGCGGCTCGACAATGCGCTGAAGATGATGCTGGTCAAGTCGGCAAACGACATCGCCATGGCCGTCGGCGAGAATGTCGGGGGATCGCAGGCAGCCTTTGCCGAGCGCATGAACGCCGAAGCGGTCCGGCTCGGCATGAACGGAACGCATTTCGTCAATCCGAACGGGCTTTATTCGCCGGACCAGTACACCACAGCGCGCGACCTGGCCGTGCTGGTGACGGCGATCCGCCGCGAGTTTCCGCAATATGCGCCGTGGTTCTCGATCGAGGGGCTTGCTGTGGGCAAGAGGGCGATCCCCAACTACAACCTGTTGATCGGCCGCTATCCCGGGGCCGACGGCATGAAGACGGGCTTCGTCTGCCCCTCCGGCTTCAACATGATCGGTTCGGCGACCCGCAACGGCCGCACGCTGGTGGCGGTGGTGCTCGGCGAGAAGTCGGCGATCACCCGTGCCGAGGCCGCGGCCAAACTGCTCGACCAGGGTTTCGATACGCCTGCCGCCGGCTCAGCCACGATCGCCACGCTGGCGCCATACGGTGATACCATCTCGCCCAACGACGTGCGGGACGAGGTCTGCAAGAAGAAGGCGCCGGCGGAGCAGTCCGAGGCGCCGCCCGCCGTCGCCAAGAACGTGCCGAAATCGCCCTACCAGGAAAAGCTCGACCATGTGCCGACGCTGGTTGCCGTCGGGCTTGGCGGCGCGACCGGCCCGACCCCGCTGGCCATGCTCGCCCAGGGCAGCCAGGAATATGCCGACGTGCCTATTCCGACCTGGCGGCCGGACAGACCGGCGCCCGGCGCCGGCCCGACGGTGGCGGGCTCGGCTGCGCAGGGCGACCAACCCGTCAAGGTTGCGAACTAGGCAATGAGTGGTTTTCCCATCCCTGTTTCCGTGCTGACCGGTTTTCTCGGCGCCGGCAAGACGACGCTGCTCAACCGGCTCCTGAAGGACCCGGCGCTGGCCGACACGGCCGTCATCATCAACGAATATGGCGAAGTGGCGATCGATCACCTGCTGGTGGAACAGGCGTCCGACGGCATCATCCAGCTTTCGGACGGCTGCCTTTGCTGCACGGTACGCGGCGAACTGGTCGACACGCTGGCCGATCTGGTCGACCGGCTGCAGACCGGCCGCATCGCCCGCCTTGCCCGCGTCATTGTCGAGACCACCGGCCTTGCCGATCCGGCACCGGTGCTGCAATCGATCATGGCGCATCCGGCACTGGTCCAGGCTTTCCGGCTCGACGGCGTCATCACCTTGGTCGACGCGGTCAACGGCGATGCCACGCTCGACGCCCATGTCGAGGCGGTCAAGCAGGTCGCCGTCGCCGACCGCATCGTGCTCTCCAAAACCGACCTGGTCGCTGGTCCGGATGGACCGGAAGCGCTGCGGACGCGGCTGCGGCAGATCAATCCGGGCGCCGAACTGCTGGCTGTCGACGATGCGAAAACGAGCGTCGCAGCGCTGTTCGACTGCGGCCTCTATAACCCGGCGACCAAATCAGCCGATGTGCGGCGCTGGCTCGGCGAAGAAGCGATGCATAACCATGATCATCATGATCATGACGGGCATGACCACGGGCATGACCACGGGCACGGCCACGACCACGGGCACCGGCATGATCAGCGCATTCGCACCCACTCCCTGGTGCATGACGGCCCGGTGCCGTTCTCGGCCATCGAGATGTTCCTCGATCTTTTGCGCTCCACGCATGGCGAGCGCCTGCTGCGCATGAAGGGCGTCATCGAACTCGAGGAAGATCCGTCGCGGCCGCTGGTGGTGCATGGCGTGCAGAAAATCCTGCATCCGCCGGCTCGATTGCCGTCCTGGCCGGACGGCCAGCGCGGCACCCGGCTGGTGCTGATCACGCTCGACATGCCCGAAGACTATGTAAGGCGACTGTTTGCCGCCTTCACCAACCGGCCCTCGATCGACACGCCCGACCGCGCGGCGCTGGAGAACAATCCCCTGGCGATCGCGGGACGCTGACCTTTACGACAGCTATTCGCCGCGCTCGACCAGGAAGCGGTGACCGCCTGATATGGCGGATGTCTCTACGAGATGATGACCAGAGTCGGCGCAGAACGCCGGAATGTCGATAACGGCGAGCGGGTCGGTCGTTTCCAGCCAGAGCCGGCTGCGGGGCCGCATCCCGGCCAGCCGCTTCTTCGCCTTCAGCACCGGCAAAGGGCAGTTCAGCCCCTTCAGATCGTAGACGGTGACGTCGGTCACGGCGAAAAATGTCAGCCGCCGAACATGCCGAGCAGCTTGTTCTTCAGCCTCGTCACGCGGCTCTCGTCGGCACTTGCGGCCTGCGTTTCGGCCGGCGGTGCGGGCTCGGCCGGCGCTTCGATCGTCGCGGTGGCGACAGGGGCTTCCTTGGCGGTCTTGGCCGCTTCCTTTTCGGCCAGCGCCTGCGCCTTGGCGGCTTCCTTTTCGGCCAGCGCTTGCGCCTTGGCCTGCTTGGCAGCTTCTATCGCGGCCAGCCGCTGCTCCTCGGCTTTTTGCTTCGCGGCCTTTTCGGCATCGAGCGCGGCCATCTTGCGGCCGGCGGGCGAATCGATGCGGCCCATGCGCGCCGTCTCGGTGACCGAGCCGTCCGAGTTGAGCGATGGCGGGTCGATCGGCACGCGCTCGCCGCGCGCGCGGCGCTTGGACCAGTCGGAGACGATGCTGGCTTCCTTGATGCCGGCGATGGTGGGCTTGGGCGCCGGCGTGCTTGCCTTGAGGGCGCCGTTGAACGCAGCCTCATACGTGCTCTGATAAGCACTGTAGGCGCTTTTCAGCGAATCCGGCTGCGTGGACGCAGGGCAGGGGCCGGTCGGATTGAATGTGGTGCCTTCGGGAGCCACCTGGTTGAAGACGTAGCGCTTCTCGCAGACGTCGACTTTCGGCGGGACCTTGGTGATCTCGAAATTGTCGTAGCCGACCTTCAGCATCTTCCAGAATTCGTAATTCGGGTCGTTGCGGTAGCGCGCCATATTGGCGGCGGTCATGCGGAACGGGAAGGCCTGGATCTGGAACTCGGTCTGGCCGCCCTGGAAGGCATCGCGGCCGAAAGCATAGATCTGCTCGATCTGGGCATCGGTCATCGAATAGCAGCCCGAAGACGAGCAGGCGCCGTGCACCATCAGGTTGGAGCCGGTGCGGCCGTTGGCGCGGTCATAGGCGTTGGGATAGCCGATGTTGAAGGACAGATGATAGTTCGAGCGCGGGTTCATCTGCGCCGGACGCACGGTATAAAAACCTTCCGGCGCCTGGCGGTCGCCCTCGGTGTATTTCGGCCCGAGCTTGCCCGACCATTTGCAGATATCGTAGCTGGCGACCATGTCGTAGCGGCCGTTGGTCTTGGCCTTCCAGATTTCTAGCTTGCCCTCTTCCTTGAAGATGCGCGCCATCACCGAGGAGGTGCGCACCATGCCCTTGGCCCTCATGTCGGCCAGGATCTTGTCGGGCAGAGGCTTGTTGGCCTCCGGGGCAAAATCCTTCATCGACGAATCGTTGCAGCCGGCGACGGCTATCGCGGTGATGAGAATTCCGGTGCGGGCAAGCTTGGCAAACATGGATAAGGCTACGTCTTCTCTTTCGGGCCAATGGCTTCGAAACGGCCGAGCCCGCATGCTGAACACAGACGGACCGTAAGCCCGTTAACCTTGAAAATTCCTTACCGCAAGCCTCGGCCAGCCCTCACGGCAATTCCATTGAACCGAATCCGGCGGCATTTTTGTGGCGAAATTGCTCATCGCCGCCACATTGCCGTGGAGCGTTGCCGTGGAGGCGACTTGCGGCGGCCTGGTTGAGCCGCCAAATCGTGATCAGAGGCTGCGGCCCATTGCCAGATACTTCTCGCGGCGCTGCTCGCGAAAATCCATGTTGGCGCCGGCAAAATCCTTCATCGTCCTGGCGATGAGATCGCCCGTCGCGGCAATCACCGTTTCGGGTGCGCGCTGGGCGCCGCCGATCGGTTCGGGAATGATGGCGTCGATGATCTTCAGTTCCAGAAGGTCCTGGGCGGTGATCTTCATGTTGGTCGCCGCGTCCTTGGAGCGCGTCGTGTCGCGCCACAGGATGGAGGCCGCGCCCTCGGGCGAGATCACCGAATAGATGGCATGTTCCAGCATGTAGACGCGGTTGGCGGTGGCGATGGCAATGGCGCCGCCCGAACCGCCTTCACCGATGACAACCGAAATCGATGGCACCTTGAGCGCAAGGCAGGCCGAGGTCGAACGGGCAATGGCTTCGGCCTGGCCGCGCTCCTCGGCGCCGACGCCGGGATAGGCGCCGGCCGTGTCGACCAATGTCAGCAGCGGGATCTTGAAGCGGTCGGCAAGCTCCATCAGCCGCACGGCCTTGCGATAGCCTTCGGGGCGCACCGAGCCGAAATTGTGCTTCAGCCGGCTCGCCGTGTCGGAGCCCTTCTCCTGGCCGAGGATCGCTACCGGTTCGCCGCGGAACCGGGCAAAGCCGCCGACGATCGCCTGGTCCTCGCCGAAATTGCGGTCGCCGGCGAGCGGCGTGAAATCGCTGAACAGGCCCTTGATGTAGTCGACGCAGTGCGGCCTGTCGGAATGGCGCGCCACCTGCACCTTCTGCCATGGGGTCAATGCCTTGTAGAGATCGCGCAGGGCATCGCGCGACCGCTTCTCAAGCCTGCTGATCTCGTCGGCGACATCGACCGCCTCGCCGTTCTCGGCAAGCTTCTTCAGTTCCAGGATCTTGAGTTCCAGATCCTGCACCGGCTTTTCGAAATCGAGGTAGTTGTACATGCTTGGGCGGACCGATACGTCGGAAGCAAAGACTGGCGGGACCCTGAAATCCGGGGCTCCGGGCGATGGAACGTCGCCCTCACATAGCGATATGAGGTCTAGTCGGCAAGCGGGTGATGATCGTTGACCAGCCGCACCAATCGCTCCTCCAGCACATGGGTATAGATCTGTGTCGTCGATATGTCGGCATGGCCGAGCAGTTGCTGCACGGCCCTGAGATCGGCCCCGTTCTGCAAGAGATGGCTGGCGAAAGCATGGCGAAGCACATGTGGCGAGACCTTGGCCGAGGCGATGCCGGCCCGGGCCGCCAGCCCCTTGAGGTCGCGAGCGAAGACCTGGCGCGAGAGGTAGCCGCTGTCCGACGCGGCAGGAAACAGGAACGGGCTGTCAGCGAAAGCGGGCACCTTGGCCCGGGCGGCGAGCCAGGCTCGCATCGCCGCGCGCGCCTTGGCCGACAGCGGCACCATGCGCTCCTTGTCGCCCTTGCCGCGCACCATGAAGAAACGGTCGTCGCGCTGCGCCACCGTCACCGGCAAACCGACCAGTTCCGAAACGCGCAGGCCTGTCGCATAAAGCACTTCGACCAGCGCGTGCAGACGCAGCGCCGCCAGCCTGTCGCTGTCGCCGAGCCCGGCATCGCCGGCCTCCTGCGCGGCGCGGTCGATCAGCCGGCCGGTGTCGGCCTCGCTCATGGTCTTCGGCAGCGGGCGGCCTTTTTTCGGGCTGTCCAGCGTGCCGGTCGGGTCGTCGCGGCGCAGGCCCTCGGCGTAGAGGAATTTGAAGAACTGGCGGATCGCCGACAATTTGCGTGCCTGCGATGTCGGGGCGAAGCCGCGTGCGGCGATGTCGTCGAGATAGGCGCGGATGTCTTCGGCGCCGGCGCCGGCAAGACCGCCGGGGATTTCCTGCGAAGCGTCATCGAGGTCGCGGCGATAGGAGGAAAGCGTGTTTTCGGCGGCACCCCGCTCGGCGCTCATCATCTCCAGAAAGGCTTCGATGCGGGCAGCGCTGTTCATTTCCTGAAGTTTTTCTTCGGGCTCAGTTTTTCTTTGGGTTCAGCTTTTCCGCAGGGATGCGCACGCTCATTTCCGCCTTTTTCGGCTCGACGAACATCACCAACGCGAACATCGTACCATAGGCGATGCCCGCCAGAATCGCTGTTATCACGACAAGGCGAAACAGTGTCGGCATCAATCTTCGCCCGTCTTCTTGTTCTGCGTTTCCAAACCCTGTGCCCTTATGGGACGCCAATCCGGCCAATTCAAGCAAGAAGCTGAAGCGCGCCGGCAACTTCCAATGCAGCCGGTTCCTCGCTCGCGGGAGGCCAGCCTGCCTCAGTGCGCTTGACGCAACCGGGCTTTTCATGTCGATACGCCGGCAAAGAGGGCTTCGAGGCTGATGAACGCGCTACCAGCAAATCCTCCGGGCGGGAGCCATGCCGCGCTGCTGGGCAGGCTCGGCGGCCGCTCCATCGTCTTTGTCGGCCTGATGGGCGCCGGCAAGACCGCGATCGGCCGCAAGGTCGCCACCGTGCTGGCGCTGCCTTTCATCGACAGCGACCAGGAGATCGAAAGCGTCTCGCGCATGACCGTTCCGGAACTGTTCGAACGCTATGGCGAAACGGAGTTCCGGGCGCTGGAGCAGCGCGTCATCCTGCGCGTGCTGGAAAACGGCCCGCAGGTGCTGTCGACCGGCGGCGGCGCCTTCATGAACGCACAGACGCGCGAGGCGATAGCGGCACATGGCGTGTCGGTATGGCTGAAGGCCGAACTCGACCTTTTGATGGACCGGGTCTCCAAGAAACAGAACCGGCCGCTGCTGAAGAGCCCCGATCCGCGTGGCGTGCTCGAGCGGCTGATGAGTGAACGCTATCCGGTCTATGCGACATCGGACGTCACCGTGCCGACCCGCGACGACCGCAAGGAAGTCATCGCGGCCGAGGTGGTGGAGGCGCTGTGCCGGCATTTCGATATAGCCCAGACAACTCCCGCGGGCGAGGTCGAACCATGAGCGCCGCTGCTGCCGTTACCGTCGAGGTCGGACTTGGCGAGCGGGCTTACGACATCCTGATCGGGCCGGGGCTTTTGTCGCACGCCGGCGCCGAGATGTCGCGCCGCCTGCCGGGCCGACGCGCCGCGGTCGTGACCGACGAAAACGTCGCGGCGGCGCATCTCGATACGCTGAAGGCCGGCTTGCTCGAGAGCGGCATCGAGCCCGCCGTGATCACGCTGCCGCCCGGCGAGAAAACCAAGAGTTTCGCGCATCTCGAAGAGGTGGTGGACGGCGTCCTGGCCGCGAAGTTGGAACGCGGCGACGTCGTCATCGCCCTCGGCGGCGGCGTTATCGGCGACCTGGCCGGCTTTGCCGCCGGCATCGTGCGCCGCGGCATGAACTTCGTGCAGATCCCGACCTCGCTCCTGGCGCAGGTCGATTCCTCGGTCGGCGGCAAGACCGGCATCAACAGCGCGCGCGGCAAGAACCTGGTCGGCGTCTTCCACCAGCCGAAGCTGGTGCTGGCCGATACTGGAGTGCTCGACACACTGCCGATCCGCGAATTTCGCGCCGGCTACGCCGAACTCGCCAAATACGGGCTGATCGACCGGCCCGAATTCTTCGCCTGGCTGGAGAAAAACTGGGCCAGCGTGTTCGCCGGCGGACCGGAGAGGGTAGAGGCCATCGCCGAGGCCTGCCGCGCCAAGGCCGATGTCGTTGCCCGCGACGAGTTCGAGACCGGCGACCGCGCGCTGCTCAATCTCGGCCACACGTTCGGCCATGCGCTGGAGGCCGCCACCCGATATGACGGCGCCCGCCTCGTGCATGGCGAGGGGGTCGCCATCGGCATGGCGCTGGCGCATCGCTTCTCGTCGCGGCTCAACCTGGCCAGTCCTGACGCCGCGGCGCGCGTCGAGGCGCATCTCAACACGGTGGGACTGCCGTGGCGGATGGCCGACATTCCGGGCGAACTGCCCGACGCCGATGCGCTGCTTGGCTTCATCACCCAGGACAAGAAAGTGTCGCGCGGCGCGCTGACCTTCATCCTGACGCGCGGCATCGGAGAGGCTTTCATCGCGAAGGACGTGCCGGCCTCGGAGGTGCTGTCGTTCCTCAGGGAGAACCACCCGAGCGCGACGGAAGGCCGGCAAGGAAGCCGCCGGGATAGGCAAGAGAGCCGTCCGGACAGGCAAGGAAGCCGTCCGAAATGAATGGGGCCGGCTGGATCGTCATCGCTGTCCTTGCCGTCCTCATCGTGTTGGCCGTCGCCATGCGCACGCGCCTGCTTGCCGCTTTCGGCTATGAACTGTCGCGCATCGAGCCGCAGCGTTCGAGCGGGGACGAGCTGCGCGGCGCCGTCGACGATTTCCGCCGTGACGGCCAGGTGGTGCGCGAGGAGCGCGATCGCATCGGCGGGTTGTTCGACCTCGAGGAGCTCGAAGTCTCCGACGTCATGGTCCACCGAACCAATATGCGCTCGGTCAACGCCGACAATGCGCCGGAAGCCGTGGTGCGCGAGATCCTGCAGAGCCCGCACACCCGCATGCCTTTGTGGAAGGGGTCGCTCGACAACATTGTCGGCGTGCTGCACGCCAAGGACCTGCTGCGCGCGCTCAACGATGTCGGCAACGACTTCTCCAGGATCGATGTGATGAAGATCGCGTCAAAGCCCTGGTTCGTGCCCGATACGACGACATTGCAGGAACAGCTCAACGCCTTCCTGCGCCGCAAGGCGCATTTCGCCGTCGTCGTCGACGAGTATGGCGAGGTCGAGGGGCTGGTGACGCTGGAGGACATCATCGAGGAGATTGTCGGCGAGATCGCCGACGAGCACGATGTCGACATACAGGGCGTCAAGCAGGAGGCGGACGGTTCCGTCGTCGTCGACGGAACCGTGCCGATCCGCGACCTGAACCGGGCGCTCGACTGGGACCTGCCGGACGAGGAGGCAACCACCATCGCCGGCCTGGTCATCCATGAGACGCAGTCGATCCCCGAGGAGAAGCAGGCCTTCACCTTCCACGGCAAGCGTTTCATCGTCATGAAACGCGACAAGAACCGCGTCGCCAGGCTCAGGATCAGGCCGGCAGGCGACAGCTGAACGGTCCATCGTGTCGCAGACACGCACAACCGCGTCATCCCTGATGCTCAACAGTCCTTGGTCGAGCGTTCGCCGACCATTGCGTCGGTGTCGGCGTCGACGGCCGCCAGGCTGACTTCATAGCCCCAGAGATGCCGGATGTGGCGAAGGGTCGCGTCGCGGCTGTCATTCTCCAGCACGACCCCATTCTTCACCTTGTGCTGTAGCCGCAAATGCCGGTCGCCGAGCAGGTCCACGTCCACAACCTGGATGTCGGGCCGGCTCGCGCCCACATCATAGCTGTGGGCCAGCGCGGCGCGTATGTTGTTGTAGCCGCGCTCGTTGTGGATCGATGCGACTTCGTAGTGCGGTTGGTCGGCTCCATCGGCCAGGACGAAGAGCCGCCATTTTCGTATCAAGGTCGGGCTGAGATACTGGCGAATGAAGGATTCGTCGCGGTGGTTGGCCCAGGCGTCGAGCAGCGTCTCAAGCCAGTCGCCACGGCCGGCTATGTCCGGGAACCAGTCGCGATCTTCGGCTGTCGGCTCGGTCGAGATGCGCTGAATGTCCTGCATCATGTCAAGCCCGAGCGCGTAGGGGTTGATGCCGGAAAACCGCTGGTCGTCGAAGGATGGCTGGAAGATCACGTTCGAGTGGTTGCGCAGGATTTCGAGCATCGCGCCTTCGGTGATCCGGCCACGGTCGAACAGCATGTTCATGAGCGTGTAGTGCACGAAAGTGGCGCAGCCTTCGTTCATCACCTGGGTTTGCCGCTGCGGGTAAAAATACTGCGCAATGACGCGGACGATCCTGAGGATCTCGCGCTGCCAGGGTTCGAGGACAAGGCTGTTCTTCTCAAGGAAATAGAGCAGGTTTTCCTCGGGCAGATTGAGCGATTTCTTCCGCTCCGACACGCCTTCATCGCCCGCTTCGGAGTTGTCGGCGTC
The DNA here is from genome assembly GCF_020165765.1 of Mesorhizobium sp. B264B1B. Lineage (NCBI taxonomy): Bacteria > Pseudomonadati > Pseudomonadota > Alphaproteobacteria > Hyphomicrobiales > Phyllobacteriaceae > Mesorhizobium > Mesorhizobium sp. B264B1B. The sequence goes on from NZ_JAIUIS010000018.1 coordinate 19,802, forward strand.
CTGCGCGGGCGGCAGGGTGCGCCATAAGTCATTGTAGGAACGCTCCTCGTATTCGAGGCGCTCGCGAAGTCCCTCGCGCTGCTGCTCCGACGACAGTTTCGGCGGCCGGTGATACCGGAACACGCCTTGCTCCATCAGCGCGTGTGCGGAATCGAGAATGGCTTCCACGGCAGCCAGGCCGTGCCGCTCCTCGCACCGGGCGATGTAGCCCTTGGCAAAGTCCAGATAGCTCAGGATTCCTCCGGCATCCGTCCATTGGCGGAAAAGGTAATTGTTCTTGAAGAAGTGATTGTGTCCAAGTGCTGCATGGGCGGTCACCAAGGCCTGCAGCGCCATGGTGTTTTCCTCCATCAGGTAGACGATGCAGGGATTGGAATTGATGACCAATTCATAGGCCAGCCCGCGACCGCCTTTGCGATAGAGAAGCTCGTTGTAGAGGAAATGCTTGCCGAACGACCAATGCCGGTACATCAGCGGCATGCCGACCGACGAGTAGGCGTCGAGCATCTGCTCGGAAGAGATGACCTCCATCTGCACCGGATAGGTGTCGAGATGAAGCTGGTCGACCGCAATCGCCTCGATCTCCTCATAGACCCGCGACAGCTTTTTGAAATCCCAGTCGGATCCGGAGAAAAGCAACCCCGATTTGTTGGCCTGGCCAGCCATCCGGCACCCCTTACGCGCTCTTGGCCATAGCCGGCTGCCTGGCGAAAAGCTGGCGAAATACCGGGTAGATATCGGCCGGAGCGGCGATGCGCCTCATCTGGAAGTTCGGCCATTTTTGCTCGACGGCGCTATAGGCGCGCCAGAGCGAGGTGCCATTTTCGGTCGAGCCGAAAATATGACTTTCGCGTTCGTCGATGATCTCCACATAGGCGAAATACTGGCACAGGCGCATGAGCTTGCCATGGAGCAGTTCTATGCAGCGCTGCGAGTCGGTGGCGAAATTGTCACCATCCGAAGCCTGGGCGGCATAGATGTTCCACTCCGTGGCCGGATAGCGTTGTTCTATGATGCGTTGCATTTCCTCCAGCGCGGTGGAAACAACCGTGCCTCCGCTTTGCGTGCAGTAGAAGAATGTCTCTTCGTCCACCTCCTGGGCCTCGTGCGTGTGGCGGATGAAGACGATCTCCGTGCGCTCATAGCGTCGGGTCAGGAACAGGTGCAGCAGAACGAAGAAGCGCTTGGCCAAATCCTTCTCGCGCTCGCCCATCGACCCGGAGACGTCCATCAGGCAGAACATGACGGCGCTGGCATTCGGCACCGGCTGCGGGTCGAAGCGATTGAAGCGGATGTCGACGGGATCGACAAAGGCAATACGCTTTCGGCGGCGCTCCAGCCGCTCGAGTTCCTCCCGCAAAGTCAAGATGCGTTCGCGGGTCGCGGCGTTTGGCGGCTTCGATTCCAGTTTGGCGAGCTGCTGGAGGATCGCATCCAGCTCCGGCTGCTTTGGGCGCCCAAGCGCGATACGGCGGGCGTGGCTGTTTCGCATCGTGCGCCCGACATTAATGTTGGTCGGTGATCCTGTTGCCGCGAAACCTGCCCGCCTTGGCTTGAATGCGAGTATCTGCTTGAGATTGAGCTTGACTAGATCCGGCAGTTCGAGATCCTCGAAAAAGAGGTCGAGAACTTCCTCGCGCGAAAGCACGAAGCGAAAGTCGTCCTCGGATGCCGTGTTTCCCGGCGACGAGGAACCTGCGCCGCCCTGCCCGGGTTTGGGCACCAGGTCACCGGGAATGAACGTCCTGTTTCCTGGCAGGATGTGCTGGCGCTGGCCACTGTCCCTGGCATCGCTGAAGGTCGGTTCGCTGGTGCCTCTGTGAGGCATCGGCACGGCATGCCCGCTGTCCACATCGGCGATCCGGCCCGTCCTTATCTGGTCACGGATGCTCCGCTTGAGTTCTTCCCGCGCGCGCCTGAGAAAGCGCTGGCGATTGCCCAGGTTCTTGTCCTTCGGATTGAGGCGGCGGTCGATGAAGATCGGCATGGAACCATCCGGGCTTTTCTCAGCCCGCCTTGTTCACGCGCATGTACCAGTCGACCAGCCGCCGTACCTGCCGCTCGGTGTAGCCGCGTTGCACCATGCGCTGCACGAATTCATTGTGCCGCTTTTCCGTGACGCTGTCCTGCTTGGAGCCGAAACTGATCACCGGCAGAAGATCTTCGACCTGGCCGAACATGCGCTTCTCGATGACCTCGCGCAGCTTTTCGTAGCTTGTCCATGACGGGTTGCGGCCGTGGTTGCGTGCCCGGGCACGCAGCGTGAACTTGACCACTTCGTTGCGGAAATCCTTGGGGTTGGCGATGCCGGCCGGTTTTTCGACCTGCGACAACTCCTTGTCCAATATCTCGCGATTGAGGATCTGGCCCGTATCGGGATCCTTGTAGTCCTGATCTTCGATCCAGGCATCGGCATAGGCGATGTAGCGGTCGAATAGGTTCTGGCCATACTCGCTGTATGATTCCAGATAGGCCTTCTGGATCTCGTGGCCGATGAACTCGGCATAGCGCGTCGCCAGTTCCGACTTGATGAATTCGAGATAGCTCGCTTCCGTCTCCTTTGGGAACTGCTCGCGCTTGATCGCCTCTTCCAGGATGTACATCAGGTGCACGGGATCCGCCGCGACCTCGTTGGTGTCGTAGTTGAATGTCTGCGACAGGATCTTGAAGGCGAAGCGCGTGCTTACGCCGGTCATGCCCTCGTCGACGCCGGCGGCGTCGCGATATTCCTGAACCGACTTGGCCCGGGGGTCGACCTCCTTGAGGTTTTCGCCGTCATAGGCGCGCATCTTGGTGTAGAGCGGCGAATTGTCGTGCTCGGCAAGACGGGTCGAGACCGTGAACCGGCTGAGAATATCCAGCACTTCAGGTGCGCAGGGGCTGCCGGCCAGCTCGCTCTCGCGCAACAGTTTCTCGTAAATATGCCTCTCCTCGGTGATCCGAAGGCAATACGGCACCTTGACCACGAGGATGCGGTCGAGAAAGGCCTCGTTGTTCTTGTTGTTCTTGAACTGTTGCCATTCCGATTCGTTGGAATGGGCAACGATGATGCCCTGATAGGGGAATGCGCCGAAATTCTCGGTGCCGTTGTAGCTGCCTTCCTGGGTCGCCGTCAGCAGCGGATGCAGGACCTTGATGGGCGCCTTGAACATCTCGACGAATTCGAGCAGGCCTTGCGTGGTCCGGTTCAGCCCGCCGCTGTAGGAATAAGCGTCCGGATCGGACTGGCTGAAATCCTCCAATTGCCTGATGTCGACCTTGCCAACCAGAGCCGAGACATCCTGATTGTTCTCGTCGCCAGGCTCAGTCTTGGCTATAGCGATCTGGCGCAGCCGCGAGGGCATCAACTTCACCACGCTGAATTTGGAAATGTCGCCAGACAATTCATCAAGCCGCTTGGCCGCCCAGGGCGAGATAATGCCGTTGAGGCGACGCCGGGCTATGCCGTATTTGTCCTCCAGCAGGTCGCCCATGCGATCGGGATGGAACAGGCCGAGCGGCGATTCGAAAATCGGACTGATCTGATTGCCGGCCTTAAGCGTGTAGATCGGGCGTTCCTCCATCAGTTTCTTCAGCCGTTCGGCCAGGGAGGACTTGCCGCCGCCGACAGGCCCGAGGAGATAGAGGATCTGCTTGCGCTCCTCGAGCCCTTGGGACGCATAGCGGAAATAGCCGGCGATGCGCTCGATCGTATCCTCCATTCCGTAGAAATCGGAGAAGGTGGGATACACCTTGACCGTGCGGTTGGAGAAAATGCGGCCGAGCCGCTCGTCCTTGCTGGTGTCGACCAGGTTCGGCTCGCCGATTGCCTCGACCATCCGTTCCGGCGCCGAGGCATACATTGACTTGTCTTCCCGGCAGGCAAGGAGATACTGCTGGAGGCTTATTTCCTCCTGGCCCGCGTTTGCATAAATCTCCGAAAACAGATCGAAGACGTCGGACTGGTTCTCACCCATGATGGTTGCCCTCAGAGCCATTCTGGCTGCCGCCCGGCTCATCTCATTCAACTACCGGGATGCATTGTGGTTCCCTCCACATTGGAGAGAGCGTGTATCTGCATCGAACTTGGACAGCACACAGTTACAATGCTCGTCTGATATCTCAGGTGGTGATGGCCAGAGGAGACCGTCAAGGGCAAATATCGATTTCGTGAACCGAACGGCAAAGCGAGTGCATTGATGCGGCTGGTACGGTGTTGAATCAGATCGTTGAGCACTCCCAAGTCTAACGGGATGCTCGTGGTGCGTGCGGGCATTCCTCGTCTACATATCGGGCCCAACGATCGGGAGATTGCGATGATCGATCGACGAGGCCTTATTCTGGTCTCCGCGGCGGCGATGTTGCCATTGGGCACATCGGCCGCATGGGGCCAGCGCCAACCCGTGCCGACAACCTTCGATTACGGGCCGGCCAAGCTCGATATCTATGCGCCGGATGGCGCACGCGGATTGCCGGTCGTCTTCTTCGTCCATAGCGGCGCCTGGCGCTCCGGCAAGCGCTCGCAGGTCAACGCGAAGCCGGCCTTCCTGCTCGCCAACGGGTTTTGCCTGGTCTCCATCGACTATCGCATGCTGCCCGAAGCGGAGGTCGCCACCCAGGCCGACGATGTCGAAAAGGCCTATGCCTATGTCCGCGCCAACATTGCCCGGCATGGCGGCGATGCCAGGCGGATCGTGGCCATGGGCCATTCGGCCGGTTGCCACCTCGTTGCGCTGACCGGCATGCGTGGCGGTCTACCGGGTGTCGCCGCGCTGCTTCTCGACGACACCAGGGCCTATGACCTCACCGCGCTTGCCAGGAATGGCGGCATGGCGGGGGCCTATGCGCGGGCCTTCCCCGATCCCGCGCAATGGGCGGCGTTGTCGCCGGCCAGTTATGTAGATGGCCGCAAGCACCCACCGACCTTCATCGCCTACTCAGGCGCTTCGGGCCGGGACGGGGACTCCAAGGCGTTCGCCGAGCGCTTGCGCGCCACCGGCACCAAGGTGACGCTGTTCGACGGCAGCGCCTATACGCACATGTCGATCAACCGCGATTTCGGCGAGGATGGCGACGCCTTGACCGGGGCGGCACTGGCATTCCTGAAATCGGCGGTTGGGTGATTGCGGCATCGAAACGGAGCTCTGAACGTCACCGCGAGGAGCGAGGAGGACCGGCCTACCAGCGCGTCTTTTCGCCGGGAGCCGCCGGTTCGATCGCCAGCGCGTGCAGGCCAGCCTTCAATTCGTCGGCCAAAAGCGCGTTGACCGCGCGGTGGCGCTCGATGCGGCTCATGCCGGCAAAATCCTGCGAAACAATGCGGACGCGGAAATGCGTCTCGCCGGTGCCGTCGAACGTAGCCTGGTGGCCGGATTCCACATGATGATGGCCGGCGTGCAGATGGCTTTCGTTGATGACGACCAGCCGCTCCGGCGAAAATGCCTTGCTCAACTTGTCTTCCATGGTTGCCTGTATGGACATTGCCGTCTCCCTTCACCACATATCGCCAGCGGGATCGCGGAAGCCGAACCGACTTCGTTGCATGTCGCGCTTCAACAAAATCGGTCCTTCGCCTGCTTTATGCCGCGATTCAGCGGTTAGGGCGATCATCGCGAAAATGTCAATTCTTGTTTCGCATCTGCGAACGCCCCATAAATGGGTTAGATGAAGCCGTATCCCAAATATTTCGAGAAGATCCGCATCCGCCAGGAGAAGGACGCGGAGCTGAAGTCGCACGCGCCGATCTGCCAGTGGGATGGCTGCAAGGAGGCGGGCACCCATCGCGCTCCGGTCGGGCGCATGAAGGAGGGCGAGTATTTCCGCTTCTGCTTCGACCATGTGCGCGAGTACAACAAGGGTTTCAACTATTTTTCCGGCGTTCCGGACACCGAGGTCGCCCGTTTCCAGAAGGAGGCGATGACCGGCCATCGGCCGACCTGGAAGATGGGCGTCAACGGCGCCTCGACGCGCTCGTCTCCCGATATGGCGCAGATGCGCTCCGGCCGCGCCGGCTACTACAACCGGATGCGCGACCCGTTCGACCTGTTCAAGGGGCCGAAGGATCCCCGGGAGGTGCGCGAGCGCAAGGCCAAGCCGCTTGAGGCCAAGGCGCTGGAAACGCTTGGCCTTGATACAAAGGCGACTGGCAAGGAGATCAAGGCGCGCTATAAGGAACTGGTGAAGCGTCACCATCCGGATGCGAATGGCGGCGACAGAGGTTCGGAAGACCGGTTCCGCGATGTGCTCCAGGCCTATCGCGTGCTCAAGCAGGCGGGTTTGTGCTGAGCGACCCAACGGTTCGTGTCGTTTTCCAACTTTCATAAGGGTGGAAAAGGCTCTAAGACCGCCCCCGGAGAAAATCGATTGCCGGCGAAATCAGTCGTTTCGCCCGTGGAGACGTGGATAGAGATGAACAAGGTCGATCGCGACATCGCCAACCTGCCCGACACCACGGTGTCGGTGAAGGACAAATTCGGCTTCGACTCCAAGATGGTGGTGCCGGCCTATTCGGTCACCAGCGAACATGTGCCCGACATCGATCCCGACTATCTTTTCGACAAGGCGACGACGATGGCGATCCTCGCCGGCTTCGCCTACAACCGGCGCGTCATGGTCTCGGGCTATCACGGCACCGGCAAATCGACCCACATCGAGCAGGTCGCGGCCCGCCTCAACTGGCCTTGCGTGCGCGTCAATCTCGACAGCCATGTCAGCCGCATCGACCTCGTCGGCAAGGACGCGATCGTGGTCAAGGACGGCTTGCAGATCACCGAATTCCGCGACGGTATCCTGCCTTGGGCTTATCAGCACAATGTGGCGCTGTGCTTCGACGAATATGACGCCGGCCGTCCGGACGTGATGTTCGTGATCCAGCGCGTGCTGGAATCGTCGGGTCGGCTGACGCTGCTCGACCAGAGCCGCGTCATCCGTCCGCATCCGGCGTTCCGGCTGTTCTCGACCGCCAACACGGTCGGGTTGGGCGACACCACCGGCCTCTACCACGGCACCCAACAGATCAACCAGGCGCAGATGGACCGCTGGTCGATCGTCACCACGCTGAACTACCTGCCGCACGACAATGAGGTGAACATCGTGCTGGCCAAGGCCAAGCACTATCGCGACGGCAAGGGCAAGGACATCGTCAACAAGATGGTGCGCGTCGCAGACATGACGCGCTCGGCCTTCATCAATGGCGATCTGTCGACCGTGATGAGCCCGCGTACCGTCATCACCTGGGCGGAGAATGCCGAGATCTTCGGCAATATCGGCATGGCGTTCCGGCTGACCTTCCTCAACAAATGCGACGAACTGGAGCGCTCGGTGGTGGCCGAGTTCTACCAGCGCGCCTTCGGCGAGGATCTGCCGGAGAGCGCCGCCAATGTGGTGCTGGGCTAAGCAGAGCCTCGATGGCGGGTCCGGGCGACAATACGCGCAACAAGTCGAAGACGGGCTCTGAAGCCGACAGCTTCAAGCGTGCTGTCACCGTCTGCATGCGCGCCATCGCCGGAGACAAGGAGCTGGAAGTCGGCTTCGCCAAGGACCGCCCGGCGCTCGCCGGCAGCCGCGCCCGGCTGCCGGAATTGCCCAAGAAAGCGTCCAAGGCCGACATAGCCATCACCCGCGGCCTCGGCGATTCCATGGCGCTCAAGCGCGCCTGCCATGACGTGCGCATCCACAGCAGACTGGCGCCGGAAGGCAAGGCGGCCCGCGCCATCTACGACGCGGTCGAACAGGCGCGCGTCGAGGCGATCGGCAGCCGCGCCATGCAAGGGGTCGCCGACAATATAGGCTCGATGCTGGAGGACAAATACGCCAAGGCCAATCTCGTCGACGTCAAGGACAAGGCCGACGCCCCGATCGAGGAGGCGCTGGCGTTGATGGTGCGCGAGAAACTGACCGGCCGGCCGATCCCCAAGAGCGGCGAGCGGCTGGTCGAGCTCTGGCGCCCCTGGGTCGAGGAAAAGGCGAGCGCCGACCTCGACGGGCTGTCGTCCAAGCTCGACGACCAGCAGGCCTTCGCCCGCGTCGTGCGTGAAATGCTCGCCTCCATGGAAATGGCCGAGGAACTCGGCGACGAGCAGGAGACCGAAGACTCGGAGGACAATGACGATAACCAGCCGCAAGGCGAGGAACAGAGCGAGGAAGGCGGCGAGGACGATTCCGGCTCCGAACAGTCGCAGTCCGAGGATGCCGAGGCTTCCGCTGACGACGAGCAGTCGGCCGAGACCGAAGCCTCCGACGCCACTGCCGACGATTTGTCCGACGACGACGATGCCGATGCCGAGACGCCCGGCGAGGCGCGCCGCAACGACAACCCTTTCACCAACCTGCCGAAGGAGATCGATTACAAGGTCTTCACGTCAGCTTTCGATGAGACGGTGGGGGCGGAGGAGCTTTGCGAGGAAGAAGAACTCGACCGGCTGCGCGCTTTCCTCGACAAGCAACTCGCCAACCTGTCCGGCGTCGTCGGCCGGCTGGCCAACCGTTTGCAGCGCCGCCTGATGGCGCAGCAGAACCGGTCGTGGGATTTCGACCTGGAAGAGGGCTATCTCGACCCGGCACGGTTGGTGCGCGTCGTCATCGATCCGATGCAGCCGCTGTCTTTCAAGCAGGAGCGCGACACCAAATTCCGCGACACGGTGGTGACGCTGGTGCTCGACAATTCGGGTTCCATGCGCGGCCGGCCGATCACCGTGGCCGCCACCTGCGCCGACATTCTGGCGCGCACGCTGGAACGCTGCGGCGTTTCGGTCGAGATTCTGGGCTTCACCACACGCGCCTGGAAAGGCGGGCAGGCCCGCGAGAAGTGGCTGAAGGACGGCAAGCCGCCGAATCCGGGTCGGCTGAACGACCTGCGCCACATCATCTACAAGTCGGCCGACCATCCCTGGCGGCGGGCACGGCGCAATCTCGGACTGATGATGCGCGAGGGCCTGCTCAAGGAAAACATCGACGGCGAGGCGCTGCTGTGGGCGCATAACCGGCTGATCGCCCGGCCGGAGCAGCGCAAGATCCTGATGATGATCTCGGACGGCGCGCCGGTCGACGATTCGACGCTGTCGGTCAATCCAGGCAATTATCTCGAGCGCCATCTGCGCGCTGTCATCGAACTGATCGAGACGCGTTCGCCGGTCGAGCTGCTTGCCATCGGCATCGGCCATGACGTCACCCGCTATTACCGGCGCGCCGTCACCATTGTCGATGCCGAGGAACTGGCCGGCGCCATGACCGAGCAATTGGCTTCGCTGTTCGCCGAGGAAAGCGCACGCGATACGCGGCGCGGCGGCATGCGGCGCGCCGGATGATCTTTTCGCACGGCGGATTTCGACAAGCACTTTTCGCCGCCATCGCCCTGTTTGCCGGTGCAGCCCCGGTGCCATCCAGTTCGGCCGGCGCGACCTCGGTTGAACCGGTCGAGGTCTTAGCCCGCCCGATCACCGAATTCCGTATAGGCCGTGCCGACAAGCAATTCGGTCCGCTCGAATTCGTCGGCGGGCTGGAGATGACGTCGCCGTCGCGCGATTTCGGCGCGCTGTCGGCCTTCCGTTTCCTGAAAGGCGGTCGCGACTTCGTCGGCGTCGCCGATACCGGATTCTGGTTCTTCGGCACCGTGACCCATGATGCGGACAAGCGCCCGTCAGGCATCGGGGACTTCCGCATGGAACAGATGGTCGATGCATCGGGCCAGCCGATCGACGAGAAATCGGAAGTCGATGCCGAGGGGCTTTCCGTCAAGGACGGCATTGCCACCGTGGGTTTCGAGCGCAACCATCGCGTCGCCCAGTTCAAAATTGGCCCCGACGATATGAAGGCGCCGTTCAGGCAGATGGATTTCCTGGTTCCGGCATGGGAGCTGCGCCGGAACCGAGGCTTCGAGACCGTCACCCACGCCAATGCCAATGGCCGCCACCAAGGCGGCCTGGTCGTGGTGTCGGAAAAGAGCTTGGACAAGGCCGGCAACATCTATGCCGCCATCATCGAAGGTCCGCACAAGGGCGTCTTCACCGTCAAGCGCAACGGCGATTTCGATATCACCGATGGGGCTTTCCTGCCGGATGGCGACCTTCTGCTGCTGGAGCGCAGTTTCACGATGGCAGGAGGCCTCAAGATGCGGCTGCGGCGCATTGATGGCGAGACCGTCGAGAAGGGCGCGGTCGCCGACGGTCCGGTGCTGCTGGAAGCCGATATGGGTTACCAGATCGACAATATGGAAGGGCTCGACGTCTGGAAGCGCGAAGACGGCGCGCTGATGGTGTCGCTGATCTCCGACGACAACCACTCGATCCTGCAGCGCAATCTCTACCTGGAATTCATTTTGCACCAGGACTGATTTGGCGCTCCAACTGCGAAGCTGAAGTTGAAGGTATTCAACGCCGGCTTCGATTTGGTCGACTATTCATCAAATGACGGCGTCCGCTCAGGTCGCGAGCCGTTGGTGGCGATCCAGATGACATGGCGCGCGCCGCGCTTGCCGTTGGCGCGCGTGCTCACCTCCTCGATCGCGAAACCTGCCTGCTTCAGCCGCCGGGTGAAGCCGCTGTCCGGCCCTTGCGACCACACCGCAAGCACGCCGCCAGGCTTCAGTGCGATGCGCGCTGCCGCCAGGCCTTGCAGGCTGTAAAGCGCGTCGTTGGATTTGTGAACGATGCCGTCCGGGCCGTTGTCGACATCTAGCAGGATGGCGTCCCATGCCGCGGGCCGGGGTCTTATCAACTGCCCGACATCGGCCTCCCGAACGATGACGCGCGGATCGTCGAGGCAGCCACCAAACAGCTCGGCCATCGGCCCTCGTGCCCACGCGACGACCGCCGGCACCAACTCCGCGACAGTGATTTCGGCATTCTCGCCCAACTCGGCGAGAGCGGCGCGCAGCGTAAAACCCATGCCAAGCCCGCCGATCAGCATTCTCGGCTGTCTGCGGCCGGCGATCCTCCGACAGGAGAGCCTGGCCAACGCTTCTTCCGAGCCGCTGAGGCGGCTGTTCATCAACTCGTTGGTGCCCAGCATGATCGAGAATTCGGAACCGCGCCGCTTGAGCCGAAGCTCCTGCGCGCCATCCGGGGTTTTCGCGGAGTCCAGCTGGATCCAGGGAATCACGGCCTAGACCGCAGCAACAGCCGGCTGGCTCCAGCGGGCGGCGAGCAGCCGATAGGGGATCAGTGCCACGACGGCGATGATCAGCTTCACGCTGAGGTCGCCAAGCGCCCAAGAGACCCAACGCATGGCCTCGACCGGCAGCACGCCCATCAGCGGCGCCGTTTCCAGCGCAAAACTGTCGCTTGGGCCAACGAAGGCGAAAGCCGCGGAGAAAGCGACGCTGAAGAACACGACGGTGTCGAACACCGAGCCGACCAGCGTGCCGACGATCGGCGCCCGCCACCAGCTCTGTCGGCGCAGACGGTTGAACACGGTCACGTCTAGCAATTGCGCGGTGAGGAAGGCCGCGCCGGACGCCGCCGCGATGCGCACCAGCCGGTCGGCGGCGGTCTCGAACTCGATGAAACCATGGCGGAACAGGAAGGGCGGCACGAGGACCGAGCAGACCACCGCCGTCATGAAGCCGACAAAGACGATCCGGCGCGCCACGGCAGGCCCGTAGCGGCGGTTGGCAAGGTCCGTGACCAGAAAGGAGAACGGGTAGGTGAACGCGCCCCAGGTGAGCAGGTCGGCCAGCGACAAGCCGCCGATCCGACCCTGCATCGGGAACTGCACGAGGATATTCGATGCCACGACGACAAGCGCCATGGCGGCCACGAAGGGCAGGTATCGCGAGAAGGAAGTCATTTTTTTATCCTGGGTAATGGAACCAGCGGAGCGTCATGCCGAAACCGGATCGCGCTCGCTTTGTTCGAGCATCGGATTTCCGAAACCGCCTTGCGGACGGCGACCCGATGTCCAAGGCCAACAAGAGGTTGGCCAGGGCGGTTGTCCCCCGCCTGAAGGCAGTTTACGCGGCAGCCTGCTCGGCGAGCTTCTTGGCGATCTGCTTCTTCAAGAGGCGCGCGCGCTGCGACAGCTCCTTGACGTCAGCCTTGGCCAGGAAGGCGTCGAGACCGCCGCGATGCTCGACCGAACGCAGCGCGTTGGCGGAAATGCGCAGGCGCACATTCTGGTTCAGCGCTTCCGAAATCAGCGTCACATTGACGAGGTTCGGCAGGAAGCGACGCTTGGTCTTGTTGTTGGCGTGGCTCACATTGTTGCCGGTCTGGACTGCCTTGGCAGTGAGTTCGCAGGTGCGGGACATGGTTCTAACCTTCAGTTCTCTCGGGGACCTGCCAAACCTTCGTGCCCACGCCGGGTGGCGCGCGGTTCTGGTCAAGCGGCCTTATGGAAAAAGTTGGCGTTCCATAGTTGCATTTCGCCCATGCGTCAAGCTCCAGCCTGGCCCAGCGGCATTTCATACTAAGGCCGGAATTCGTCGTATAAGCGGTTCCATAGGGACATGCCAGACCGGAGTTGTCCGCCTCCGGTTGAAATCAAGGATCCGATCGCGCCATGCTTCGCTTGCCCCATGCCCTTGCCGCCGCGCTGGCCGTCGCCTCGCCGTCGCCTGCGACGGCCGCCTCGCCGCAGTCCTTCAGGGGCGAATACACAGTGTCGTTTCTGGGCCTTTCTATCGCGAAATCAAGCTTTTCAAGCCATTATGAGAACGGCGTCTACTCGATCGACGGCAGCGTTTCCGCGGCCGGTCTCGCCAAGCTGTTCGATGACACGCGCGGCACGATCTCGTCCAAGGGTACGATTTCGGGCCAGAAGATGGTGCCGCAGGCGTTCCGCGCGGACTACACTTCCGGCAAGAAAGCCTCCGCCATCGACATTCGTTTTGCCAATGGCAACGTCATCTCGACGACGGTCGTTCCCGCGCCGGAAAAGCGCGATCCCGACAGTTGGGTGCCGCTTGGCGCCGGCGACCTGGCATCGGTGCTCGATCCGATGGCGGCAACCGTCATCCATGCCGGCAGCCTCGACAAGGTCTGCGGCCGCACCGTGAGGCTGTATGACGGCGAGATGCGCGCCAACCTGACGCTGAGCTACGCTTCAAAAGGGTCGATCTCGGTGCCCGGCTACAAGGGCGACACCGTCACATGCCGGATGGGTTTCGAGCCGGTGGCCGGCTACCGCAAGGGCCGCAAGGCGCTCAACTACCTCAAGAACAAAAGCCGCATAATGGTGACATTTGCGCCGCTCGGCCAAACCGGGGTATATGCGCCGATCCGCGCGACGGTCGGGACGCAGATCGGCACCTTGACCATCAGCGCCAGGCGTTTCGAAGCAATACAATAAGGCGCCACGCGCGCCGCTGGAGACAGAATGGGGCGCGCGACACTGATCGGCTTTTCGGCCGTGGCCATGTGGGCACTGCTGGCGTTGCTTACGGACGCATCCGGCAAGGTGCCGCCGTTCCTCTTGTCGGCGATCACCTTCTCGATCGGCACCGGGGTCGGGCTTTTCGCGCGCCTTTTCATGCCGGCCGCGGATAAAAGCCAGAGGATACCTCGCCAGGTCTGGGTGATCGGCATTGCCGGCCTTTTCGGCTACCACTTTTTCTACTTCACCGCGCTGCGCAACGCGCCGGCGGTGGAGGCCAGTCTGATCGCCTATCTGTGGCCGCTGCTGATCGTGCTCGGCTCGGCGCTGATGCCGGGCGAGCGGCTGGCCTGGAACCATATCGTCGGCGCGCTGCTTGGCCTTGCCGGCACCGTCCTCATCGTCACCAAGGGCGGCGGCCTCGCCTTCGACGCGCGCTATGCCTTCGGCTACGCCATGGCTGCCGTCTGCGCCGTGCTGTGGTCGTCCTATTCGCTCCTGTCGCGGCGTTTCCCGTCAGTGCCGACCAGCATCGTCACTTGGTTCTGCGCGGCGACCGCGCTGTTGTCGCTTGCCTGCCATCTGGCGCTGGAAGAGACGGTGCTGCCCGCGAGTGCCGGGCAATGGCTTGCCGTGCTCGGGCTCGGCCTGATGCCAGTGGGGGCAGCCTTCTATGCCTGGGATGTCGGGGTCAAGCGCGGCAACATCCAGGTGCTGGGCGCGGCAAGCTATGCCGCGCCGCTCCTGTCGACGCTGGTGTTGATCGCGGCCGGCGTCGCCGAACCGTCGCTGCGCATCCTCGCCGCTTGCGTGCTCATCACCGGCGGCGCTGCCCTGGCGGCAAAATCGCTGTTCCTGCGCAAGCCTGCGGCTGCCGAAGGCGGAGCCGGGGCATCCGAAGGCGGAGCCCGGGCATGACGATGCCGTTTCCGGGCGGCATCGACGGCAACGCCAATGCGACGCTGATCTTTTCCCTGGTGGCGGCGGTTGTCTACGCCTTCACATCAGGCATGGCGCCGACGCTCGCCCGTTCGGCGGCAAAAACGCTCGCCGTGGCCATGCTTGCCGTGCTGGCGGCGATGCAGGGCGGGCCGCTGCTGCTGGTCGCCGCCCTTGCACTGAGCGCCATCGGCGACGCCTTCCTGTCGCGGGATGGCGAAAAGATGTTTCTCGGCGGGCTGGGCAGCTTTCTCGCCGCGCATATCGTCTATGTCGTGCTGTTCCTGCGCAGGGGCGAGGGGCTGGGAGTGCTGGGGGCCGAACCCTGGCGCGCGGCAATCGCACTGGCGATGGCGGTATTCGTTATTCTCATGCTGGCGGCGCTGTGGCGCCGCGTCGGCCCGGCCCTGCGAGCGCCGATCGCGGGCTATGTCGCGGCCATCCTCGCCATGGGCATTTCGGCGCTGACGACGAGCAGTGCCGCTGTTATCGGCGGTGCCGTGCTGTTCATGGCGTCCGACGCGCTGCTGGCCACGGAACGCTTCCTGGCGGCCGCCATTTCGCCACATCGCGCCTGGATGCGTTTGGCGGTCTGGGTGCTTTACTACGCCGCGCAGCTCGTGATCACGCTTGGTTTCCTGCTGCGCTAAGGGTTTCCGGCTGCGTCAGAGCTGTTTAGGCCGCCAACCAGGCTCCGCCAGTTCAAACGCCGCAAAGTCGAAGCCCGGCGCCACGGTGCAGCCGACCAGGGTCCACTCGCCCAGGCTGCGCGCCGATTGCCACCAGCCCGCCGGCACGACGATTTGCGGCCGCTCGCCGGCCGCAAGCTCGATGCCGAGCACCTGCTCGATCACCCGGTTAGCCTTTGGGCCGCCTTCTTCCCATATCGACAGCGCCAGCGGCGCGCCGGCGTAGAAGTGCCAGGCCTCGGCTGCATCCCTGACGCGATGCCAGGCGGAAACCTGGACCTGCTCCAGCAGAAAATAGATCGCCGTCGAGTGGCCTCGAGCTCCGCCGCCACCGTCGCGAAAGGTTTCCGTGTACCAGCCGCCTTCCGGATGCGGCTTCATGCCAAGGATGGCGATGATTTCTGCGGAACTCGTCATGGTTTCGACCAGTGTCGCTTGGCCTAGAAATTATCCTTGCGCTTGCGGATCTCGGCAAAAACCTCGACATCCGACGCCTTCTCCATGCCGAGATGCCTGCGGATTGCCGGATCGTGCCAGCGCAGGAAAGGGTTGGTCGACAATTCCTCGCCGATCGTGGTCGGCAGCGTCGGCTTGTTATCGGCGCGCAGCGCTTCAATTTTTGCCGCGCGTTCCTTCAATGCCGAATTGGTCCGGTCGACGCTCAGCGCGAAACGGGCGTTGGCGAGCGTGTATTCGTGCCCGCAATAGATCACGGTCGCGGCAGGCAGTGCCGCGAGCTTCTTCAGGGATCCATACATCACCGGCGGCTTGCATTCGAACAGCCGCCCGCAGCCGAGCGCGAACAGCGTGTCGGCGGTGAACGCCACTTTCGATGCCGGCAGGTGATAGGAGACGTGGCCGGCGGTGTGGCCGGGGGTGGCGATCACTTCGATGCGCTCCTCGCCGAGATGCAGGATCGAACCGTCCTCGACAGTGTCGTCAATGCCGGGAATCTTGGCCTTTTCGGCTTCGGGACCCACGATGCGCAGCTTGAAGCGCTGCTTCAGCGCCAGATTGGCCTCGACATGGTCGGCATGGTGATGCGTGGTCAGGATCATCGTCGGCGTCCAGCCGGTGCGCTTGACCGCAGCCAGGATCGCCGCTTCTTCCGGCGCATCGATAAGCGCGGTCTGACCGCTTTTGGGGTCATGCACCAGCACGCCGAAATTGTCGCTGCGGCACATGAACTGTTCGATTTCGACCGCCATCGCATCTCTCCATCTTTCGCCGCAGACATAGGACGCCGACGCGCGGATGTCATCCCGGAGATGACTAATGTCAGGATGTCATTCGACATCCGGGATCTCGGGACGTCGCGGCCTTTTGTTGAAACCCGCCGATATCGCGGCTACATCCCTGACATGCATTCCGACATCGTCGATCTCCGCTCCTTCTATTCGACAGCGCTCGGTCGCTTCGCCGAGCATTCGATCACCATGGCCTTGTCATCGATATGGGCCACCGTGCCCAATGAGCGGCTTGTCGGGCTCGGCTACACCTTGCCTTGGCTGGAACGGTTCGGCAGCGACGCCGAGCGGGTGTTCGCCTTCATGCCGGCGACGCAGGGCGCCGTGGTCTGGCCGGCGGCGGGACCGACGGCGACGGCTCTGGTTTTCGACGAGGAACTGCCGCTGGTCGATTCCTGCATCGACCGCATGCTGCTCGTGCATTCGCTCGAGCATGTCGAAAACCCGCGCGAAACGCTGAACGAGATCTGGCGCGTGCTGTCGCCGGCCGGCCGGGTGGTCATCGTCGTGCCCAACCGGCGCGGCGTCTGGGCGCGGTTCGAACATACGCCGTTCGGCAATGGCAGGCCCTTCTCGCGCGGTCAGCTCACCGAATTGCTGCGCGAGGCGAATTTCACGCCCGCCGCCTGGTCCGACGCCCTGTTCTTTCCGCCATCGCGGCGGCGTTTCATGATGCGCTTCCACAATATGCTGGAGCGCGCCGGCCGGCGGCTGTGGCCGATCTTCTCCGGCGTCATCGTGGTCGAGGCGCAGAAGCGGCTCTATCAGGGCGTGCCGGCCGCCCAGCGCGCTTCGCGACGCGTTTTCGTGCCGGTGCTTTCGCCGCATGCAGCAACGCGGCTCGGCCGGCGAATAGAGACCGGGGCCACGACATCGCCGAGTCCGCGAATGACACCTTCGTGATCATGCCGGAAACTTGCGCCGGACGGCATTTCGCGACCTATCTGTCGCTGACGGGCTCGCAGCCTGGCTGAGTGACCGGTGGCGTCACTACACTTCATCCGGTTTTCAGCACCGCTTTTGAACGCAAGGACTTCAGCTCATGGCCGATTATCCGGACAATGATGCCTCTGCCCGGCCTATCGCTGCGGTCGAAGCTTCGAGCCTGCGTGATCAGGTGGCGACGATCAAGCTGGCGCTTGCCGGGTCGCCGGTCCGCAAAAGGCTACGCTGGGCCTCCATCGGAATGGTTGCCGTCATTGTCGCGACCTCGATCGGCCAGGTTCTGCTCAACCGCTGGAACCAGCCTTTCTACGATGCGCTTGCACGTCGCGACATGCAGGCCTTCCTGCACCAGCTCGCCATTTTTGCCGCCATTGCCGGTGGGCTTCTTGTGCTCAATGTCGGCCAAACCTGGCTCAATCAGACGATCCGGCTGAAGCTGCGCGAGGCGCTGACGCTCGATCTGATCAATGGATGGATGCGGCCGGCGCGCGCCTTTCGCCTGGCGCATGCGGGCGCCATCGGAGTCAATCCCGACCAGCGCATGCAGCAGGATGCGAGCCATCTTTCCGACCTGTCGACGGATCTTGGCGTGGGTCTGCTGCAATCCTTAATCCTGCTCATCTCCTTCGTCGGCGTGTTGTGGGAGCTGTCCTCGGGCTTCGTCTTCCATGTCGGCGGGACATCGCTCGCCATACCGGGCTACATGGTGTGGGCGGCCATCCTCTATGCCGGAACGGCTTCCTGGCTGAGCTGGCTGGTCGGACGGCCACTGATCCACCTCAACAGCGACCGCTACACACGCGAGGCGGAGCTGCGTTCCTCGATGGTGCGCGTCAACGAGAACATCGATGCCATCGCGCTCGCCCGAAGCGAGCCCGATGCCAGGCGGCGGCTGGAAACCGACCTGGGCACCGTGCTCGGCGCCATGCGACGCATCTATAACGCCCAGATCAATCTCGCCTGGGTGACGGACACCTATGGCTGGATCACCGTGGTGGCTCCCATCCTGGTCGCTTCGCCGGTCTATTTCGCGGGCGATATCAGCTTCGGCGGACTGATGATGGCGGTCGGCGCCTTCAATCAGGTCCATTCTTCATTGCGTTGGTTCATCAACAATATCGGCAGCATCGCCGATTGGCGCGCGACGCTGATGCGCGTCGCCGATTTCCGCATTGCGCTGGATGAGACCGATGTGCTGCACGACCAGGAAAGGCGCATCGAATTCGGCGAGAATGCAAACGGCAAGCTGACCTTCGAGAAACTCGAAGTGGCCTCGCCGGGGGGCTGCACGAGGCTCGCCGACCAGCATGTCGAGATCCACGCCGGCGAACGCGTCATGCTCACCGGCGAGCCTGGCGCGGGCAAGACGCTGTTCTTTCGCGCCATTGCCGGCCTGTGGCCGTGGGGGAGCGGGCGCATCGGCATGCCGGCGGGGGAGGTGCCTATCTTCGTGCCGCGCACGCCCTACTTCCCAACCGCCACGCTGCGCGAAGTGCTCGACCGCGTGGACGGGGTTGCGCCGGCAAGCGATACCGATATCTCGGCCGTGCTGGCCGAGATCGGCCTGGAGCGCCTGTCGTCGTCGCTCGACCGTAGCGCGCGCTGGGAGCATGAACTGGCCGACGACGAACTGCGCCTGCTGGCCTTCGCCCGGCTCGTGCTGCGGCAGCCGAAATGGGTGATCATCGATGAGGCTCTCGATGCCTTCGACGGACCGACACTGCGGCGGGTCCTGTCGACGCTGGAGAAGCGGCTGGGCGGGGCGACGATCCTCAATATCGGCCGCGGGCAGCACAACAATCAGTTCTTCCCGCGCGCGCTGACCATCGTAAAGGCGTCCAGCGTGCCGGCCCTGAAGCCCGCGCGTATAAGGGCAGGCGCGATCGAGCCGCCGCCGGCCGCTCCTCGCCGCAAGAAATAGCACTTCCGGCATCTGTTCGGGCTGGCCCGCGGCACGCCATGCGGCAGCTTTATTTCGCCGTGATCGCGACGGAAGATTGCGGCGGAAACATCGCTTGAGCCGGCCATGCTTGATGCTCTCAGCCTGCTTGCCTGCCTGGCCTGCACCGAGGCCGCCGTGACTGCGCCTGCGCCGGATAGTCTGGCCGTTGATGTCCAACTGGTGCTGGCGGTCGATATCTCATTGTCGATGGACGAGAAGGAGTTCGCCCTGCAGCGCGCCGGCTATGTGGAGGCGCTGCGTCATCCCGACTTCATCAAGGCGGTCCGCGCCGGGAACGCCGGTCGCATCGCGCTCACCTATTTCGAATGGGCCGGCACTGTGCGCGACGACGCGCTCATCGGCTGGCAGGTCATCGACGGCGCCGAGAGCGCTAACGCCTTTGCCGACAAGATAGCGGCTCGTCCGTTCCGCAGCTTCCGCGGCACGTCGATCTCCGGCGCGCTCGCCTTCGGCGCGGGGCTCTTCGACCGCACCGCTTACAAAAGCGAACGCAGCGTCATCGATATTTCCGGTGACGGACCGAACAATATCGGGCCGCCCGTCACCGCCACGCGGGATGCGGCAAACGCCAGAGGCATCGTCATCAACGGCCTGCCGATCCTGATCAATCCATCGCCCACCTTCAGCCACCTCGACCGGTATTACGCCCAGTGCGTCACCGGCGGGCCGGGCTCCTTCGTGCTGCCGATTTATACAGCCGCCGAATTTTCGACGGCAATCCGGCGCAAGCTGATTCTCGAAGTGAGCGGCGTTCAGAACGAGACCAGGATCATTCCCGCCGAAGCCGAGGCTCCGATCGACTGCCTGCAAGGCGAACGCGACAGACGGTTCTTGTCGGATCCGTATTTCCCGGAGCTCGATCGCTGAGCCTTCGCCGGGCTATGCGTTCCAACCTGCTGATGACCTTCGTCGCAGAGATCAGCCTGCAGCTCGACTTCGCCCGAAAAGGGGGTGTCATAGCCACCTCCGGGATGGCCCTTATCGCTTCAACAAGAACACCGCCTGCTGGCCGAAGAAGTTCCAGAACCACCATGGCATCGACAGGCCGATCTTCTGGCCGTTGGCGTCGAGCGCGGTCGCCCTTTCCACGGTCGCGCCAAGCTCCTCGCACAGATTGACGAAGTCGCGGATGGTGCAGAAGTGGATGTTCGGCGTGTCGTACCAGGAATAGGGCAGGTCCTTGGTCACCGGCATGCGGCCCTTGACGAACAGCGACAGGCGCACCCGCCAGTGGCCGAAATTGGGGAAGGAAACGATGGCGTGTTCGCCGATCCTGAGCAGTTCGTCGAGAACGAGCTTCGGGTTGCGGGTCGCCTGCAAGGTCTGCGACAGGACGACGAAATCAAAACCCTTGTCGGGATAGAATTCAAGATCCTTGTCGGCGTCGCCCTGAACGACGGAAAGGCCGCGCGCCACGCATTCGTTGACACCGCGCTGCGACAGCTCCAGTCCGCGGCCGTCGATCTGCTTGGTTTCCTGCAAAAGCTCGAGCAGCGAGCCGTCGCCGGAGCCGACGTCCAGCACCCGCGATTGCGGCGGGATCAGACCGGCGATCACCTCGAGATCGACGCGCTGGGCGCGGTTGACGCTCATGGCTTGCCCCTTGTCGTGGTGCGTGACCCTTGATGGACAGGTCTGCAATTTTGCGGGGTCATGCGCCGAGCCCTCTCGCTCGCGCGGCCGAGCCGATGAAGCCATTGATGGCGGCGAACAGTTCCGGCTCGTCGAGCAGGAAGGCGTCGTGCCCGCGATCGGTCTCGATCTCGACGAAGGACACCGACGCGCCGGCGGCATTCAGCGCATGGACGATCGAGCGGCTCTCCTCGGTCGGGAACAGCCAATCCGAGGTGAACGACACCAGGCAGAAGCGGGTCTTGGTGCCGGCAAAAGCATCGGCCAGCCTGCCGCCGTGGTCGGCGGCGAGGTCGAAATAGTCCATGGACCGCGTCATATAGAGATAGGAATTGGCGTCGAAGCGGTCGACGAAAGTCATGCCCTGGTGACGCAGATAGCTCTCGATCTGGAAATCGGCGTCGAAGCCGAAGGTCAGCGCTTCGCGGTCCTGCAGGTTGCGGCCGAACTTCCGGTGCAAGGCTGCTTCCGACAGGTAGGTGATGTGGGCGGCCATGCGCGCCACGGCGAGCCCCTTTTCCGGGCGTTTGCCGTGGTCGAAATACTTGCCGCCATGCCATTCGGGGTCGGCCATCACGGCCTGCCGGCCGACCTCGTGGAAAGCGATGTTCTGCGAGGAATGCCGCGCGCCGGTGGCGATCGGCAGCGCCGAGAAAACACGCTCCGGATAGCTCGACGCCCATTGCAGCACCTGCATGCCGCCCATCGACCCGCCGAGCACGCAAAACAGTTTTTCGATGCCGAAATGATCGATCAGCATCTGCTGGGCACGCACCATGTCGCGGATGGTGATGACCGGAAGGTCGAGCCCATAAGGCTTGCCGGTGGCGGGATTGGTGGATGCCGGGCCGGTGGAACCGAGGCAGCCGCCGATGACGTTTGAGCAGATGACGAAGAAATGGTTGGTGTCGATGATCTTGCCGGGGCCGATCAGCACTTCCCACCAACCCGGCTTGCCGGTCACTGGATTGGTGCTGGCCACATGCTGGTCGCCGGTCAAAGCGTGGCATACGAGAATGGCGTTGGAACGGGCGTCATTCAGCGTGCCGTAGGTCTGGTAGGCGATCTGGAACGGCGACAGCAGCGTGCCGGCGTCGAGCTTGAGCGGCTTGTCGGCGCCGAAGCGCACGACCGGACTCGACGGTTGGTCTGCCTCGTTGTTGGTTCTGCCAGCGCGCTGAGCGGCCATCTCGTCTCTCTTGCTGCACCCTTGCCTTGCGGAAATCGCTGCCGATCTCCGCGCCGCCGACGCGTTCGTCCGGCCGGCCGCGGACAATAAAAAACCGGCATTGCCTTCGCAAAGCCGGTTACGTCGCGCAAACGGCCCTTTAGCGAATTGTTTAACGTGGCTGCAAGCCGACCGGCCAAATCACCACGGAACTGTCGCTGCCCTTCTAGAACTCACCTGCCTCGCCGTCAATGCCGCCTGCTGGCACCACTGCCACCTCTCGACATTGCCGGCCATGGCTTGTATTTCCGCAGCGGCTTCCAGGACGGAAGCGTTCTCGACGGATTTTGCGATATGAGCCAGACCCCGGACAAGGCACGTCCAACCCCGCGCGCGGGCATCATGGACATCCAGGCCTATGTGCCGGGCAAGAGCTCGGCCCCCGCCGGGGTGGACAAGGTCCACAAGCTGTCGTCGAACGAGAACCCGCTCGGCCCCTCGCCGAAGGCAATCGAGGCCGCGCGCGAGGTCGCCGCGAAGCTCGACGTCTATCCCGACGGCACCGCCCGGCGCCTGCGCGAAGCAATCGCCGAGGTGCATGGTCTGAACGCACAGAACATCATCTGTTCCAACGGCTCCGACGAGATCCTCGGCCTGCTGGCGCAGACTTATCTCGCGCCCGGCGACGAGGCCATATTCACCGAACACGCCTTCATGGTCTACAAGATCTACATCCAGTCGGCGGGTGCGACGCCTGTCGCGGTCAAGGAGACCCAGGAGCGCGCCGACATCGATGCGATCCTGGCGGCTGTCACGCCACGTACGAAGATCGTGTTCCTCGCCAATCCCAACAATCCAACCGGCACTTACGTGCCGTTCCAGGAGGTGCGCCGCCTGCATGCCGGCCTGCCGAAGAACGTGCTTCTGGTGCTCGATGCCGCCTATGCCGAATATGTCAGGCGCAACGACTATGAGGCCGGCATCGAGCTCGCGGGCAGCTCTCAGAACGTGGTCATGACCCGCACCTTCTCCAAGATCGGACTTGGCGGGGCGCGGATCGGATGGATGTATGGGCCGATGCACATCGTCGACGCGATCAACCGCATACGCGGTCCCTTCAACGTCAATGCGACGGCGATCGAGGCCGGCATCGCCGCCGTCCGCGACCGCGCCCATATCGAGCGTAGCGTCGCGCATAACGAGACCTGGCTGGCCTGGCTGAGCGAACAGATGACCGGGCTCGGGTTGCGGGTGACGCCGAGCGTCGGCAATTTCCTCCTCATTCATTTTCCTGACGACGGCAAGCATTCGGCCGCGGCGGCGGACGATTATCTCACCCAGCGCGGCTACATACTGCGGCGTGTTTCGGGCTATGGCTTTCCCAACGCACTGCGTATGACGGTCGGCACCGAAGAGGCCAATCGCGGCGTTGTCGCGGCACTCACGACATTCCTGAAAAGCTAGAACGCCATGGCATCACCGATGTTCGAAAAGATCGCGCTGGTCGGCATCGGCCTGATTGGCTCGTCGCTGGCCCGCGTCATCCGCCGCGAGGGCCTGGCCGGCCATGTCGCCATCTCGACGCGCAGCGCCGCGACGCTGGCGCGGGCGCAAGAGCTTGGGCTGGGCTCCTCCTACGCCATAGATGCCAAGGAAGCGGTCCGCGATGCCGACCTGGTTATCGTCTCGGTGCCGGTCGGCTCGTCCGGCGCGGTGGCGCAAGAGATCGCGCCGGCGCTGAAGAGGGGCGCCATCGTCACCGATGTCGGCTCGACCAAGGCTTCCGTGATCGCACAGATGCAGCCGCATATACCCGGTGGGGTGCATTTCATTCCCGGCCATCCGCTGGCCGGCACGGAGAAATCTGGGCCCGATGCCGGTTTCGCCGATCTGTTCGACAACCGCTGGTGCATTTTCACCCCGCTGCCGGACACGGATCCGGACGCGCTGGAAAGGCTTTCCGAATTCTGGCGCCGTTGTGGCGCCAACATCGACACGATGGATCCGCAGCATCACGACATGACGCTGGCCATCGTCTCGCATTTGCCGCACATCATCGCCTACAACATCGTCGGCACCGCCGATGACCTGGAATCGGTGACCAAGACGGAAGTCATCAAATATTCCGCTTCCGGTTTCCGCGACTTCACGCGCCTCGCCGCCTCCGATCCGACCATGTGGCGGGACGTGTGCCTGCACAACAAGGACGCGATCCTGGAAATGCTGGCGCGGTTCTCGGAGGATCTGGCTTTTCTGCAGCGGGCGATCCGCTGGGGCGACGGCGACAAGCTGTTCGACCTGTTCACCCGCACCCGCGCCGTGCGACGCTCGATCATCGAGGCCGGCCAGGACATCGACGTGCCGGATTTCGGTCGCCAGGCGGTCGAGCATCCGGCGAAAAACTAGGCTCCTTCAGGCCAGGTCGCCGCCATCATCGCCAGTGTCTCGGCACGATCGGGCGCGCCCAGCCTGCCGCCGAAGCGCTGGCATTTGAGCGCTGCGGCCGCGCTGGCAAAGCGTAGCGCCTGCTCGATCGGCATGGCTTGCGCCAATCCGGCTGCGAATGCGCCATGAAAGACGTCGCCGGCTGCCAGCGTATCCACCACCTTGACCTTTGGCGCAGCGACGTGGCGTACGCAACCGGCCTGCCTGTCATGCCACCAGGTTCCAGCCCCGCCGGCGGTTACCGCGACGAAAGCGTCGGTGCGCGACGCAAGGTCGGCGCATGCGGCCTGCGGGTCCAGCGCCTGGCCGCAGACGATGCGCGCCGCCGGTTCGGAGGCGACGATGTGCGAGGCGAGCGGCAACAGCCGCTCCAGCACTGCCAATGGCGCGGTGTCGGCATCGAGGATCCCAGGGCGGCGGGCAGCGCGCGCAGCGCTGAGCGCCAGCGCCGCAGCACCCGGCCAGCGCACATCGACCAGCACGGCATCGAAAGCCGTGAGATCGGCGACCGGCAAGCCGTCGGGATCGGCCTGAGCGCGCTGATCGTAGAAAGGCACGATGATGCGTTCGCCATGGCCGTCGACAAGGATCGCGGCCAGCGCCGAGGACGCTCCGGGGACGCGACGGACGAGGCTGCAATCGACGCCCTCCGCCTCGATGCCCGATATCAGCTGGTTGCCGACCTGATCATCGCCGGCGCTCGCCCAAAGCCACACTTCGGCGCCCAGCCGGCGTGCGGCGCAGGCGGCACTCGTGGCCATGCCGGAAGCGATCTGGACGCCATCGGCGGCCATGAACTTGCCCTGATGGATGGGCAGCGCTTCGACGCGAAGAATGGTGTCGAGCGTCAGCGCGCCGACGCTCAGGAGTTTTGCCGGTCTGTCCATTGGGGATGCTTAGTCGACCGGCTTGATCTTGCCCAGCGGGATAAAGCCGAGCGAGGCCTTGCCCTTGACCACCTTGAGCGGCATCGACGGTTCGTTGCCGAGCAGCGCCAGGGCGGCAAAGCCTTGTTCGATCTGGTTCTTCTGTTCGGGTATGGCGGCCCCGAGAATGGCGGCCACGGCTTTCGGGTCTTTCAGCCTGATCATCAGATCGGCATCGACCAGGCCCTCGGCGTCGACCGACAGCGGCCCGGAAACGGTGACGTGCGCCGTGCCCGACGACAAATCGAGCCTGCGGATCTCGACGGCCTGGCCGCGCAGGCTTTTCAGTTGCGTGCCGATCAGGGCCAGGCCGTTCTTCAGCGTCGCCTCGCCACTGGCGTCGAGCGGCGGCAGGACGCGGCCCCCGATCGCATCGGGGTCGATCTCCAGATCGCCGAAGCTGCCGATATAGTCGATATCCCTGCCGTTCGGCTGCAGCTGGCCCGCCGCCTTGCCGGCGCTGAACAGTTGCACCGGATCGGTGTCGTCGGCCGGATCGGTCTGGCCGGACAGGCCCTCGGCCGTGAGCGAAATGCGTCGCGGCAGCGGCCATGAGAGCTTGACGTTGGCCTTAAGATCATCCCAGTCGATCCACAGCGGCACCATGCCCGGAACCGAGGTCCTGAGCGGACCGCGCAGGTCCGCGACCGGCGACAGCGGCTGGATGATCTGGGCGACGGCGTTGAAGGAGCCGGCAGAGGCGGCAAGGTTCTTGGCGTCGTCCTCATAAGCAAGATTGTCGCAGGAGACGGCGAAGCTCAGGGGATAACCGCTGACCTGGAGATTGGCGCAGCCGGCCTCGATGCCACTCTTGTTGAGCGTGGCGACCGCCTTGTCGGCTTCGCTCCGGACCCTGTCGGCGAGATAGAACCAGCCGCCGCTGTAGATGGCGAACAGCGCGATGACAAACGCTGCAAGCCAGAACAGGCGGCGGCGATGCTTCGGCTGGCGTTCGTCAGTGGACGTCATGCTGCGGTTCTCGTTCACGCATGGGGGCTGTGGGCGGGCTGTCGATTCTGGCAACGACAATAGGTAGACAGAGATGGACGGAAAAAACACCGATTCCGGTGTGGTGTTGCCATTCTTACGCAATCAGGCACGGCGATATGGGCGATTTTTGGGTGTTTGGCTATGGTTCGTTGATATGGCGGCCGGGGTTCGCGCATGTCGAGACAAGGCGGGCGCGCCTGCATGGCTATCGTCGCGCGCTGTGCGTCTATTCCTTCGTGCATCGCGGCACGCGGGAACGTCCGGGGCTGGTGCTCGGCCTTGACCGCGGGGGTTCCTGCGTCGGGCTGGCTTTCCGGGTGCCGGGCGAGTTGCGGGACGAGGTCATCGCCTATCTGCGTGAGCGCGAGCTGGTCACCAATGTCTATCTCGAGCGCATGCTCAATGTCCGCCTTGACGGCGGCGGCACGGTCGAGGCCGTGGCCTATATCGTCGACCGCAATCATGAGCAGTATGCCGGTGCGCTCGATGCGGCCCACGCCGCTGATGTGGTGCGCGGCGCTGTCGGCCAATCCGGCAACAATGAGGACTATGTGTCGAGCACGCTGGACCATCTCCGGGCGCTCGGCATCCGCGATCACTGGTTGGAAGACGTGGCCAGGCGGATCGCGCCTTTGTGAAGCGCTGGCTTGCGGAAAAATCCGGCGAGGTCTTTGACCTCGATGCGGCGAGACCTAGGTTAGGCTCCGACTCTCAACGGGCGATAGCCGCCCAATCCCACCAACACGGAGATCAGCCTTGCAGAAACGCCGTCTCGGTCGCACCGACCTTTCCATCGCGCCGCTGGTTCTGGGCGGCAATGTCTTCGGCTGGACCGCCGACGAGAAGACGTCGTTCGACCTGCTCGACCGCTTCGTCGGCGACGGCCTGAACGCGGTCGACACAGCGGACGCCTATTCGCGCTGGGTGCCCGGCCACGAGGGCGGTGAATCGGAAACCATCATCGGCAAATGGATGAAGGACCGCGGCAACCGCGATAAGGTCGTGGTGATCACCAAAGTGGGCTCAGACATGGGGCAGGGCCACAAGGACCTGTCCGCCGCTTACATCGAAAAGGCCGTCGATGCATCGCTGAAGCGGCTTCAGACCGAGTTCATCGATCTTTATCTGTCGCACTGGCCGGATCCAACCACGCCCTATGAGGAAACCCTCGGCGCCTATGAAAAGCTCCTCGCCAAGGGCAAGATCCGTTATGCCGGCTGCTCGAATCTCGACGCCGGCCAGTTGCGCGCCGCGCTCGACGTGGCAAGCCTGCGCAGCCTGCCGCGCTATGAAGTGCTGCAGCCGGAATACAATCTCTACGACCGCTCGTCGTTCGATGGCCCGCTGCGCGATCTCTGCATGGCGGAGGACATCGGCGTGATCACCTATTTCAGCCTGGCCAAGGGTTTCTTGAGCGGCAAATACCGCAGCGAGGCCGATCTCGGTCAAAGCCCGCGCGGCGGCGGCGTGAAAGATTACCTCAATGCGCGCGGTATGCGCATCCTCGCGGCACTCGACGCGGTGTCCGCCAGGCATTCGGCCAAACAGGCGGAAGTGGCGCTTGCCTGGGTCATTGCCCGGCCGGGCGTCACCGCGCCTATCGCCAGCGCCACCAAGCCTGAACAGATGGACAGCCTGATCAAGGCGGTGTCGCTGGAGCTGAGCGCCGACGACATGGCCGAGCTCGACAAGGCGAGCGGCTGAGCCGTCAGCAGCGCGCACGATCGTCCAAGACGGTCGCCCCGACCTTGCCATACCGTCATTGACGCTTGGCAAGACAGGAGGCGCGGATGGCAGGCCCGCTTTTTTCGCAGCCGGATATGTGGCGTCAGCTCGTTGCGCTGATGCTTGCCGCCACGGCCGTCATGGGCAGCCCGGGACCGGCGACGATAAGCGTCACCGCCGTCGGCGCGGCGTTCGGCCTTCGCCGTTCCCTGAGCTACGCCTTGGGGGTCATCCTGGGCACGATCACCGTGCTTCTGGTCGTGGCAAGCGGGGTGAGCGCCATGCTTGCCGCGATGCCGCGGCTCGCGCCGCTGCTTGTCGCGGCGTCGGCTGCCTATATCCTCCATCTCGCGTTCAAGATTGCCAGCGCGCCGCCCCTGGCGGCGGATGCCGGCGAGGCCGCGCGACCGACATTCACCGGCGGGTTCCTGCTGGCGGTGGCCAACCCGAAGGCTTATGTGGCCATCGCCGCGGTGTTCGCCGGCGCGTCCGCGGATTCGGGCGCCGGCGCCATCGGCACCGGGCCGAAGCTGACCGCTCTCGCATTCATGATCGTCGCCATCCATGCCGTGTGGCTGCTTGCGGGCGCTGCTTTCGCGCGCTTTCTTCGCAGGCCGGTGGCTTCGCGCATCATCAATCTGGTCTTTGCCGCGACGCTGGTGCTGACGACCGCACTGGCTGTGTTCGCTTGAACGTTGCGCGAGCCGCCATCGGCGCGCCGAAGGCCGCACTTCAGGCTTTGGCGCCGAGTTCGCGCAGCCGCTTGACCGCCGTCGGCGGCAAGGCGGGCGGATTGGGTGCACGGGACGCGTCGATGAGGAACTGGTCGCAGGCGGTTTCGGTTTCGCCGATCAGCCGCCGCATGAATTCCTCCTTGTCCAGGCCCGGCGGGATCGGCGGCAGGAAGCGCGCCTTGATGGTGCCGGGATAGCGCAGGAACTTGCGGCGCGGCCAATAGAGGCCGGCAACATGGGCGACCGGCACCACGGGAATGCCGAGCTGCGCATAGATTTCGACGATGCCGTATTTGTAGGCGGGTTCGTCGCCGGGCGCGCGGCGGGTGCCTTCGGGATAGATGATGAGCTGCCGCGGGTTGCGCGCGATTTCTTCCTTGGTCGCCGCAACCACCGCCTTCAGCGCCTTGGAGCGGCTGCCGCGGTCGACCGGGATCATGCGCATTTTCAGGATGTACCAGCCGAAGAACGGAATCCAGGTCAGCTCGCGCTTCAGAATGTAGAGTGGATCCTGGAGATAGGGGAAGAAGGCGATCGCGTCCCAGAAGGACTGGTGCTTGGGCGCCAGGATGAAGGAACCTTCGGGCAGATTTTCCACCCCGGTGATGTCGCTCTTGGTCCCGGCGATCTTGTCGTAGAGCCACATCGAGGTGCGCGACCAGAACTTCGGCACGAACCAGGCGCGATGGCGCGGCGACAGGAAATAATAGGGAGTCCAGAGGATCATCTGGACGATCAGATTGATGTAGAAGACGAAGTTGAACGCCAGCGATCGGACTTGGAGCATTGGGGAGGCCCGGTAAGGAGGTGTGCGTTGGTTACACCAAGCGGGCGCAAAAAGGAAATGGCCGAAGATGCCCCCGAACGGCGCCGAAAGACATTTCGGCTTCGCCCACGGCCCAGCCGCGCTACATCAGCCGCGCCAGCCTTTCTTTCAGGCGCGGGGCGGCGAAGTCAAGAAATGCGCGCAGCTTGACCGGCAGCAAGCCGTGGCCTGCGTGCACCAGGCTTACCGGCCAGGGTTCCGGTTCGAACTCCCGCAGCAGCACGCGCAGCGCGCCTGACCGCACCGCCGCGTCGACCTGGTAGGACAGCACCCTCGTCAGCCCGACGCCGGCGAGCGCGGCATCGATCGCAGCTTCGGCGGTGTTGACCTGAAGCCGCGAGCGGACCCGAATCGGCATCTCGGCCTTCCCGACGGTGAAGCTCCATGTCGAGAGCGCGCCCGGCCCTTCGAAGGTAATGCAGCTGTGGGACTCGAGGTCCGCAAGCGCCGTCGGGGCGCCGCGTTCGGCCAGATAGCCGGGGCTCGCGCAAACGACACGGCGGATCGTACCGATCCGCATGGCGACAAAACTGGAGTTGGGAAGCCGGCCGATGCGGATGGCGAGGTCGAAATGGTCCTCGACCAACTGGGTTATGCGGTCGGCCAGCGTCAGGCGGATGTCTACGTCGGGATAGGCGGCGAGGAAGCCGGTCACGACCGGCAGCACATGCAGGCGGCCGAAGACGACCGGCGCGGTGATGGCCAGTTCGCCCGTCGGGGCGCTGTATTCGCCGGCCGCCATGCGCTCGGCCTCGCCGACCTCGCCCAGGATGCGGCGGCAGGCGGGAAGATACGCCTGGCCCGCATCGGTCAGCGTCAGCCGGCGTGTCGAGCGGTTCAGAAGGCGGGTCTTGAGATGTCGTTCCAGGTCGGAAACCTTGCGGCTGACCGTCGCCAGCGGAATGCGAAAACGGCGCGCGGCTGCAGACAGGCTGCCGGCCTCCGCCGCGGCGACAAAGAGCGACATGGCTTCGAGCCGGTCCATCGATTCTTCCGGAAATTGGAAGGATAGATTACAAATATGGCATCTACATCTGTCTGATGGAAGCCTCCATATTGGCCGTGACGCAGACGACCCGGGTCAAGAAGGAATTGTCATGTCGCAAGAGCGCCCGCCGCTGCCGCCATTCACCGCGGAAACCGCCGCGCAGAAGGCGCGCATGGCCGAGGATGCCTGGAACTCGCGCGATCCAGCCCGTGTCGCGCTTGCCTATACGGTAGACAGCCGCTGGCGCAATCGCGCCGAGTTCCTGCAAGGCCGCGATGCCATCCAGGCTTTCCTGACGCGCAAATGGAGCCGGGAACTCGACTACCGGCTGATCAAGGAGGTCTGGGCTTTCCATGGCAACCGTATCGCGGTGCGTTTCGCCTATGAGTGGCATGACGACAGCGGCTCGTGGTTCCGCAGCTATGGCAACGAGAACTGGGAATTCGACGAACATGGGCTGATGCGGCTGCGCATCGCCAGCATCAACGACCTGCCGATCGGCGCTGCCGACCGTAAATATCACTGGCCGCTCGGCCGACGGCCGGACGACCATCCGTCGCTGTCTGAACTCGGGCTTTAACCTCTCCGGGTAAGAAAGGCTATCGATGGACGCGCATGCTTTTACCAGCGACGTCGCTTTCACGCCGACCGTCAAGGCGATCCAGGCCCGCAAGGGCTCTCGCCAGGCCTATTCCCGGGTCGAGGAACGCGGTGGCTGGCAGTCGGTGATTACATCGGACCTTGCGGCCTTCATCGAGATGCAGACCAGCGTCTTCCTGTCGACGGCCAACGGTGTTGGCCAGCCCTATATCCAGCATCGCGGCGGGCCGGCCGGCTTCCTCAAGGTGCTCGATGAAAAGACGATCGGCTTCGCCGATTTCGCCGGCAACAGACAGTTCATCACCCAGGGCAATCTCGCCGACAATCCGCAGGCCTTCCTGTTCCTCATCGACTATGCCCATCGCCGGCGCGTCAAGATCTGGGGCAGCGCGCGCGTGGTGGAAGGCGACGCCGAGTTGATGGCGAGGCTGATGCCGCGGGATTATGCGGCACGGCCCGAACAGGTCATCCTGTTCACCGTGGCGACCTGGGATGCCAATTGTCCGCAGCACATTCCGCAGCGTTTCGAGGCCGCCGATGTGGCGGCGGCGCTGGCCGAACGGGACAGGCGGATCGAACGGCTCGAACAGGAAGTCGCTCGCCTGCGGCAGGCGCCGGGATCCGTCGTCACCAAATGACGAGCAGGTTCAGCTGCCGGCGACGATCTCGGCCAACGCGATGCCGTCCGGCGTCGGCTTCACCGGAACGATGCCGCGCGCCAATGCGAGCAGATATTTATTGTATTCGGTGAACAGCACGCGCAGCGCCCGCGGCTTGGTCAGCCAGCCGCCATTGTCGAGATTGCTGTTGACCACCGGATAGGGTTCGAGCTTGGCCTTGTGCAGCAGCCGGCCCATTTCCAGCAGGCTGCGCGGCATGTGGTAATTGTTGGTGACGAGGATCACCGTGCCGTAGGCATGGCTCTCGACCCATTTGGCGCTTTCCTCGGCATTGCCGATCGTGTCGAGCGCGGCGCGGTCGATGTCGACGCAGCAGGAAAACAGCCTGATGTCACCGCCGGTCGCGGCCTGAAGCTGACGCCGGCTGGCGGAGGGATGCACACCACTGATCAAAAGCCGCGCGCCCTTGCCGGACGCCAGCAGTTCCATCGCCGCATCGAGGCGCGATTGGCCGCCGGTCAACACGATGATCGCGTCGGCCTTGGCCGGGTTGGCAGGGGTGGTCAGATGGCTGACGGTGTTGGCGAACCAGCCGAAGCCGCCGGCAAACAGGGCGACCAGGGCAAGCAAGGCGAAAGAAGAAACGCGCAGCACGGCCGAAACCCGGCCGCGTCCATGCGGACGCGCCGCCAACGCCGGCATCGGTCCAACGGTACTGGTCGAGTCCCGCACCTCCATCATGACATGGTTAATCCCGAAATGCGGCCTTTGGTAGGTAAAAATCGCAATTTGCGTTACGGCGGTTCTTCATGCGTGATCGATCCTGGTCATTCGACGTCGTCATGCTTCAGGCTGGCGCACGTCGATGTCGCTGAGATAGGCGACGACGGTGGCGTGCGAGGTTGCAGCCGTCAGCGCGCCGATGACCAGCACCATCAGCACGACACCGAGATAGCCGGCCGAGCCGATGGCGAAGTTGCCGAATAGCGCAGTCGCCTGGTCGGCCTGCGGGGTCGCCATGTTGCGCGAGGACCACCAGGAAAAGACGATGAAGACGGCGACCGCGGCGGCTCCGCCGGCGGCCGCGCCCTTCATGCCGGTGATCAGGAAATGGCGACGGAACTCGCGGGCGATGAAACGCGCTTCGGCGCCGACGAAATGCAGCACCTCGATGATGTGGCCGTTGCCGGCCATGGCGCCGCGCGTGGCGAACACCACGGTCAGCACCGTCGCCGAGAGCATCAGCGCCAGCACCGCGATACCGATGGTCACCGTGGTGCGGGCCATGGCCACCAGCCGGTCCACCCAGGTGCGGTGATCGTCAAGCGATGCGCTCGGCAGCTTCGGCGTGATCGCGGCGCGCATGGCGGCGAAATCGGGCGGGTTGCTCTCGTCGATGGTGACGATGATCAGCCGCGGCACCGGCAGTTCGTCGATGTTGAGGCCCGAACCCAGCCACGGCTCCAGCAATCTGGCGGTGGCGTCGCGGTCGATGATCCTGGTCGCCTTCACGCCGGGGAATTCGCCGGCGATCTGCGAGGCCTGGGCAAGGGCTGCCTCCATGTCGAGGCCGTCGACCGGCTTGATCTGGATCGTCGCCTCGCGCGAGATCTGGTTTTCCCAGACCGAGGCGGTGTCGCGCACCAGGGTAACCGCGCCGAAGGTCAGGCAGGACAGGAAGGTCATGATGGCGATGACCAGCACCAGGGCGCGGCCGGCGATGTTCTGCGCCGGCACGATGGGCGCCATCTTGCGCTGGACGCGCGGCCTTGGCGCGGCCGCTTCGTCGGCCTGTGCGTCGAGGTGTTCGGCGGAAAGCTCAGTCATAGATATCAAGCCTCCCGCCGGCCAGGATCATGCGGCGCGCATCGACCTGCTCCATCAGGCCGAGATCGTGGGTCGCGATCACCACGGCGGTGCCCAGGCGGTTGAGTTCGATGAAAAGCCTGAGCAGGCGTCGCGCCAGCGGCGGATCGACATTGCCGGTCGGCTCGTCGGCCAGCAGGATCTCCGGCTGCTCGATCAGGGCGCGGGCGATCGCGGCCCGCTGCTTCTCGCCGCCCGACAGGACCGGCGGCAGCACATGCATGCGTTCGCCGAGCCCGACCCATTTCAACAGCTCGGTGACGTCGGTGCGATAGCTCGCTTCCTCGCGCCCGCGCACGCGCAAGGGCAACGCGACATTCTCATAGGTGGTCATGTGGTCGAGCAGGCGGAAATCCTGGAACACCACGCCGATACGGCGCCTGAGATGCGGCAGTTCGGCGCGCGAGATGCGGGAGCGGTCCTTGCCGAAGATGGTGATCAGCCCACGCGTCGGCTTCAGCGACATGAAGAGAAGCCGCAGCAACGTCGTCTTGCCGGCGCCCGAAGGCCCGCTCAGGAACTGGAACGAGCGCTCCGGTATGTGCAGGGAAATGTCGCGGAGGATTTCCGGACCCATGCCATAGCGGAGGCCGACATTTTCGAAGCGAATCACTTTCGGCGACCTGAAATTCCTAGAGCGTGATGCCGAAAAGTGTGAGGCGGTTTTCGGGCGACATCATGCTCTATCACTCTAATTCGGAGGCGGATTCAGATTTCAGGTCGATTTGACCTGAAATCGGAATCCGTCGGCGGCAAGCCGGCCTGTTCTGGGAAAAGACCATCGGCCGGCATGGTTAACCGGCGGTTAATTAGCGGGTTGTTTCGGCTCGTCACAAGGGCTCCGGTGGGGAAGCGTTAACCATTTGCCTTTACGCAAAAGAAACGAAAAGCGAACGTGCTGCAATGCTGGGGCCATGATGGCTGAGGATCGAACCGCGCGCCCGGTTTCCGGCGAAATCATGACCGACCCGCCGGCAAATGCCGCGCCGGAGCGTATCCTGCGCGCTGGCGCGGCGGATATCGTCGATGCCGACTATGTGGTGGTGCCGCGGGCCATGCCCCATGCCGAAGCCATTTCACCGCGGCGCGTGATGTCCATGCCATCCCTCGAAGGCATGGACATGCTGCGCAAGCCCGAGCCGCCGCCGGTGCGGCCGCCGGCGCCGCGCGGCGGTCCGATCTTCTGGATCGCCGGTGTCGGCGCCGCCTTTGCCGTCTTCTGGATCTCCGGCGGGCATGCACTGGTGCGCCAGGCGCCACCCGCCGCGGGCGGACCGGCCTCGGCGTTGAGCATTTCAGGGGTGACGTCACGCGTGGACGCGTCTGGGGCGAACCCCGTGCTGTTCGTCGACGGCGAGGCCGCCAATGACGGTGCAAGTCCGGCGACGCTGCCGCCTCTCGAGATCCGCGTCACCGGCAATGATGGGCGCACAACGCGCTATACTTTGGGGACATCCAGCCGCTCATTGGCGCCAAGTGAAAGATTCGGCTTTGCCAGCCGGCTCGACGTCCCTAGAAACGGCGTAAGGACGGTGTCGGTCACCTTCGCGGAATAGCATGTGCGACAGGTGAGGCCGGCCCGCAAACGGCTGATGTCAGCGCTTCCGGTGCGCGAAGGCCTTTGAAAATCTTGAAGGGACGAAGAATGCCAGTTGTGCGCGGCAAGGACATCGAGGTCCTGTTTTCGGCGTCGGCCATCGCCCGACGCAATCTCGAACTCGCCAAGGAGATCGCCGGGCACGACTATCACGATCTTCTGGTGATCTCGGTGCTGAAGGGCTCGTTCATCTTCGCCGCAGACCTTATCCGCGCCATGCATGATGTCGGCCTGTCGCCGGAGGTCGAGTTCATCTTCATCTCCAGCTACGGCGCCGGCACCACAAGCGGCGAGGTGAGGGTGCTGCGCGACATCGACAACGAGGTCGCCGGCCGCGACGTGCTTCTGATCGACGACATTCTGGAGTCGGGCAAGACGCTGAGCTTCACCCGCGACCTGATGCTGTCACGCGGCGCCAGAAGCTGCGCCATCGCGGTGCTGCTCGACAAGCGCATGCGTCGCCAGACCACCCTCAATGCCGATTATGTCGGCTTCGACTGCCCCGACTATTTCGTCGTCGGCTACGGCATGGATGTCGCGCACGCCTTTCGCGAACTGCCGTTCGTCGGCGTCGTCAAAGGCGATGCGTGAGGCAGCGGCAAATACTGAAAAAGGCCTTAACGGCTTCAAGAAAATAACCCATGCCGGAGCGCCGGGCCCTTCAGAAAAAGTCAACGTTTGCTCGCCAAACATGCCGGCCATGGCAAAGCTTCTGATCGTTGAGGACGATGAGTCCGTCCGCACCCTCGCAGCCCGGGCGCTCGAACGCGCCGGGCACGCAATCGACATCGCCGCCGACGGCGCGCAAGGGCTGGCGCTGATACGCGCCGCGAAGGGCGCCTATGATCTCGTCGTCTCCGACATCCGCATGCCCGAGATGGACGGCATCGAGATGGCGATTGCAGCTTCGGCATTTTTCCCGTCGATGAAGATACTGCTGATGACCGGCTATGCCGATCAGCGCGAGCGCGCCGAGGAGTTGAACGGCATCATCCTCGACGTCGTGCAGAAGCCGTTCACGCTGGCCGAAATCCGTTCACGCGTCGAACGGGCGCTGAGCATTTTCGCCTGATCAGGCGGGATCGGCAGCGACGAGTACCGGGAGCTTGCGCCGTCCGGTGTTGAGCGCAAGCAGGCCGGCGCCGATGATAAGGGCGGCGCCGATCACGGTCGTCGACCGCGGCACTTCGGCGAAGAACAGAAAACCCCACAGCGGCGACCACAGGATGCCGGTGTATTCGAAGGTGGCGACGCGGTTTGCCGGCGCCATCCGGTAGGCCTGCGACAGCAAGATCATGCCGGCGGAGGCGACGAAGCCGCAGGCGGCCATCTTGAGGAAATCCGGCAGCGTCGGCCACAGCCAGGGCCGCACCAGGAATTCCAGGCTGGGATGGGCGGCATGATTGATGCCGGCAAGCCAGAACAGGCTTGCGACCAGTGCGGCGCCGGCGAGATAGGCACCGTTCTGGTAGAAAGCCATCACGGTCGAAGATTCGGTGTCGCCGATCTTACGCGCCATCAGTTGCGAGAAGCCGTAGAGCACCGCGGAGCCCAGCGACAGCAGCGCCGCCCAGTCGAACAGTCCCGCACCCGGGCGCAGCATCACGACGACGCCAAGCAGCCCGATCAACACGGTCGCCAGCGTCTGCCAGGAGACCCGTTCGCCAAGATAGGGCCCGGCCAGCACCATGATGCAGAGCGGGGCCATGAAATAGAGCGCCACGGCATCGGCCAGGGGCAAGGCGGCGATGGCGAGGTAGTACATGGTGTAGGAGGTGAACTGAATGAAGGCGCGCATGGTCAGCATGCCGAACCGCCGCGACAGGATCGCACGCAGCCCGACATCGGCATGGACGAGCACGATCAGGATCGGCAGGGCGACGACCGCGCGGATGGCCATCACCTCGGTCACGGGGTAGCCGCCCGACACCGCCTTGACCAGCGGGTCCTGCAACGAGAAGACCAACACGCCCAGGCACAGGCTCAGCATGCCGAGCACCATCCGATTGCGCATAAGGATCCCAAGCTCCCGTACCAGGACGCAAGCAAGCTTGCAGCAAGCTAAAAAGAACCCGCCACCGTTTCGGGCAGCGGGCATGAGTGAGGACTGTTGATTGGTCCGTGGCCGAATCCTCAGCCACATATCCAATGGGTGAACCAACTATCATCCCGTGTTTGACATGTTGCAAACGAATTGGAATGATACCAGCAATCAAAATTCCTTATGGCGGACGGGATGCGGCCCACTCTCGACAGCGATCTCCTGCGCACCTTCGTGGCCATTGTCGAAGCAGGCAATTTCACCAAGGCGGCCGAGCAGGCCGGTCGCACCCAATCGGCGGTTTCGATGCAGATGAAGAAGCTCGAAAGCGTCATCGGCGACAGCCTGTTCGAGCGTGGGTCGCGCGGCGTGGCGCTGACGCGGCGCGGCGGCGATCTGATCGTCAATGCCCGCCGCATCGTCTCGCTGCTCGACGAGACGGCAGCGTCGATGGCGGCGGCGCCGCTCGGCGGGCCGGTGCGGATCGGCATTCCGGAGGAATATGGCCATGCCATCCTGTCGCGCGCGCTCGGCGCATTCTCAAAGCGTCACACCAAGGTCGAGGTCACCGTGCGCTATGCCCATTCGGGGGCGCAGATAGCGGCGCTTGCCGCCGGCGAGCTCGATCTTTGCGTGGTGTTCGAATGGCAGGATCCTTCAGGCGGCGAAGTGCTGATGCACGATCCGACGGTGTGGGTGACATCGATCCTGCATAACATGCATGAGGAGCGTCCGGTGCCGATCGCGCTCTACAACCGGGCCGGCTGGTGCAAGGATTTCGCCATCAAATCGCTCGAGCAGCGCGGGCTCGGCTATCGTGTCGCCTACACCAGCGACACGACCGGCGGCCTGAAGCTTGCCGTCACCTCGGGACTGGCGATCGCACCGATTTCGCGCAGCAACATTCCGGACGGCTGCCGCGAGTTGACGTCCGCCGACGGTTTCGGCGACATCGATTCCTCGAATGTGGTGATGCATCGCAACCCGAATGCGTCGGGCGAGGCGATCGACGGCATGCAAGAGGCGATCCGCGAGGCGTTCGTCAACAGGCAGACTCAGCCGGCCGCATCCTCGTAGAAATGCAGCCGGTTGCCGAACGGATCGGCAACCGACACCTCGCGGGTCTTCCACGGCGTCTTTTCCAGGCCCGGCCTGGCGAAACGGTATGCTTTGCCGATCAGCTCGCGATGCAGGGCGGCGATGTCCTCGACCTTGATGCGCATGGCGATGCCGGGCGCGCCGTCGCCATGGTGTTCGCTCAGATGCAGGATGCAGCCGTCACGGCCGACCGCCATGTAAAGCGGCGCGTTGTCGTCAAAGCGGTGCTCCCACAGCACCTGGAAGCCGAGGAAGCCGACGTAAAACTCGTGGGCCTTGGCAATGTCGAAGATGCGCAGGATGGGCGTCACTGTGCCGAGTTTGGGCATGATGTTGCAGCCGCTCCCAGCGGATGCCGCGGCGGCGATCCCTATTTCAGTTCCAGCAGCCGTTCCAGATAGCTGCGCTCGATATCGGGGCTGAGCGCATTGCCGAGCCGCTTGCGGATCGCTTCCAGGATCTGGCGGGCGCGCTGCACGTCGATCTCGTCCGGCACCTTCACCGAATCGCCAAAATCGGGACCCTGGCTGGCACGCGGCCGGCCGAGCGGATCGCGATCGGCGTTCTGCTGGCGACCGCCTTCCTCGCTGCCGCCTTCGTCGCCCTGCATGGCCTGCATCTGCTTCATCATGTCCTTGGCACCCTTGCGCAGCGCCTCCAGAGCGCGGCCCTGGTGGCCAACGGCCTGATCACCTTCACCATCGCCCAGGGCCTGCTCGGCATTGCCCATTGATTTGCCGGCCTCGCCAAAGCCTTCATTGGGCTCCATGCCCATGCCCTCGAGCCCCTTCTTCAACTGCTCAAGGTCGTTCTTCAGCTGGCCCTGGCCTTCCTGCAACTGCTTCAGCGCGTCGGCGAATTCCTGCGGCGTCATCGGCTTTTGCCCGGCGAGCGGATCGCGGTTCTCGCCTGCGCCCGGCTTGTCCTGATCCTCGCCACCGCCTTCGCCGAGCTGTTCATCGCGGTTCTGGCCGCGCTGGCGCTCGCCGCGCTGCATCTGGTCCATGCGGAAGGTATCGTTCATCATCTCCTGCTGGCGCCGCAGGATGTCGCCGAGCTTGTCCATCTGCTGGCGCATCTGGCTGTCCTGCTGGCCACCCTGCTGCTGGCGGCCTGCCTGGAGGTTGTTCATCATGTCCTGCAGCTGCGACAGTAATTGCTGCGCCTTGTCGCGATCGCCGGACTTCGCCAGGTTCTCGATCTGGTCCATCATGCGATCGATGTCGCTCTGGCGCAGTTCCTGGCCGTTCTGCTGCATCTGCGGGGCGTTGGGATTCTGCTTGGCGCGCTCGGCGAATTCCTGCAGGAACTGGTTCATCGCCTCGCGCAGTTCCTTCATCGCCTTTTCGATCTCCGCGTCGCTGGCGCCGTTCTTGATAGCGTCCTGCAAAGCCTGCTGCGCCTGGCGCAGCCGCTTCTCGGCAGCCGAGAGATTGCCCTCCTCGATGCCGAGCGCGATTTCCCAGAGATAGGAGACCTCGTTGCGCAACTGGTCGTCGCTGTCGGCCATCTTCAACCGGCTGCGCGCGCTCATGATGGCGAGGTAGTGGGACATGTTGTCGAACGTGTCCTCGGGCCGCAGCGTGATCGCATCCATCAGGTCGAGCACGCGCGGCTTGGCGTTGGCGTCGAGCGCCAGCAGGCGGCGCTGCTCGATAACGGCTCGCGCCAGCGGATTGGAGAACGGCCGCTCCGGCATCACCAACGTCTTGGTTTCGCTGCTCGCCGTATGCCCGGCATCGTCGGTGGCGACCAGCGTCAGCTTGATCTCGGCGCCAGCCCAGACGTGTTCGGTCAGGTCCTTCGAGGTCCTGGCGGCATTCGCCTTGCCGCCGCGGCGCGGTAGCGTCAGCGGCATGTCAGGCGGACCGTAGAGCGGACGCGCATCGGGAGCCTGCGGATCGGCGAGCGCGAACACGGCCTTGGCGTTGGCGGCGCCATAATCGTCGTCGATCTGGTAGTTGAGCTCGAAAGCGCCGTTGACAGCGCGCTTCGGCTCGCCGACGAAACGGATCTGCGGCGGCTTGTCCGGGATCACCGCGAAGGCCCAACGGCCGAGTTGGTCCTCGCCCGACTTCAGCGTCAGCGTGCCATCGCTCGTCAGCTTGCCGATGAACTGGCGTACTTTGGACTGCGCTGCCGGGCTTGCCGCCGGCTTGGCCGCGGCCGTCTGCGGGTCGGCGGGATCGATGGCGCGGGCATTGCCATTCTTGTCGGCATAGGCAAGCGTCTCCTCGCCCGAGCCGCCGGTGACGCGCAGCGAAACATCACTGCCTTCGGGAACGTGGAAAGCCGGCGCCGCCTGGTTGGCGTCCGCGGTCAGGAAGATCGGCGGCTTGCCGGTATAAACGGGCGGCGTCACCCATGCATCGATGCGCGGCGGCACGGCGTCATGCGCGTCCTGGGCGCGGAACGCGTCGGCTATCCGGCCACCGGTCGGTCCGAAGGAAAAAGCGAAGGCGGTGACCAGCAGAAGCGCCGCCACGGCACGCAACCCCCAGGGATCGCGTTCCGGCACGCGCGTGCGCGGCACGTCGGCGCCGAGGCTGTCGAGCCTGTCGGCCATGCGCTTCTGGTGCTCGCGCCACAGCGCCTGCGAGAAGCTGCTTTCGCGACCACTCGGCCGGTCCGTCTGGGTCTGGACGGGGTGGTGCAGCAAATGGTTGGCCGCCTCGATGCGGCGGTCGATCTCGGCGCCGCCCGGCATGCGGAAAAAGCGTAGCGGGTAGAGCGCGGCCAGTGTCGCGACGCCGAAGGCGGCGACCAGCCCGATGCGCGCGGCATCGGGCAGGCGCGG
Organism: Mesorhizobium sp. B264B1B; assembly: GCF_020165765.1. Lineage (NCBI taxonomy): Bacteria > Pseudomonadati > Pseudomonadota > Alphaproteobacteria > Hyphomicrobiales > Phyllobacteriaceae > Mesorhizobium > Mesorhizobium sp. B264B1B. The sequence goes on from NZ_JAIUIS010000018.1 coordinate 60,925, forward strand.
GAAAAGCCCTAGCCAGGAAATGCTGAGAAACAGGCTGGCGACGACGAGAAGCGGCAGCAGGAGCGGCCAGCCCCGTTCGACCATCATCGACACCCGCGTCGCCAGCCGGCTGAGCGCCAGGCGCCCGGCGAGACCGCGATCGCTGCTGAAGATCGGTCGTTCCGTCATCGGCCCTTCCACGGGAGCGGGCGGGATGGCCCGAACCTCACGACTCGAAGAATACCCAGCAAACGCGGCGAAGGCGAGGCAGTTCCTGAAAAACGTGAAGGAGAGAAAGGCGCAGCGATCAGAATTTCGCCGGGTTTGCGTTCGCGCCGCAGACCAGGACGGCGAGCCGTTCGCCGGGTGCCGGCGCATAGCGGCCGGACAGGATGGCGCCGAACGCCGCGGCGCCACCGGGTTCCGAGATGATCCGCACCCGGTCCCACAGCGCCTTCTGGGCGACGACGATGTCGTCGTCGCTGACCAGGATGGAGCGTTCCACGAAGGCCTCGGCGATCGGGAACATCATCTCGCCGACGCGTTTGGGCGCCAGGGAATCGGCGGCGATGCCCTCGGCCGGCGCATCGACCGGATGGCCGGCCTCGAGGGCGCGATAGAGTGTCGGCGCGCCCTCGGGTTCTACGGCGACGATGCGGATGCGGCCGGCGAACCAGGCGGCGATGCCGCCGATCAGGCCGCCGCCGCCGACGGCGACCAGCAAAGTGTCGATCTGAGGCAGGTCGTTCTCGATTTCCAGCCCGAGCGTGCCTTGCCCGATAAGCGTTTCCTCCTGGTTGAAAGCGTGGACCTGTAAGGCGCCGGTTTGCTCGGCGAAACGTTCGCTGGCGGCCAGCGCCTCGGCATAGCGGGCGCCGCCGACGACCAGCTCGGCGCCGTAGCTGCGAATGCGCTCCAGCTTGGCCGGCGGGCTCACCTCCGGAACGAAGATGGTCGCCCTGTGGCCGAGGCGCATGGCGGCATACGCCACCGCCGCGCCATGATTGCCGCCCGAGGCGGCGACGACACCGGCCCCGGGGACCTGCCGCTCGAGAAGATTGGTGAACGCGCCGCGCGCCTTGAACGAACCGGAATGCTGCAGGCATTCGAGTTTGAGATCGACCGCCAGCGGCGGCCGGTCGAAGTCGGCCATGTCGACGCGCAGCACCGGCGTGTGGCGCACATAGCGACGGATGCGCGGTTCCATCGCGGCGATGCGTTCGCGCGTTATGGTGCTGCCGTTGGTCATGGCCATCTCCTTGGGATTGACAGCAATTAGTAACTTGGCAAAATAGCTAAATGCAAGAGGTTGATGTGTTCAAGGCGATCGCCAACGAACGAAGGCTGCGGATCCTCGACTGGCTGAAGGATCCGCGCGCGCATTTCCCGGCCCAGGCGGATGGCGATCTGGTCGAGGACGGCGTCTGTGCACTGCTGATCGCCGAAAAGCTCGGCATTACCCAGGCGACGCTCAGCGAGCACATGCGTGTGCTCACGCAGGCAGGGCTGTTACGGGCCAAGCGCATCAAGCAATGGACATTCTATCGCCGCGACGAGGACAGGATCGCCGAGACAAGAGCGCTCATCCAGAACCGGCTATAGCTAGGACCGCCTTCGGCGGCTTCTATGCAAGCCAGTCGGGGATCGAATCCAGCCCGATCAGTTCGTCATAGGTCTGGCGCGGGCGCACGACGTGGAAACGATCGCCGTCGACCAGCACTTCCGGCACCAGCAGGCGGGTGTTGTAGGTGCCCGCCTGTACCGCGCCATAGGCGCCGGCGGTGGCGATGGCGATCAGGTCGCCGGACTTGAGCCTTGGCAGGTCGCGGTCGAGGCCGAGATAGTCGCCGGTCTCGCAGACCGGGCCGACGATATCGACCGTCATGCGCGGCGCGTCGGCGGGCGGCAGCACCACCGGTCTTATGTCGTGGAAAGCGTCGTAGAGCGTCGGCCGGATCAGGTCGTTCATGGCGGCGTCGACGACGAGGAAATTCTTGGCATCGCCTTCTTTGGCGAAGATCACTTGCGAGACGAGGATACCGGCATTGCCAACGATCAGCCGGCCCGGCTCGAACATCACCTTCAAGCCAAGCTTGGTGACGTGCTTGCGGACGATCTGCGCGTAGGCGTCGGGGAGCGGTGGCGGGTTGTTGTCGACGCGGTAGGGAATGCCGAGACCGCCGCCGAGATCGACATGCTCGATGGCATGGCCGTCGGCGCGCAGCGCGCCGACCAGTTCCACCAAAAGCGCGAAGGCATCGTCGAAGGGTTGCAGCTCGGTGATCTGGCTGCCGATATGGGTGTCGATGCCGGTGACCTTGATGCCCGGCAATTCAGCCGCGCGCGCATAGACCTGACGCGCCTTCTGCCATGGAATGCCGAACTTGTTCTCGGCTTTGCCTGTCGAGATCTTCTTGTGCGTCCTGGCGTCGACATCCGGATTGATGCGCAGCGAGACCGGCGCCACCTTGCCCAGGGCAACGGCGCGCGACGAGAGCAGTTCGAGTTCGGGCTCGGATTCGACGTTGAAGCACAGGATGCCGGCTGCCAGCGCAAAGTCCATCTCACGCGCGGTCTTGCCGACGCCGGAGAACAGGATCTTGCTGGCCGGGATGCCGGCTGCCAGCGCGCGCCGCAACTCGCCTTCCGACACCACGTCGGCTCCGGCGCCGAGCCTGGCCAGGGTTTTGAGCACCGCCTGATTGGAATTCGCCTTCATGGCGTAGCAGACCAGTGCATCGAGCCCGGCAAATGCCTGGACGAAGACGTGGTAGTGCCTGGTCAGCGTGGCCGTCGAATAGCAGTAGAATGGCGTGCCGACGGTTGCGGCGATGTCCGATATCGCCACGTCCTCGGCATGAAGCACGCCGTCGCGGTAGTCGAAATGGTTCACGAGAGTGGTTCCGAAAAGTTGGAGCAGGGTAGGAGCGGGTTTAGCACTCTAAACCGCTCTGACCGGCTCTAGAGCAGCGGGTCGAGAATGAACTTCTTGTCCGCGACCGGTTTTTCCGGTTCCGGCGGCACGGGTTGGTGTGCCTTCTCGGCGTCCTTGCGCGCCTGCACGGCCGCCTCGTAAGGCGTGTCGAGACCGGACCTTCTGCCGCAAGCCGTAACGGCGGCAACCGCCGCAAGCAGCGTCAGTGTCACCAAAATCCTGCTTCCGGTCATCGATCCATCCGTCCGAAACTTTTTTCCGCCGCTGCTTTTAGCCGAGTTCTCGGCGCATTGCACCCTGGATATTGCCGTTGCAATATCGTGGATATTGGCGGTTGCAATATCCGGGATATGGCTGGCCGCAATGTCCGGCATCACGCCTTGGCCAGCCGCTTTTTCCAGTAGCGGATCTGCTTCCTGACTTCCGACGGTGCGGTGCCGCCGAAGGAGGTGCGGCTCTTCACAGAGTTCTGCACGGCCAGCACCGAAAAAATGTCCTTCGTGATGCCGGGGTGGATCGACTGCAAGTCTTCCAGCGCAAGCTTCTCCAGGCTCAGCTTCTTCTCTTCGGCCAGCGCCACCGCCCGTCCCGTGACATGATGCGCTTCCCGGAACGGCAGGCCGAGCGTGCGCACCAGCCAGTCGGCAAGGTCGGTCGCGGTTGCGTGGCCGGAGCCGGCAGCCTTCTTCATCGCCGCCGCGTTCACCGTCATATCGGAGACCATGCCGGTCATCGCCGCCAGCATCAGGTCGAGCGTCTCGGCGGCATCGAACACCGATTCCTTGTCTTCCTGCATGTCCTTGCCATAGGTCAAAGGCATGCCCTTCATCACCGTCAGCAGGCCGACCAGATGGCCGGTGACGCGCCCGGTCTTGCCGCGCACCAGTTCGGCGGCGTCGGGGTTCTTCTTCTGCGGCATGATCGAGGAGCCGGTGGAGAAGCTGTCCGACAGCCTGATGAAGCCGAATTGCGGCGTTGACCAGATGATGATTTCTTCCGCCAGCCGCGACAGATGCGTGGCGCATATGGCCGCCAGTCCCAGGAATTCCAGCGCGAAATCGCGGTCCGAGACGCTGTCCAGCGAATTGCGCATGGGCTCGCGGAAGCCGAGCGCACTGGCGGTCTGGTGGCGGTCGATCGGAAAGCTGGTGCCGGCAAGGGCTGCTGCACCGAGCGGGCTCTCGTCCATGCGTTCGATGGCGTCGCGCACCCGCGACAGGTCGCGCGAAAACATCTCGACATAGGCCATGCAGTGGTGGCCGAATGTCACCGGCTGCGCCGCCTGCATATGGGTGAAGCCCGGCATCACCGTCGCGGCGTGCTGCTCGGCCCGCTCCAGCAACGCACTGATGAGACCCTTCAAGGCCTCGGCGACGCGAAAGCACTCGTCCTTGACCCAGAGCCGGAGGTCCACTGCAACCTGGTCGTTGCGAGAGCGGGCCGTGTGCAGCCGGCCGGCGGCCGGACCGATCAGCTCGGCGAGGCGGGCCTCGACGTTCATGTGGATGTCTTCCAGCCTGGTCGAGAATTCAAACGTGCCCGCCTCGATCTCTTTCAGGATCGTGTTCAGGCCGTGAGCGATTTTCTCTTGATCGGCCGCCGAAATAATGCCCGTTTGCGCCAGCATCGCGCTATGGGCGATCGAACCTCTGATGTCCTGCGCATAGAGTTTGCGGTCGAACGAGATCGACGCGTTGATTGCTTCCATGATCGCGGCCGGACCCGAGGCAAATCGTCCGCCCCACATCTGGTTGCTGGTCTTCTTGTCGCTCATGGCTATAAAACCCGTGCTCGGAGCAGTTTTGAGAACATGGCAGACGGAAACAGATTTTTCCCGGCCCCGCGCCTGATCCTCGCCGCCCTGGTGGCGGGAGCGCTGGCCGGCGCGGTCGCGGTATATGTCAGCGAGAGCCAGTCTGGCAACAACGCCGCGTCGCAAGTCGCCGTCGGAGACAGCAAGGACGATGTCGCCTGCGCCGCCAAGAGCGAACGCGCCAAGAAGATCGCCGCAGCCGCCACCGGCGAGGTCGCGGCGCTCTTGCCAGCCGATCCGCCGCAATCGATGAAGAGCCTCGCCTTCAACGGCCCGGACGGCAAGCCGATGACCATCGCCGACCATGCCGGCAAGACGGTGCTGCTCAATCTGTGGGCGACATGGTGCGCGCCATGCCGCGCCGAAATGCCGGCGCTGGACGCCTTGCAGAAGGAGAAAGGCAGCGATGCGTTCCAGGTCGTCGCCGTCAACGTCGATGCCGGCGATGACGTGAAGCCGAAGAAGTTCCTCAAGGACACCAGCGTCGAGGCGCTCGGCTATTACAGGGATTCGACGATGGCGCTGTTCAACGAACTCAAGACGCGCGGCCTGGCGCTCGGCCTGCCCGTCACCATGCTGATCGACGGCGAAGGCTGCCTGATCGCCCATATGAACGGCCCGGCCGAGTGGTCGGGGCCGGACGCCAAGCGGCTTGTCGAGGCCGCGCTCGGGTCTTGAAGAGGCTGGGACAAGGCTGGGCGCAAGCGCGGCTTGACCACGCAACGGTTCCGCCCAGCCCATCCGCGGCGGCCTGAGCCGACCCGGTCAATTCGTCGAATGCCTGGATCGGCGCCGGCTTGCCGAGATAGTAGTCCAAGCTCGGCGTCCAGGGACTCACCTTAAGGACATATATGGCGAGCCGTTTGTGCTATCGGCCAGACGAGCCGTTGGTCGGCAGGGGATAGACGCCCTTCAATACTTCGTCGAAGTGATGACTGACCGCCGCATTGCACTCGCAAGCAAGCCACCGCAGGCCGTCGACCTTGCGAACGACGATCCGGGCACGATGGGTCTCAATGAGACCGTGTTCTTTCAGATCGCGTATGACGCGGCTCAAATAGCTCCGGCCGACTCCGAGCATTACGGCGAGCTGTTCTTGTGTCAGCGCCAGATCGGGAGTGCCCGTCCGATCAATGGCGGCCAGCAGCCATTTCGCTGTCCGTTGCTCGATCGAATGCGCGGCATTGCAGGCGACGGACTGGAACATCTGCGCCATCAGGCAGTCCGCGTACCGCGCGAACAGATTCCGTAGCGTCGACGACCTGGACTTCGCCTCTTCAAGGTTAAGCAGGTCGATGCGGAAGAACGAACCTCCCAATTGTACTTCAGCGCGAGCGTAAGCTGGGAGCCTGCCTTGGCTGACAACTCCGCCAATTGCCCCTTCTCGTCCGACCAGAGCCGTCTCGATCGCACGCCCGTCGCTCAGCACGACGAGATAGGAAATCAGGCTGGGACCTCTCGGGAAGTATGCATGGCGAACCGTGTCACCAGGTTCATAAAGCAGTGTTCCGGTGGGGGCCGACCACTCATCCAGCCAAGGCTCGAGGATTGCCCAATCTGCCGCGGTGAGTGCCCGCAGAAGATTGTTGCCGATCATGCCGGAGTCTATGTGGGCGCGGGCTTCCATTTACACTCCTCCGAACGATCGCTTGCGGCCCATATCCCAATAACCGGAGAAATGTCCACTAGTGCGCAGACGCGCAAAGCGCGAATGTCTAAGAAGTGACAGGGGTGCTGATCCAGGCCCCATCGAGCGCGAGCTGTGGCGCGTCGGCTCCAGGCGAAATGCTAGAAGATCGCCCAAGGCGGACAACAAAGCCCTGCGGTTGAATTGCTGGCGTGTCGCGTAGAGCACGTCGATACTGAACCCGTGCAACCAGCGTGAGATATGAACCCGGAACAACCGCCCGCTTCAGGGGCCCATCCCCTTCTCCGGCTCTACATCGCCGGAGACACGCCCGGTGCTCGTCGGGCACTGGAAAGCCGCCTGAAGATAATCGAGGAGATGAGCGCATCCATTGAAATCCAGATCTTCGATATCCTGGAACATCCTCATGAGGCGGAGCGAGCAGGGATACTAGCAACGCCGACGCTCTCCGACGAATCCGCTGATCCCCCGCGCCGTCTGGTGGGCGACATCAGCAATATCGCTCAGGTTCTGGACTATTTCGGTTTTCGCAAGAAGGATGATATTCATGACCGCGACGGATGAGATCTCTATCGACCCGGTTCTTGAACGCGTCAATACAGGGATCGAGGCTTTTGACGACTTGGTGATGGGTGGCTTGCCGCGCGGACGCACCACCATCGTGGGCGGCACGCCCGGTAGCGGCAAGACCGTATTCGCCACGCAGTTCCTGGCGCATGGCATCACCGGTCTCAATGAGGCCGGTGTCTTCGTCACTTTCGAGGAGTCGCCAACCGAGATCGAGGTAAACATGGCGAGCTTCGGCTGGGACATCCGCGGCTGGCGAGCGGCGGACAAGCTTGTTTTCGTCGATGCGAGCCCGCGCGATCAGGACCAGGTGGTTGTGGGCGATTTCGACCTCGCCGGTCTTCTGACCCGCATTCTGCACGCAAGCCGAAGCGCCGGGGCAAAGCGCATCGTGCTCGATTCGGTTACCCAACTTTTCGATCATTTCGTGGCCGAGCAGACGGCAGTGCGCCGCGAACTTCTACGTATTGCGACCGCGCTGAAGAAAGAAGGGCTGACGGTCCTTATGACCGCGGAACGCAACAGTGAATATGGTGAAATCTCCCGTCACCGAATAGAGGAGTTCGTCGCAGACAATGTCGTGATCCTTCGCAATGCCCTTGATCGCGAGCGCCGTCGGCGGACCATAGAAGTCCTGAAAATGCGCGGCAGCCGTCACGTTGAGGGCGAAGTGCCCATAACGCTGGTCGCCGAACAGGGCATCGTAGCTGTGCCTCTGTCATCGTTGCGCCTGGAGCAGCAATCAAGCACGAAACGGGTCACCAGTGGTAATTCCGAACTCGACAAAATGTGCAGCGGCGGGTTCTTTCGCGACAGCGTAACCCTTGTCAGTGGAGCCACAGGCACCGGAAAGACTCTACTTGTCACCAACTTTCTAGCGGGCGGAGTGGCTGCGGGCGAACGCGCCTTGCTCGTCGGCTATGAGGAGAGCCGCGGCCAGCTTTTCCGCAACGCGCGTAGCTGGGGCGTCGATTTCGAAGCGATGGAGGCGGATGGTCGCCTGAAGGTAGTCTGCCTTTATCCGGAAGCGCAGAGTTTGCCGGATCACCTTCTGATGATCCGCGAACTGGTGGCGGAGTTCAAACCCGATCGCATGGCAATCGACAGCTTGTCGGCATTGGAGCGCATCGCGCCAGAAACCGGGTTTCGTGAGTTCTTGATCAGCGTCACCTCCTTCATAAAGAAGCGCGAAATTGCCGGCCTTTGCACCGCTACCAACAAATCGCTTGTCGGAGGCCAGAGCGCTAGCGAGCAGCATATTTCCACACTCACCGATTCGATCATTCTGTTGCGCTACATTCAGCAGGAAGAATTCATGCATCGCGGCATGATGGTGCTGAAAATGCGCGGCAGCGAACACGACAAACAGATACGGCGCTTCACCATCGACAGTGGCGGTATGCATCTTGGAAAGCCCTTTGACAGCGCGCCTGATGTGTTCGGCGACTCCGCCGTGGACAACACGTCGACATGAAGAGCGCCTTGAATACGGCGCAAAACGCCGCCGAAATGCTGGAATCGCCCGGAGATACATCTCCGGCTGGCATCAGCCAGCTCAGCTTTCGCCAGTTGATCGAAAATACCGCCGACGGGATGCTGGTGGTCGATTTGGACGGAACAGTGCTCTATGCCAATCCTGCGGCAGCCGTAATTTTTGGACAGCCGCTTGACGAACTCCTCCACGTTCCGCTCGGCCGTCCGGTCGTCTCCGGAGAGATCGCCGAGATCACCGTTCACCGTTCCGGCCGCAAGCCGGCAGAAGTGGAAATGCGTACGGTCGAGGTTACCTGGGACAGCAGGCCTGCATTGCTTGCCAGCCTGCGCGATGTCTCGGCCCAGCGATCAAGAGAAGAAAACGCACGCCAGTCACAAAAGCTCGAGGCCATTGGACGCCTCGCAGCTGGCATTGTCCATGACTTCAACAACCTACTCGCCGTTTTCGGGTCTGGCCTTCGGCTTCTGGAGAAACAGATCGCTAAAGATCCTGCGGATGAGAAAGTCGCTCTGCTGGTCGAGGAGATGTTCAGGCGGATCGAAAATGGAGGAGCGCTAACACAGCAACTGCTTGCCTTTTCGCGACGCCAATCCCTGGCCCCGGAACAGATTGATCTCAATGAACGTATCAAGGGGCTGACGACGCTGCTGGAACGGACGTTGGGGAGCGGTATCCGGGTGCAATGCAATCTGGATCCAGCCTTGGACCCTATCCTTATCGATGCCAACCAGCTCGACATCGCCGTTCTTAACCTTGCGGTGAACGCCAGAGATGCAATGAAAGGCAGTGGCACCCTCACGATTGAGACCAGCAATTTTCCAAATGATCTGGAGGATTTGCGTTCAGCGGCGGCTTCATTTGTTCGCGTGACTGTACGCGATACCGGCTGTGGAATGAGCAAGGACACCCTGGCGCGCGTTTTCGAGCCGTTCTTCACAACAAAATCGGAAGGGCAGGGTACGGGACTCGGGCTAAGCCAAGTTTACGGCTTCATCAAGCAATCCGGTGGGCATGTCCGAATCGATAGCGAAATCGGTCAGGGAACAAGCCTGCATCTCTACTTGCCGCGCGCTTCTGGAACCCAGCGGCAGCAGAACTGAGCGGCGGCAGACCCATTCCCGGCCAGCAGACTGATTGGCCGATGTCAAATCCGTCAGGCTGAGCGCGGGACGGGAATTTCCACGCATCGACCGAGCAAACCGACGCCTTTTTCAGCGTTGTCATGTCAGCGTTGTCATGTGCTGTTAGACGCCGTTCGTCGGTGAGGTCGCTGACCGTCTCGAGACAGGTCCCTGGTACATCAATTCAAGCAGCAAGCCGCTATGCAATCCTTTTCCGGGTCACTTTCATCCGGAAGTGAACGCTACTTTAGCCGGACATGAAGTGCGCCTGCCCGCAACAAAACCGTTGTCCGCTGCGCGCGAACGACACATAGTGCCATTGCGGGAGTGCCCCTTTCGCCAATGACAAGCAATGAGAACGGGAGACGAAACATGAAGTTCTTTGGCTTCGCGGCCGGTGTCGCCGTGACCCTGCTTTCCACAACCTCCGCCTTCGCCGTCACGCACATCAGCTGGTGGCACGCCATGACCGGCGCCAACGCAGAGGTCGTCGACAAGATTTCCAAGGATTTCAACGCCAGCCAGGGCGACTACCAGATTGTTCCGGTTTTCAAGGGCACCTATCCCGAAACGCTGAATGCCGGCATCGCCGCCTATCGCGCCGGCCAGTCGCCTGACATCATCCAGGTGTTCGATGTCGGCACCGGCGTGATGATGGCGGCCCGGGACGCGATCAAGCCAGTGGCCGAGGTGCTGACCGGCGCCGGGATGAACTTTGACAAGAGCCAGTATCTGCCAGGCATCGTCGGTTATTATTCGACGCCGGACGGCACCATGCTGTCCTTCCCCTACAACTCCTCCTCGCCGATCCTCTACTACAACAAGGACATCTTCCAGAAGGCGGGGCTCGATGTGAACAACCCACCCAAGACCTGGAACGAGGTGTGGGAGGATGCCAAAAAGATCAAGGCGAGCGGCGCCGCCGCTTGCGGCTACACCTCGACCTGGCTGACCTGGATACACCTGGAAAACTTCGCGGCGTGGAACGATGTGCCGTGGGCCACGCAGCAGAATGGCCTGGCCGGCGGTGATGTCGAACTCAAGATCAACTCGCCGATCTTCGTCAAACATTTCCAGGCGCTCGCCGATCTGGCCAAGGACGGCACCTTCAAATATGGCGGGCGCACCTCCGAAGCCAAGCAGATATTCCTCGCCGGCGAATGCGGCATCTTCACCGAATCCTCGGGCGGCCTAGGCGACATCGTCAAGTCGGGCATGAACTACGGCATTGGCCAGTTGCCCTATGACAGCGACGCCAAGGGCGCGCCGCAGAACACGACGCCGGGCGGTGCCAGCCTTTGGGTCTTCGGCGGCAAGTCCGACGAGGAGTACAAAGGCGTCGCGGCTTTCTTCGCCTATCTGTCCAAGACCGATGTGCAGGAATATCTGCACCAGAAATCGGGATACCTGCCGGTGACGCTCGCCGCCTATGAGGCGACGAAAAAGTCCGGCTTCTACGACAAGAATCCCGGTCGCGAGACGCCGATCCTGCAGATGACGGGCAAGGCGCCGACCGACAATTCGAAGGGCGTGCGGTTGCCGAACCTGCCGCAGGTGCGCGACATCCAGAACGAGGAGTTCGAAAAGATGCTTGCCGGCCAGGAAACCGCCCAGCAGGCGCTCGACAATGCGGTCACGCGTGGCAACGCGGCGATCAAGGAAGCGCTGGGGAATTAGGGCGCGTCCGAACCTATCGAGTTATAGTCCTTGCTCTACGAGGCCCCCCTCTGCCCTGCCGGGCATCTCCCCCTGAAGGGGGGAGACTGGCTGTCGCGACCGTTTTCGGCGATTGTCAAAGCTGGAGAATGGCAGCTGCCGCAGGAACTGCCAATCTTCCTCCAAGAGGGGGAGATGCCCGGCAGGGCAGCGGTGAGCGCCGTAGAGTGCCGCTCGGCTTTCCACGCCGGAGCGGCGCATTGACCCCGCGCGTCGTCTTTCCCAACAAAGTCTTGCCATACCTCCTGGTGGCGCCGCAACTTGCCATCACGCTGGTGTTCTTCTACTGGCCGGCCGGGCAGGCGCTCTACCAGTCGATGCTGAGGCAGGACCCGTTCGGGCTGAGGAGCAGGTTCGTCTGGTTTGCCAATTTCCGCAAAGTGCTTGCCGACCCGGCCTATCTCAACTCGATCAAGGTCACAGTGGTGTTTTCGCTCGCGACCGTGATCGTTGCCATGGGCGTGGCCCTGCTCCTTGCCGTGATGGCGGAAAAGGTGGTGCGCGGCAAAGGCCTCTACCGCACGCTGATGATCTGGCCCTACGCGGTGGCGCCGGCGATTGCAGGCATGCTGTGGCTGTTCCTGTTCAATCCATCGATCGGCTCGCTGTCTTATCTGCTGAGACGTTTGGGCGTCGCCTGGGATCCGCTGCTCAACGGCACCGACGCCATGATCCTTCTGGTGGCGGCGGCCGCCTGGAAGCAGATCAGCTATAATTTCCTGTTCTTCGTCGCCGGGCTGCAGGCGGTGCCGAAAACGCTGATCGAGGCGGCGGCGATCGACGGCGCCGGCGAAACCAAGCGCTTCTGGACCATCGTCTTCCCGCTTTTGGCGCCGACGACGTTTTTCCTTTTGGTCGTCAATACCGTCTATGCGCTGTTCGACACGTTCGGCATCGTCCACGCCGTCACCGGCGGCGGGCCGGGCAAGGCCACCGAGACACTGGTCTACAAGGTCTACAATGACGGCTTCGTCAATCTGATCCTCGGCGATTCGGCGGCGCAGTCGGTCATCCTGATGGTCATCGTCATCGCGCTCACCGCCATCCAGTTCCGCTACGTGGAACGGAAGGTTCATTACGGCTGAGGAGCGCGATGATCGGTCAATCCCCGTTTCGCATTTTCCTTGCACATGCCGTGCTCATCCTCGGCATACTGATCGTGGCCTTTCCGATCTACTACACTTTCGTTGCCTCGACGCAGACGCTGCAAACCATCCTTAGGCCGCCACTGCCTTTCCGGCCGGGCAGCGAGTTCTGGAACAATTACGGCGAGGCGCTGTTCGGCGGCGTCGGCCGCATCGGCGGGCTCGGCGTCGGCAGGCTGCTCCTCAACTCCACGATCATGGCGCTCGGCGTTGCGGTCGGAAAGATATTCATCTCGATCCTGTCGGCCTATGCGATCGTCTTCTTCCGTTTTCCGCTGCGCATGACTTTCTTCTGGCTGATCTTCATCACCCTGATGCTTCCCGTCGAGGTGCGCATCCTGCCGACCTACAAGGTAATGGTCGACCTCGGTATGATCGACACTTATGCCGGACTGATCATCCCGCTGATCGCCTCGGCCACCGCAACGTTGTTGTTCCGCCAGTTCTTCATGACCATCCCGGGCGAGTTGGTCGAGGCGGCGCGCGTCGACGGCGCCGGTCCATGGCGGTTCTTTTTCGATATCCTGTTGCCATTGTCGCGCACCAATATCGCGGCGCTGTTCGTCATTCTTTTCATCTACGGCTGGACGCAGTATCTGTGGCCGCTGCTGGTCACCAACAGCAACGATATGAACACCATCGTCATCGCACTGAAGAAGATGGTCTCCTTCGCCGATGCCGACACCCAATGGCATTTGGTCATGGTCACGGCGATCCTGGCAATCTTGCCGCCAATCCTGGTTGTGGTGCTGATGCAGCGCTGGTTCGTGCGCGGACTGGTCGACACCGAAAAGTGAGAAGCCGATGGCGACGGTCGATCTGAGGGACGTGAAGAAAGTATATGCCGGCGGCGTCGAAGCCGTGAAGGGCGTCTCCATTGCCATTCCCGACAAGGAACTCTGTGTGCTGGTCGGGCCGTCCGGCTGCGGCAAGTCCACGCTTTTGAGGATGATCGCCGGGCTGGAGACCATTTCTTCCGGCACGGTCGCTATCGACGGCAAGATCGTCAACACGATCGGCCCGACCGAGCGCGACATCGCCATGGTGTTCCAAAACTATGCGCTCTATCCGCATATGAAAGTCTACGACAACATGGCTTACGGGCTACGCAATCGCGGTACGCCCAAGGACGAGATCGACAGCAGGGTTCGTTTGACCGCCAAGGTGCTGGAGCTTTCAGCGCTGCTTGACCGGCGCCCGCGCGAGCTTTCAGGCGGTCAACGCCAGCGCGTCGCCATGGGCCGCGCTATCGTGCGCAATCCGAAAGTCTTCCTGTTCGACGAGCCACTCTCCAATCTCGATGCCAAGCTGCGCGGCCAGATGCGGGTCGAAATCAAGAACTTGCAGCGCTCGCTCGGTGTCACCTCGGTCTACGTCACCCATGACCAGTTGGAAGCGATGACGTTGGCCGACATCCTTGTCGTCATGAATGGCGGATTGGTCGAGCAGGCGGGCGCGCCACTCGACATTTACGAAAAGCCGGCCTCGACGTTCGTCGCCTCTTTCATCGGCGCACCGCCGATGAATCTTCTGTCCCTTTCGGGTCCGGCGCTGACCGGCAGCAAGACGAGCGACTTTGCGCCTGCGAATGCCGTCACGCTTGGCTTCCGCCCCGAGGATGCCGATGTCACTTTCGCGGCCGAGGCACCGTCCGGCGCGCTCGTGCTGCCGACAATGGTGGAGGCGGTCGAGCCGGTGGGAGCGGACAGCTTTCTTCACTGTGCGGCAGGAGGCGACCGCATCGTCGTGCGTGTGGCCGCGCGCGCAACAGCCAAGCCCGGCGACCAGTTGCGCGTCGTGGCCAAGGCCGAGAAACTTCACTGGTTCGATCAGGCTGCAAAGAGGGTCGACTGACGCCAATCTTGCATGCTGATCAGCGAGCCGCGAACCGTCGGCCGGTCAGGCGAATACATGCGCCTGTCCCGACACGGTGAGCCGGACGATCTCACCGACCGCCGGCGCGTCCATGCCGGACTTGCGCAGGATCAGCGGCGTGCTGCCGATGGCGGCGGCGTCCGGCGGGTCGGGGCTGTTGAGCAACCGCACCGCGACCGTGCAGGTCGAGCCGGCGAATTCGGATTCCGTTACCTCGCCAAACAGCATGTCCGGCGTGCCGGACATGCCCTCGCGCGATGTCCGCTTCAGTCCGATCTGCTCCGGCCGCAACATGATGCGGGCGACATCGCGGCTGTCCGATGTATCCACGGCGATGCGGCCAAGCGGCGACGTGGCGAAACCACCCGCTATCTTCGCCGGCAGGATGATGGCGTCGCCAAGGAACTCGGCAATCATCCTGTCCTTCGGCTTGAGATAAAGTTCGCGCGGCGTGCCGACCTGCGAGAATCGGCCCTCGCGCATCACAGCGACCTGGCTGGCGAAGGACAGCGCCTCGGCCTGATCGTGCGTCACCAGGATGGTGGTGATGCCGGCGGCTTCGAGCAGTTCCGCCACGGCCTTGCGCATGGAGGCGCGCAGGCCGGTGTCGAGCGCCGAGAACGGTTCGTCGAGCAGCATCAGCCGCGGCTTCATCGCCATGGCGCGGGCGAGCGCCACGCGTTGCTGCTGACCGCCGGAGAGTTCGTGCGGGCGGCGCTTCAGGATCGCCTTGTCCAGCCCTACTATATAGGCCAGTTCGACGATGCGTTCGGAGCGTTTGTCCAGCCTGCGGTCCATCCCGAAACCGATATTGTCGCCAATCGTCAGGTGCGGAAACAGGGCGCCGTCCTGTGCAACCAGGCCGATACCGCGGCGGTGCGCCGGAACGGCGCCGCCGCTGTCGGCCAGCATCTTTCCGTCAAGCACAATGCTGCCCTGGTCGGGCGCCTCGAAACCGGCGATCAGCCGCAGCAAGGTGGTCTTGCCGCAGCCGGACGGCCCGACGATGGCCGTGCGGCTGCCGCTGGCGATGTCGAGATCGATGCCGGCAAGCGCCGCGACCGGGCCGTAATGCTTGTGCAAGCCCCTGAGTTCGAGAAAGCTCATCGTCCAGCCATCCGTTTTGACTGGACATAGAGCAGCCAGGTCAGGGGCAGCGACATCGCCACCATGATGAAGGCGTAAGGTGCTGCCGAAGCGTAGTCGATCTCGCCGCTGTAGGACCAGAACGCCATCGCCAGCGTGCGGGTGCCGTTCGGCGCCAGCATCTGGGTCGCGGTCAGCTCGTTCATGATGCCGAGCGCCACCAGCGCCATGCCGGCGGCGGCACCCGGCGCCGACAGGCGGATCGTCGTCGACCACAATGCATGGAGCGGCGACCGCCCGAGGCTGGACGCGGCGCGCTCGAGCTCGACCGGCGCCTGCGCGATCGACGCCCGCAGGCTGATCAGGGCGCGGGGCAGGAACATCAAGGCATAGGCAACCAGGATGGTGAACAGGGTCTGGTAGAGCGGCAGGGCGATGCGCACGGTGATGGTGACCAGCGCCAGTGCGATCACGACCCCGGGCAGCGATCCGACGATGTAGTTGCAGCCCTCCAGCAAGCGCTGCAGAGGCCCCGGCGCGCGGATCGAGATCCAGGCCATCGGCATGGCGGCGACGGTGGCGAGCAGCGCGCCGGCGAGCGCCAGGAACAACGTCTGGCCGAGCGCCAGGCCGATCTCGTCGAGCCGCCAGACCTCGGCGCCGCCGGCGGCAAGCCAGCGTCCGATGGTGACGAACGGTACGCCGAGCGCCAGAAGCGTGGTGGCGGCAAGCAGCAGCAGGCAAGGCACGGTCGCCCGGCCGAGCGGCGCGCGCTGCTGGTGGCGCGCGGCGCCCGAACCGACGCGGGCATAGCGCTCTTCCCCGCGCACCAGCACCTCCAGCCCGAGCAGCACGAAGCAGCAGCTCACCAGCACGCCGGCCAGCATATTCGCGGCCGGCCCGTTGAAGGTCGACTGGAACTGGTCGACGATCGCCGTGGTGAAGGTGTCGAAGCGGATGAAGACGTAAAGGCCGTATTCGGCCAACAGGTGCAGGCCGACCAGCAATGCGCCGCCACAGATGGCAAGCCTGAGCTGCGGCAGCACGACGCGCCAGAACACACGCCAGGGACCAAGGCCGAGTGCGGCCGCGGCGTCTTCGAGCGCCGGATCGAGCCGGCGCAGGGCCGCCGATACCGGCAGATAAAGGAACGGGAAATACGCTATGACAGAGACAAGCACGCCGGCCCACAAGCCATGCAGCCCGGGCACCATGGTGATCCAGGCATAGCTGTGCACGAAGGCGGGAATGGCGAGCGGCGCCACGCATAGCCAGGCCCACAGCCGGGCGCCGGGCAGGTCGCTGCGTTCGGTCAGCCAGGCCAGCGCCACCGACAGGATGATGGCGATCGGCACGGCGAGCGCGACAAGCAGGACGGTGTTGGCCAGAAGCTCGCCGACACGCGGCCGGAAAACCAGCGCCGAGACGGTTTCCCAACCGGTCTGCACGGCAACCCAGACGATGAAGGCAAGCGGCAGCAGGGCCAGCAGCGAAACGAAGATAGCGGCGGCAACGATCCACGACGCAGCGCGCCGGCGCGCCCTGCGGCGCGTCCTCGGCGGCAGGCCCGGGCTTGCGATGTCGGCCGCGAACTGCATCGGCTCAGACTTCGCGCCCTTGCCGCCCGGCGGCGGCAATCGAAAGACCACGATCATGGTCGGGAATACAGCGTGTCGTCATCGACGAATGCCATCTCGAAAAAACAAAACGCTCCCGCGGAATTCCCGCGGGAGCACGGCCGGTGTCCTTATTAGGACGAACGGCAACTAAAGCAAGCCGGCCGCCGTCATCAGGTCGGTGGCCTTCTTGGAGTTCAGCGTCGCGGCATCGATCTTCGGCGCCTGCAGGTCGGCCAGCGGCACCAGCTTCGGATTGGACTCTGCGCCCTTGCCGACCGCGTATTCGAAGGACGTTCCGTTCTTCAGCACGTCCTGGCCGCCCTTGCCGGTCACCCACTTCAGGAAAGCCTGGGCTTCCTTGGGATGCTTGCTCGAAGCCAGCACGCCACCGCCGGAGGTCGAGACGAAGGCGCCCGGATCCTGGTTTTTGAAATAATGCAGCGCAACGTTCTTGCTGTTCTCGCCGGTCTTGGCCTGATCGCCGAAGTAGTAGTAGTGATAGATCACGCCGCCTTCGATCTCGCCGGCGTTGACCGCCTTCATCACGGTGCTGTTGCCCTTATAGGCGGTGAAATTCTGCTTCATCGCCTTCAGCCAGTCCGCTGTCGCGGCTTCGCCCTTGAGCTGCAGCAGCGCGCTGACGATAGCCTGGAAATCGGCGCCCGACGGCGAGGCGGCCCAGCGGCCTTTCCAGCTCGGATCGGCAAGGTCGAGCAGCGACTTGGGCAACTGGTCGGCCTTGAGCTTGGTGGTATTGTAGGCAAAGACGGTGCTGCGGGCGGCAACGCCGACCCATTTGCCGCTCGCTGCCTGATAATCCTGCGGAACCTGCGCCAGTGTGTCGGCGTCGACCGGCGCGAACAGGCCGGCACTCTCGACCAGCACCATGGCCGGCGAATTCTCGGTCAGGAACACGTCGGCGGGCGAGGCGGTGCCCTCCGCGACGATCTGGTTGGAGAAATCGCTGTCGCCGCCATTGCGCAACGTGACCTTGATGCCGGTTTCCTTGGTGAAGCCGTCGGCCCATTCCTTGGCGAGGCTCTCGTGCTGGGCATTGTAGACGATGATGCCTGTATCCTCAGCCATCGCCTGGCCAGCCATCAGGCTGACCGCCACCACCGCGGCGCCGGCAAGGGTGGAAAGAGCGTATTTCATGGGCGTCGTCCTCGATCTCGTTGAACTGGCACGCAGCACCTATCGATACATGACAGGTGTAGTCAACATTTTTGGCCTGCTTCAATCGGCCGCTGGCGGCATAGGCCCATGCCAGGCGGACAATTCCGCGTGATGGCCGCGCGCGACCGACGGTCCAGGACACAGTCGCCGTCGACGAGCCCAAGTTCGCGTTCGCCCGCAATCTTTCGTGACTTGCCGGTAGTTTGCCTTGGACATTATTTCGCCGGCCACGTAACAAATCAGCGCCGAGGCGCGAAGATCGGGGAGTGAACTCTTGTGAGCGGCAAGGACGAGGCCGAGCTTTCCCGGCTGATGCGAGCCGCGATCGCGGGAGATGAAAGGGCCTATGCCGACTTTCTGCACCGGACGGCCGCTCTGGTTCGCGGTTTTGCCAGGCGCAAGATCGTCAAAGGCGGGGTCGATCCCGAGGATGTCGTGCAGGAAACCTTGCTGGCCATTCATGTGAAACGGCACACCTGGCGCCAGGACGCACCTGTGCTGCCCTGGGTCTATGCCATCGCGCGCTTCAAGTTGATCGACGCGTTCCGGCGGCGCGGACGGCGCATCGAGATCGATGTCGACGATATCGCCGAAACCTTCGCCGAGCCGGAAACGGAAACCGTCAGCGAACGCGACATCAGCCGGGCGCTCGACGGCCTGCCGCCGGCACAGCGCTCCGTGGTGTCGTCCGTGTCGGTGGAGGGGCGCTCGATCGGCGACACGGCAGCCAAGTTCGGCATCAGCGAAACAGCGGTGCGGGTTTCCTTGCATCGCGGACTTGCAGCCATTGCCAAGCGGTTCGGGCAGGGGCGGTTTGGGCGGGAATGACATGAGGACCGAGGATCTCATCAAGGCGCTTGATGCCGACGCCCGCAGCAAGGCGATGCCGCTGCGCTCGGCCTGGTGGCTGGCTGCCGGCGTGGCCGCCGTGATCGCGGGCGCGGTTTTCATGATGACGATCGGTCCGCGCCCCGACTTCATGGCTGCCGCACATACGATGCGCTTTCTTTCGAAGTTCCTGTTCACCATCGTGCTCGCCGCCAGCGCCTTCGCCTTCGTCAGGGCATTGTCGACACCGGGAGCATCGACAGGCAAGGCGGCGGCCTGGATGGCGGCTGCGCCCGTGCTCGTGGCAGTGGCCGTGGTGCTGGAGCTTTACGCCGTGCCCGAGGCCGACTGGGGCAGGCGTCTCGTCGGTTCCAACATGATGGTCTGCATGGGGCTCATCCCGCTGATCGGCATCGGCCCGCTTGCCATCTTCCTGTGGATGCTGCGCTATGGCGCGCCGACACGGCCGGTGCTGGCCGGCACGGCCGCGGGCCTGCTCGCCGGCGGGCTGGCGGCAACCTTCTATGCCGCGCATTGCTTTGATGATTCGCCGCTTTTCGTCGCCACCTGGTATACGATCGCGATCGCCGCGCTGGCGCTGCTCGGCGCGCTCGGCGGCCGGTTTTTCGTGCGCTGGTAGCGCGACGCCCGCTGCTGCATCCCGCGCGCATACCGATCCTTAATCATGCCGGCAAATGTTTGCCGGCCGGCGGCATCGCCGATACCCGACGCAACCTTTCCTTAAAATCGATCCGTCAGGATTTTCACGGGAAATGCGATTGCCCACGGGGTGGTACAAATCGTGGCAATGCGAAGGATCATCGGGCCGGCGCCGCACAGACGTGCGGGGTTGGCTCTGCTCGTGGGCGGGACAGCGGCGATGACGGCATCGATCCTGCTGTCGCGGCTGGATCCCGGCGCCGAGACGCTCGAATTATGTGTGCAGGCGTCGGTCGGTGTGGCAGCCGGCGCACTTCTCCTGGCCTGCATGTTCGCGCGCGTCATCCGCAAGGACCGCCGCCAGATCGCCGAGAGCGAGCAGCGCTTCCGCCGTGCCATGGAGGATTCCTCCATCGGCGTCGCCATCGTCGGCCTCGACGGGCGCATTCTTGAGGCCAACCCGGCTTTCGCTGCCATGCTCGACTACCGCCGCGACGAGATCGAGGCGTTGACCTTCTTCCAGCTCACGCATGCCGACGATCTGGAGATCGGGCGGGAGACGATGGAAGACCTGAAGGCCGGCAAGATCGATTCCTTTCATTTCGAGAAGCGCTATCTCAAGAAGGACGGCACGCCCGTCTGGGCCCGGCTGGCCGGCTCCGTCATTCGCGACGGGAATAGCGGCCGGCCGCTGTATCTCGTCTCGCAGATAGAGGACATCGATGCGCGCAAACAGGCCGAGGCGCGGATCGCCGAAGCCGAAACGCGCTGGAACTTTGCGTTGGCCGGCGCCGGCCAGGGCGTCTGGGACTTCGACAAGCGCAGGGGCGGCACCAACTATTCCTCGACCTGGGTCAAGATGCTGGGTTATGCCGACGGGGAACTCGACGGTGACCCCGATCACTGGCTGGCGATGATACATCCCGACGATCGCGAAGCCGTGGCCGAGGCGGACCGCGCCCATCTCGAAGGCCGCACGCCGTTCTTCGAGGCCGAATTCAGGATGCGCCACAAGGATGGCCGCTGGCTCTGGTTCCTCGACCGCGGCAAGGCGATCGAGCGCGACGAAGAGGGGCGGCTGATCAGGGCGATAGGCAGCCTGACCGACATCACCCGGCGCAAGCAGGCGGAGGAGCGCCTCGCCGTGTCGGCGGCCATGCTGGCCGACGAAAAGGAGCGCCTCAAAGTGACGCTCCAGTCGATCGGCGATGCCGTCATCTGCACCGATGCCGCCAACCGCGTCACCTTCATGAATCCTGTCGCCGAAAAGCTGACCGGTGTCTCTTGCAATGATGCCCTCGGCAAGACGCTCGGCCATGTCTATTGGGCGGTCGACGAGGAGACCGGCCACAGGATCGGCGTGGCGCGGCCTGCGATCGGCGGCCAGGGAGCCGATGACCAGAACAGCCGCGCCGTCCTCATCCGGCGCGACGAGACGCGCTGCAGCATCCGGCAGGTCGTGTCGCCGATCATGAACGAACGCAACGAATTCTGCGGACTGGTCATCGTCTTTCAGGACTTCACCGATGCGCGGGCGCTGCAGCGCCAGCTTGCCCACGCCGCCGCGCATGATGCGCTGACCGGCCTTGCCAACCGCGCGAGTTTCATCCGCGCCATGGAAGAACTGGTCGATCAGGCCCGCAAGGAGGGGATCGGACATCAGTTCATGTTCATCGACCTCGATCATTTCAAACTGGTCAACGACACAGGCGGCCACGCGGCGGGAGACGCATTGCTCAAGCGCGTTGCCGAGGCCGTGCGTGGCGTGCTTGGTCCGCAGGACATGGTCGCGCGTCTGGGCGGCGACGAATTCGCGGTCATTCTGAAGTCGGGCTCGGCTGCCGGGGCCAGAATCGCGGCGCGATCCATCATCGATGCGATACAGGGCCTCGACTTCACCTGGGAAGGCCGTCCTCATTCGATCGGCGCCAGCATCGGACTGGCTCCTATCAACGCAGATTGCGGCGCGGTCGACGAGATCATCGCCAGGGCAGACGCCGCCTGCTACGTGGCCAAGGCTGCCGGTCGCGGATGCGTGTCCATGGCGCCGGAGACCGATGCGAAGGACGACAGGGTCGAAATCGAGACGCCCACGCCCCTGGCCGCCGCGTCGTAAACCCGCGCGGCCAGGCCGTGATCAGTCTGGCGGGTCAGCGTGTCGGAACCGGATGCTCGCCGCGATAATCGTAGAAGCCGCGGCCGGTCTTGCGGCCGAGCCAGCCGGCCTCGACATATTTGACCAGCAACGGGCAGGGGCGGTACTTCGAATCCGACAGGCCGTCATGCAGCACCTGCATGATTGACAGGCAGGTGTCCAGGCCGATGAAATCGGCCAGCTGCAGCGGCCCCATCGGATGGTTGGCGCCGAGCCGCATGGCGGTGTCGATCGCATCGACCGTGCCGACGCCTTCATAAAGCGTGTAAATCGCTTCGTTGATCATCGGCAAAAGGATGCGGTTCACGATGAAGGCCGGAAAATCCTCCGAGACCGTGATCGTCTTGTCGAGCTGCTTCACATAGGTCTTCGCCGCCTCGAAGGTCTGGTCCTCGGTGGCGATGCCGCGCACCAGTTCGACCAGCTTCATCAGGGGAACCGGATTCATGAAGTGGATGCCGATAAAGCGCTCGGGGCGGTCGGTCTGCGCGGCTAGCCGCGTGATCGAGATCGACGAGGTATTGGTCGCCAGTATGGCCTCGGGATTGAGCTGCGGACAAAGCTGGGCGTAGATCTTGCGCTTGACCGTCTCGTCCTCGGTCGCTGCCTCGATGACCAGGTCGGCACCGGCGAGATCGGCCATGGATGGCGCCGCCGCGATGCGCGCCATCGCCTGGTTGCGGAGCTTCTCGTCGAGCTTGCCGGACCCCACCTGGCGGGCCATGTTGCCGCTGACAGTGGCGATGCCCTTCTCGATACGGTCGGGCGATATATCGTAGATCAGCACCTTGTAGCCCGAAAGTGCGGAGACATGGGCGATGCCGCCGCCCATCTGGCCCGCGCCGATGATGCCGATCGTTTCGATCTTGCTCATTACACCGATCCCGTCGAAAAAGGCCTTTGCGGCCTGCTTTTTGTGCGGTGCAAACTAAAAGGGTGGGGCGACTTCGTCTACCCCACCCCTCACAATTTAATACGCTTTGCGGCAGGGCGTCAAAGCGCCTTCTGCAACTCCGGCAGGACAACGAACAGATCGCCGACGAGGCCATAGTCGGCAACCTGGAAGATCGGCGCTTCCTCGTCCTTGTTGATGGCGACGATGATCTTCGAATCCTTCATGCCGGCGAGGTGCTGGATGGCGCCGGAGATGCCGACGGCGATGTAGAGGTCGGGGGCGACGACCTTGCCGGTCTGGCCGACCTGCCAGTCATTCGGCGCATAACCGGCATCGACGGCGGCGCGGGATGCGCCGACGGCAGCGCCGAGCTTGTCGGCGACCGGCAGGATGACCTCCTGGAACTTCTCCGAGGAGCCGAGCGCGCGGCCGCCCGAGATGATGATCTTGGCCGACGTCAGTTCCGGACGATCGGTCTCCGATAGCTTGTTTTCGACGAAGGAGGAGAGGCCAGGATTGGCCGCAGCGCTGACGGTTTCGACAGCGGCCGAACCGCCCTCGGGCGCCGCCTGGAAGGAGGCGGTGCGCACGGTAATGACCTTCTTGGCATCGGTCGACTGTACCGTCTGGATGGCGTTGCCGGCATAGATCGGCCGCTTGAAGGTGTCCGGCGAGACCACTTCGATGATCTCGGAGACCTGCGCCACGTCGAGCAAAGCGGCTACGCGCGGCGCGACGTTCTTGCCCGACGAGGTTGCCGGCGCGACGATGGTGTCATAGGAGCCGGCCAGCGACACGACGAGCGCCGCGGTCGGCTCGGCGAGACGCTCGGCAAGCTCGTCGGCTTCGGCCAGCAGCACCTTGCTCACGCCCTTCAGCTTGGCGGCGGCATCAGCTGCGCCCTTGGCGTTCTTGCCGGCCACCAGCACATGCACGTCCGAGCCGATCTGCAGCGCGGCCGACAGCGCCTTGGCGGTCTGGTCGGAAAGGGTTGCGTTGTCGTGTTCGGCGATGAGGAGAATGGTCATTTATCTGTTCCTTCCGATCTCAGAGCACGCCGGCTTCGTTCTTCAGCTTGTCGATGAGCTCGGCGACGCTCTTGACCTTGACGCCCGCCTTGCGGCCGCCCGGCTCTTCGGTCTTGATGACCTTCAGCCGCGGCTTGACGTCAGCGCCGTAGTCGGCCGGGCTCTTCTCGTCGAGCGGCTTCTTCTTGGCCTTCATGATGTTGGGCAGCGATGCATAGCGCGGCTGGTTGAGGCGAAGGTCGGCAGTGACGATCGCCGGCATCTTCAGCTCAACCGTCTGCAGGCCGCCGTCGACCTCGCGCGTCACCCTGGCCTTGTCGCCCTCCAGCACCACCTTGGAAGCAAACGTGCCCTGCGCCCAGCCGAGAAGGGCTGCGAGCATCTGGCCGGTCTGGTTGGAATCATCGTCGATCGCCTGCTTGCCGAGGATGACAAGGCCGGGCTGCTCGGCCTCGACCACGCCCTTCAGCACCTTGGCGACGCCCAGTGGCTCTGTCTGCTCGTCGGTCTTGACCAGGATGGCGCGGTCGGCGCCCATGGCGAGCGCGGTGCGAAGCGTCTCCTGCGCCTGCTGCGGGCCGATCGACACGACGATGATCTCTTCGGCCTTGCCGGCTTCCTTGAGCCGGATCGCCTCTTCCACCGCGATCTCGTCGAATGGGTTCATCGCCATCTTGACGTTGGCCAATTCCACCGCCGAACCGTCAGCCTTGACGCGAACCTTCACATTCGCATCCACAACCCGCTTTACGGGCACAAGGATCTTCATTTTCCTGTCACCTCTCTTGAGATAGTTGGGGCGCGCTATACCAGCGTGAACCCTGTCAGAGTTGTCGAAAGCCGACATTCCGGATGGAAATTCTGCTCTTCAACCGCCAAAGGCGGGCGGAAACGCTTCCGTAGTTGCGGCGAACCCGCACGTCAATATGCCACGGCGTCGGGCAATTCACTCAATCGGTTCAGTCGGGGCCGGGGGCACTTCCCCGACCCCAGCGTGGCACGGGCTGCGCGGCAATCGGCTCGTTTACGGCCGGATCTACGGCGATGGCGGGCTGGTCGGCGGGTGCGGCCTCTTCGTCCGCGCCCGCAAAAAGCGGCACGCCGCGGCTGCGCAGCACGAGCACCAGCACGGCGCCGGCGATGATGCCGCCTATGTGGCAGGCCCAGGAAATCTGGTCCTCGCCACCGGCGGCGAACATGACGATCTGGAACAGCACCCACAGGAGGAGCGGGATGAAGGCCGGGATGCGCAGCGGAATGCGGGCAAAGGCCAGCACCCAGACCTTCACCCTGGGATAGAGGATCAGGTAGGCGACGACCACGCCGGCGATGGCGCCGGAGGCGCCGATCAGCGGCACCTGCGAGTCCCACGCGATGAGGCCCTGGAAGGCGGCTCCGGCGATGGCGCACAGGAGGTAGAAGATGAGATAGCGGATATGGCCGAGCGCGTCCTCGACATTGTCGCCGAACACCCACAGGAACAGCATGTTGCCGCCAAGGTGGAAAATGTCGGCATGCAGGAATGAGTAAGTGAGATAGCTCAGGCTTTCGGGAATGACGATAAAGCGCGGGTCGAGCTCTGCCGTGTCATGCACCACGGAGGGGATGAAGCCGAGGCCGAGCACGGCGGCATTGGTGAAATTCTCGCCCCCGAGCGCGGTGGCGCAATAGACCAGCGCGTTGGCCAGGATCAGGGCGATCGTCACATATTGCAGCCTGATGTGCCGCAGCCTGTTGGTGTCGTAGAGCGGGATGAACATAGGTGCCTGGCCTCTCCCGCCTTGGCATAGTTCAGCGGTTCTTGCCAGGAACCCATAACACGTCGGCATTTCCATTGTCATTGACCGCCCTGGCGGCGACGAACAGGAAATCGGAGACGCGGTTGATGTATTTCAGCCCGTCGCGGTTGACGTGCTCACCAGGATGCTGTGCGAGCGCCACCATCAGCCGCTCGGCCCGCCGCGCCACCGTGCGGGCGAGATGGAGCGCAGCGGCGGCCGGCGTGCCGCCGTTCAGCACGAAGGATTTGAGCGGCTGGAGGTCGTTGTTGAGGAGATCGATGTCGTGTTCGACGCGCTCGGTCTGCGCGGCAATGATGCGCAGCGGTTCGTAGCCGAGCGGCTTGCCGTCGTCGGGCACAGCCAGATCGGCGCCGAGGTCGAAGAGATCGTTCTGGATGCGGGCAAGCATGGCGTCAATCGCCGGGTGGCTTGGGGCGGTGTGAACACGAGCCATGCCAATGCAGGCGTTGGCTTCGTCGACAGTGCCGTAGGCGTCCACCCTGAGATCGGACTTCAGCCGCCGCTCACCCGTGCCGAGCCCGGTGGTGCCGTTGTCGCCGGTGCGGGTGTAGATCTTGTTGAGCTTGACCACGTCGCCTCCCGAACGGCCGGTGTCCTCATTTGCGGGTGAAATACACGGCCAGCAGGATCAGCGCCAGCGCCACGGCCTGCAGCACGACGCGCGTCTGCATCAGCTTGTTGGAGGTCATGCCGGAACCGCCGCGCATCATGTTGATCAGGCCCCGGACCAGCACGATCACCACGGCGACCATGACCAGGATGGCAAGGATGTTGAAGACGGATGCCATTTTGCGTTTCCAGTCCTTTTCTTGTTCAGGCGCGTTTGGCGAGCAGGCGGTAAAGCATCGATGCCGGCAGGATGCGTTTGAGCGTGGCGCCGACCTTGGCCGGCACTGTTACCACATAGTGCGGGCGCGGGCGCCGCGACAGAAGTGCATGGCGAAGCGCCTTGTGGACCACTTCCGGCCCGGGCTTCAGCGCCGATTGGCTGCCGCCGGTGCGCATCCGTTCCAACTGCGCCTCATAGTCCGCGCGGTGCACGGAATTCTCATGGTCGATATTCCTGAGAAACCAGGCGAGGCCATTGCTGGCGATCTTCGATTTCACCGGCCCCGGCTCGATCAGCGAGACATGCACGCCGCTGCCGGCCAATTCCTGGCGTTGACAGAGCATCAGCGCCTCCAAAGCGTTTGGATGCCGAATAGGCGCCGCGAAAACGTACCGGCACCAGGCCAAGGATCGACGAGCAATGAACGATCCGGCCACCGCCCTGGCGGCGCATCACCGGCACGAGCCGGCGGGTCAGGTCGTGCCAGCCGAAGAAATTGGCCTCGAACTGCTCGCGCAAGGCGGCCACCGGCAGATCCTCGACCGCGCCCGCTTGCGCATAGGCGCCATTGTTGAACAGAGCATCGATCCTGCCGCCGGTCCGCTCCAGCACTGAAGCCGCAGCCGCCTCGATGGAGGCAGGTTCGCGATAGTCCAGATAGAACGCCTCGATGCCCTCCTTTTCCAGGGCCGCGATGTCTTCGGGCTTGCGCGCCGTGGCGAACACCCGCCAGCCTTCCGCCTTGAGCGCCCGCGCGCAATAAGCGCCTATGCCGGACGACGCGCCGGTGACGATGATGACGCGCAACGCGCGTGCCGACGGATTCGTCTTATGACCAAGGGTTGCCATTTGCCGCATTCCCTTCCCATATTCGCGGCGTCGAGACAATCGAAGGGGAGCGCGGTTCTTGTTGCGGAATATCGTCGCCCTGCGCCGCGTGCTCTACGACGCGATCGGTCATTTCAACACCGATGACGGCTGGGCGATGGCCAGCCATCTGGCAATCACCTCGCTGATGGCGCTGTTTCCGTTCCTGATCTTCGCCACCACGCTGGCGAGCTTCCTCGGCGCGCAAGCCTTCGCCGACACGGCCGTGCACCTGGTCTTCGACACCTGGCCGGAACAAATCGCCAAACCGATCGCGCGAGAGGTGCTGAACGTGCTCACCGTGCGACGATCGGATCTGCTCACCTACGGCGTGCTGCTGGCCGCCTATTTCGCCTCGAACGGCATCGAGGCGCTGCGCACCTCGCTCAACCGGGCCTATCGCGTCACCGAGACGCGCGGCATCATCTATCGCCGCGTGCAGAGCATCTTCTTCGTGCTGATCGCCACGGCAGGCTTCCTGGCGATCAGCGTGCTCCTGGTCTTCGCGCCATTGCTGGCGCGGCTGGCCGAGGCGCATTTCGAGTGGATAAAACCCTATACGGGCACCATCACGCTGTGGCGCTACGTCATCGCCTCGACCGTCATCGTCGGCGGTCTGTTTTCAGTGCATTACTGGCTGCCGGCCGGCAAGCGCCGTTTCGTCTCGCTGATCCCCGGCATCGTCTTCACGCTCGCCGCATGGCTGATCGGCTCGACCATTTTCGCCACCTATCTCGACCATTTCTCGTCCTATGTGACGACCTATGCCGGGCTTGCCTCGATCATGATCGCGGTGGTCTTTCTCTACATCGTGTCCGCGATCTTCATTCTCGGCGGCGAACTCAACGCAGCAATCAGCCGCTATCTCGAGGCACGCGCGCGGGTGGGATGACCGGCTGAATTGAAGAACTGGAGAATTGGAGAATTGGAGAATTGAAGAAGAAGCCCCCAGCGCCAGATGGCACCATTTTCCTCAATTCCTCAATTCCTCATTTCTACAATTCTTCCCTTGGTCTGCCGCGCCGTTGCCAGACCGACACCGAAGGTCGTGATCGCCATGCCGGCAATCTGAAGCGCGTTGAGCTGCTCGTCGAACAAGGCCCAGGCGATGACGGCCGTCACCGCCGGCACCAGATAGAACAGCGAAGCGACCTTCGACATCTCGCCGTCGCGGATCATCACCATCAGAAGGAAGATGGCGCCGATCGACAGCACCAGCACCAGCCAGGCCATGGCGAAGATCAATTCGCCGTTGATGACGACCGTGTGGGTCTCGAAGGCCAGTGAAGCCAGGATCATCACCGAAGCGCCGCCGACATATTGCCACATGGTCGCGGCGACGAGGTCGCCGCCGGAAGCAAAACGCTTCTGCCATATCGTGCCAGCGCTCATGCCGAGCACCGAGACGAGCGAAGCCGTCAACGTGGCTGACGTCACGCCGCCGCCGAGCGCGCCGAGCTTTGGCCAGAGCACGATGACGACGCCGGCCAGGCCGACCGCGAGGCCGGCCCAATGGCGCGGCAGGATCGCCTCGCCGAGAAACTTGCCGGCGAGCACCGCCGTGATCAGCGGCTGCAGGCCGACAATCAGCGCCGACAGCCCGGCGGGCATGCCCCTGTGGATAGCCCAGAAGACCGCGCCGAGATAGACGCCATGCATCAGAATGCCGGCCCCGGTGGCGTGCAATGCCTCTTCGCGGGAGGCTCTCTTGGAGCCAAGCACGACCACCAGGCCGGCGAACAACGCCGTCGCCAGGACGAAGCGCGCAGCCAGGAACGTAAACGGTTCGGCCCACGGCATGGCATAGCGGGCGCCGATGAAGCCGGTCGCCCACAGGACGACGAAAGTGGCGGGGATGAGCCGCTTGACGCTGTGCATTTTCCGGGGACCGCGCTTGATGAGAATTGAGCCGTGGCGAAGCTCTAGTCCGGTTCAAGCCGGCGCGCAAAACGAAACGATTGATCCATGCATCACCGGAATTCAACCAGCCGCCTTTTCTGCAAGCTGTCTCTTCGGCCTTCGCCTGCGTCAGAGACCGACCATCCGCCTGACATCGTGAGCCGACACGCCCGCTTCGCGCAAGACGGCAAGGCCGGTGTCCTTCAGGCTTTTCGACAGCTTGCGCCCGTCGGGTCCCAGGATCAGCCGGTGATGGAAATAGGCTGGCTGCGGCAGGCCAAGCAGTTCCTGAAGCAGCCGCTGTACCCCGGTGGCGGAATAAAGATCCTGGCCGCGCACGACATGGCTGACGCCCTGCAGCGCATCGTCGACCACGACGGCGAGATGATAGCTGATCGGGATTTCGCGGCGCGCCACGATCACGTCGCCCCAATCGCGCGGGCGGGCCTCGACGACGCGCGTCGCGGAAAGCGATTCGTCTGAAAATTCGTTCCATGACAAATCCTTGCCGACGCGTGCCATCGCCGCATCGACATCCAGCCGCCAGGCGAAGGGAGCGCCCTCGGCAATGCGGCGCCGGCGTTCCTTCGCCGGCAGAGCCTTGTCGACGGCGGGATAGACCGGCACGCCGTCGGGATCGCGCGGCCAGTCGCGCTTTTCGCTGTCGGCGATGAAAGCCCCGATTTCGCTTCTGCTCATGAAGGCGGGATAGACGAGGTCCTCCCGGATCAGCCGGTCAAGCACCGTCTCATAACAGGCGAAGTGCTCGGATTGCCGTCGTACAGGCTGTTCCCAGGCAAGACCGAGCCATTTCAGGTCGGCAAAGATGCCCGCCTCGAATTCCGGCGAGCAGCGCGTGGTGTCGATATCCTCGATGCGCAGCAGCAGGCGGCCGCCGACCGCTCGCGTCAGTTTCTGGTTGAGCAGCGCCGAAAAGGCATGGCCGAGATGCAGTTCGCCATTGGGACTGGGCGCGAAACGGAATGTCAGGAGTGTCATCTCTTGAGCGGCAATCGGGTTGTGCGGCGGTTTTGCCAATTGCTACCGTGCGGCCGGTTCAGGGACAAGAAAGCATGCAACGTATCGCCACATTGGACGACATCGCCCGGGGACTCGACGCGCTTTGCGCGATCGACCCAAGGCTGGAAAAGATCCGCCGCATGGCGGGCGAGGTGCCGCTACGGCTGTCCCAACCGGGATTCTCGAGCCTTGCCTCGATTATCGTCTCGCAGCAGGTGTCGCGCGCCAGCGCCGATGCGATCTTCGGCCGGCTGACGAAACTGGTCGACCCGTTGACGCCGCTGGCGATCCTTGCCGCCGGCGAGGACATGTTTCGCGAGGCGGGCCTGTCGCGACCCAAGCAACGCGGCCTCCTCGCCGCCGCCCAGGCGGTGGCGGACGGCCTCGATCTTCGTCATTTGTGTTCGCTTGACGCCGGCGAGGCAATCACGACCATGACGGCCGTGCCCGGTATCGGTCCGTGGACGGCGCAGGTGTATCTGCTGTTCGCCGCAGGCCATCCCGACATCTTCCCGGCGCGCGATGTCGCGCTCCAGACCGCCGTCGGCCATGCGCTCGGCATCGACCCGCGTCCGCAGGAGAAAACACTGATCCAACTCGCCGAATCATGGAGCCCATGGAGAGGTGTCGCATCGCGGCTTTTCTGGTCCTATTATCGCGAATTGAAGGGCAGGGATGCCGCACCCCCTGCCTGAAAGCGCGAAAAAGCATCAAAATCTCGTTTTTTTGTGCCTTCGGACGCGTGACAATCCGCTTCACATCCCTGTCATGTCGGGCTTACAGTATCCGCGCCATTCAGGTTAGAGAACCAAGGAGGCCAACGACGTGACGGTTGCCGTATCTCCGGATGGGCTTCCAGCGCTGGTGCTGAATGCGGATTACCGTCCGCTCAGCTATTACCCCCTGTCGCTCTGGTCGTGGCAGGACGCCATCAAGGCGGTGTTCCTCGAACGGGTGAACATCGTCGCCGAATACGAGCACGCGGTGTCCTCGCCGACCTTCTCGATGAAGCTGCCGAGCGTCGTCAGCCTGAAGGCCTATGTGAAGCCGTCGCGGCATCCCGCCTTCACACGCTTCAATGTCTTCCTGCGTGACCGCTTCCAGTGCCAATATTGCGGCACGCCCGACGATCTGACCTTCGATCACGTCATCCCCCGCCACCGCGGGGGTGCTACGACGTGGGAGAATGTCGTGGCCGCCTGTTCCCCCTGCAATCTCAGGAAAGGTGGCATGATGCCGGCCCATGCCAAGATGTGGCCGTTGCAGAAGCCCTACCAGCCGACGGTGCACGACCTGCACAATAACGGCCGTCTGTTCCCGCCCAACCATCTGCATGAAAGCTGGATGGATTATCTGTACTGGGATGTCGAACTCGAACCCTGAGATCGTCCGAGAATTCGGGACGCTGGCCGTCTGAAGCGATTGTCTCCATGATAGTCTGACATACCCTGATATCGGACCAGCTCGGCCGCGCTCACTTATCAGCGGCTTCGCGTTTTGAGGACCGGCTTCCCCCACTCCGTCGCTGCTTCGCAGCGCCACCTCTCCCCCCTCCGGAGGGAGAGGAAAGGAGCCTGAGGCAATAGGTTCGCGCCATTCCTCTCCCCCGTCGATCGGGGGAGAGGTGGCTCGGCGAAGCCGAGACGGAGTGGGGGTCGACCTGGCTCGGACGTCGAAAGCCGCGCTATCCGACTCGGCCCGCCGGATTTCTGCTCGAACTCTTGTCGTGCCGTTCGGTTGAACTCAGTCGCGCGAAAGAGCGCTGCGGAAGGCCACGGCCGCGAGGACAAGGCTGGCGATGGCGTTCCAGCCGGCGAGCGACAGGCCGAGGATGCGAAGCGCGGCCTTGTCGCAGGAGGGGGGCACGAATTTGTCGAGCGCGTCGAGCACGCCTTTGCCGCCGGTGTCGACCGGGCCTCCGCCCGCGGTGCAATCGGCCGGGCCCTGCCACCAGGCCCACTCCACGCCGGCGTGATAGATGCCGAGATACAGCCCATAGAGCATCAGCAGGCCGCCGATGGCCAGCAAGCCGCGCACCACCCATGCCGGCGCGTGCAGCGCCGATGCAAGCAGCGCCAGCAGCATCAGCGGCACGCCGATATAGTAGGGCGTGCGCTGTTCCAGGCAGAGATGGCAAGGGATGTAGCCGCCAATGTACTGGAAGGCGAGCGCGGAGCCGACAGTGGCGGCCATGGCTACGGCAAGGAACAGGGCCGTCATGGTCCGCTGGCGTCCGGTGTTGGCAGTCATGGTCGCAGTCATGGGGTCTTTCGTCCGTTATGTTCGCCGCTCGCCCGGTCTTGTGGTCCATGTCGCCACGCCGCCGCGCGGTTTGGGCGACATGAATCAGAAGGCGTATTTGACCAGGATATAGAGCAAAATCAGGGCGGCTGCCGCCGCACCCGCGATCAGGCCGAGGCGCTTTTCGATGAACTCGCGGATCGGCTCGCCATAGCGGCGCAGCAGCCAGGCCAGAAGCAGGAAGCGCCCGCCGCGCGCCACGATTGCCAGTGCGATGAACAGCAAAAGATTGACGCCGATGACCCCCGAAAGGATCGTCACCACCTTGATCGGCGGCAGATGGGCGGCGCCCGAGGTGATCAGCATCAAGATGATGAAGCCGATGCCCGAAGAGACGCGCAGCGCCTCGAACTCGTCATACTTGCCGTAGAATTCGAGGATGGGCCGCGCCAGCGCGTCGTAGGCGTAGTGGCCGATGAACCAGCCGGCGATGCCGCCCAGCACGGAGGCGACGGTGGCGATCAGCGCATAGCGATAGGCGCGATCAGGCCGCGACAGTGCCATCGGCAGATAGAGCACGTCGGCCGGCACCAGGAACACGGAACTCTCGACGAAGGCGATGAAGGCCAGCCACCATTCGGCGGATTTGCGCGCCGCCAGCGACAAGGTCCAGTCGTACAGTCCGCGAAGCATCGGCTCTCCTAATGTCGTAAATGCCTACCGCACGGCGCCCACATGCACGGCGTGGCCGGCATAAGGGCAGGCAGAAAACCAGGGGCATGGATGAAACAGGTGCATGCGTGAAACCAAGACCCGAAGCGCGCCGCGTTCCTTCTTCCGGACGCCAGGCGCTTCGACACGACGCCTGTCTAGAAAGATTTTCCGCGCCGCACAATGGCAGTGCCCGCAGGAAACCGAAAGGGGCGGTTTGGTCGCGGCTCCGCAGGCTATCGGCAACAGGCCAGTTGACGAACAGGCCTCCAACCGTATAGTCCGCGCCATCCAGGCCGCCCGGCCTGAGCCCCTATGGCGGAATTGGTAGACGCGCTCGACTCAAAATCGAGTTCCGCAAGGAGTGCTGGTTCGATCCCGGCTAGGGGCACCATTTCAGTCGCCGCTTCGATACGTCTGCCGCTAATTCCCGATCGGCGTTTCGGCAAATGCGGATATGGTGTTCGAGTTTGTCGTGCGCCGTTTAAAGCCGATATCGCAAGAGCGACATCCGGGAGCGGCTCGCCGGGTGCAGGACTGCATCTTCGGCCTGTCCAATGCGGTAGCCGCTTTCACGCTTCAGGACCTATGTTGGCCGCCTGACCGTTCCTCGGTGTGGATATATCAGGGCTTGAGATTGCCCCTTGCATCAGTTGTTGCTTATTTATCTGAAAGGGAGGAACTCATGCCGATTCGTCAGAAAGCTCAGGAGGCTGGCGTCTTCGATTCCTCCGAAGTGGCCCTGCTTGGCCGCGTGTTCGACAGGCTGAAGCTCGACGCCCGATCGGCCCAGCAACGCGAAGCGATTTCATCCCGCATAATCGCGAATTACATGGCCGGGATCAGGGACGAAGACGAATTGGTTTCAGCATCCAGACAGCCGCTGGGACGCTAGCGCAATTCTGGTGCAAGTCGGGTCAAAACGGTTTCATCGACGAGCTTCGGAATCCACGTGAAAACAAACGGTTAGGGTGAGCCGGCGGTTCCATCAACGCCGAACCGCGCCAATGGGTCGGCGTAGACACCGGCCATAGTCGCAAGAAACGCCACTCGTGCCGTCCCATCCGACGACATCCGGGTTCAACAAGGAAATCCCGCGAAGCTGAATTCGGCGACCGTGCCGTCCTCCGATCTGGTGACCCGAACGAACAGCGCGCCTGGAATGCGGGGTTGCATCGGATGACCGGTTGCCCGTCTGGCAGCCCCTGCGGGACTTGAAGCCGCCACCTCGTGCGTGCCGATAATTCTCTCGCCCAGGATTTCCTCCACCTTGTAGCTGGTCATTTTCCCCGTTGGGCGACGATCTTGACTATCGACAGAAGGAGCCCGGCCTGCTTTTGGCGGTAGGTTCGGCACTTGGCGAGCAGGCCGGGCTGTGCTCCCGGCTGTCAGGTACCTTGGTGGAGGGCTTAGCCGGTGCGAAAGGCAGACTGTCTCCTTCTCCTCGGACCCGCAATTGGGACTGAAGTCCGAAGCATCGACGCATTGGTCCTAAACCCTGAACATAAGCCGCCGTTCCTCATTGGCGTGGAAGCCGTCGAGTAAAGTCCCTTCATCGACGGTCCCTGGACGCCCGCCGTTGCTGCGAGCGGCGGGTGTCCGACTTCGGGGAGAAAGAGATGCAGCTTGGCGAGATCATCGCGAACACCTTCGCCGTCCTGCTGCTGATTTGTTTTCTCGCGATCGTGTTCTTCCTGTTTGGAAAGCCGCTGTGGCCGGACCACTATGCTCGCATGTCGATTATTCTCCCGGTCGACGCGATGACCACGGCTTCGGTGAGACGGACCGGCGCGCATCCTCACCTGCCGGACACTTTCGACATGGCGCTCGCTCGCCCAAGACCGTCCCCGTAGGGCTCCGTGGCGGGCTTCTACGCGTCCAGGATTCTGGCGCCGGCAGCTTTCCCATGGCGGCTCACCCGCTGGTTCCGGCAGGTGGATTTCTCGCGTTCAGCGCCTGTTCCTCGCAATCCGCGCGCCACCGCCGAAAGCGCCGTGGAAGAAAGAGGACGAGTGGCTCAAGTTAGATCTGGTCGGCCGTTTCAAGTTCCTGAAGAGCAATGAAGATTAGCCTCATGCTCGCTGCCGGATTTCGTGAATGCGGACCAAAGTCCCAGGGTTTGGTCCCAAAGGTCTTATGTTACCACTTAAGTTCCGTGAATGTCCTTTATATGTTCGAATGAATTAGCTAATTCTGATGTCCGCCACGAGGAAAAGCGCTCAAGAAAAACGGATGCGCCGCCGGCAAGCGACATGAATTATACCCAAAATCGTATCACCTTTGTCGCGCTTTGTTGAAAGATTGTGACTGTTGCTCAAGCAGGCGCTGGCGAATAAACGCTATCAATACAGTGACTGTTTATCCCATGAAGCAACCAAATGCTCAGGCTTGAAGCAAGCATCCACGCGCTCCAGAAGATGCGAGCGCGTCTATCGTCTCTTGAGCAGGCTCTTCATCCGGTTGCGCAGCAGGCGGGCCATGTTGCGGGTCTCCCGGTAGAGATGCAGTTGCGAGGCCGCCTGGCGGGCGAGACGGTCGGCGTCCGGCGTCAGGCCGATCACCAGCGTGCCCATCGGCTTGCGCTCGGTCCACAGCCTGCTCATCACCGGATGGTCGGGCACGGCACAGGAATCGGTCATCATGATGTTGGGGTCGTCGAGATGCTGCCTGGTCACCTCGATCATCAGCAGCGTGCCTGGCGAATAGCCGGCCAGAGTTTCGTCGTAGGCCGTCTTCCAGGTGTAGGCAACGCCGGCTTCGACGAAGACGATCAGGCACGCAATGGTGCGGCCGTCGAGCGTCAGCGAATGGATGCGGCACAGGTCCTGCTCGGCCAGCCTGTGCACGGCCTCGCGGGCGAAGGCGGCGCGGTAGCGGTCGATCGCCATGGCCGTGCGCTCGCGGCCCTTCCAGCCGGCCGCCTCCAGCGTCAGGAAGCTCTCGATGGCGTGACGGATCTCGTCGGGGCCGCGCGCCACGACATGTTCAAGCTTGCCGAGGTCGCCCAGCCGCCGCTTGAGGCGGCGGAACTCGCGGTAATGGTGCGCGCGCAGCGAAGCCTTCAGATAGTCCTCGGCGTCGCGTTCGCTCTCCAGCAGCGGACGCTGGGCGTGACCGGTGGTGACCAACATCAGGCCACGCGTTTCGGCCACAGTGGCAACCAGGCTCGCCACCGCGCCGTCGAGCCTGATGTCGGGCAGGACGAACACTTTCGGCAGCTTCAGATGCGGGCGCGACAGCATCGAGAAGAAATCCTCGAGGACACCGACCGGATCGTCGCGGTCGACCAGCGGGGTGCCGAGCGGGCCGAACGGGCTCGACCATGTGCGCATGACCGGAACCCCGAGCGGCACCACCGGCCGCTCCACCGAGAACGGCACCAGAAGGCGTAGCCGGTTGCGGTATTCATCGCCGTCACGGATGACGGCCAGACGCACCTCGCGGTCTTCCAGCCGGGGCATTGCGGGCGCGAGGAAACGCGGGTTGAAGAAGACGTTGGGCTCGATGGTGCGGGCGCACAGATAATCCAGCTCCTCGACGAGGTCGAACCCGGCCGACGCCGGATAGATGGCCAGTTTCCGCTCGGGCCGGTTGTTGGCGAGGATCTCGATATGGGCCGGGTCGGTGTCACGCCCCAGTCCGGCAAGGCCGGACACCATGGCGCCGGCGGGGCCGCCGCTGGTTTCCTCGAGCAAGGGGATGGCGGCCATCACGCGGCTCCTTTGGCTGGCACGAAGATCGCCATGACGATGCCGAGCTTGCGCCAGACCGTGAAGGACAGCGCGCCGGCCTCGAAGATCATGGCGAAGGCGGTGGCCATTGCGGCGCCCCACAGGCCGAAGAGCGGGATCAGCACCACGTTCAGGCCAATGTTGAAGGCCAGCGTCATGGCATAGACGGCGGCGCAGACATTCTGGTTGCCGCTCATGGTGAGCAGGCTTTCGCACGGGCCCACGGCGGCGCGCGCCACGACGCCGAAGACGAGCAGGAACAGAAGCGGATAACCCGATGTGAATTCGGGACCGAACAGCATCAGCATCGGTTTGCCAAGCGCCAGCACCAGCAGCGCCATGGCGAGCGATGGCCAGAAGGTCCACGACACCGTCTCGCGGGCGAAGGCGGCGAGCTTTTCCGGCTCGCCATGGGTGAACTGGGCATAGCGCTGAGCGACGCCTGCCTTGACGGCGAAGTAGACGAAATGCACCAGCGCCAGTGTCTTGACCGTGGCGAAATAGACGGCGACGTCGTTGGGGTCCATATAGGCGCCGACCATCAGCACGTCGGCATTGGTGAGCAGGAAAAAGAAGCTTTCGACCAGGAAGATCGGCAGCGAGACAATGAACCATTGTGCGAAATGCACCTTCAGCGGCCCGGCCGGAATCTGCTTTTCCATGCGCCGGGTGACGCCGATAAGCTGGGCGAGCGTGGTGACGTAAGTGGCGGCGATCGAGGCGAAGATCGCGGTCTTCGCGTCGGGCGCGTAGCCGGCGAAAAGCATCAGCGCCATGAACAGCAGGATCAGCACGGGCCGTATCAGATAGGTCGGCGCCAGGGCGAACAGCGCCCAGCTGTTCGCCCTGGCCTGGCCTTGCAGCAGGTCCGACAGCGCTATCATCGGCAGGCAGATGACGCCGAGGATGAACGGCAGGACATAGTAGTTTTCAGTCCATGACGAAGCGAGCCACACGCCGAGTGCGCCGAGCCCGGCGATGACCGTCGAAGCGATCAGGACGAACAGGCGGCTGGCCACGACGATACCGCGCAACTCGTCGATGAGGCCGCGCTCGCGGTATTCGGGAATGAAGCGGATAACCGAGGTGTGGAAGCCGAGGCAGGCGAGATTGCCGACGATGACCATGGTCACCCAGACAAGGACGAAGATGCCGTATTCGAACGAGCCCATCCAGCGTGCCATCAACACCTGGCTGACGAAGGCGATGACGGCGCTGACGATGCGGATGGAAAAGGCAATGACCGACATGCGGCCGGCCTCGCCGCGCTCGTCGGCGGTGAACAGCACGGCGTCGACGCGGCCAAGCAACGGCTCCACGCGCAGCGCCAAACGCTGCGGCAAGAACCGCCCGGCTGTCGTGGCCGCGGAAAAGCGCACCCCGATTGTTCTCCGTTTTCCGCTTCTTTTCAGGCTTTGGTGTAGCGGAGACACCTTAAGAAAGGGTGGGTGGAAGAGGCATGCACAATGGCAGAGAGGCCAGCGAGGACGACCGGTGTGGGTTCCATGCCGCAAGCAGGAGACAGGCGCTCTGTCGTTCCCAGCCAAGCCTAAGAGCGGCGCGCTTCGCCGTGAGTTGCGACATAGTCGATCTCGGAACGGCTGATGCCGATGTCTTTCAGCATGAAATCGGGCATGGCCTCCAGGTGACGCCGCTCATGTCGGAGGCGCCGTCCGCGCGCCAGCCAAGCGAGGATGGCCATCAGCCGCCATGGTGGGGCGCGCAGCCTTGCCAGGAAGATAGCTATCTCGGGCACGGTTTCTCCTCGCGACGCGTAAAAGGCCTGCCGGCACTGTTCCGGCAGGCGGTGCCGTCAGTCGGCCTTTTTCATGGCGTCGCATGAGACATTCGGGTTCATGTCGGCGAAGGCGCCGGTCGGGTTCTGCTTCCAGGCCCAGACATGAAGTTCGTAGAAGGGGCCGAGGCCATAGCGGTTGGGGGCGCTGTCGAAGTTGAACAGCTGGCCTTCGAGCGACGCGGGACCCTTCGCAGTGATATATTCGACGGCCACCAGCTTCAGCTTGCCATCGGCCATCGGCTCGTACATCACGGCCTCCGGCTTGGCGAGGTCGACGGCATCATCCTTGAGATAGGCGCCGTTGACGTAGTGAATGCCCATCGCGCCGCCGGTGATGCCGCTGGCGCAGGGAATCGGCGCATAGCCCTCGGCGGTGGCCGCCGCGACATTCACGAAGCGGCCGTTGGCCGCCCGCACCTCGGCGGCCAGCCGATTGCCACTCTCCGCAGATGCGGCAGTGGCGGTGATCGCCATGATGGACAGCGCGGCAAGGCGCCAGAAATTGACGTTCATTTTATTCTCCATTGGTTGTTGGTGACGCGCAGGCGGCAGGACCGGCCTGTAAGGCCCTGCTGCCATGCCTGCGCGTTGGATCGTCAGTTGCGGGACGGGTCCGATCCGTCCGTCTCTAGCCGGGCGGCGGTCTCATTGATGCCACCACCAATATTCCCAGTAGTCCCGCCGCATCTCGTGCTCCGGCAGGCCGACGTCCCGCCTTAAATAATCGTCTTGCGGTGGCAGGCGCCTGCGCCGGCTTCGCAATGGCGCGAGCAGCGCGGAGACAATCCGCGATGCGAGACCACGCCGGGAGGGTGCATGGTCGAACGCCACGACGGCGGCTGCCGTTTCGGGAGGAAACAGCACGGAAAGCCGACACCCATCGCTGCCCAGGACGATCTCACGCTCATTGTTCCATCCTTGGTCCATAGGGTCAGCGATAAAAGTAAGGGTCCAGGACCCTCACCTCCGTGATCTTGTCCACCGGTAGCGAATTCTTCTGCGCCGTGCTGCGGATCGCCTCCGGCGAGGGGGCGTCGTAGATGCAGAAACTCTTGTTCCTGTCGGGCGACACGAAGGAGTGCAGCCAGGTGACCCCCTTCTCGGCGTTGCGCATGATGATGCCGCCGAGCGCCGTCGCGCCGACGTCGTTCGTCGGCACGTTGAGCCCGTCGGGGAATGTCCGTTCGATCAGATAGCGAGGCATGGAGTGGCTTCCTTTTGTGACTGATTCACGCTCGAAATGAGCGCGGTTGGAGAAAAATCACGATCGTCGAAAGCGCACATCGGAGCCTTTCCCCATATTGCGCGGGACGATTCCCTATGTTTTCGACGTTTGGTCTGGGAGCCACACTGCGGATACCGAAGCGGGGGTATTTTGGAGAAGGGTCGAGGGACGACGATACTTATGGGCCAGTGACGATGCTTCTGGAACGGCAGGCACAACTCGATCAGTTGGAGGAACTGCTCGCGGAGGCCGCGCGCGGTCGCGGCCGCGTGGCGGCATTGCTGGGCGAGGCCGGCGCCGGCAAGACGGCACTCGTCGAGGCGTTCGTAACCCGTGCCGGGCAGCACGTTTCCATATTCCGCAGCGCTTGCGAAGACCTGTCGATTCCCGATCCGCTGGGACCGCTCTATGATCTGGCCCGGGACGCGCAGTGGGCACTGCCCCGGGCAATCGACGACCGCCAAGGTCAGCGGCTGCCCCTGTTTTCAGACGCTCTCGAGGTTTTCGAGGCGAGGTCTCGGCCGGGTTTGCTGGTCATCGAGGATATGCACTGGGCCGACGACGCGACCCTGGATTTCGTCCGTTTCCTGGGCCGGCGCATCACCAACACGCATATGCTGGTGCTGTTCACGGCACGCACCGACCGCAGCGAAGGGCAGATGCGTGCGCGCCGGGTGCTCGGCGAAATTCCAGCCGGCAACGTCCAGCGCATCGAAGTGCCACTGCTCAGCGAGGCGGCGGTGTTGTCGCTTGCCGAAGCAGCCAACCGCGACGGCAGCGCAATCTATCGCGCCACCGCGGGCAACGCCTTCTTCGTCACCGAATTGCTGGCTGCCGAAAGCGAGATGATCCCGCCGGCCAGCGTCCGCGACGCCGTGCTGGCGCGTGCCGAGCGCCTGTCGCCGGGAGCGCGCTCGATGCTCGACGCGGTGTCTGTGTTTCCACGCCGCGCCGATGCCTGGGCGCTGCGCGGCCTCTGTGGCGTCGCCAGCGCCGGCCAGCTGGCGGAATGTGTCTCGAATGGCTTGCTCGACGATCTCGGCGATGGCTACGCCTTCCGGCACGAGATCGCCCGTCGCGCCATCGAGATGGCGCTGACCTCGAGCCGTCGGCGCGAATTCAACCAACGCGCGCTTTCCGCACTGCAGGAAAACGCCGAGGTGACTACCGCAAGGCTCGTGCACCATGCTGTGGAGGCCCAGAATCTTGAGGCGGTGCGCGAGCTTGCCCCGCTCGCAGCGCGCGAGGCTTCCCGCGTCGGCGCGCATCGCGATGCCGCCGGCTACTACGAGGTCGCCTTGCGGCATGCCGACAGCCTGCCGATGAGCGACCGGGCGAGGCTTTACGAAGGATATGCGTTTGAATGCCATCTGATCGGCCGCATCGATGCGGCCATCGAGGCGCAGAGCCAGGCGCGCCGGCTACAGCAGGCGCTGGGCGACACGCTCAGGGAGGGCGACAGCCTCAGATGCCTGTCGCGCTTCGCCTATCTGGTGGGTGACCGCGAACAGGCGGACCTGTTCGGGGCCCAGGCAGTGGAACTGCTGGAACAGGCGCCTGCCAGTCCGGAGCTTGCCATGGCCTATTCCAATCTCTCGCAGCTGGCGATGCTGGCCGAGAAGCTCGATGAGACGTTGCTGCTTGGCGGCAAGGCAGTCGCTCTGGCCGAACGGTTGAACAAGCCGGAGATAATCTGCCACGCGCTCAACAATCTTGGCTCGGCCGAGCAGTGGCTTGACCTGGCCAAAGGCCGGTTTCACCTCGCCCGCAGCCTTGAAATCGCGCTCGTGCAGAATTTCCAGGAGCACGCGGCACGCGGCTTCACCAATTGCGCCTGCGCCGAAATGAACCAGCTCGATCTTGTGCGCGCGCAATCCTTTCTCGACCGCGGCATTGCCTATTGCGTTGAGAACGACCTCGCGACCTGGCGCGACTATATGCGGGGCGTGCAGGCGCAGCTGCTTTTGCGACGCGGCCTTTGGGACGATGCGGCGGCCATGGCTCTCGACGTCATCGACGATGCTGCAACGACAGCCCTGGTGCGTTACCCATCCCTGGTCGCGCTGGCGAAACTGCGCATAAGGCGAGGCGATCCGGCTGGGCCGGTGCTGGAGGAAATGAAGCGGTTCCTGGACAGGGGAATGGAGCTGCAGCGGCTGGTGCCTTACACGGCGTCGATGGCCGAACTGGCATGGCTTGGGCAAGGCGACGCCAGTGAGGCGCTTCGCCTGATCGAGCTGGCAGAAAGCCTGTCGCCGACGAGGGCGATGTTCGCCGAACTGGCCGTCTGGCGGCTGCTCTTGTCGCCTGAAAGCGACCCTGGCGATACGACCGGCATGGCGGAGCCCTATCGCCTGCTGCTCGCCGGCGATTGGCACGGTGCCGCGACGCTGTGGGCCCGGCTGGGTGCTCCGTTCGAGCAGGCGCTCGCCCTGCTGCGCGGCGACGAGCCGGCCCTGCGCCTGGCCCTGGATATATTCGAGGGGCTCGGTGCCCGGCCGGTCGCCCAGCACGTCCGCGCCGTCATGCGGCAGAATGGCGTCAATAACATTGCAAGGGGACCGCGGCAGAGCACGCGCGCCAATCAAGCTGGCCTGACGCTGCGCCAGATGCAGGTCCTGCAACTGATCGAACGCGGTTTTTCCAACAAGAGAATAGCCGAGCACCTGACCATCTCACCGAAGACCGTCGATCATCATGTCTCGGCGGTGCTGGGCAAGCTGGACGCCATTTCGCGTGGCGAGGCGACCGCCGCCGCGCGCGATTCCGGGCTGATCTGAGCACGTAGGAATCTCGCCCGGATCAGAAATCCGGGAATGTGAGCCCTGCAGGTTTTCCTTACGCGAAAGCGCCGTGGCAGTGCTTGTATTTCTTGCCGGAGCCGCAGGGGCACGCTTCGTTGCGGCCGACCTTGCCCCAGGTGGCGGGGTTGTTGGGGTCGCGGTCTTCGGGGGCGACGATGGCGTTGCTTTCCTGGCGCACCAGAAGGGCGGTTTCGCCGCCTTCGAAATCGTTCTCGCCGGTGGTACCGTCAATATGCGTGCCGAACATGTCGGGGGCTTCCGGCGGCGGGGCCTCGGCAGCCTGGCGGACCAGTTCGACGCGCATCAGCTGCGCGGTGACGGCCTGGCGCAGATTGCCCAGCATCGCCTGGAACAGCTCGAACGCCTCACTCTTGTATTCCTGCAAAGGATCGCGCTGGGCGTAGCCGCGGAAGCCGACAACCGAACGCAGATGGTCGAGATTAACGATGTGCTCGCGCCACAGATGGTCGAGCGTCTGCAGCACCACGGAGCGCTCGACATAGGTCATCACCTCGGGCCCGAAGCGCTCGGCGCGCTCCTTGGCGGCGGCGTCGGCGGCTTGCGTGATGCGCTCGCGAATGTCGTCCTCGGCGATGCCTTCTTCCTTGACCCATTCCTCAATCGGCAGGTCGAGATTGAGGAACTCGGCGACCTCGGCCTTCAACCCGGCGACATCCCACTGCTCGGCATAGGCGTTCTCGGGAATGGCCTTGGCGACGATCTCGTCGATAACGCCTTCGCGCATCTCGGCAATGGTCTCCGAC
Source organism: Mesorhizobium sp. B264B1B (assembly GCF_020165765.1). Lineage (NCBI taxonomy): Bacteria > Pseudomonadati > Pseudomonadota > Alphaproteobacteria > Hyphomicrobiales > Phyllobacteriaceae > Mesorhizobium > Mesorhizobium sp. B264B1B. The sequence continues at coordinate 104,357 of NZ_JAIUIS010000018.1, forward strand.
AGGCCTTCGCCGTCCATCAGCTCGATGCGCTGTTCGAACACGACCTTGCGCTGGTCGTTGGAAACGTCGTCATATTTCAGAAGATTCTTGCGGATGTCGAAGTTGCGCGCCTCGACCTTCTTCTGCGCCTTTTCCAGCGCCTTGTTGATCCAGGGATGGATGATGGCCTCGTCTTCCTTGAGGCCGAGCTTCTGCAACATGCCGTCCATGCGCTCGGAGCCGAAGATGCGCATCAGATCGTCCTGCAGCGACAGGAAGAATTTCGAGCGGCCGGGGTCGCCCTGGCGGCCGGAGCGGCCACGAAGCTGGTTGTCGATGCGGCGTGACTCGTGGCGTTCGGTGGCGAGCACGTAGAGGCCGCCGGCAGCCAGCGCCTTTTCCTTCAGGCGCTCGACGTCGGCATAGATTTCCTTTTCCCGCGCCTCGCGCTCGGGCCCTTCGGGCATGTCGCCCAGTTCCTCGGCGATGCGCATCTCGGCATTGCCGCCGAGCTTGATGTCGGTGCCGCGGCCGGCCATGTTGGTGGCGATGGTGATGGCGCCGGGCTTGCCCGCCTGGGCGACGATCGCCGCCTCGCGCTCGTGATGGCGGGCGTTCAGCACCTCGAAATCCTTAAAACCTTCCTTGCGCAGCCGCTCGGCCAATTGCTCGGACTTCTCGATCGAGGTGGTGCCGACCAGCGTCGGCTGGCCCTTGGCGCTGGCTTCGCGGATCTCCTTGACGATCGCCTTGTATTTCTCCTCGACCGTCCGGTAGACCTCGTCGTCCTCATCCTTGCGGATGACCGGCAGGTTGGTCGGGATCTCGGTGACTTCGAGGCCGTAGATGTTGCCGAATTCCTCGGCCTCGGTCAGCGCGGTGCCGGTCATGCCGGAAAGCTTCTTGTAGAGGCGGAAATAGTTCTGGAAGGTAACGGAGGCGAGCGTCTGGTTCTCCGGCTGGATTGCCACATGCTCCTTGGCTTCAAGCGCCTGGTGCAGGCCTTCCGAGTAGCGGCGGCCGGGCATCATGCGGCCGGTGAACTCGTCGATGATGACGATCTCGCCGTTGCGCACGATATAGTCCTTGTCGCGCTGGAACAGGCGGTGCGCCTTCAGCGCATTGTTGACGTGATGGACGATGGCGACGTTCTCGACGTCATAAAGCGACTCGCCCTTGAGCAGGCCGGCGTCGCGCAGCAGGTTCTCGAGCTTCTCGGTGCCTTCCTCGGTGAAGATGGAGGTCTTCTGCTTCTCGTCGATCTCATAATCCTGCGGCTGCAGCTGGATGATGAAAGTGTCGATGGTGTTGTACATTTCCGAACGGTCCTCGAGCGGACCGGAAATGATCAGCGGCGTGCGCGCTTCATCGACCAGGATGGAATCGACTTCGTCGACGATCGCGTAGTTGTGACCGCGCTGCACCATCTGGGCGCGCTCGTACTTCATGTTGTCGCGCAGATAGTCGAAGCCGAGTTCGTTGTTGGTGGCATAGGTGACGTCGGCGGCGTAGGCGACGCGGCGCTCCTCGTCGGACAGGCCATGGACGATGACGCCGACCGAGAGGCCGAGGAACTTGTAGACACGGCCCATCCATTCGGAGTCGCGGGTGGCGAGATAATCGTTGACGGTGACGACGTGGACGCCATTGCCGGCCAGTGCATTGAGATAAACGGGCAAGGTCGCGACCAGCGTCTTGCCCTCACCGGTGCGCATCTCGGCGATGCCGCCATTGTGCAGCACCATGCCGCCGATCAGCTGGACGTCGAAGGGGCGCATGCCGAGCACGCGGCGCGCCGCCTCGCGGGCGGTGGCGAAGGCCGGGATCAGCAGGTCCTCGAGGCTGGCGCCGTTGACGATGTCTTGGCGGAACTTTTCCGTGCGGCCGGCGAGCTCTGCATCGGAGAGCGCCCGCATCTCGTTTTCCATGGCGTTGATCGCCTCGACACGGGGCCGGGTCGACTTGACCCTGCGGTCGTTGGAGGAGCCGAAAACCTTACGGGCGAGACCGCCGAGACTGACCATCCAATGGTCCTTTCGATAGAATTCTCAAACTGAGACGAGCGCCGGCCGGCCCCATCAAATCCACGTGAATGCGCCGCCTGTATACGGGCAACGCAAAAAGCGCCCGGAAAACGGTTCTGGACGCAAAGTCGTTGGACAGATAAGAGGGGGCTCAACTGATGTCAACGCCGCGCTGGCCCTGCCGGTCGCGCCAAATTCGGCCACAATCTGGCTGATCTGGAAGCCTCCCGTCCTTCACATCCTCATCGGAGTCATCTTAATGTCCTTGTTGTTCCGCCGTGCGTCGCTCGCCAGCCTCGGCCTGGCCGTCGGCCTGTCGGCTCTTTGCCTGTCGCCGCTGATGGCGCAGGAAACCGCACCAGCCCAGCCGGCACCACCAGCGGCACCGGCCGCACCGGCGGCACCGGTCGATCCGAATACAGTGGTTGCCACCGTCAACGGCCAACCCCTCACCGAAGCAGATCTCGTGCTTGCCGAAGGCGAGCTGTCGCAGCAGTTCGCGCAACTCCCGGCCGAGCAACGCCGCGCCGCGGCGCTTTCGGCCGCAATCGAGATCCGCGTCATGGCCGCCCAGGCCGTCTCGACCGGTCTCGACAAGGATCCCGATTTCCAGCGCCGCATGGCCTTCCTGCAGCAGCGCGCGCTGCATGGCGAGATGGTCGAGAAGGGCGTCGTTGACAAGGTCACCGACGCCGAGATCCGCGCCCGCTACGACCAGGAGATCGCCAACACGCCGCCGGTCAACGAGGTGCATGCCCGTCACATCCTCGTGAAGACGAAGGAAGAGGCCGAGGCGATCATCAAGCAACTCGACGGCGGCGCCGATTTCCAGAAGCTCGCCAACGAGCACACCTCGGATCCGAGCGGCAAGACCAGTGGCGGCGATCTCGGCTGGTTCGGACCTGGCCAGATGGTGCCGGAATTCGACAAGGCCGCTTTCGCGCTCGAGGTCGGCAAATACACCGAGCAGCCGGTGCAGTCGCAGTTCGGCTGGCATGTGATCAAGCTCGAGGACAAGCGCACCAAGCAGCCGCCGGCCTTCGACGACGTCAAGGACCAGGCCAAGCAGGCGGTCATCCGCGACAAGTATTTCGCGCTGGTCAAGTCGCTGCGCGCCGATGCCAAGGTCGAAATTCCCGACGCCAATTTGAAGAAGGCCGTCGATACGCTGGAAAGCGCCAAGTAAACCAGAACGGTTTCGAAAAAGGGGCGCGGTGGCCAAAGGGCGCCGCGCCCTTGTTGCGTCAGTTCAGCCGTCGGGCCCCTCTATGCCTCGCAGGAGGTAGCGGACCACCTTGCGGATCGTCGCCTCGTCTTCGTCGAGCCGGTTGGTCAGGAGCTGCCGCCAGGCATAGGAAGCCACCAGGTCAGCGGCCACAGCCGGATCGACATCGGCCGCGACCTCGCCCCTTGCCCTGGCGCGCTCGATGATCTGGCCGGTGTGGGCCCGGCGCCCGCCTGTATAGCCGGCAAGGGCCGCGGCCGCCGTTTCGTCCGACTGCGCCTCGGCGATCAGCGACCTGAACACGCTGCCCGACGACGTCTCGCGCCAGTGCGCGAACAGGTTCTTGAGGAAGCCGACGAGATCCTCTTCCAGTCTTCCCGTATCGGGAACATCGACGCGTTTCTGGCGCTGGTAGACCTCCAGCAGCAGCGAGGCCTTGCTCGGCCACCAGCGATAGATGGTCGGCTTGCCGGCACGCGCCCGCCGCGCCACGGCCTCGATCGAGAAGCCGGCATAGCCGGCCTCGACCAACACCGCCTCGGCGGCATCGAGAATGGCTTCCGCGCTGTCGGGATTGCGCCGCGCACCGATGGATTTACGCGCCGTATCCGCCACTTCGGCCATCCTGTCGCCCTCGCCGTCGGTTTAGGCCGGCAATATAAGTGATCCGGCGATGAAACGAAACGGCCCGTTCTTGGCGGCTGAGGCAAGAGACATTTTGCCTGCCATGTCCCCCGCACGATGCGCAGGCGGTCATCGGTGCTGACCAACTCCGCCCGCGCGCCCGCGCCGAGTCGCAACGGTCCCCAGAAATACCAGGGCCAGGGTCAGCTGCCCTCGGGAGAGATCGCAACCTGGGCAGGGCGGCGCCAACGAACTGCGACGGAGCCGGCTGCGAACCGGTCAGGGCCAATTCCGGTTCTCACGCGGCCACCAAAACGCCTTGCGCGGGCGCTCCGTATCGGGCAAACCGGCGTTTCTCCGCCGATTTTTCCCGTCCGAGGTTCCATGTCCACGACGATTTCGCCGCTCGCGCCGAAGAAATACCCCAAGATGCCTGAGATCGAGGGGGTGCGCATCGCCACCGCCGAAGCAGGGATAAAGTACAAGAACCGCACCGATCTGCTCACCATGGTCTTCGAGCCCGGCACGGCGGTCGCCGGCGTGTTCACAAAGTCGAAATGCCCCTCGGCGCCAGTCGATTTCTGCCGGCAGAACCTTGCCGCGGGCAAGGCCCGGGTGCTCGTCGTCAATTCCGGCAACGCCAATGCCTTCACCGGCAAGAAGGGCCGGGACTCCACCGCGCTGACGGGCGAAGCGGCAGCCAAGGCTGCCGGCTGCACGCCAGGCGAGGTGTTCCTGGCCTCGACCGGCGTCATCGGCGAGCCGCTTGACACAACCAAGTTCAGCCATCTGTTGGCTGGTCTGGTCAGCAACGGCAAGCCCGACCTGTGGACCGAGGCGGCCAAGGCCATCATGACCACGGACACTTATCCGAAGGTGGCGACGCAGACCGTCAAGCTCGGTGACACCGATGTCACCATCAACGGTATTTCCAAGGGCGCCGGCATGATCGCACCCGACATGGCCACGATGCTGTCCTTCGTCGCCACCGATGCGCCGATCGCTGCCCCCGTGCTGCAGGATCTGCTGTCGCGCGGCACGGCCAAGACCTTCAACGCGGTGACCGTCGACAGCGACACCTCCACCAGCGACACGCTGCTGCTCTTCGCCACCGGAAAGGCCGCCAAACGCGGCGCGCCGGAGATAACCGATCCCAAGGATGCCCGTCTGGGGGCGTTCCGCCGTGCGCTCGGCAAAGTGCTGAAGTCGCTGGCGCTGCAAGTGGTGCGCGACGGTGAGGGCGCCCGCAAGCAGGTCGAAGTCACCGTTACCGGCGCGAAATCGGCGCGTTCGGCCAAGCGCATCGCACTCTCGATCGCCAATTCGCCGCTGGTCAAGACCGCGGTCGCCGGCGAGGACGCCAATTGGGGCCGCGTCGTCATGGCCGTCGGCAAGGCCGGCGAGCCGGCTGACCGCGACCGCCTGTCGATCTGGTTCGGCGACAACAGGCTGGCGCATGAGGGCGAGCGCGATCCGGCCTATTCGGAGGACGCGACCTCGGCGTATATGAAGCGCGACGACATCCGCATCCGCGCCGATATCGGCATCGGCCGCGGCAAGGCGACGGTGTGGACCTGCGACCTCACCAAGGAATACGTCGCCATCAATGGCGACTACCGGAGCTGACGACTTGGTTTCCAAACATCCGGCCAGCATGCTGGCGACAGTGCGCCGCTATGAGGCGGCCGGGTTCCGCGCCTGGCCCGCGGCGGCAGTCCATTATGACGGCACCTGGGTGGTGCGGCTGACGGCCGGACATCCGGCCAAGCGGCTGAATTCGGTCAATCCGCTCGATCCCGGCGACACCCAGCACATCGCTGACCGCATCGGCCGCGCCAGCCGCCGTTTCGATGCCTATGGCAGGCCGCTGACCTTCCGCATGTCGCCGCTATCGGGTCCGGATCTCGCCAGCCATCTCGACCGCGAGGGTTGGAGTCGGTTCGACGAATCGCTGGTGATGCGGCTGCCGCTGGCCGATGCCCAGCTCGACGCCGCCATGGACCAGATCCCGTTGAAGGACATCAGCCGCTTCATCGGCGCGTCGCTCAAGGTCAGCGGCTCGGACGCGTCGCTGCGGCCAGGCCTGTCGGAGATCATCGGCGCCATCCAGCCCGAGGCCGGGCTGTTCGCGCTCGAGGCTGGAGCGGAACCACTGGCGACGCTGATCTGCGTCCATGACGGCGATCTCGCCGGCCTGTTCGAGGTCGCCACCGACAAGTCGGCACGCAACAAGGGCCACGGCCGAAACCTGATCCTGTCGGCGCTGAAATGGGCGCGGCTGCGCGGCGCGCGGGAAGCCTGGCTGCAGGTCGAGGCCGGCAATGTGCCGGCGCTGGCGCTCTATCATTCGCTCGGGTTCGACGAGGTCTATCGCTACCACTACCGCCGGCCGCCTGTTCATGGGTGAAATCGGGCATGAATGATGTGACGATCGCCGGCAAGCGCCTGCTCCTGGTCGCCGCCTGCGCCCTGGTCGACGCCGACGGGCGCGTGCTCCTGGCGCAGCGGCCCGAGGGCAAGCAGCTTGCCGGGCTCTGGGAGTTTCCCGGCGGCAAGGTCGAGCCCGGCGAGACGCCGGAGCAATGCCTTATCCGCGAACTCTATGAGGAGATCGGGATCGAGACCGACATCCCGTGCCTGGCACCGCTCACCTTCGCCAGCCATAGCTACGACGATTTCCATCTTTTGATGCCGCTCTTCATCTGCCGCCGCTTTCGCGGCATCGCCCAGCCGAAGGAGGGGCAGGCGCTGAAATGGGTGCGGCCCAAGCAGATGCGCGACTACCCGATGCCGCCGGCCGACGCTCCGCTGATCCCGTTCCTGATCGACCTTCTGTAGGCGAAACAGAACCGCTAGCGGCCTGTGGCTGAGCGGAGCTGCGGGGCGCATAAGCCAGCATTAATGGAAGATTTATCTCATCATGAAAAGTTGATGCAAGGCTGCCTCGTCGCGGCCGTGCCGGCGATTTTCTGGGGAGCGACAGCATGAGCCTAGACAGGGATTGGGATTCGATCCGGCCCGACCGCAGTTTTCGCGCCGCGGATGCGGGCATGGGCGTGCTGCGCGTCACGCTGCTGTTCGGTTCGGCCGCGGTGGCGCTGGCCCTGATCGCAACGCCCTTCCTCGACAGCCAGGCGCGCTCGCAATCGGCTCGGAATTTTGCCAGCGGTCTCGACATGACTGCCACTGGTTCGATCACTCGTCGCGATACCTATACGGTGCGCCGCAGCGTGCTTCAGCCGCAGCCCGATTCGGTCTGCATCATCCGATCCGACGGCCGGACCAGCGGCGACTGCTGATCGGGTCCAAGACATTTTCAGAGGCGGCGGTTTCATCGCCTATTAAGCCTGTGCCGTTAACCTTTCTTAACAGGTCGGCGGTATGGTTCCGGCAAGAGGGATCGACGTGATGAAAACAGTGCTGCTGCGTTTCCTGAACGATGAAAAGGGCGCCACGGCCGTCGAATACGGCTTGATCGTCGCCGTACTGTCGCTGACGATCGTCGGCGGCATCAGCCAGGTCTTCAACGCGATCACCTGGCTGTTCAGCGACAATGGCAGCAGGCTTGCCAACGCTTTCGCACCCTGATCTGGCTGTCCGCGTCCGCGGACACTGTCATTGCCCCTTGGGCTGCTCCAACACAGTCTTCAGCGAGATCTTGGCCGAACCCGGCTTGAGCGGCTTTTGCTGCGATGCATCGGGCGCCCAGCCGGACATCCAGACCATCGAAAAGCTTGCGCGGATGCGGCCGTCGGGATCCGAAAACCGCTCGGCGTAGATTTGCGCGGCGCGGGCGAACAGCTGGCGTGTGCCCGGCCGCCGGCTGCGATCGGCAAGCGCGCTGGTTTCGCCCATGGCGCGCAAATCGGCCATCAGGTTGAAAAGACTGTCATAGCGCACCGTCACCGTCTCGACATCGGCGACCGGCAGAGCGAGGCCGGCGCGCTGCAGCAGCGCTCCCGCGTCGCGAACGTCGGTGAACGGAATGACGCGCGGGCTGGCGCCGCCGTGAAGCTCGGTCTCGGCCGCCAGCAGGCTTTCACGCAATTCGCCGAGCGTGCCGGCGCCGGCGAAGGCGCCGAGGAAAAGCCCGTCCGGACGCAGCGCACGGCGGATCTGCACCAGCATGCCGGGAATGTCGTTCATGGCCTGCAGCGACAGGAGCGACACCGCCAGGTCGAGGCTTTGCGGCTCGAAGGGCACGGTTTCCAGCGGCGCGACCATGCCGGCGGAATCGCCCAGGAAAGCCGCATCCGCCTCGACACGGACGATGTTCGCCACCTTGCCGCTCGCGGCGAGGATGTCGGCTGCGGCCGACGTCTGGCAAAACAGCACCGCTGCCTTGCTAAACCGGCGCTCCACGGCACCCAGCCGGTCGGCAAGATCGTCGGCACTGCGCCGCATCAGGAAATCCGCGCCGCCGACCGGATGATGGAGCGCGCGCCGCTTGTGCGCCAGCCACAGTGAGGTGTCCATTATCGGCAGCAAACGGGCAGATCCTTTGTTTGTCCATTCCCCGATGGAGTTGATATAGTGGCGCACAGCACCCACCACGTGGCCGATCCCATGCCCAAGATCAAGCCTCTGGACATCAGGAACCTTGCACGGTCGGCGGCGAACTGGCCGGCGCGCATCCTGTTCCCGCCTGTCTGCGCCGGCTGCCGCAGGCATGTCTCGCAGCCCGGCGTTCTGTGCGGCGCCTGCTGGCCGAAGTTGCGCCTCCTGGAGCGGCCCTGGTGCCCGGTGATGGGCACGCCGTTCACCCACCATATGGGCGAGGGCTTTCTGTCCGCCGAGGCGATCGCCGATCCGCCGCCCTTCGAGCGGGCGCGGGCGGCCGTCGCCTATTCCGGCGTCGCCCGCCAGATGGTGCAGGGGCTGAAGTACCAGGATCGCACCGACCTGGCGCCGTGGATGGCGCGCTGGATGCTGCGCGCGGGCGCTGACCTCATTGCCGAGGCGGATGTGGTGGTGCCGGTGCCGCTGCACTGGCGCCGCTTCTTCAGGCGGCGGTTCAACCAGTCGGCGGAATTGGCGAGGGCGGTCTGCGAGCTCAGCGGCCTGTCTTTCGCACCCTCGGCCATGCGGCGTGTCAAGCTCACGCGCCAGCAGGTCGGGCTGGAGCGCAAGGACCGCGAGGAGAATGTGCGGGCCGCCTTTCGCGTGCCTGCTGAAGCGGAAATCGAGATCGCCGGCCGCCGCGTGCTTTTGATCGACGACGTCTACACCACGGGCGCCACGGTTCGCGCCGCCAGCAAGGCGCTGAAAAAAGCAGGGGCCGGCGCCGTCGACGTGCTGACCTTCGCACGCGTGCTGCCGGGGGACTTTCGGGCCGACGAGTCCACGACTATATAAGTCGGCAACAAACAGTGGAAATTCGTCATGGTCGACGTCACCATCTATACACGCATGATGTGCGGCTACTGCACGGCCGCCAAGCGGCTGCTCGAGCGCAAGGGCATCGCCTATACGGAGCATGACGCGTCGTTTTCACCGGAACTGCGCCAGGAGATGATTTCGCGCGCCCATGGCCGCACAACCTTTCCGCAGATTTTCGTCGGCGACACGCATGTCGGCGGCTGCGACGACCTCCACGAGCTGGAGGCGCAAGGCCGACTGGACAAGTTGCTCGCCAATGGCTCGACGAATTGAGGATATGACGATGGGTGTTTTCAAGGCGGCCGCGATCCAGATGCGTTCGGGGGAGAGGCCGGAGCGCAACGCAATCGAGCTCGAGCGGCTGGTGCGCGAGGCAGCCGGCCAGGGGGCGAGCTACATCCAGACACCGGAAATGACCGGAGCGCTGGTGCGTGACAAGAAGGCCGCGTCTTTCACCTCAGAGGACAAGGACATCATCGTCGGGACCGCCCGCCGACTGGCCCGCGAACTTGGCGTCCACCTGCATATCGGCTCGACCGCCATCCTGCGCGCCGACGGCAAGCTCGCCAACCGGGCGCTGCTGTTCGGTCCGGACGGCGCCACGCTCGCCTCCTATGACAAGATCCATATGTTCGACGTCGATCTCGACAATGGCGAGAGCTGGCGCGAATCCGCGACCTACGAGCCCGGCACGGAGGCGGTCGTCACGACCATCGAAGGCGCCAAGCTGGGCTTTGCCGTCTGTTATGACCTGCGGTTTCCGCAACTGTTCCGCGCCGAGGCGCTAGCCGGCGCCGACCTGCTTTCCGTGCCCGCCGCCTTCACCCGCCAAACCGGCGAGGCGCATTGGCACGTGCTGCTCAGGGCCCGCGCCATCGAGAACGGCGCCTATGTCGTGGCCGCTGCGCAAGGCGGCCTTCACGAGGACGGCCGCGAAACCTATGGCCATTCGCTGATCGTCGATCCGTGGGGCCGCGTCATCGCGGAGGCGGCGCACAATGAGCCGGCGGTGATCGTCGCCGAGATCGACTCCGCGCAGTCGCTGGCGGCTCGCAAGAAGATCCCCAATCTGAAAAATGCGCGGGATTTCGCTATCAATGCCGGTTCGTCCGAGGCATCGCGTCTCAGGGGAGCGGCCTCTTGATCCGCTTCTCCCTGATCTGCGAAAACGATCACGAGTTCGAGGGCTGGTTCCGCAGCAATGACGATTTCGACACGCAGAAGAAGCGTGGCTTCGTCGATTGCCCGACCTGCGGCTCGCACAAGGTGGAGAAAGCCCTGATGGCGCCGGCCGTGTCGACGGCGCGCAAGCAGGAAACGATAGCGCTCGCCATGGGCGAGGCGCAGAAGCAGGCGCTGGCGCAGCTGAAGGCAATGGCCGAGAAGGTTCGCGAGAATGCCGATTACGTCGGCGACAAATTCGCCGAGGAAGCGCGCAAGATCCATTTCGGCGAGACCGACCCGCGCGGCATCTATGGCGAGGCGACGCTGGAGGAGGCCAAGAGTCTGGCCGAGGACGGCGTCGAGTTCATGCCGATCCCGGTGTTTCCGGAGGATCGGAACTGAGCGGTCAGCTTACGCTGCCGATCAATTTTTCAAGCAGGCGCGAAAGCGTTTCCCGTTCGGCTTGCGTCAGGCCGGAAAGAATCTCGTGCTCGTTGGCGACGTGGGCAGCAATGGCCTCGTCGATCAAAGCGAGGCCTTTTTCAGTCAGCCGCACGACGATGCCGCGCCGGTCGTTGTGATGCGGACCACGCACGATCAACCCTGAGGTTTCGAGCCGGTCGAGCCGGTTGGTCATGGCGCCCGAGGTCACCATCGTCGCCTCGTAAAGGGCGGTCGGGGTCAGCGCGTAGGGCGCGCCCGAGCGGCGCAACGTGGCCAGCACGTCGAATTCGCCGGCCTGCAATCCATAGCGCGCAAACAACGGCGCGAGGCGCTCGCGGGCAATCAGCGAGGATGCTTCATTCAACCGCCCGATCACGCCCATCGGCGAGACGTCAAGGTCCGGCCTCTCCCTGTTCCATTGTTCGATCGCCTTTGCTGCCCTGTCCATCTATTCTGCCATGTATCTTGACGTTAAGAATCTTTCCGTTATCTTATCGGAAAATGAAGTGGCGGCCAAGTGCCGGCGACGATGACGAGGACCATCAGATGAAATTTCTCTGGGATTCGGCGCTTGGCCTGCTGGTCGTGACGGGCGCCCTGCTTGGCCTGACGCTGCCGTTCGGCAAGCTTGCGACCGCCGCCGGCGTTCCGGCCATGGTCTGGGCCTTCGTCATCTCGCTCGGTGCCGGCGGCGTGCTGTTGCTGGCTCTCCTGCTGCGTGGCGAGCGCATCAAGCTTACGGCGCCTAAGCTGCGCTATTTCTTCGTCACGGCGGCGGTGTCCTATGCCTTTCCCAACCTCTTGATGTTTTCGGCCATCCCGCATCTCGGCGCGGGATATACGGGCATCATGTTCACGCTATCGCCGGTGATCACGCTCGTGTTCTCGATCTTGCTTGGCGTTCGGCGCCCCAACCTGCTCGGCGTCATCGGCATTGCGGTCGGCTTCATCGGTGCGGTCATGGTCGCGCTTACACGCGGCGAAGCTGGCCAACCGGCCGATTATTTCTGGGTAACGATCGGATTGCTGATCCCGGTCAGCCTTGCCGCGGGCAACATCTACCGCACCGTCGACTGGCCCGAAGGAACCGGCCCGATCGAGCTTGCCGTGGGCAGCCATCTGGCGTCGGCGACCTTGCTTCTCCTCGGCATCCTGACGCTTTTCGGCTGGCAAGCGTTTGTTCCGCTGGGCGCGGTACCGCCTGTGGTCGTCGCGCAGATGGCGTCGGCTTCGGCAATGTTTGCCTTCTTCTTCCGGCTGCAGGCGGTGGGCGGCCCGGTCTATCTCAGCCAGATCGGCTATGTGGCGGCGGCCGTCGGGCTGTTCGCGGGCACGATCTTCCTCGGCGAGCACTATCAACTGCTGACCTGGGCAGGCGCTGTCATCATCACGGCCGGCGTGTTTATCACCACCAAGGCGCAAAGCGGGACCAGCGCGAGGGCGCAGAGTCAGGCGGCGTGAGCCGGTTCAGACCGTGCCCTTTTCCGCCAGCACCATATAGTTGACGTCCATGTCTTTCGACCGCTGCCAGCGGTCGGCGAGCGGGTGGTAGACGACGCCGGTGCGGTCGATGACGGTCAGGCCGGCGCCGCCGAGCGCCTTTTCCAGCTCTTCCGGGCGCACCAGCTTGCCGAACTGATGAGTGCCGCGCGGCAGCCAGCGCAGCACATATTCGGCGCCGATGATGGCCAGCCCTAGCGCCTTCAGCGTGCGGTTGATCGTGGCCACGAACATGATGCCGCCGGGCTTGACCATCTCGCCGCATTTGGCGACGAACAGGCCGATGTCGGCGACATGCTCGACCACTTCCATATTGAGGATAACGTCGAATTTTTCGCCGGCGTCGGCCAGGTCCTCGGCCGTGGTGGCGCGGTAGTCGATCGTCACGCCAACTTCGGCGGCGTGCAATTTGGCCACTTCGATATTGGTGGCGGAAGCATCGGCGCCGACCACTTCGGCGCCAAGCCGCGCCATCGGCTCGCACAGCAGGCCGCCGCCGCAACCGATGTCGAGAAAGCGCAGGCCCTCGAATGGCCGTGCCGCGCGCGGATCGCGGCCGAAGCGCGTTGCCACCTGGTCGCGTATGTAGGCAAGCCGGATGGGGTTGAACTTGTGCAGCGGCCGGAACTTGCCGTTCGGGTTCCACCATTCGGCGGCAAGGGCGGAAAAGCGCTCCACTTCTCCGGCATCGATCGTCGATCGTCGGGGCTCTGGCATCGATTGGTCTCCTCGGACGCTAGCAAGTCGGGCGTGGGGGAGGGAAAGTCAAGGCTGCATTTTCGCCTGCTGACAGTGCGAGGCCGGCACCGCCGACAAGCGCCCTCTATTGCCGGCGGCGCCCTGTCAGGACGTGTCAGCTCAGGGAGCACCTCGGCCGAAACAAAAAAGCGGCGGCGTGCGAAAAAGGGAAGATCGTGTTGAGAAAAGGAGATGGCCGTGATTCAGACCGCATCGATCCTTTGGCGCAGGCTCGACCTTGAAGGTCACGATTCCTGCATGCTCTCGCAGCGGCCCGGCGGGCACCGCCTGAAGGGGCAGGCCATCTTCCTGCAAGACGACAAGCCGTGTTGCATCGCCTACGAGGTGGATTGCGATGCCGGCTGGCACACGCGCTCGGCACGTATCGAGGGCTTTCTCGGCCCGCAAGAGCTTTCCCTGGGGATCGAGCGCCATACTGACGGCTCCTGGACGCTGGATGGCGAGCCGCAGCCGGAGGTGGCCGGCCTGATCGACGTCGATCTCGGCTTCACGCCGGCTTCGAACCTCCTGGCGATCCGCCGGTTCGCGCTCGCCGTCGGCGAAGCGACGCCGGCACCGGCCGCCTATCTGGCCTTTCCCGAGCTCAGAGTGACGCGGCTCGACCAGGCCTACCGGCGCCTCGACCCGGCCCGCTATGCCTATGCCGCGCCGGCGTTCGGCTATGAGGCGGTGCTGGAGGTCTCTCCACTCGGCTTCGTGCTCGACTATCCGGATTTGTGGAAGAGCGTCGCCCGCCCGGGCTGAGGTCCGCCGCTCTGAGAGCCTTGCCGGTAGCGGCGCTGCGCAAAATGGAGTTCCAGTCCAGCAGGCACGTGGCGCCCTTCTTGTGCGCCATCGCTTGCGAAGCCTGGATGTTTTGGCTAAGGAGGCCGCGCATTCAGCGGCCGGCGCCAGCCGGGCGCTTTTCTCGGTTTTTCGGCGCAGAGCCGGCTTCAGTCAAAGGCATTTCGCTTCCATGGCGCGCATCGTGATGAAATTCGGCGGAACCTCCGTCGCCGACATCGCCCGCATCCGCAATGTGGCGCGTCACGTCAAACGGGAGGTCGATGCCGGCCACGAGGTGGCGGTGGTGGTCTCGGCGATGGCCGGCAAGACCAACGAACTGGTCGGCTGGACGCGCGAGGCCTCGCCGATGCACGACGCGCGCGAATATGATGCCGTCGTCGCGTCCGGCGAGCAGGTGACGGCAGGCCTCCTGGCGATCACCTTGCAGAACATGGGCGTGCACGCCCGCTCCTGGCAGGGCTGGCAGATCCCGATCAAGACCGACAACGCGCATGGCGCGGCACGCATCCTCGACATCGACGGCGCTTTCCTGGTCAAACGCTTCGGCGAGGGCCAGGTGGCCGTCATCGCAGGTTTCCAGGGCATCGGACCGGACAACCGCATCGCAACGCTTGGTCGTGGCGGCTCCGACACCAGCGCGGTGGCGATCGCGGCCTCCGTCAAAGCCGACCGCTGCGACATCTATACCGACGTCGACGGCGTCTACACCACCGATCCGCGCATCGAGCCGAAGGCGCGGCGGCTGGCCAAGATATCGTTCGAGGAAATGCTTGAAATGGCCTCGCTCGGCGCCAAGGTTCTGCAGGTGCGTTCGGTCGAGCTTGCCATGGTGCACAGGGTGCGTACCTTCGTGCGGTCGTCCTTCGACGATCCCGACGCGCCCGGAATGGGGGATTTGCTCAATCCGCCCGGAACGCTTATTTGCGACGAGGAAGAGATCGTGGAACAGCAGGTCGTCACCGGAATTGCCTATGCCAAGGACGAGGCGCAGATTTCGCTGCGCCGTGTCGGCGACCGACCGGGCGTTGCCGCCGGCATTTTCGGGCCGCTGGCCGAGGCCAACATCAACGTAGACATGATCGTCCAGAACATTTCCGAGGACGGCAAGCTTACCGACATGACCTTCACGGTGCCCTCCGGAGACGTGGACAAAGCGCTGGCCGTGCTCGACCGGCTGAAGGCCGATGTCGGCTATGACGTCGTGCAGTCGGAAGCCGGCATGTCGAAGGTCTCGGTCATCGGCATCGGCATGAGAAGCCATGCCGGCGTTGCCGCCACCGCCTTCAAGGCGCTGGCCGACAAGGCGATCAACATCCGCGCCATCACCACCTCCGAGATCAAGATTTCGATACTGATCGACGGTCCTTACACGGAACTCGCGGTTCGCACTTTGCATTCCGTCTACGGTCTGGATAAGCAGTAGCAGACTGAATCAGTTGTTGCGTGCGTGCCGGCGGCGGCCGAAACTGCGCCGGCAAGAAGCCTATTGGAGAAGAAGCCGCGATGCGTGACCCGGCCAGTGGCCCGCGCGTTCTGCTGAAACGGCTCCGCGAGCTCATGCAGGAGCCGCTGGAGCCGCAGGAGCGGCTCGACCGCATCGTGCGCGACATCGCCTCCAACATGGTCGCCGAAGTGTGCTCGCTCTATGTGCTGCGCGCCGATTCCGTGCTCGAACTCTACGCCACCGAAGGCCTGAACCCGAACGCGGTGCACCTGGCGCAGCTCAGGCTGGGGCAAGGCCTGGTCGGCACGATTGCCGCCAGCGCGCGGCCGCTCAACCTGTCCAATGCGCAGGAACATCCGGCCTTCGCCTACCTGCCGGAAACCGGGGAAGAGATCTACAATTCCTTCCTCGGCGTGCCGGTGCTCAGGGCAGGGCGCACGCTGGGCGTGCTGGTGGTGCAGAACAAGACCATGCGCCATTACCGCGACGACGAGGTCGAGGCGCTGGAAACCACCGCCATGGTGATCGCCGAGATGATCGCCACCGGCGATCTGGCGCGGCTGACGCGGCCCGGCCTCGAGCTCGATCTGCGCCGCCCGGTCAGCTTCACCGGCCTGTCCTTCAACGAGGGCGTCGGGCTCGGTCATGTCGTGCTGCACGAGCCGCGCATCGTCGTCACCAACCTGTTCAACGAAGACAGCGAAGAGGAAGTCCGCCGGCTCGAGGCATCGCTCGGTTCGCTCAGGCTTTCCATCGACGACATGCTCGAGCGCCGCGACGTCGCCTTCGAGGGCGAGCATCGCCAGGTGCTGGAAGCCTACCGCATGTTCGCCAACGACCGCGGTTGGGTCCGGCGGCTGGAAGAGGCGATCCGCAACGGCCTGACGGCGGAAGCTGCGGTCGAAAAAGTGCAGAGCGACATGCGCGCCCGCATGCTGCACATGACCGATCCTTATCTGCGCGAGCGGATGAGCGATTTCGACGACCTCGCCAACCGGCTTCTGCGCCAGCTGATGGGACGCGGGCCTGATGATGTCGCGGCCTCGCTGCCGAAGGATGCCATCATCGTCGCCCGCTCGATGGGCGCCGCCGAACTGCTCGACTACCCCCGGGACAAATTGCGCGGACTGGTGCTCGAGGATGGCGCCGCCACCAGCCACGTCGTCATCGTCGCGCGCGCCATGGGTATTCCCGTCGCCGGGCAGATGAAGGGCGCCGTTTCCATGGCGGAAAACGGCGATGCCATCATCGTCGACGGCGAGGAAGGCGCGATCCATCTTCGTCCGCAGTCGGATCTCGAAGCCGCCTATGCCGAAAAGGTGCGGTTCCGGGCGCGCCGGCAGGAAGTCTACCGCGAACTGCGCAAGAAGCCGTCGGTGACCAAGGATGGCGTTGCGGTCGACCTTTTGATGAATGCCGGGCTTGCCGTCGACCTGCCGCAACTGGCCGAGTCGGGTGCCGCCGGGATCGGCCTGTTCCGCACCGAATTGCAGTTCATGGTCGCCTCGACCTTTCCCCGTGCCGAGGCGCAGGAGCGGCTCTACCGCGACGTGCTCGATGCCGCGCGCGGCAAGCCGGTGACCTTCCGCACCATCGACATCGGCGGCGACAAGGTGCTGCCCTATTTCAAAGGCGCCATCCAGGAAGAGAACCCGGCGCTCGGCTGGCGGGCGATCCGCCTGACGCTGGACCGTCCGGGATTGCTGCGCACCCAGATCCGCGCCCTGCTGAAAGCCTGCGGCGGGCGGGAGCTCAAGCTGATGCTGCCGATGGTCACCGAGCTCGGCGAGATCGCCCAGGCGCGCGAAATCATCGACCGCGAGGTGCGGCATCTGTCGCGCTTTGCCCATCATTTGCCGACCAGCCTCAAGCTCGGGGCAATGTTGGAGGTGCCGTCCCTCCTGTTCCAGCTTGACGAGTTGATGAAGGCGGTCGACTTCGTCTCGGTCGGCTCGAACGACCTGTTCCAGTTCGTGATGGCGGTCGACCGCGGCAACACGCAGCTTTCCGATCGCTTCGACACGTTGTCGACGCCGTTCCTGCGGGTGCTCAAGACCATCGCCGATGCCGGTGCCCGCAACCACACGCCCGTCACACTCTGCGGCGAACTCGCCGGCAAGCCGATCTCGGCAATGGCGCTGGTCGGCCTTGGTTTCCGTTCTATCTCGATGTCGCCCGCTTCGATCGGTCCGGTCAAGGCGATGCTGACCGAATTGCCGCTGGAGGCGTTGAAAGCGTTCTTCGACGACAATCTGATGGCGCCGGCCCAGGGGCTGCCGATGCGGGCGCTGCTGCAGGCCTTTGCCGACGACCGCTCAATTCCGTTATAGCACCTTTACAATGATCTCCCTTCCCCGCGACCGCATGGATCAAGTCGTCAAGCGTTTCGAGTTGCTCGAAGCCCAGATGTCGGCCGGCCCGGCGCCGGATGCCTATGTGAAGATGGCATCGGAATATGCCGAGCTCCAGGAGATGGTGGCCAAAGTCAGAGCCTTGCGTGCGGCCGAGCAGGAGCAGGCCGATCTCGAGGCGATGCTCGCCGACAAGGGCACCGATGCCGAGATGCGAGCGCTCGCCGAGGCCGACCTGCCAGGCGTCGATGAGCGCATTGAGGCGTTGCAGAAGGACATCCAGATCCTGCTCTTGCCCAGGGATGCGGCCGATGACAAGAACGCCATCCTGGAAATCCGCGCCGGCACCGGCGGCGACGAGGCAGCATTGTTCGCCGGCGACCTGTTTCGCATGTATGAGCGCTATGCCGCTTCGCGTGGCTGGCGGTTCGAGACGGTATCGGCCAGCGAGGGCGATGCCGGCGGCTATAAGGAAATCATCGCCACGGTTTCCGGCAAGGGGGTTTTCGCGCATCTGAAATTCGAGTCCGGCGTCCACCGGGTGCAGCGCGTGCCCGCGACCGAGGCCAGCGGACGCATTCACACCTCGGCGGCCACGGTGGCCGTGCTGCCGGAGGCGGAGGAAGTCGACATCGACATCCGGGCCGAAGACATCCGCATCGACACGATGCGCGCGTCGGGCTCGGGCGGCCAGCACGTCAACACCACCGATTCGGCGGTGCGCATCACCCATTTGCCGACCGGCATCATGGTGGTGCAGGCGGAGAAATCGCAGCACCAGAACCGGGCCAAGGCCATGCAGATCCTGCGGGCCCGGCTCTACGACCTGGAACGCAGCAAGGCCGACGAGGAGCGCTCGGAATCGCGCAAGTCTCAGGTCGGCTCCGGCGACCGCTCAGAGCGCATCCGCACCTACAATTTTCCGCAAGGCCGCGTCACCGATCATCGCATCAACCTGACGCTCTACAAGCTCGACCGGGTGATGATGGGCGAACTCGACGAAGTCATCGACGCGCTGATCGCCGACCACCAGTCGAAGCTGCTCGCCGATATCGGCCTCGATGGCTGATCCTTTGCCCCAGGCGCTGGGGCCGCTGCTGCGGGAAGCGAGAGCGCGCTTGGCGGCGGTCGATAATCCGGCGCTCGATGCAAGACTGATCGTGGAGCACTTTTCAGGTACGACTCGCACGCAGGCCATTGCCGATCCCGAACATGCGGTCGATGCCGCCGCTCTTGTCCAGATCGACCGCGCCTTGAGGCGCCGCGCGGGCGGCGAGCCCGTGCACCGCATCCTGGGCTATCGGGAGTTCTACGGGTTGCGGCTGTCGCTGTCGCCGGAAACGCTGGAGCCGCGGCCCGACACCGAAACGCTGGTCGAGGCCATACTGCCCTTTGTCAGGGCAACCGTCATGCGCGAGGGCGAGTGCCGCATCCTCGATCTGGGAACCGGCAGCGGAGCCATCGCGCTGGCGCTGCTCAGCGCCGTGCCGGCAGCGATTGCCACCGGGGTCGACTTCTCGGAAGGGGCGTTGAGGACGGCAACGCGCAATGCCGCGCAATTGGGGCTTGGCGACCGGTTCACGGCGCTGCTGTCCGACTGGTTCGAAAAAGTTTCTGGTCGATACCATGTAATTGTCGCAAACCCTCCCTATATACGATCGGAGGACATCGGAAATCTGCAGGATGAAGTCCGGGATTTCGACCCGCGCCTGGCCCTGGATGGCGGCACGGATGGGTTGGCCCCTTACAGGGTCATCGCCGCTGAGGCGGCTAAGTTTCTAGAAGCCGGAAGCAGGATTGCGGTCGAGATCGGCTACACACAGCACATCGAGGTCACCGCTATATTTCGCTCGTCCGGCTATGCGGTCGCTGGTGCGTTCGGCGACCTCGGCGGAAACGACAGGGTTCTTGTCTTTCAACGGGGAAAGCCTTGACGCAGTGCGAAAAAAACCGCTTGGCAATGCCGGGGAATGCGGCTAGGGTCGCGTTAACCGGATGAGACGAAGCAGGCAGTGCTCTTAGCGTTTCGGTTTTCCTTGGAAATAGCTGCCTTCTTGCGCAAACGACGCCCAAGCTTCGTGCGGGAATCGTCCGGCAAGTGATGTAACCGGAACAGGATGGCACGTGGCGCCAACGCAATTGATGCGGGCGAACGCCGGTGAAGAAACGAAACGGCTGGCTGCATGAGCGCCACCGTTCGTGAAGAGTTTTCGAAAATTTCAATATGAAGAGAGTCGAATGAGGCCACAACAGCAGAACAGGCGCATGCGCGGTCGCAACAACAATGGCGGCGGCGGCAACAACAACAATAACAACAACCGCAAGGGGCCAAATCCCCTGACGCGCAACTACGAGAGCAACGGCCCGGACGTGAAGATCCGTGGGTCTGCTCAGCAGATCGCTGAAAAGTACGCCACCCTTGCCCGTGATGCGCAAAGCTCCGGCGACCGGGTGATGGCGGAGAACTATCTCCAGCACGCCGAGCACTATAATCGCATCATTGCCGCCGCGCAGGCGCAGATGCCGATCCAGAACGTCCAGCAGAATCGCGACGAATTCGACGATGATGGCGATGAGGATCGCGACGAGTTCGACAATGCCGGCAACGCCGGCAACAACGTTGCGGATGCGCCGGTTCCGGTGATCAACCACGGCGCGGGTCCGCAGCCGGTTATCGAAGGCATGCCGGCCGAAGTCGCGCTGAACCGGGAAAACGGCCGCGATCGTGATAATAATGGCGGGCGCAACAGTGGCGGCCGCGACAATAATGGCGGACGCCATCGCGACCGCCGCCCCAATGGCGGCTATGGCCAGAACAGCCAGCGCGGCGATTATGGTTCGTCCGCCGAGCAGGGTGCCCAGCAGCAGCGCAACGAGACGGCCGACCAGGCCGAGGCCGTCACGCCAGCCGAATCCGTCGCGCCGGTCGAGCAGGCGGCGCCACTGTTCGAGAACCTGTCGCCGGCCGGGCTCGCTGCCCAGGCCGAACTCAATGAGACGGCCGCGGGGACTAGTCCCAGCCGTCGTCCGAGGCGTCCGCGCCGCCCGCGCGGCAATGCCGACCAGATCACCAGCGGCAACGACAATGCCGACGCTGGCGAGGTGGCGGCGGCCCCGGTCGACAATGGCAACGCCGACCCCGCGATCGCCGACATCGACAACTGAGCGGCGACGCCTCGATACATTGAACGGCGGAGAGAAATCTCCGCCGTTTTCGTTTGCGCGGCCGTGGAATATTATGCCTTCGCAGACATCGAGATGTCTTGAGGGTTCGCGGGTTGCGCACCATATCAGCCTCAACTGGACCCGGCTCTCACGGGCGGGTCCGTCACCGCAAACTGATCCGGTGCCGCAAAGCGGGCCGGTGATGGAAGGAGACAGGTATGAATCTCGAGAAATACTCGGAGCGCGTGCGCGGCTTCATCCAATCCGCGCAGACCATGGCGCTCTCGCGCAACCACCAGCAATTCACCCCCGAACATATCCTGAAAGTGCTCGTCGATGACGACGAGGGTCTGGCTGCGTCGCTCATCGAGCGCGCCGGCGGCAGCGTCCGCGACGTCAAGCTCGGCATCGAGACGGCACTCGAAGCGATGCCCAAGGTGGAGGGCGGCAACGGCCAGCTCTATCTGGCACAGCCGTTGGCCAAGGTGTTTTCGACAGCCGAGGAACTGGCCAAGAAGGCC
Source organism: Mesorhizobium sp. B264B1B (assembly GCF_020165765.1). NCBI lineage: Bacteria > Pseudomonadati > Pseudomonadota > Alphaproteobacteria > Hyphomicrobiales > Phyllobacteriaceae > Mesorhizobium > Mesorhizobium sp. B264B1B. The sequence continues at coordinate 125,722 of NZ_JAIUIS010000018.1, forward strand.
GGCGACAGCTTCGTCACGGTCGAAAGGCTACTGACGGCGCTGGCGGTCGAGAAATCAGCCAAGACATCAGACATACTGGCCAAGGCCGGCGTCACCGCGCAGGCGCTCAACCAGGTGATCAACGACGTCCGCAAGGGCCGCACCGCCGATTCGGCGAATGCCGAACAGGGCTATGACGCGCTGAAGAAATACGCGCGCGATCTCACCGCCGATGCCCGCGCCGGCAAGCTCGATCCGGTCATCGGCCGCGACGACGAGATCCGCCGCACCATCCAGGTGCTGTCGCGCCGCACCAAGAACAATCCGGTGCTGATCGGCGAGCCGGGCGTCGGCAAGACGGCGATCGCCGAAGGCCTGGCGCTGCGCATCGTCAATGGCGACGTGCCGGAATCGCTGAAGGACAAGCAGCTGATGGCGCTCGACATGGGCGCGCTGATCGCCGGCGCCAAATATCGCGGTGAGTTCGAGGAGCGGCTGAAGGCCGTGCTTTCCGAGGTCACTGCCGCTGCTGGCGGCATCATCCTGTTCATCGATGAGATGCACACCCTGGTCGGCGCCGGCAAGGCGGACGGCGCCATGGATGCGTCCAACCTTCTGAAGCCGGCGCTGGCGCGCGGCGAACTGCACTGCGTCGGCGCCACCACGCTCGACGAATACCGCAAGCATGTGGAGAAGGATGCCGCACTCGCCCGCCGCTTCCAGCCGGTCTTCGTCGAGGAGCCGACGGTGGAGGACACGGTCTCGATCCTGCGCGGCCTGAAGGAGAAATACGAGCAGCACCATAAGGTGCGCATCTCCGATTCGGCGCTGGTCGCGGCGGCGACGCTGTCCAACCGCTACATCGCCGACCGGTTCCTGCCGGACAAGGCGATCGACCTCGTCGACGAAGCCGCTTCGAGGCTTCGCATGCAGGTCGATTCCAAGCCCGAAGCGCTGGACGAGATCGACCGCCGCATCATGCAGCTCAAGATCGAGCGCGAAGCGCTGAAGGTCGAGAAGGACGAGGCTTCGAAGGACAGGCTTGCCCGGCTCGAGAAGGACCTCGCCAGCCTTGAGGAGGAATCGACCGAGATGACCTCGAAATGGCAGGCAGAGAAGCAGAAGCTCGGGCTCGCCGCCGACCTCAAAAAGCAGCTTGACGAGGCGCGCAACGAACTGGCCATCGCCCAGCGCAAGGGCGAGTTCCAGCGCGCCGGCGAGCTTGCCTATGGCAAGATCCCGGAACTGGAAAAGAAGCTGAAGGAAGCCGAGGCCCAGGACGGCAAGGCCGGCATGGTCGAGGAAGTGGTCACGCCCGATCATGTCGCCCACATCGTCTCGCGCTGGACCGGAATTCCGGTCGACAAGATGCTGGAAGGCGAGCGCGACAAGCTGTTGCGCATGGAAGACGAGATCGGCAAGCGCGTCGTCGGCCAGGGCGAGGCGGTGCAAGCTGTTTCCAAGGCAGTGCGGCGCGCTCGCGCCGGCCTGCAGGATCCGAACCGGCCGATCGGCTCGTTCATGTTCCTCGGCCCGACCGGCGTTGGCAAGACCGAACTGACCAAGGCGCTGGCGAACTTCCTGTTCGACGACGAGAGCGCGATGGTGCGCATCGACATGTCGGAGTTCATGGAGAAGCATTCGGTTGCCCGATTGATCGGCGCGCCTCCCGGCTATGTCGGTTATGAGGAAGGCGGCGCGCTAACCGAAGCGGTGCGGCGCCGGCCCTATCAGGTCGTGCTGTTCGACGAGATCGAGAAAGCGCATCCCGACGTGTTCAACGTGCTCCTGCAGGTGCTCGACGACGGCCGGCTCACCGATGGGCAGGGCCGCACGGTCGACTTCCGCAACACGCTGATCATCATGACGTCGAACCTCGGCGCCGAATACCTGGTCAATCTCGGCGAGGACCAGGATGTCGACCAGGTTCGCGACGAGGTGATGAACGTCGTCAAGGCGTCGTTCCGGCCGGAGTTCCTCAACCGCGTCGACGAGGTGATCCTGTTCCATCGGCTGCGCCGGCAGGATATGGGCCGCATCGTCGAAATCCAGCTCAAGCGGCTGGAAAACCTGCTGGTCGACCGCAAGATCACGCTGTCGCTGGACCAGGAGGCGATCGACTGGCTGGCATCCAAGGGTTACGACCCTGCCTATGGCGCGCGGCCGTTAAAGCGGGTGATGCAGAAAGACCTGCAGGACCCGCTGGCTGAGAAGATCCTGCTCGGCGAGATCCTCGACGGCTCGACCGTCAAGGTGACCGCTGGCTCCGACCGGTTGAATTTCCGTTCGAAGCCGACGGTCGTCGCGACCGAAGCGGCAGCCTGATTGAACGCCGCGCGCCCAGGACGGGCGCGCGGCTTTTCCGCGTCTTTCGGCAGGAGCACGCATGACGCTGGACGACTATAACGGCTTCTGCGCCTCGCTGCCCGCCACATCGCATGTCGTCCAGTGGGGCGGCGCCCATGTCTGGAAGGTCGGCGCCAAGGTCTTTGCCATCGGCGGCTGGAGCGAGGGCCGCGACCCTTTCATCACCTTCAAATGCTCCGACATTGCCTATGATGTGCTGAAGGAGCAGCCGGGCTTGCGGCCCGCGCCCTATCTTGCCTCGCGCGGCATGAAATGGATCCAGCGCCAGACAAGCCAGAGCATGGATGATGGCGCGCTGAAGGATTACCTGCGCGAGAGCCATCGTCTTGTCGCCCTGAAGTTGACGAAGCAGGCGCGAAAGGAACTGGGACTTGCCTGAGGCTAAAGCGCGTCACGCTCGATGGATTCAGGCGACGCGCTTTAGCTTTTTGTTCTATGCATATCTTTCGCCCCAAACCGGGCCGCTTTTGGATGATATGCATTTAGCTGATATTCGTCGAGGCGCCGGAAAACCGCCATCTTCATGCCCGGTTCATATTGGAACCTTATGGTCGGGCGGTGGTTCGCTGGCGAAGGACTCGCTACGCGCGAAAGCCGCCGGCGACGGCAATTACGGACCGGAGAGTTTGCCCACGATGTTGCGGACGATCTTCACCCTTTCGGCACTTGCGGCCGGACTGGCGTTTTCAAGCGCGTTCGCCGCGCCGACTGAGGACGCTTCGCCGCGGGTCGTCCGCCCCGCTGACGGCGGCATCCTGCTGGCCCAGGACGGCAATCTCGACATCTATTACGACGCCAGGGGCAACCGCGTCATCGTCGATGCGGACACGGGCAAGGTCGTCGCCATCCAACCGCCGCAGACCAGGCTCGACCGACGCGCGCTGCGCCGCGAGACACGGCTGCGCGAACTCGGCCGCGTTCCCGCCGACGACGACCGCTACTATCTCGACGATCCGGAAGACATGGCACGCTTCCGCCGCAGGCAGATGGAAGACGAAGGCCGGGTCATCGCGCCGCCCGTCCAGGAATATGATCCCTATGGCGACAATTCCGTCGAGGCCTACCCGCCGGCCCCCGGCGGCGACGGCGTCTACGACGACAACTATCCGGAAGCGCCCCAGCCGGCAACGCCGCCCTCCGTCAAGCGCCAGCCGCTGAACGAGGCCTCGATAGAGCCGGTCCAGCCCACGGCTCCCGCCGCGCAGCCGGCGCCTGCAGACGAAGCGGGATTACCGCCGAAAGCAGGCGGCAAGACTGTGGTCGACCCGTCGCTTTCGCTCGGAGCACGCCAGGATGTCGCGGCTCTGCAGGTGCTGCTTGATCGCGGCGGCGCTTCGCCTGGCGTCATCGACGGGCGCTTCGGTTCGAATGTCGACAAGGCGCTGGCTGCCTACAACCAGATCACCGGCAGCAATCTGCGATCGACCGACGCCGTCGGCATCCAGGCGGCCCTTGCACAATCGGGCGGCGATGCCTTGGCCAACTACACGATCACACCGGAGGATGCGGCCGGTCCCTATGTTGCGTCGATCCCGGAAGATTACAGCCAGAAGGCGCAGCTCGACCGCATGGGCTATACGTCGGTCACGGAAGCGCTTGCCGAGCGCTTCCACATGGACGAGAACTATCTCAAGGCGCTCAACCCGGAGGCCAATTTCAACCGTCCCGGAACGATCATCAAGGTTGCCAATTTCGGCAGACTGGTGTCGTCGCCGGTGGCTCGTATCGTCGCCGACAAGGGCAAGAAAGAGGTCTTTGCCTATGATACGGCGGGCAAGCTGGTCGCGGCCTATCCCGCCACCATCGGCTCGTCCGACACGCCGTCGCCGTCCGGCATTCATGCCGTGTCCCGTGTCGCGCTCGATCCGAACTACACTTACAACCCCAACATCAATTTTAAACAGGGCGAGAACAATAAGGTCCTGACCATTCCGCCCGGCCCGAATGGCCCTGTCGGCTCGGTGTGGATCGCGTTGGACAAGCCGACCTACGGCATCCATGGCACGCCGGATCCCTCGAAGATCGGCAAGACCGAAAGCCATGGTTGCGTGCGACTAACCAATTGGGATGCCCGCGAGCTGGCCAAGCTGGTTTCGCCCGGCGTGACGGTGGAATTCGTCGACTGAGACGATGCGGCGTTCGTCGCTGGTTAGAGCGGTTCAGTGTTCGATGGACTTCCGAGCCGCTCCAGCGCTGCGCGCTTTTCCCGGGAAACCGCGACGTTTTTCCTGGAATTGCTCTACCCGATTATCCTGCGCAACCATTTCGCGCTCGGTGTCGCGGCATAAATCAGCTGCACCATGAGAATGAAGCCGACGCTGAGCAGCGGGGTGACCAGACAGAGCAGGGCGCCGACCGCCCACAGAAGCTGCGCCTTGACGATGCGCAGGTAGACCGTGCGTTTCGTTTCGACGTCGACATCATCCGCCAGAAGGCCATTTTTCTCCGCATAGCGCCAGCTGGCGATCAGGGTGACGCCGAGCATCAGCAGATTGAGCCAATAGACGGCGACCGCGGTTCTGAATTCGAGGAAGTCGGCCAGAAGATCGGTCGAGAACGGCAGCAGGGCGATAAAGGCGAGAAAGCACAAATTGAGCGTTGCCAGCCGCCTGTCGGATCTGGTGATCAACCCATGCTGCGCCTGCTGGCCGAACCAGAAGATGGTCAGCGTCAGGAAGGAAAGCGCATAGGTCAGGAAGCGCGGCGCCAACGCCAGGACGGCGTCGAGGAGATCGCCTTCGGAATGGATCGCCTCGTGCGTCGGTACACGAATCTCCAGAACGATCAGGGTCAGCGCGATGGCGAAGACGCCGTCGGTCAGCCCGACGACGCGGTGGAGCCCGGACTGGGATGGTTCGAGCGGTCGCTTCATCGATTTTCTCCCCCTGTCTGATCGGCTCCCGTCCGATGCCGCGTGAAAGCTTAGCATGCCGGCGCTTGTTTGCACCTGCGTGGGCCGGCACCTGCCAATGCGGCCAGGTGGCTGCGCAGCTGGTTTCAACCACCGGGACCGCTGGCTGGTTGTTGCGGGCGCGCCGCGGGTTTATGCAGGTTGCATGCATTCACCGAGCAAAGCCGCTGCCGTCCCGCCGCCGACCGCCAACGGTACGTTCTGCCCGCAGTCGCAGCGGCGCTATGTGCTGATCGCCGCGATCCTGGCTTCAGCGCTTGGTTTCATCGACGGTTCGATCCTTGCCATCGCCACGCCGGCAATCCGCGTCGATCTCGGCGCCAGCCTGGCGCAAGCGCAGTGGATATCCAATGCCTACGCGCTGACGCTTTCGGCGCTCATCCTTGCCGGCGGTGCTGCGGGCGACCGCTTCGGCCTGCGCCGCGCCTTCGTCGCCGGCATCGCGCTGTTCATCGCCGCTTCATTGGCCTGCGCGCTGGCGCCCAATCCGGCGGTGCTGATCGCGTTTCGTGCAATCCAGGGCGTCGGCGCGGCGATCATGGTGCCGGGCAGCCTTGCCATCATCGCCAAGGCCTATCCGAAAAAGGAGCGCGGCCGCGCAATCGGCATCTGGGCCGCCGCTTCGGCGCTGACCACGGCACTCGGTCCGGTGCTGGGCGGTTTCGTGCTGTCGACCCTCGGCAATGGAATCTGGCGTGCGATATTTGCCATCAACCTGCCGCTTGGGCTGGTTTCGATCTACCTGCTGCTCGCCAAGATCCCGGCGGATCGGCCGACCGAAAAGCGCAGCCTCGATCTTGGCGGCGCGGCGCTGGCGACACTGGCCTTCGGGTTGCTGGCCTACGGGCTGACGGCGATGAACGCGGAGGCTGCCGGATTCATGTCGGGTTCGGCAATCGTTGCCGGCGTGGTCCTGCTTTTCGTCTTCATTTTCTACGAGCGCCGGCAGCGCGAGCCGATGATCGATCTCAATCTGTTTCGCATCGGCGCCTTCGCCGGCGCCAATCTCGCGACCTTCTTCCTCTATTTCGCGCTGTCGGCCAATCTTTTCTACCTGCCCATGCTTTTGATCGCCGGCTGGGGGCTGAGCACGGCCGAGGTCGGCTTCATCTTCCTGCCGCTGTCTGCATTGATCGCACTGCTGTCTGGGCCTGTCGGCCAGTGGTCCGACCGGATCGGACCGCGTTTTCCGATCGCCAGCGGCAGTCTGGTGGTTGCCTTCGCCTTCGCCGGGCTTGGCTTGTTGACGCATGCCGGTATCCACAATTTCTGGACCGGAACATTTCCGCTGATGGCGCTGATGGGGTTCGGCATGGCGCTGGTGGTGTCGCCGCTGTCGACCGCGATCATGACGGCGGTGGAAGACAAGGATACGGGCGCGGCCTCCGGTATCAACAATGCCGTCTCGCGCATAGGAGGCCTGATTGCGGTTGCGGCTATGGGGTCGCTTGCCGCCTGGGTCTACGCGAAGGCCCTGGATGGCAGCGCCTTGCCCGGCGTGCCGGGGTTCGGTGAACCGGCGACGACCGGACTGGCCCCGGCTGTCGACGCCGCACGGCTTGCCGCCAGCGACGCCGCATTCTCGGCTGTTTCCTTTGTAACGGCGCTGCTTTGCCTGCTTTCGGCTGTCATCGCCTGGAGGACGATTTCAGGCGAATCATTGCCATGGCGCCGGCCCGCCGAAAACCCTCGCGACTGACGGGTGGATCGAAGGAACTATCCTTCGATCTTGGCGCTCGCGACCTTCAGCGAATCACTGTCTTCCTGCTTCAGCAGGTCGTCGATGCGCTCGCGTTCACGCTTGAAGGCGACAAGGTCCTCGCCCTTCAACACCTTGCCGACGGGCAGGCGGACGCGCATCGGATCGACCTTGGTGCCATTGACGATCAGCTCGTAGTGAAGATGCGGGCCGGTGGCGAGGCCGGTCTGGCCGAGATAGCCGATGGTCTGGCCTTGGCGGACGTGAACGCCCGGTTCGATGCCTTTGGCAAAAGCGCTCTGGTGATTGTAGGAGGTCTCATAGCCGTTGGCATGGCGAATGATGATCTGCTTGCCATAGCCGCCGGCCCAGCCGACCTTCTCGATGACGCCATTGCCCGCGGCGATGATCGGCGTGCCGATGGGGGCTGCCCAGTCGACGCCGGTATGCATGCGGACATAGCCGAGGATCGGGTGCCTGCGCGCGCCAAAGCCGGAGCGGAACTTTCCGGCCGGCAACGGATTGCGCAGCAGGAACTGCTGGGCGCTCGAGCCGTCCTCGTCGAAATAATCCGTGCTGCCGTCCTGCATCTGGAAGCGGTAGAAATTGCGCGTCTGCCCGCCGAAGGTCGCCGAGACGTAAAGCAGTTCGGAATTGTCCGAGGTCTGGTCGTCGCCGTCGGGCTGCGAGAACAGCACTTCGAGACGGTCGGCCGGATTGAGGCGGGACTGGAAGTCGACATCGGAAGCCAACAGCTTGATGAGCCGCTGCGTCATGGCCTTGGACATGCCGTAGGAATAGGCGGCGCGGTAGATGCCGTCATAGACGTTGGGCAGGTTGCCGCGCACCACCACTGGCGCCGACGAATCATCGAACGCCGTCAGCAACTCCGGATTGGGCTCCGGTTCCTGCGCCGGCACATACTGGCCGCGATCGTCGAGCGCTATGGTGACGATATGCTGGGTCCGATCGTAGACGCTGGTGCGCACGACCTTGGCGGCGTCGCCATGGACCTCGAGACCAACACGCAGCACGGTTCCAGCCTTGAGCGCCGGGGCGTTCAAGAGCTTGGTGATCGCCTCGGCCATGCCGGCGGCGTCCTCGCCCGTATAGCCCGAATCTGCGAAGGCTTCCGTGATGGCGAGATCCTTGGTGAAAGGGATGATTTCCTCGGCGAAGGCCGGTGCCTGGTCATCGGCGTTGGCACGTGGCGCGACCGAAACGTTTTCCGGCACGATCCTGACGTCGTAGGAGCCGGCCATGCTCTCGGCAAAGGCCTCGCCAAATCGCTGCGGGTCGACATAGTGGAGCGAAGCGACCTGGACGGCGCCGTCGCTGAGATCGGTGCCGGCCTCGCGCACTACCTTTTCCACCTCATCGGCGGAAAGGTCGCTCTTTTCATCGAAGGAAGCCGTTTCAATGGGGAAGTCGACGGTCTTCAGGCTCATTTCGCTTTCGACCTTGGTGCCGTAGATCTGGCCCGGCGCAGCGGCGGCCGTCGCCGGTTGCGCCGATGCGTCGTCACCGTCGTCGCCGAACACCTGCATCGGATCGAAGGGCGGGTAGGGCCGGTTGGTGGTATGGCCAGCCGCCAATGCCATCTTGATCTGCACGAAAGGCATGGTGTGGATGACATCGCGGTCGCCGACCTTGGTGACCATCGACACTTCCATGCGTCGACGGTCCTTGGCCTTGGCGATCTGGCGCGGCGCCACCAGCCTGGTGGTCTTGGCCATCTCGCCCGAATCGCCATTGCCGGCAAGGCCGATCAGTTCGGCGATCTCGGGTGGCGTCGCCAGTTGCTGGCGCCCGTCGAGGGCGGCGAACAGCGCCACGCCCATCAGCACGCTTGAGGTCACGCCGGTCAAGAATGTCCCCGACAGCCAGCGCGCGGAAACCTCGCGCCGGTCGGGTGGGCCACTGCGGCCGTCCGCGATAAGCGGCGGCTCGTTGCCGAGTTCGGCTATGACATCTTCCGTATCTGGCATCCAGAAAGGCTGCTTTTTCCCCGGGCGGAACGGCTTGTCGCTTTTGTTGTGGCCATGACATTTGCCTGTCACGGCAGGTTAAGTCAACGAAGCCTCGGGCCCCGGTCGAATTCCCCTCGCGCGCTTCTCTTATAGAGCGCTCTGCAAAAAGGGCGGCGTTTCCCTCTCTCGAGGGCTCATCGCACACCTCTATATGAGGCTTTCAAAAGAGGCACCGCGCCGCTGCGCTGCGCCCGCTTTGTTGGTTCTGGTGTCGAACGGCAATGCGGCGGCAATAGGGCTCCTCCGTGGCTGGATACTCCTTGGCGTCCTGTTCCCCAACGGCAGCCGGCTATCGACAAATCGGGCCTGAAATTTCTGTCGCAAAAAATTCAAAAACTTCTTGGATCGGTGTTGACAGTTTGTGAGGGTGGCGACTATATACGCCTCACGAACGAGGGCGGTGCGCCGCTGGCGACGAAGAAGTTTGCTTCTAAGACTGCCC